>CAZJVP010000072.1:0-102802 GCA_964549615.1 uncultured Thermococci archaeon | reverse complement strand
CCGCTCATGAAGAAGTCAAAAATGGCGCGCAGCAGCTCCGGGTAGGTGTTGCAGCCCTCCCCTATCACGCCGCCAGCACCGAGGGCGAGGCTTGGCAAGAACGCGGTTTCCGCGCCGCAGACCATTGTGAAATCCTTGTCGGCCGTCGCCGCGCACATGTCGCCGAAGCTCTTCATGTCGTTCGTCGAGAACTTCATGCCCTTGAGGTTCGAAAGCTCCGCGATCCGACTCAATACCTTCGGCTTGATCATGAAGGGCGGAGGGGTGATGCCTGGCTGGTAGATCACGATCGGGATGCTGAGTGCATCGTTGAGGCGTTCATAGAATCTGAATATCTTCTCATCGAGGTCTCCTGACGGATCTAGCCCGAAGCACACCACGACCACTGCCGTCGCGCCTTTTTCCTGCGCAAACTCGCTGAGCTCAATGGTCTGCTGGATGTACTGCTCCTCCCTCGGCCTTCCTTTCGAGAAGTCGCCCGATGAGCCCACGAGGACGTACATGTCGCCAGCCGCCTCATCCAAGACGATCTCGGTCATCTGCCTCGTCTCCTCAGGGGTAAAGGTGAACATCTTGCCGACCCCGCTCCTAACGAAGAGGGACGTGACGGCTTTGGATCTCTTCAGCCACTGAACATGGGATCTTATGCCCTCCTCGTCCAGCGACCCATCCTCGTGGCAGGCCGTGAACATGGGGGTGATTACCCCTGTTAGGAACTCGGGCATCGGCTTGCCCGTGACTACGTTCATGATATGTTTCGTCTGCGCTTCCTCCCGACGGTCACGCCTGACCAACTCTCTAAAATGTATTCGGCATAAGCGATCCACTTTTTTCCGGCCGGGCACAGAAGCGGCAATTCTAGATTCCCAGTCGCTAGGCCCCCTTACGCACGATGAACACTAGGACGTGCGTTCCGTCCAATCAAGCGTTTTGGGCATTCCATCGAAAAGGATCTCGTTCCTCTCGGTGGACGCGGTCGAACAAAGGGGCCACTCCAACCACAGGTACGTGGTGGGTCTCGTCTACATTGCACGGACCCAACGCCCGGTCTTTGCCGACTTCAGGATGTTGTCCATAACGACCTGAACGGTATGGCCGTGGGACCAGTTGGGGTTCGGCCGCTTTCCTTCGAGAATGCACTCAAGCATGTGATGGGCCTGCAGCATGAACGCGTGGGACCAGCCAACGTTGTGGGAATCGACCACGTAGTTCCGGAATCCGCCGTTCTCCTGAGAGGAGTCATAGATCTGGAGGGCATTCAGGTTCTCAAGATCGAAGATGAGCGCGCCCTTGGTCCCGTGTATCTCGATCCTGTTCTTATTCATGAATCCTGAGGCGACCCTGCTCACCTCGATCGTGCCACGAGCTCCGTTTTGGAACTTGAGCATGCACATTGCAAGCTCCTCGCCCAACTCTTCCCGGGTCGCGCGTGTTCCGTCCGGCTTCATCCTTCCATCCACGAACAGTTCCGTCGTGGCGACCAATTCCTCTACGGGTCCCACGAGATGTAAGGCCAGATCGACTGCGTGCGAACCGAGGTCGAAAACGACCCCGGCTCCCGAGAATGCCCTGAGCACCTTCCAACCCGCCGGGGCATCTGGCCTGGTCAACCAGGACTGCCCGTAGAGTCCTCTGTACTGAAGTATCCTCCCGAGCTTGCCCTCCTCGATCATCCTCTTAGCGAGTTGAATGGCGGGCAGCCACCTGTAGTTGAAGACCATGAGGTCCTTGATGCCCGCGCTCTCGGCGGCCGCCACCATCTTGCTGGATTGCTCCGGATTAAGCGCAAGCGGCTTCTCGCACACGACGTCCTTGCCGGCCTTCGCCGCTGCTATGCAGGGCTCCATGTGCATGTGGTTCGGCAGGGCATTGACCACGAGGTCGATCGAGTCGTCCGAGAGTATCTTGTCGATGTCCGTTGTGGCATACTCGTAGCCCCAGCGTCTTGCGTCGCGTTCAACCGACTTGGCATCGCGACCGTAGATCCCGACGAATCGTGGCACGACTTCCGTCTCGAAGAACAGTCCATGGTCCTTGAACGCCTGCGTATGGGTTCGCCCCATCCAGCTATGTCCCAACATCCCGATCCCGATTCTTCTCACGCAAGCCACCTCCCGGCCTAACTGGGCTCGGCCCTTAGGGCGTGATCTTCTTTGAACTCGAAAAAGGAGGCTGCCCTCCTAGCGGCTGCCGGGTCGTCAAAGAGCTGGTAGAACTGCTCAGATTGCTCCGGCCTTGACCGCATGAACCGATCAATGCGGTCGTCCGTCATCTCCGGTATGAGTCTGAGCAGCTCCCTTGAGACCGTCTTGGGCGTGAGTGGCTGTGTCAATGCTTCCAATCCGGCGCTCATCGCAGAGGTGATGCGGACGTCCTGGACGATGTTCGCCTGCGACGATCCGTGGATGCGTACTTCCAGGCCGTTCACGCCGACCTTCTTCGCCATGGCTAAGCCACCAAGGATCCTGTAGGTGTAGACCTCCCTCACCAGCTGCCCCGGCTGGATCAGTCTTGCCTCGGCAGCTCGGTTGACTGCCTGCAGTTCCTTCAGATGGCTTTCGAGGCCTTCGGTCTTTGGCAGGTCTTCCCTCTTAGAAACCGGCGTTCCCGGAATGGGAAAAAGCGGCCTAGCTATCACGCCTCGAATGAGTCCGGCATCCGCGAGCTCCCTCAGGTTGCGAAGGTTGACGTCGAGACTTCTTTGTCTCTCCCCCGGCAGCCCGTAGACTAACTCGATCGTGGGCAGGATGCGGGGAAGGCCGCTCGGCCCCGTTGGCCTTCCCTGTTCCGCCAGCATCTCGACCGCTCTCCTAGACTGGTCCGCTGACGCAGGCGTATTGTTCTGAAGCTGAACCTCTTCGTCGAACGTGATGACCCTTAGGTTGATGAAGTTGGCATCCGAGCAGTTCGCGACGATCGCCTTCAGGATCTTGACCGACTCCTCCGGGTCTTCGACTATGGTCCTTGGGTTGGCGTTCGCGATGTGCAGGCCTTTCAGGTCCGGAGCGACCGTCCTTGCGCCCTCGAGAAGCTTCTCGATCGCAGCATGGTCGAGCTTGACCTGCCCATCCTCAGTCGGGGAGGAGAAATAGGAGAAGAAACATGGACATTCGAGCACGACATTTTCGCAGCCAAGTTCCGAAAGCTTGGAGATCTCCGCCAGGACATCCTGGACCGGCCTGTAGTCCACGGTCGTGAACCGCGTCTCGTGGCAGAATGAGCAGCCCCCCAGTGAGGCGCTTGGACAACCCCTGTACAGCTCGACCACGCACGAAAGAAAGGAGGGGTATCCCGCGCTCTGGATGGCCAGTCCCGCCCCATGCAGGGAGTAGGTTGCTAGGTCCTGGTTGGTCCTCTGAAGCGATGGATCCACGCTGTCGATCCGGCCGCCCTCCGCAAGGAGCTCGTGCGCGTACTTCGAGAGATCCCCTGTCACGACCACATCGAAGCCCAGCCGGTCGTCGACCTTTCCATTGTTGGCCAGGACATACGGCCCGCCCAGGATCTTTGGGCATTTAAGGTACGCGACGTAATCCGCGATCTCCCTGATGTCGGAGACCTGGCCCGTCTCCACCACGTTGGACGGCTGCACCAGCGGGGACGCTTGCCTTACGCCCGCGTACGCGAAAACCAAGTCCGCTCCGTCCAACAGGGAGGATTTCCTTCCGGTCTTGAGGTCGTCCAAGGTAACGTAGATGACCCTTGCGTTCTCGTCCCGGTCCCAGCAAGCCCCGGCGAGGTACCTCACCTCCGCGCCCATGAGCGGAGGCGTACCTAGGCTGAAGGGCAGATCGCTGAAGCCATCCACGACGACGACCTTGTTGACCTTCAAGCCGCCTCAGCCTCTGGACTCTTGAGGACGGTCTTGAGATCGATGAAGTAAACTCCCATCCCATCCTTCAGGATGATCGGGTCGCCCCTCAATACGGAGTCCAGGTCAATTGTGTAAACCCCGTCCCTGCCGAGCCTGAGGTTCTCGATGGATATGGATATCGGCTGATCCGGGCTCATCCTCTCACCGAGGATCTTCCTTATCTCGGCTTCCAGGCCGTTAAGATTCTTGGGCAGCTGGCTTCTCTTGACCTCTAACTTCGGGGTCCTCAGGTAGAGGAAAAGCTTGCTCCCGCAGACGCAGCCGTCCATTAAGTTCTTGGATTCGCTCCGGTAGATCCTGCCGCACTTAACGCACTGATGCCGCATCTACTCCGTCTCCATGTACATCGAGAGTATGCCGGGACTCCTTCTGATTTCCTTGATAAGCGCAGCAGGGCCAATCACGACGATTCCCTTCCTGTGGCCCAGCGTCCTCATGAGCCGATTCTTGAATCCCTCGATCATCCCTATCTTCCTGTACTCGTCGCCGGTCAGGGTGCAGAGCTCTATGCCCGGGAAGTCGTCGCTTATCGATTTCATGGTGGATTCGATGAGCATGGCTTCCTCTTCAGGGTCCAACGTCCCCTCGATGACCACTAGCCGGCCCGCCGTCACCCTCTCCAACAGGAACCGGACCTTCTCCTCAGGGCCCCTCTCGCTGATGCTCGAGAAAGGGATGAAGTCAACCTTCAGCTTCATTGCATCACCATGTCGAACAAGCTTTCATAGAGCTTGTCCATGTTCTGCCCATTCTTCGCCGATATGGCAACGAACCTCTTGTTGGGAAAGGCCTTCCTGATCCTTTCGGGGGAGGAGGTCGGAAGGTCTATCTTGTTAGCGACGATCAGCGTGGGTATCTTCCGGGCCTCCAAGTTGCCTAGAATGGTGATGTTCACTTGGGTGTAGGGATCCACGGTTGAATCCATTACGACGACGACCGCATCTAGGTTTGCGAGCCACCTTATGGAATCCAAGACGCCCTGGGTGGCTTCCTTAGCCCTTTTCTTTGCCTGTGCCTCGCTCAGGCCGTATTTCATGAACTCTCGAAAATCAACTTTGGTCTCGATTCCCGGGGTGTCGATGAGATCGACGCTGAACTTCTTCCAACCATTTGTGACCTGCATCCTCTCCATCTTCAGGATTTCCCTCGTCTCGTGGGGGATCTCGGACACCGGCCCCATGTCTTCGCCGACCCAGTCCTGGGTCAACCTGTTTGCGAGGGTGGTCTTCCCAACGTTCGTCGGGCCGTATATCCCGAGCCTTACCTCGATCTTCTTCTTCAGCAGCCGGTAGAACGCAAGTTTGAAGCTTTGGGCGATTCCCATCGATCAACCCTCATGTCGACCCTTGCTCTGATGCGACCCGGGTGCTGGGAAGCGACACTAGCCACCCAACAGCGGGCTTGGGGTGCACTCGCAGACGGCCTCCTGACGTCGGTCGGTCCTTTCTTATATAAATTTGAGGATCGTGCTAAGCAGTAGCGGTAACCTTCTATTCTCGCGCGATAAGTTAAGCGGATCAAGAAGTCTTATTTTCTGACCTCGTCTGCAACGACGGTTCCGTCCCTCAAGTAAATCGTTCGCGTCGACTTGTCCTGAACCTTCGGGTCGTGCGTGGCGAAGATGACGGTGACCCCCTGTTCCTGGTTTAGGGAGTAGAGAAGATCGATTATCTCAAGGCCCGTTTTGGTATCCAGGTTCCCGGTGACCTCGTCGGCGAAGATGATCTTAGGTGAGACGACCAGTGCCCGGGCGATGGCCACCCTCTGCTGTTCTCCGCCGCTCAGCTCCGTTGGCCTGTGATGCATTCTCTTCTCAAGGCCAACCCTGGCAAGCACCGCCTCCGCCCGCTTCCTCCTCTCCTCCTCGGGAACCTTCTGGAAGACGAGTGGCAGCTCAACGTTCTCAATCGCGCTCATGATAGGAATCAAGTTGTAGATCTGGAAGATGAAGCCGCAGTATTTCTGCCTGAGCTTGGATTTCTCAGCCTGTGGCATGTTGGTGGTCTCGATGCCCACGAGCCACACCCTTCCCTGGGTGGGCCTGTCCAGCCCACTCATCATGTTCAGGAGGGTCGTCTTCCCGCTTCCGGATGGACCCATCACGCTCGTGAACTCCCCCCTCTTGATCTTGAGCGTGATGTTCTGCAAAGCGTTGAAAACGATCTCTCCCCTCTCCCCCTCTATGTATGTCTTAAAGAGGCCGGCCGTCTCAACAAGGACCTCTTCCATAGCTGCGGCTCCCGGCAAACTCAATATAACTCTTTTCGTCTCCGTTTCCCGTTTCCATCTCCGATTTCCGGGCGCCTCGGCGTCAACGCTACCCGCGCGGCAGTGGCTCGAGACAGTATTTGCAGTTGCGGAGCTGAGGGGCAATCTCCTCGTGCAGGGGGCAAAGGAGCCTGCTGGCCCTGATGCTGGAGCAGCACAGGCACATCGCCCTCATGGTTTCCACCTCGCCGGGTGAAGAAGCGATGACCCGGGCGGCCTGTTTGACCAGCTCATCGAACTGTTTGGACCTGAAGGCATGGAGGCCACGCTTGACCGCCCTCTTGTCTGAGAGATATTGGCTTACGGCTGCGTCCGTGATCCCAAGTATCCGCGCTGCCTCCTTCTGCTTCATGCCGTGTTCCTTCACAAGCTCCCTGGCGATTGAGGCACGCACCGTTGGGAGGACCGTTCTTACAACCAGTTCACAAGGAGTCTTCATCTGGGCGCCTTCCTGGATCTCTGTGCCACGCTGTGAATTTAACTGTGTTTGAAATGCATGCCTGCAGTGCCTCACACCACCTCAGACGCGTTCGATCTGCGGGATCCTACACCCCTGGCGGAGCGCATACATTTATGGTCGAGATCAATGTGGGGGCTTGACCGAACTTGGAGCTTGCAGCTGTCTTCTTGGACTTCGGTGGAACGTTGGCCTACAGGGAGCCCGAGGTTTGGGACATCTTCCTAGATGTCTGCTCCGCTCACGGGCTCAGCGTCAGCCGGGCCGACGTGGACAGGGCAAGGGCAATGGCGGATCGAACCCACAGGAGCGAGCAGTTTCAAACTCGGGAGCTGATGGATTACTTCTGGCGGGAGTATTTTCGCCTCATCCTAGTGAACCTGGGCGTTCGCGACGCAACGGACCTTTCAGAGGAGATACACACGAGGGTGGTCAACGAGAGCAAGATCCGGCTCTACGCTGAGGTCAAGGAATGCCTGCCTGAGATCGCAGGTTTCGGGGTGACGCTTGGAGTCGTGTCCAACTACAACTGCATGCTGGAACAGTCATGTGCCGAGCTGGGGATAGCGGACTGGTTTCAGTTCATCCTTGCCTCGGATCTTGTCAGGTCCCACAAGCCCGATCGGGTGATCTTCGATCTGGCGGTCGAGGAGGCCGGAGTACCGAGGGAGAGATGCCTCCACGTCGGCGACTCGCTGGGAGCTGACTATCTGGGCGCCAAGAACGCCGGCTTATGCGCCGTGCTGTTGGATAGGCTTGGGCAGGGGGAGTTCGACTGTCCCGTCGTGACCGATCTCTGGGGCATCGTCAAGATCCTGCGCGGCGGCGTCACGGACCCGGTTGGGCGGACTTGATCAGGGAATCGAATCGGAAAAAAGGTTTTCAACTCGCAGGTATTCTTCGATCGCAGAGGGGTCCATTTGGCTACACCGAGAAACCTGGGCTACGTGTATCACGGCCTCTTCTTCGTCATCGTGTCGGTTCTCTGGATTCTTTGGGAGCTGGGGAGCATCGACAACGTGCTTCAGCTGATCGGGACTTTCCTGATCCTCTACGGCATCGGGATCGTTGGGACCCATCTTCTGGCCGGGGCGCAGGAAAGACAGGGGGTCTCTCGGTGAACCCCAAGACCGGTGCGTTCATTGCGGGTTTGGGCGTGTTCCTGCTGCTCCTACTGAACGTCGGCTGGGGCGATATTCCCGTCCTAGTGAGGGCCTACGCCGTCCTCGGCATGGGGATGGTCTGCATTGCCGCGTTCTTCACCTCGCGGGGCTCCTCCAGCCTAGAGGTGGAGGTGGGCGCTGAGGTCGCGCACCAGGTGGCGAGCGGGGTGGGTGCAGCGATAATCCTGGGAAGCTTTTTTGCCTCGTTGGGAGGGCCATTTTGGGGCCTGTTGGATGAAGAGGGATTCGGCCCGTCAGCATCGAGGGACATCGAACTGGAGACGCAAGTCCTGACCGACAGGACCGCTTCGCTGACGGTAGATGCCAGTATGCTGGATCTGACGGTCGTGGGCTGGGGAAACGCGGAGCTCGCGGTCAACGGCTCGGTCAAGGTTTTCGCAGAAAACGCTGAACGGGCCAAGGAGCTTCTCGGCCAAACGGAT
This sequence comes from uncultured Thermococci archaeon, assembly GCA_964549615.1. Taxonomy (GTDB): domain Archaea; phylum CAYQAE01; class CAYQAE01; order CAYVLA01; family CAYVLA01; genus CAYVLA01. The sequence goes on along the minus strand of CAZJVP010000072.1, from coordinate 94,597 downwards.
GTAAGCATGACCCGCGACACGGAGTCAGGCCGCCCCGCGTTCCGGATCTCGGTCTCGGCGCCGAAGCCGAAGTCCCTGTTCGGCCGGCGAGGCTGCAAGCTCAGCCTCACCGTCCGCGTTCCGCAAGAAGCCATCATCGATCTCGAGTGCAAATCGGTTAGCGGGCGTTACAGCGTTCGCAATCTTCGACTGGGGAAAGCCGATCTCGAGACCGTGAACGGTGACTTTGAGCTCTCCAATGTGGAGGGCGATCACCTGAGCATATCCACGGTAGACGGCGCGATCAGCGGCACGTTGGCCTTCGGCAGCGCGAACGTCTCGACCTTGAACGGGAGGATGGACCTTGAGTTGGGCGCGCGCACCGGAGCATATCGATTCAAGGCCACCAACGGCAACCTGGTGGTCGTCCTGCCCCAGGCTGAGGAAATCGGGTACTCCCTGAAGGCGAGCACGGTCAATGGGGCGGTCCGGCTGGAAGCGCCGGCTCTCGATTACATGGTCGACAGGTCAAACAAAAAGGAAGCCAGGTCGACCGGGTTCGAGCAAAAGCTCGTCAAGATCACAGTTGAGGCGACGACGATAAACGGTGACGTCCGGGCGGGCATGGAAGGCTCATAGGAAGCGCCAAATCCCCGTGAGATCGCTGATCACGTTCTTGACGAGCGTCTGTGTCCCCTTGCGGTTCACGAGGACCGGCATCATCCCGACCGACTGCGATGGAAGATAGTCCAGATCCGGATCATCTCCGACAAAGACGATGCTTGAGGGGTGAAGGCCCATTGCTCTGGCGCCATAGAGGAATATGCGTGGGTTCGGCTTCCTCCTACCTGCAGCGTCCGCTGATATCCTGACCTCCAACAGGTCGCCCAGGCCCGCCCCGTCTACGAGGTACGGAATGTCCGTCCTCATTCCGTTGGTGACAGCTCCGAGCCTGAAGCCTTTCATTTTTAGTTGCCTGAGGACTTCCGTGACCTCCGGATAGGGCCTGATCTTCGCCCGTTGGAACCACTGGGAGTCGATCTTGGATGCGAGTCGCTCGCGATCGGACACGACGCCCAAGGCCGTGAGGACTCGAACGTTCCACTCCCTCCAGAAGCCGCTGCCGACGAAGTCATCCTCCGAAAAGGAACGCTCGGCCTGATAGACCGCGCTCGCGATCTCCTGTCGGGTCTTCGTGATGCCTTCCTCGAGGAGAAATGACTCGATGATCTCGGTCGGATCGCTCCCCTCGACAAGGGTGCCGCCTAGGTCGAAAAGGATGCCCTGAATCATGCTTCCCCAGTGCAGGGCGAAGCTCTTATTCGTTTCCGCCCATCCTTTGGAATCATTGCAGAATGCTGGGTCTATATCCTGTCCAGGATCCTTCGGATGTTCTCGAGGCACACCCTGGAAGCGTACTCCCCGGACGAGGAGAATTCCCTGCCACCCGGCCTCGCGAGGAGTTCCTCGTCCAGCGCCTTCGGCCGCCAGTGGGTCTCCAGGGAGACGCACCCAGAGTAGCAGTCTTGTTTGAGGGCTTTCAGTTGTCCCTCGATGTCGACCTCGCCGGTTCCCACGGGCACGCACTCGGGCTTCCCGGTCTGACGGTTGATCACGACGTCCTTCAGATGGACGTGCACGATCCAGTCCTTGACGGCCCGGTAGCCATCCGGGTAGGCTCGTTCACGGGCATCGTCGTAGTAGGCATTGCCCGGGTCCCAGATGGCCCTGACATGCTTGGAGTCGATCTCCGAGAGAAAACGCGCAAGGTCAACCCCGGTGCCGACGAAGCAGCTTTGCTCGTTCTCCACTGCAAGTATGATGTCCTCGCTCTCCGCGATCTCGGTCGGCTCGGCGAACTTCTCGACTATGGTGTCCCAGTACTTGGCCAAGCCTTCTAATCCGCCCTTTCGCCAGAAGGTGAAACCTCTGACTATCTGGGTATCGAGAGCCCGGGCAATCTGTATGCACCTCTTGAAGATCGAGATGTGGTCCCGATACTCCTTCGGGCTGTCGATCTCACACTTCAGGAACGGCGAAGCGATGCTTGCCACAGTGAGGCCGGCTGCGCCTAGGTCTTCGCGAAGCCTTCTAAGATGGTCATTTCGTAGATCTTGGACCTTGACATCCCAGACGGACCTTATCTCGACGGAATCGAGGTTGTAGTCCTCCGCGGTCTTGATCACGACGTCCAAGTCCTGTGATATCTCGTCGCTTATGACGCCAAGTCTGAAAGGAGAATTGCGCAAGCACGGTCCTCCAGTCGACGGCGGGAAGCGATCGGGCGATTTATCTGTTTCTGACTCGCAATCGACGCTCACCGGCCGACTCGCTGGGCATGCGCCTGCGCATCACTCGATTTCATTGCTGCGTGAAACACGAAGGTTCGCAAACCCGCCGGCTATCGGATCCTCCGGCAGGCGGCTCGACGCTATCAGGGATATTCTCAGGCGCGCTGGCGCCAGCTTCTCCCAGGTGCCCTTGCCGTGGGCACGGTCCAGTTCGTCCTTGGGTGTCACGCTAAGATGCGTCCACGTGTTCAGCTGCTTTCCTATCCGGCGCTTGACGGCGTAGAAGCCGGTCCACCATTCAAGCCTCGCGTCAACGCCTATGGCCCAGTCGGGGCCCGCTATGTCGGGCCGCGTCCTGTCAGGCCAGTAGTCGCGTCCCTCCCCGAACTGGTGTGTAATCTCAGCCTTCTTGCGAAGGGAGGAGTCGAACGACTCCACCCTGAATCCGGCGCGGGCGCTGGGCCCGAATGCTTGCAACAGCCAGTCAAGTTCGAACGAAAGATCGTCCCGCGCACTGATGTCCTGCCAGACTGTCAGATACTTCATCATCTCTTGGGTTCGGCCCTCAAAGAGCAAGGCTGGAGACCTTCCCGGGCCCGCTTCCCCTTCCACCCTTGCTTCGATCCTGCTTCGCGCAACATGCCACCCGGCGAAGCCATCCGCGAAGGATGGGTTGCGAAGATCGTCACGGCAGGTGGGCAGGAGCTCGTCTGTGGAGGGCCTCAGTTTCCTGAAAGCTGCTTTGACGGCGCCCACGGGGTCCTCGCGGTGCTTGATCCGTGGCCTGACCCACGGTCCGTCGATCCATGCCCTTCCGGCCGCCACGTATGCGGCCTCCAGGAAAGTCGAGTCGACGCCGGGCTGCGGCCGCCCGAGACGCGTTTGAAGGTGGTCCAGATATGCGCGGACCCTGGGTCGGTAGTAGTTTGTGAATAGTTCAGCTAGATCATCCCGCCTTTCGTAGTCCAGAAGGTTCTCCGACTCCCACAGCGAAAGCATATCCCTGGTCGCCTTCTCCCTTGAAGGATCATAAGCTGGTGTCTTTCGAATCTTGGAGAAGAAGTACTTCAGGCTGTACGGCTTCCAGCTCCATAGGATTTCCTCGATGGCATCCAGACATGTTTCGATCCGGCCCCTATACTTGCGGAAAGCCTCTCCATCCCCGGCGTCGAAGGCGTAATACAGCCTGGGTATCCACTGGTTGAATATGTCCCCATAGTATCGACGGGCCATGTCAACAAGGTCCCGCAGGTACAGAGTGTTGCGTCTCTGTGCCCCGCTAGACTTCAGCGCAAGCGAAATGGCCTCGCCAACGCGAAGCGCATAGGTCGCATGGACGGGCGGCACGTAGTGTTCCGTGTTGGGGGTGTCGAATCCACTGAAAAGCCTCCGAAGGAAGAGCGGTTGGGTCAGGTCGCTGTCGCCGTATACGCTGGCTGCGAGCTTTCCCAAGACGCGGGCCATCAGTGGCGCGGAGCGTGATCCATACCTTCTCTCAGCGTAGTCCTTGATGAACTCTTCCAGGGTCACGGATGCCGGGTTCCACCATAGCCTCATGATTAGGTCGAAGTAGAGATCGTTATGGTGGATTACCTCCGGCACGAGGAAGATGCCCCTGCACCGGCCAGCGTTGGGGTCCCTATCCACGGACTGCACGGAATCGATCAAACCCTGAAGGTTGCCCCTCAGCGTGGTATTGCCTCCGAAGCAATGGAGAATCCCCAGAGCCCAGGATCTCCCGTAGTAGTAGTTGTGGATGCGGTATAACGGCCGCTCCTCACCCCAGGTGTCGTAGATCGCGAATCTCTCCGGATTCGTCGCCAGACAGAATGCCTTGACTTCCTCCGGCGGCCAGAATTCAGCTGTGAAGAAAGTCCAGCTGTCGGCCAGCCACCTCCACTCGGGATCAGCGGAAGCCATGTACTCTTGGACCGCTTTGGCGAAGTCCAACTTTATGCTCCGCTTCTCTTCCGCGGTCGCGCCGGGATAGGCTTCTGGGTACGGCGACACGAAGTAGTAGTGGTCGGTCCCGTATCTGGCCGCGTATGCCCTGAGGAATTCCTCTCCCAGGGCCTTGAACATCGGATCGGTCGGGTAGATGTGTCTACTCCTAGGAGCGCTGAGGTCCCATTTCTTCATCTCAACATATCTCACTTGGGGGTTCGCCGCCGCGAACTCGGCCGGAACGTCCCCCATGAACGCGGGCGTTATCGTTCTGAGTCCCAGCTTTCGAGCGTAGTTGTAGACCCGCTTCGCCAGCTGGTCTCTGAAGATGTCTGACCTCGTAAGCGGCTTGGGCGTAACCCCGTGGCGGCCGAGGACTTCCCTCCAGACAAGGTCGTACCCAAGGAACAGGCTGATCAGGTTATGCTTCTTCTTCACCCTGTATTCGAGGTCCTTCTTCCAGTCAGACCATGTCCAGTATTCCGAGAAGCTGTAGCCGCCGGGGCTGGTCATGTAGCGCTCAGTGAATCTCGGGTTCTCGACGAAATGAATGTCCTGCATGGGCAGCCGCCTCAGCCGGGGCACGTGCTCGTCGCTCCAGAAGAAACCTACCTTGCAACAATGTTCTAGGTAGTGGTATACGCCGTAGAGAACGCCGACGTCGCCTTCCGCCGCAATGACAAGTTGGCGCCCCTCGGGCTGCCGGAACGACTGGATGACGAAGCCTTCGCGCCCAAGTCGGGTTCTATCAACGCGGATCGCCGCGGAATCGAGGGCCTGCGAGATCTCGGAGTCCCTCATAAGTCCGATGAATACCTTGTCCCCCCTCTTTCTCGTCCTGTTCGATCTCACGACCCGGACGCTGCGCCCCAGCATCCTTGAGGCGTACTTGGCGAATTGCCTCGCCGCATAGACCGTACGCCAGCTAGCTTGCCTCGGAGCTACGATGATGGGGCCTTTCGATGCAGCCTTTTCCCGCACCATGGGAGGGCCCAACCAACGAGCTCGCTTATTAGGTTCTTGATCGCCCCCCGCTCTTGGGCGCGGCTTGGGCTTGCGATCGGAGGCCACCCTCCCGCCCGCGGCCTCTCGGCCGTCGAAGCCCAAGCTCATCCACGACTTGGAGCAAAACATCGGGGTGATCCGTGTCTATCCCATCGACGCCCATCTCTATGGCCTCCATCATCCCCTCTTTGTTGTCTTTGATCCCTAAGGTGTCGACGAAGACGAGTCCGCCCGCTGCGTGCACCTCATCGACCCTCTCCTTGGTCCACTCAACGAGGTTTGAGTCCATGACCTCGGCGGGGAGCGTCTTGACGACCAGGGCCGCGAGGCCCGGCAGGCGAAGCCAACCGTCCGGCCCCGGCATCACCGCCAGATCCGGCCGTAGCTTCTTGATCTCCACCAGGACCCGGATCGATGAATAGACAACGGTGTCCGGTATCATTCCGTGCCTGTCAAGCGCCTCGATTACGGCGGGCACCGGCGCTCCCTTTAGATCCAGGTAGACCTTGATCCTGCCTTTGCATGTCTCGAGAGCTTCGTCCAGTGTGGGAATCCTGGTGCCCTTGAACTCGGGGCTAAATTTGACCCCGGCATCGAGGCTCTTGATCTGCTCCAGCGTCATCTCGCCGATCCTGCCATGCCCATTCGTCATCCTGTCAACGGTCCAGTCGTGTGACATGACTAGGTACCCATCCTTGGTGGAATGGACATCCATCTCTATGTAGTCCATGCCCATCTCGATTGCCTTCTCGTAGGCGGGAATCGTATTCTCGGGCGCGAACTTGTTTGCCCCCCTGTGAGCTATCATGAAAACCACAGCGCCTTCCTCCTTCGGTTGCCGCCTCCACCAAAAGTGCAGATTTAAAAATGATCCCGGATGAGGTGGGGCGCTGGAGGGCTTCCTTGACGGTGCATGTGGAGGTCCGCTCGTTTGGGCTCGGACCCGGGTCCTGGCACATCTACAGTGCCATGGGCACTTCACCAGATGGGGACATCTACACTGGGGTCTGCGACTACGCCTTCGCGTTCAAGCTCGCCGACAAACCGGGAGGCGCTCATCTCGTCCGCTACGATCCGGATGAGGACAAGATGTATGATCTCGGCGATATGCAGGATGTAACGGGCCAGCGGGGCATGGATAGGGTATGTGCCCAGTCAAAGATACACACCCCAATCGTTTTCTGCCGGGACGGCAAGGCCTATTTTGGCACCCATAGCGTGGAGAGGGACTACGTTCCTCCCGAGTACAAGGACAGGTTTTCGGAGGGCTACCCGGGGGGTCACTGGGTGAGTTACGACCCATCCGCGGACAGGATGGAGGACTTGGGGATAGCGGTTCCTGGCGAGTCCCTGATGGGCCTGGCCGTTGACCCGGAGGGCACGAAGCTCTGTGCAACGACCCACAAGGGGGCAATGCTTATAGAGTACGACATCGCCACCCGGGTGACCGAGGTGAAGGGGAGCATCGGAAAGTACCCAACCCGGACCGTGGCCTATCTCTCGGATGGCCGCGCGTACACCTTCGACGACAAGGGCTATCTCCTTCGCTACGACCCAGAAGAGAAGCGGATCGAAAAGCTTGGGCTGAGGGTGCCAAATGGTGGCCATGAGGCCGACCTGATTAGCGTCTTTGCCCTCTGCACCGACCCGGCTCGGGGAAGGCTCTACGGGCTTTCCACCTTGCTTGATCAGGGCGAGAAGATGGTTCGTCTCGGAGGTTATCTCTTCGAGTACGTCGCAGGTTCGCGCGGTGAGGGACGGCTCAGGGACCTTGGCAGGGGCGGCGTGGTGGAGGAAACCTCTACGTCCGAGTCAGAACTCTACCATGCCATCACTTACGGCAAGGACGGAAAGGTCTATTACATAGCTCCAGTGAAAGGCAAACCCGCTCACCTTATCTGCTACGATCCCAAGAAGTCTGAGAAGCGGGACTGCGGCGAGATGTGGTCCGGAATCGAGGGCGTATACGCGTTTGCTGTCTTTGCTGCCTGCACGGGGAAGGATGGGAGGCTCTACTTCGGTGGCCTGTTGAAGTCCGACACAGACCCTAAGTGGGTCCACGAGGCGTCCCTGATGATCGTTGATCCCAGGGAATTGTAGGTCGAGGGGCTTCGTCAACCGGGGCTGCTCGCGGCAGGACCGGCCCTCTATCTGCCAGTTGGCAGCGCTAGCCTCAGTAGCTTGGCTTGACCCTAGTTACCTTGACGGCTCTGTACATCTTTCTGCGGATCATCAGCGTCCACACTACTGCTCCGCCGAACAAGGATGCCGCGGTTACGGTAAGCCACTCGGACACGAAAACCCAGAAGAGCGCCTGATCCTTCAGGCGCACAGCATCGGTTCCTATCTTCGCGAGGGTCTGTGATGCTGCCTCGGTGAGGCTTATCGAATTCGCGTAGTCCTGCTCGAGGTACCTGTCCCGCGCATCCTGAACGTCGGATTCCAACTCCGCGATCCTCTTTGATAGCGGGATGGTGTTGGCTCCGAACTTGTCCGCGAACTCCAACATCGAGAGTATGCCGATCACCTCGGACCTGAAGCTCGAAAGCCTCGCCCTAGCGTTACGCCTGAGCTGGATGTCACTTATCAACGGCCTGTTCAGGGAGTAAAGGACCAAGTTGGTCATGAGGTCTATGGCGTAGGGATTCATACCCCTAGTCTCCAAGGTCAGGGCCCACCAAACCACGTTGAACTCGTCGGCGCAGACCCACGACAGCCCTCCCTTTGGCCCGGGCCTCCAGGAAACCATCCAAGGGAGATCGAAGGGCTTCATGTCCGCCCAGGTGACCGTGCCCTGGCGCGGCTGCATCCGACCGTAGGCCTCCCCTGGCACTCTCTCCATCCCGAGCTCGATGAAAGGCGTGAAAACGGGCTCCAAATTCCTGCGGAATACCACGTGCCAAGGTTTGTGGTAGTAGCCATCGTAGGCTGATATGGGCAGGACGTCGTTAAGGATGGTCTGGCAGATGTAGCCATATGAAGGCCCGAAGGCCCAAAGCGAGGGCATCCCCTCCTCGACAGATGCTTCATAGAGGTCCATGAACTGTCTCGGCGTGAAATGGTCAAGGCGGGGGTCGTAGACGAAGTACATGTCAAACTTGGTGATCAGGGTCTGCTTGTTGCGCGGGAAGTAAAGGCGATCGAGCCTCTTCCTCTCCTCTAGTGAGAGACCGGCCTGTTGAGGGTCGGATTCGTACGTGAAGAGGGGGTCCTCAGAGAAATACTCTGGAAGGGGACAGATTCCCCGCAAGACCGAGCCCAGCAGGAAACAGTTGATCCTCAGATCCTCCTTGGCGCCCGGGACCGCAGGGGCCAGCCAGATCACAAGAAGTAAGGCTACCAGGATCCAAACATGCTTGGCGGAACAGAAGCAGCCCAATGTTCTCATCCTTCGTTCGAGGTACGCAAAGGCCGCCGACTTAAAACGTTTCCTCGCTGCGTCCCGCGTCCTTGCTTTGCAGGGCCTCGCCCCCGTGGTTGCGTGCTAACCCCGACACGCGATCTCACGAACGGCCCCCCATTGCCCAGGGTCGGTAGACCGATCCAAGGACATTCCCGCTACTCTTTTCACCGGACTGTTGCTTGGGGGACCTGTGTCGGGGTTTGTGTCGGGGTTTGTGTCGAGGGTTGGGCTGTCGGTTGGAGCTTCAGATAGTCCTCCTTGAGCATCTCAAAAAGCACCTCGTCATACCTCTTCCCGTCCACCACCTGGTATTCCCTGAGGAGGCCCACCCTCCTGAACCCTGCTGCCTGAAGTGCCTTGATCGACATAATGTTCTCCGTGGTGGCCGACGCTATGACCCTGTTGAGACCGAGGCTCTCAAAGCAGATGCGGACTATAAGTCTGACGATCTCGTTGCCGTAGCCTCTCCCACGTTGCTCGCCATCACCTATGAGAAACGATATCTCCGCGCTGTCGTTCACCCTGTCTATGTCATAGATAGAGCAGTACCCGAGTGGTTTGCCCGTCGCCTTCGCCTCTACCAGCAGGTCTATGTCGTTGGGAATCTTCACGAAGAACTTCTCTATGAGGCTTTCCTCCGTCTCGATCGAGCCGGGGTCGTCCATGAACTTCGATATGACCGTGTCGTTGAACCACTGGAGGAGCACGGGGATGTCCTCGAGGCGGACCTCCCGCGCCCTCAGCGTGTCCGTTTCGAACCTTTTCTTGCGGGATCGTTCTTTGGAGCGTGCCTTCGTTCGAACGACTGCCAATTGCAGTATCTTCTTTATCATCTGGTTGTAGTCCAATCCGCTTGCCCTCGCGCTCCTTGCGAACCCGCCGTCATGGTCCAACCCAGGGTTCGGATTCACCTCCAATACGTAAGGGACGCCATCCCTAACCCTCAAATCTACCCTTGCGTAGTCCCTGCACCTCGTTAGAATGTAGGCCCTCACTGCAATGTCCTTGACCCTCTGCTCCAGATCCTTGTCCAGCTCAGCGGGGCAAACTCCCACGGTCGACTTGTAGGTTTCCGATGTCGCAACCCACTTGGCGTTGAAATCCACTATCTTGTGGTTCCCTTCCTTCATGTTGAAGATTATCTCAGATATCGGGAGAACCTCCAAGTCGGGCGGATTGCCCATTATCGCGACGTTTAGCTCTCTACCATCCACGAACTCCTCAACGAGAGCGGGCTGCCGGTAGGTCTTGATCACGTAGGCGACCCGGGCCCTCAGCTTCTCCTCGTTCAGCACGACGGAGTCTTGGTCTATGCCGACGCTCCCGTCCTCGTGGAGCGGCTTGACAATCAGGGGGAACTTCATGTCCTGTTGGAGGGGATCCTCTGCCTGCTGAAAGACCTGGTAGCTAGGGGTCGGAATCCCGTTCGCCCGGAGGACGTCCTTCGTTCTCGCCTTGTCAAGGCAGAGCCCCAGGGTGAACGCGTCCGAGCCAGTGTAGGGTATTCCCAGAAGGTCAAGGAACCCGGCTATCCATGATTCTCCATGGACGTTTCCCATGTACCCTTCACATAGGTTGAATATGATATCGAAGCTTTCCTTGTCCAACCGCGTGAAGATGGTCCTAGTGACCTTGACGGGGATAACATCATGATCGTCCTGGAGGGCTGCCCGCACGTGCTGTTGAACCTCCAGTATCTCATTATCCGACTGTTTGTCGCTGTCCAGGCCCCTCTCCACGGTCTCAACCACGTTGTAGAGGATACCTACCTTCATCCCTGGTCGCCCCTGATTTGGCCCGGGGGATATAAGAATCTTCACGAGAAGGCTGAGGCCAGGCTCAGCCGGCCTCACCCTCTAGGGGCGCCGTCTTCCCGTTCCTGGCGCTGGCAGGCTCCCTCACGGGCTCAAGAAGCAGGTTATACCTCTTCATTGCGGAATGGAGGATGGCAAGTATGATGTCGTCGTACGTCATCCCCGCAGCATAGCAGGACCTTGGGAATCTGGAGTTCTTCTTCGGATCTGGCATGAGTCCCGGGAGGGCGTTCACATCCAGGACGTAAGGCACTCCTTCGCGGTTCAGCCGTATGTCTATTCTCGCTAGGTCGACGCACCCGAGCTTCTCGAACGTCTGCTTGGCGACCCTTTCGATCTGCGCCTTCAGCTTGGGCTTCAGGTCAGCCGGGACGATCAAGGGATCGATGGGGCTGCTGGGATTATCGTATATCCATTTCGCCTCCCAGGAATCGAACTTGTGCAGGCCATCCGGGAGATGGTCAAAGTTTATCTCGATGATGGGCAGGACCTTGGGGGGGTTGCCAAGGAGCGACACCGTGAACTCCCTGCCATCGACATACTCCTCAACGAGCGCCGGTTGCTTGTACTCCCTGAGTATCTTGCTGACCTGCTTCTTCAGCGATATTGCATCGAAGACTAGGCTGTCGTTCGTTATGCCTACGCTCGAGCCCTCCGCATCGGGCTTCACTATGAGCGGAAATGAAAGCAGTGGATCGAGCTTCTGGTTGGTATTCCTGAATATCTGCCACCTCGGGGTCGGTATGCCGTAGTAGCTGAGTATCTCCTTCTTCCTGCTCTTGTTGAGCGTTATCGCCTGCGTCAGGACGCCCGACCCGGTGTACGGGATGTTGAACATCTCGAGTATGGCGGGGACATGGGATTCCCTGCACTCCCCCTGAATGCCCTCGGCGATGTTGAAAACGAAGTCGACGTTAGCCTCCCTGAGGTTGAACGTGAAGTCCCGGTCGGCCTCTAGCAGGACCACGTCGTACCCAGCCTTCTCGATGGCCAACCTTATCGCGTTTATGGTTTCGAGGTCATCGAATTCCGAGTACTTGTCGAACCTGTCCGTCTTGCCCAACTCCTTCTTCAGGTTGAACGCGATCCCGATCCTCTTCACCTTCTTGTTCGCCAGTTGCTTCTCCTGATTTCGTACCAGCCCCGGGTAGGTATAGAGGTTGTTCATGAAGTTGGTGACCACTATCTGGTCGGGCGTTATCTCTTTGACGTACTGGGGCGAAACCGGCACCTTGCCTCCCGGCCCGTCTATCACGAAGTGGGGAACGCAGAGACCCGACGTGAAGCCTTGGAGGCTTCTGATTATCTCGATGCCCGTCTGGACAGGCGTCCTGAAGTGTTCGACGCCCTTCACGAGGTCACACTGGTAGATGTAATAGGGCTTGACGCGGTTTTTGATCAACCGGTGCATGAGTTCCATCATGACATGTGGATCGTCGTTGACGCCCCTCAGCAATACCGTCTGACTGCCCAGTGGTATGCCTGCGTCCGCAAGCAGGTTCAAGGCCGCCGATGATTCCGGGGTGATCTCCCTCGGATGGTTGAAGTGAACGTTCACGAAAAGTGGATGGTACTTCTTGAGCATGCCCACCAGCCGGGGGGTGATTCTCTGGGGCGCAACACACGGCATCCTCGTCCCTATCCTGATGATCTCGACGTGCGGGATCTGCCTCAATCTCTTGAGTATCTCCTCTATCTCGTCGTCGGGCCTCATGAGCGGATCGCCGCCCGACACGATGACGTCCCTCACCTCCTTGTGCTCCTTGATGTAATCTATCGCGCGGAAGATGTCCTCCATCGGAATCTGCTGTATCCTGCCTACCTTCCTCTTCCTGGTGCAGAACCTGCAGTACATCGCACACAAGCTGCTTGCCAGTAAGAGCACCCTGTCAGGGTACTTGTGCACAAGGCAGGGGACAGGGGTATGCACCTCCTCCCTGAGAGGATCTTCTACGTTGAAATTGTCCTCGAGTTCCTCAGCGGCAGGCACCGCCTGCTTCCATATGGGATCGCCCTTGTGCTCTATGAGGCTGAGGTAGTACCTCGTGATCTTCATCGGGTATTTCCTTTTCACCCGATCTATCTCGTCCATGTTTGCGCCGAGCTGCCTCAGCCTCTCATACACCGAACCGTTCCCGTTGTTTTCCCCATTACTTTTGCTGTTAACGCTCCCGCTACCAAGACTACTGCCCGGATCGGAATCGTCTTCACTTCCTTCCATCTTTCCAACCCTTCCCTGGGTCTCCCATCAAACACCCAGTTAGCGTGATACCTTCCAGATGCGAACCGCGCCTAGCGGCAGGAATCGGACGAGCGACCTGGTCCGGCGAGCGGTGCAAGGCAGTCCGAGAATCGAAGATGTGGCGCCTGCCGCGCCCTGCCGAGCGCGTGTGGTAGGACATGCTCATCAGGAGCCTTTGGCTCTGCGTGATCTGATTGGGCGTGGTCGTCAGTAAGAAGTTCATCGACCGCCCAAATTGGGAATGCATACTCGCCTGCTATCATCTGCCTCTTGGATGAGAATGATGACGACCTTCGCGCATTCTCTGCTGTGAGGTCTCACGCATCTCTCCCTGTTTGCATTCGAGTTACGGGCCAACTTGTGCGCGCCTCGCTATAAAATTGTTCCCTTTTCTTCTCGACCGTGATGTTTTCCTTTCTATGCCGTCGCGCCGCTCAGAATCGATTCTATCTCACGCTCAAGATCAGGCAAGACCGATGCCTTGCGTCGTGATACACTTCGTTATCAGAGGCAACAAGGTTCGGCGCGAAGTGGGGAAAGTCGCTGTTGGCCAAGTCCAATCTCAAGCGATGTCCCTTCGGAATCAGAATGCAGAGAGGGGACATCACGATCCTCATGGCATAGACGCGTCCGGGAACCAGTTTCTGCGGATGCTCGTGCGATCGGCGGTGGGAAGCTCTCAGGACTCCAGATGAAATCACGATCGAATCTCCTTCAGGGATCACGCGGGTCAGCTTCGCGAACCAATCGACATCGAACGCGTTTGTCGATGCGTTCAGCAGGAGCTCGACGTTACCGTTCAGCTCGATGTCCTTGCTGAGGGGCTCGGTGGTGTAGGTGAGGCAGGCCCTCTCCGCTCGTCTTATGTCCGCATTCCTGAACGCAACGCTCGGAACAAGATTTGCTGGGTCGTGCGAGATTCTGTCCGGCTCCTCGTCCGCAGCCGCGGGCTTCGTGGACAGAAGGCCGTCGTTCAAGCTATGACGTGGATTCGGCTCTCCACGCCTCAGGTATAGGCGCATTGTCCGAGACTTTGGAGGCCAACCATCCTCGAATCTCCATTCGTCCTTGCCCATGACGAAGACTCGCACGGGCGGCTCCTCCATGATGCCGTTCTGGATTCCCTTCAACCAGTAGTCAAACCATCGAAGCTGAACCCCCAGTAGGTCGCACCCTTCCTTTCCGCCGTGGAACCATGGGCCGATGAGGAGCTTCTTCGGTGCATCGATCTCGACGAAGCTCCTTATCGTTCCTGCTATGAAAAAGTCGAACCAGCCCCCCTGGCAGTATACCGGGGTGCGGATGCTCTTGAAGAAGTTGTATGGGGAGTCCTGCCTCCAGAACGGGCCGTCGGTGGGATGCGAAATCCATTCCTTGAGGAAGTCGTTGTCGTAGAGCCCGCCCCCTTCGAGCGCTTGTTTGATCATGAGCTGCGTCCTTTGGCAATGGATCTTCTCCTGCATCTCGTAGATCCTAGGGTCTATCTCCTGAGGCATATCGAAGAGCTGCGGAACCCAAGGCGGCAGGAGGTGCGCTGCGTGATTGACCGCCCACCTGAGTATCATCGTGTTCAATATGCCTCCGGGGTACACCATATCGCCATAAAGGTCGGCGCCGGCGACGCCCACAAACATCGCCTTCAGGCCTGGCGGATTGCGGGCGGCGATCGGGAACTGGTCCATTCCGAGGTAGGAGGCGCCCATCAGGCCAACGTTACCGTCGCACCAAGGCTGATCCCTGATCCAACGAATGATGTCGTATCCGTCCTTTCCGTCATTGCGAAGGAAGAAGAACTTCCCCTCGGAGATGCCGGTTCCTCTCACCTCCGACTCTACCACGGCGTATCCCCTGGAGGTGAACTCGATGTGGTTGGACTTCGTCCTGGAATGCGGCGGCACGCTGACGTTATGGTACGGGTTCATGAGAAGTATTGCCGGGAACCTACCCGGTGAATCGGGCCGATAGACCTCGACGTACAACTTGGTGCCGTCCCTAACGGCGACGTAGGTGCGATCGACCTCCCGGGGCTTATGGAGCTGCACTCCCCAGGATGCCGAGAGATCCTTCGATTTCATTTGCTGACCTGCCATGGGTGACGTGCGATTCACCTTACGCCTCCGCACGGCCTAAGGCTCTTAACCGTTTCCCGGCATCGCCCATCCGAGGCCTTGCGCAGGCCGAGAAAAGGCTCGCGGCTCTAGCAGCTACCTGCCCTTCCAGCGATGACGCATCGCGTTGATCTCGGAAGTTTTTTCAGCTTAAGGATCAACAAGTGGGAGCGTTGCAGCCTAAATCCAATCTCATTTGTCATCGGATCATAGGGATCATCGTCGCCGTGCTGCTCCTCGCAGGTGGGATGGTCTCTGGCATGCAGAAGAGGTTGGACCCGGAGACGGGAAGGCTCAGGCTTCTCTACATCGGCTCGCCGTTCTGGGGCACCAAGCCCGGTTTGATCTTCCTTTCGGACCCGAAGATCAAGCCGACGCTGATACCCGCGATAACCGTCTGGTGGGGGGAGGGCGGGATGTACGGAAACACGCAGGAGGATATCGATCGCGCCATGCGCGTTTACTTCCCGCGAACCTATGATGAGCTTGTGTCCCGCTACGACATGGTTCAACTCTCGGGATGCGACGAGAACGTGATCTCCGGTGCCTGGCAGGTACACTTCACGAGGGCGGTCAAGGAGGGCGGCATGGGGTTGGCCATGACCGACGGCTACCGCGGCTTCGGCGGAGGGCCACAGGCCCACTCCACGTGGGAGGGCAGCTACCTGGACGTGAACCTCCTCCCGACCAATTCGCTCACCCAGAAATTCGTCACGGGTCCGATGTGGGTGAGGGTTCTTGAGGAAAACACTCTGACGAGGTCTCTGCCCTTCGAGTCTGCGCCTCCCCTGATGGAGATAAACCAAGTGACCCTGAAAGAAGGGTGCAAGCTAGTCATGGAGGTGCGGCCGCAGAAAGAGCCCCTCCTTGCCTACTGGGATGTGGGTAATGGCCGGGCGCTCTCGTTCACCTGCGACCTCCACGGCTTCTACAAGGGATCCGGGATCTGGCAGGACCGCTGGACCTACTGGATCGATTTCGTCCTGAACCTAGACTATTTCGTCGTTGGCATGGAGTGCCCAGATGACCCGGTAATGATGCACACCATCAGGGCGAGCTTTCAGAGTTATTCAACTCGTCTCGCCTTGATCGGAGACTTCCTGAGTTTCATCGAGAACTTCGGGGCAAGCACGAAGGAGGTCGATGAGAAGCTCAAGGCCGTGAAGGCCGCCAAGAAGGAGGTTGACTCGAGGTATTTGCAGGAGGACTATCCCGGCGCTCTCGAGTGGATTGAGAAGCTCGAGGAAGAGTTCAGCGCGGCCGAGCGAGCGGCGATGGAGGCGAAGTCGAGGGCCCTCCTCTGGGTGTATCTCATAGAGTATATGTCCGTCTCTGGGGCCCTCATGGTCGCCGGCGTCGCCATCTGGTCTCTAATGGTGCGGCGCAGGCTCTACAGGGCAGTGGGCACCACGCGAAGGAGCTGAAACCTACATGCCCGGGGCCAGCTGGAATCAGGACGGGTATGGATCCATTTAACTCGCAGCGTTGTCATGTCTAGCCCGGATGGACGCGCGAGAGAGATATCGTGCTGTCACGCACTTCGAGAAGCCCGATCGCCCTTTCATCTCGGACGAAGGGATGTGGCCAGAGACCGCTGAGAGATGGCGTCGTGAAGGATGGGACGGCAAGCCGATCGGCGAGATCTTTTGTCTCGATCCTATCCTCGGAGTTCCGGTTTCCGCGGGTCCCTGTCCTCCGTTCGCGCGCGAGGTAATCCAGGATGACGGGGAGACTCTGCTGTACGTCGACCCCGACGGGGTGGTTAGGAGGGAGTTCAAGGGCGGCAGGGAGCAGTCGAGCATGCCCCAGTTCGTGAAGTTTCCGGTGGAGACCGAGGAGGACTTCGATCGTCTCGTTAGAAAGAGGTTGGCCCCGAAGCTCAAGCAAAGGTTTCCACCAAACTGGGACTCAATGGTCAAGGACTGGAAACATAGGAAGGCGCCATTGATGTACTTCCAAGGCAGGTGGGGTGGATTCTTCGGACCGCTTCGCAACCTGCTTGGGCTGAAGAACCTCTGCAGGGCCTTCTACGAGAAGCCGGAGTTCGTGGAGAGGATGATGGATCAGCGAGTCGAGGTCATCATCGCGATCCTCAAGAAGGTCTTGGACGACATCGACCTGGACGCCTTCGGCTTCTGGGAGGACATGGCATACAGGAACGGGCCGCTGATCAGCATCGAGCTGTTCAAGGAATTCATGGTTCCGCGCTACGAGATCGTGTGCGAGTACCTGCGCTCCAGGGGCGTGGACCTGATATGCGTCGACAGCGATGGCGACGTCCGTGCGCTCATACCGTACTGGCTGCGGGCGGGCCTGAACGGGATCTGGCCGCTCGAGGTCCAGGCAAACATGGACGTTTGCTCGCTTCGAAAGCAGTACGGAAAGAGACTGGTGATGATGGGAGGCATCGACAAGCGCGCACTGTCAAAGGGCAAGTGCGAGATCGAGAAGGAGGTAAAGAGAGTCTGGCCGGTCGTGGAGAGTGGGGGGTACATTCCGCACGCCGATCACTGGATCCCGCCTGATGTATCCTGGCAAAACTTCTGTCATTACAACCGATGCAGGACATCCCTTGCAGGAATCCGGACGAACATCTGATCGAAGGAGGGGCCCGACATCAACTACCCGGCTCCTCACATACTCGGTTTGCCCGATCTCGGATGCGCCCACCATCCGAACCGGCGGTGATTGCGGGACGGACCCGAGGCCCGGAACGGGGGCACGTACCATTTAAGAGAACCGCGCTGGGGAGGAGATGCTCGCTTGGGAGGCTCCCCTATTGAAGAAGCGGCCTGTCGAGGGCACTAGCTTAGAGCTCAGGGTCGACCAGGACCGGATTTTCGAGGAGCTTAGCGAAAGGCTCTACACATCGTATCTTGAGGCCTTCCGCGAGCTCATCATCCAGAACCCGTTCGATGCCGACGCCAAGAAGGTGGAGGTGAACATGGGGTCCGACGTCATAACGATAGAGGATGACGGGACCGGGATGGATCGGAAGCTGATAGAGGAGTTCTTGGTCATCGGTTCCGATGTGAAGGAGGAGAAGAAGCAGACGAGTGGCGGTCGCCCCATGATCGGCGGCAAGGGCATCGGGCGCCTCTCATGGGCGCAGCTCGGCAACAAGGCCGTGATCTACACCCAGTCGAACCAGGATGCCCATTTCATCGAGATGATCCGGGGATCCAGGTCGGTGAAGGTGCACCAGGTTGCCCCTCTGTGGGATCATAACGGAACCAAGTGGACGATCACCGAGCTTCACAGGAAGATTCGCCCAAGGGAGGTTTACAGCTACCTTTGCGACACCGGCGGCCTGCTGACGATATTCTTTGAGGACTTCGACGTCAGGGTAAATGGGCTATCGCTGCGCGAGCAGCTCCCCGAGGGAAAGAGCTTTGACATTTCGTTCTCCCTCAAGGACAACAGGGAGGTTAAAGGCGTAGGCGTGGTGACTGGAAAGGTCGAGCGCCTGAGCATCTGCGTCAACTACGTCAAGGTCGTGGACCGCGTCTTCGGAGGGGTGGGCGGGTTCGTCAACGCCAATTTCTTGAAAGAGACGAGCGACCGCAACAACATAATCGAGAACGAGGACTACGATGCGTTCGTCAAGGGCTTGCGGTCGTGCCTGAGAAAGCAGATGGTCGCCCTGAGCGAGGATGATCAGGTTCTCAGGTCCTACGTTGAGACCTTCAAGCACTTCGCCCGGACGAACCGCGTCGCGGCGATAGCGTCCAAGATACCGGTGGAGATCATAGGAATCGGGGAGAAGCGCATAGGCGACCTGAAGGGTGACATCATCTTCACCAACGCTCATGACGACAGGGCGGAGATGGCCGTTCTCAACGGGTACACCGTCGTCCTCGCGGCCGACGAGTACCTGCCGCACCTGATCAAGATGGTTCATCCCGATGCGAAATCCATCCTCGATGTGGATGTCGGCGGAAGGGCGGAATCGTCCGTAACGTCGGAGAGGAGCAGGGTTCTGCTGAGCTCGGCCGGGAGGCTTGTGCGCCAAGCATTCAAGCTCATCGATCCATCCCGTATCTACGAATCCACGGGGGTCGTGATAAAGATGCCAAAGCTCGATGCCGACTCGGTCGCGGCGAGCGTCGTCGAGGCCTCAGGGCGACCCGAGAAGGGGCTTGGCGGCAGCGGGGCTCCGCGGCAACCCGGCAGGGCGGCGGCGCGGGGGACTAGGCTTGCGAGCAACACGATAACGGCTAGGGGGATCAAGATATCCTTCGTCGAATACAGCAACAAGGCCGAGCCCTCGTTCTCATCTTCGTCCGAGATTTACCTCAACACGAACAACGAGTTCGTCGAGAAGGTCTTCGATGCACCGAGGCAGCTTGTGCCGCTCTTCCTTGTGGACCCGGTCGCCCACGAGCTCTCCCACATAATGCTTGGCACGAGGGTCCACGATGAGGATTTCGTGAAGCTCAATGACTATCTGCGGTACAACCTCTTCTTGGAGCATCTATCGGAGCTCACGATGGTGGGGGGCGCGAAATAGGTCCGTTGGCTAAGTGTTAAATCGTTCGCTCGCTTCGGGGTTGGATAGGGGCTTCACCTTGATCGGTCTACTGGGAGTCAACCCTGAGAGCTGGAGGCTCCGTCAACTGGAGCCGATACTGTCCGGCAGGCGCATCCCGCACCAGGCAATCTTTCCATGGCTTTTTGCAACAGAGGTTCGGGACGGGACGGTTGAATGCTCGTACGACTCGCTCAGGATGGCTGGGGATGAGCTCTTCTACGACCTGATATACGTGATCTCATTGGGCTTCGACCAGTTGCCCGAGGCGCTCTACAAACTCGAGTTCCTAAGGCAGCTCCGCTCACGGGGCACGAGGATCGTGAACTCGATCGAGACGATAGAGACCTGCAGAAACAAGGTGAGCATGACGCTGAGGATGGTCTCAAGAGGAGTGAGGATGCCCACGACTCTGATCACCGAGAGCGTTCATCTTGCCGTTGATTTCATCAGGTCCAACAGGCCCTGCGTTCTGAAGCCGATAACGGGGCTGCAAGGCAGGGGAATCATAATGATCCCAGAGGAGATGAGGGAGGGGGACATCGTTGACTACGTCTCATGGTTCCAGGCTAAGTACGGTAAGGACGTCATCTACGTTCAGAGGTTCATCGAACATCCACAGTACGACATCAGGGCGCTCGTGATAGGTGGCGAGGTCGTTTCGAAGATGAGGAGGTTCAATCCCCAAGGCTGGAGGACCAACATATCTGCCGGGGCGCAGCCCCTCCCTTCCCAAGACGATGTGGATGAGATCGCATTGCAGGCCGCCGAGGCCGTTGGCGGCGAGATCGTTGGGGTGGACATTCTGCCCTCCGTAGAGGGAGACTACTACGTGCTGGAAGTCAACGCCTTCCCAGGCTGGCAGGGACTGCAAGAGGTGACGGATCGCAGCATAGCCGAGGCGGCCGTGGATTATCTGTGTTCGCTGCTTTGATGAAGAGCTCGGCAGCCCGATCTAGCCGAAGTCCTCCTCGCCCCTCGGAACGATCTCGATTTCATCCTCGTAGGACTTGACAAGCCCGATGACCTCGACCTCCGTGCCAACCGTCGCGTTGGCGCCCGGGTCGAAAGTGAGATAGACCCTGACCTTCTTGCTTTGGCCCTTGATCCAGACCGAGCAGGACTTCGAATATCGCTTGATTGAGGAGATCCTTCCCCTCACCCTGACGAGCGAGTAAAGATCATCCATGGAAAGCTGGTCCAGCTCCTTGTCCAAGATCCGTCCCGGTTCAACGCTCACGTCCGAAAGGTCTCGGGGCACTACCTGAAGCTTCTCTCTGTAGACGCCCACCCTCCCTGACACGGTCAGTACGTCGCCGAGCTGCACATTTAGCTCCGGTCCAACGCCGAAGATCGGAACCTCGACATCGGTTGCATTGTGGAGCGTGAGGAATGCGTTGTTGCCGGAGACGAACTTGTTCACGACCGTCCCCTTGATCCTCACGTTCTTTCCGATGAGATCGTTGCCCAGCCTTTCCAGGGGCAGTATGTTCGCTTTGTTCAGTTCTACCTCCAACACGTTCATCCCATCACCGTTTTTCACCACGATGGCATCGACTATGTCGCCCTCGGCCATCACGTCCGGGAAGGCAAGCTTCACGGCCAGCCTGTCCGTGCCGTCGTCGATCTCCCAACCCGACTCCGTCGCTTTGAGGCTGCCTCGAATCAGCATCACCCCGATCTTTGAGGAAAGATCGCGGATCGCGACTCTCTCGGCGCCGTCTTCGACAAGGCTCAGGATCTCTGATGCCGCAAGATACGGGCCTTGCGCGCCCGTCTTCATGATCCCTGAGAGCGTCACCTTACATCCGCTTGAGACCAGTCGCCGCACCTTCGTCGAGACGTAGACCTGTGCATTGCCGTCGGTGAGGTAGAAGCCCTGTCCCTTGTCCGAATCCTTGACGGCGAAGGCAATGCCCTCCAGCTTGATCGTGTCGCCGATCATCTTCACCGCCTCCGCGACGGGAACGGGCGGCGTAATCGCGAGCTTGACGTCCTTCTCGCTCCGTGGCACCACTTGCAGGGAATCCAGGTATTCTTCGACGGTCCCTACGACCTGCAGCGCATCGCCGAGCGTCAGCCTGGGCACCTTCGCAGCGAGATCCCTGAAGAGGGGGATCTCACACACGCCTGACTCATCCTTGATCTTGACGAACATATGGCCTGCCTCGTGCGTCCGCAGATCAACTATCGTTCCCGTCACCCGCACGATCCGGCCCATGTATCGGTCGAGAAGGTTTATGCTGATTCCTTTAGGCTCGACCATGCAAGAGAAGGCGTACATCAGGACGAGGCCTAGAACGGCACATGCGATGCTGGTCCTGATGAGGCCGGGGCGGCCCATACGAGCTTTCCGGGCCCGAAAATATCGATCAAGATGATCGCGCCTCCGGTGAAAAAGTGGATAATATGCCCCCAGGCAGATCGTTCGGCGAGGATGGCGCCCATATGCCGGTCGCGCTTTTCGCCGAACCACAGGCGTGATCGTCCCTGGGCTTGCTGCGCGTTCCAGCTCAAATGTATGCCGATAGATTTTCGAGTCCGTGCTTTTGCAGGGTTTCCTCCGTCACGGTTCCGTTCCGGTCAAATCCCATCTTCTCGTAGAAGAGCAGTTTGGTTTCGGCCAAGAGCTCCTTCGTGGTGGTATTTCTGAACGCCCTTTCCGGTAGGGAATCGTCGGCGGAGGAGAACCCGTTCTTGCAGTCAATCATTCTCGCGATCACGTAGGTCTGCATGGCGCTCCGTTCGATCTCCTCCCGGGTCGCCTCGACCCCGATCAGGTTCTTCACCAACCTTGGAAGCTCGGGGATGATGACCTTGCGGGTGAAGTAGCATGCACCGCTCATCTGGCAGATCATGCTCGGAGGTATCGCCTTGACGATCTCATCCGACCACCATCGGGGGTTTGAGACTCCACTCGGGTTGGCCAGGCCTATGGTGTAGGTGCCGAGCGAGGTGTGGCAGGCGCCTCTCAACGCAAAGGCGTAGCCGAGGTTGCTCCAGAACGGATATGCAGCGCCCTCGAGTCCCTTGACATGCATCGCGATGTCCGCGTCGCCCATGATCTCGCTCGCCTTCTTCACCCCCTCCGCCAGTATTCCTCCCTCATCCCTTTTCTCGGCAATCTTCTGGATCAGATCCAGGAGAGCTTGCCCGTCGCCGAAGGTGGGCCCCTTGCCTAGCCGCTTGTTATGCTCGAAGAACCAGGCGATCACGCCGCCCGTGGACATTGCGTCGATCCCCTGCATGTCGCACATCTCTATGGCTTGAGACACCGTGTAGATGTCGTATATGCCGCAGTTGGGGCCGAGCAGGTCTATGTTCTCGTAATCGATCTTCCACAGGCTTCTGCCGGAGGGATCCTTGGGTATCTTCCAGCACATTATCGGGCAGGCGCACCCTTTCTGCGAAACGGACCAGCCCTGGGACTTCAGGTATTCGGGATCCAGCTTGTAGGCGTCCTTCGGGTCAAGGTTGCCGAAGTTCTCTGCGGGCAGCGCCTTAAGCGGCACGAGATAGGACCAGTTCCCTCCCCATGTCCCGTGCTGCTTGTATTTCTCGGTGCCGGATCCCGATGCGAGTTCGAGGTTGATGCTTCTCATCCACTTCTCCACTTCGGGGGTCCAGTTCCTGGGGGAGGGCGTCCTGTCCTTTCCTCCGTTGAACCCAACGGCTTTCACGTTCATTCCCGCCAGGGCAAGGCCAGGCCCACCTCGGGCGGCAGCCCTGACGTGGTCGTGGGGCATGTAGCTCACGTGGGCGCTCGCGAATCTCACGCCCCTGAAGCCGGCCGGCCCCACGACGACGCTGCCCCTGTATCCGAGCTTGAAGCACATGTCCACGGTTTCCTTCGTCGTGACCCACGGGTCCATGTCTATCAGGCAGACCTCCCTTTCATCGGACGATGCGTCAAGCATCACCCCAACGGGCCTGTTGGCCTTGCCCACGAGGATGACGGCGTCGACGCCGCAGGACTTGATGTGCGGCCCGCAGAGGCCCCCTGCTGCCGCGTAGGCTATGCCGTAACTCCCGTTCTTTTCCTTGACCGGGGAGTGGAAGGTCACGTAGGTCCTGGTGCATCCGTTCGGCACGCCGTGTCTCGGAAGGCCGGTGAGGAAGCCGGTGTTGATCACGAACTTCGCAGAGGGATCCCTGCACGGCTTCGCTGACAGGAACTCGTCGAAGGCAAAGCCTATTCCCCCGATCATCCTTCTCAGGCTGACTCTATCTCTCTGCCGGTCTTCCTCCATCCAGTTGATGAACTCGTAGGTCTCCTTCCGAAGGTCATACCTCAAGAGTTCGCCGCTTATGGTCATGGCATCTCATCCTCCGCCGATGGGCGAAAGGAGCTCGAGTACGTCCTCGCCCTGCAACCTGGCGGCTCGTGCCTCGTCCTTGGACAGAACCCTGCCATTGAGGACGACCGTGAGCGACTCGACCGCATCCTGGTCGTACAGATACTCGCGCATTCTCGGTCCGAAGCGACGGGACAGCTCCTCTTCCGCCTCGGAAACGGTCGACGAATCCAGGCGAAGCTCCTTCGTTCCCGCGATCGACCTTAGGATGCCATAGAGTATCACTCTCAAGGACATGCCGCCCGAAGCCGCTCTTGGCATTCGTCGTGCCGGCTCCTTCTAAATATGTTCCAGTCCCGGACCTTGGTGCGCCATACACTGGCCAGTCAACGCGGGTCCGGCAAAGCTCCTCCGAACTCAAAACGTGCAGCATGTGGGAAGGAAACACATAAGGAAGCTCTTTGCAGCTAAGGGCCGGCATGAGGAAGACTTTGGTCATCGGACCGTTGCTCGTCGTGGCTTTGATCTTGGGGTGCATATCCAGCAAGCCAAAGGCAATGGAGGTCGAACTGGGGCTGATACGGTTCAAGCTGGATGCCGAGACGCTGGACCAGGACCGCAACGTCAGGATGACCGTGAACATCTCGGCAAAGAACTCGGGCGACCCCGGCAACGTTACATTGGTCGTCAAGATGCTGGATGATGAAGGAAATACGCTGGCGACGAAGCAGGAGACTTTTCACTTGGACTCGGGAGAGGAAAGGATCGTCACGGTCGTCATTGAGAAGACCCTGCCGATCGATTTCGACTGGGAGGTTGTCCATCCTGCCATCTCCAAACCGACGACCGAACCTGACTGAGGGTCCTGCCTCTGGGCGGGCGGTCTAGAGTCCCCGGCGCGTACGACGCATATCGGCAGCCGGATTGGTTAGCCTGATGAAGAAGAGGATCAAGGCCAAAACGCCGACGATGATCAGCGGAAGGATGCTGTCCGACCAGATCCAACCGAGCGCATATTGTTCGAAACTCAAGGGGAACAGGAGGGGCTGCCCGCCGCCGTAGGGATGGAGCGTGTAATCCCAGCCGATGTGTATGGCCACGCCCAAGGCTGTGTAGGCAAACACCGATCTTGACTCAGATCTTTCGAAGAAAGACGAAAAGAGCCCTGCCACCAAGATGGCACCGGCGGGCGTCCCTAGGGGCAAGGCCAGCGGGATCAGGTCGACGTCGGCGTATGTCTTCAGGACGTATGATATCTTGATGAGGTCAGGAAGGACACTGCCCACAGCCGCCACACCGACATACCGCCTAGCTCCGCGGATCCCCAACAGGGCTGCGGCCTCGCATGCGACCCAGGCTGAGAGGACGTACGTTAGCCAGTCAGGCATGTCTCCTCCTCCATTCCAAGCGCTGCAGTCGCCAATCCCTGAAGAAGAGCCAAATAACGACGAAAAGTCCCGCGACGGAAAGCGCATACAGCCTTGGGATGTTCTTGTAGACGTGAAGCCGGGTCACACGAAGGTAGCCCTCCGTCATGTGAAGCACTCCGTATACGATGACGTGGTCGCCTTCCCTGAGCTTGAACGGCCTGTCGTAGAAGGCTTGGATCCTGTCCCCCATGACGACGAGCGTGAAGGTCGTTGCCGCGGACACGCTGACGTTGCGAGCCGTGCCCTCTGACCTGAAGGACACGTTCTCAAACCTTTCTGGTTCCTCTTTTATCTCGGGAATGGAGGAATGCATCCTGCCATACTCGCGATCGGAGTAGAGGCAGAGACCGAGTATCGAGGTTAACAGGATGGCCTTCAGCGCGAAGGATCGCACCGGTGGCAGCATCCCGGGATTCCTGAAAAGTGCATCCTAACGTCCATCTCAGTGGGGGCTCAGCAGCGGCTTGGAGCCGAGGACCTAGATGGTCGATGTCACGTCCTGGACCACCAACGGGTCCGGCGAGCCGCGCGTCGTCCGAGAAACGTGATCCCGTAGGAGCCCGTCCATCCGCTCGACGACCTCGGGCTCCGCGTCCGACAGGTTCACCGTCTCCACCGGGTCGCTTTCAAGGTTGTACAGACACATTGGCGCCATGGAATTGTAGTGTGCCTCCATCCTCATGTACTTCCACGGCCACGCTAGCACAGCCCTTTGCTTCTGGTACGTATTCTCGCTGAAGTAGAGCTCGCTCCTGCCCTCCATTCTGCCTCCGCAAAGCCCAGCCGAGAAGCTCCGTCCATCGAGATCGATTCGTTTCGCTATCCCGGCGAGGTCGAGCAGCGTTGGCAGAATGTCCACCAGCTGGAACGCCTGTCTTGACCTTGCCGCCTCCGCGATCCCTGGGCCTGCTAGGATCAACGGTATTCTCAGGCAGTCCTCGTTCAGCCCTATGTGGCAAAAGCACCACAGCCGGCCCAGGGCGGCCCTCGGCATTGCCATGATGTCACCGTGATCCGAAGTCAGGACGACTATCGTCTCGTCGATGAGGCGGAGTTTCTCCAGTCTTAAGAGGAGAGCGCCTATGCACTCGTCGACGTATGCTGTCTCGGCGTGGTACGAGGCCACCACGTATGCCGGATCGGTTATCGGCTTGCCGAAGACCCGCCTCTGTCTTTCCCTGACCTCGGGCGGCATATAGTCGAGGCGGGGATCGCACGGGTCATCGCCGTCGTAGAAGCGGTAGAACCGGCTGGGCGCCTTGTTGTACGGTGCGTGGGTGTCCCAGTAGTGAACGAAGAGGAAGAAAGGTTGGGAGGGCCTTGAGGAAAGCCATCGGCAGGCCATCTTCGATACGTCGGCGCCGGGCCTGTAATGTCCCTGCCCCGGGGGATAGCCGTATGTGGAGAAGCCCCTCCTGAACCATGGATAGAACGGGTGCCTAGGCCTCCACCCATCGTAGAGATTGTCGACGGCCGCCGTGTTGAAGCCCGCGCTAGCGAAGTGCTGTGCCATCATGGGCAGCTCATCGGGCGGGGACACCCTGGTCCAGTGGCTGACAACGCCGGTTGATTCCGGATACATCCCCGAGAGGAGGGACGTGAACCCCGGGTGGGTGCAGTTGCCGACCGAGTAGAAGTTCTCGAACAGAAAGCCACGCCGAGCCAGGCGGTCGATGTTGGGGCTGGTAGGTTTCGGGTTCCCGTAACATGATAGTGCATCTGCCCTTAGGGTATCCACCGCAATCAGCACGATGTTGACCATGGCATCTTCCCTTCCCGTCCCTGCCTCCGCGGACTGATGCATTTTGTCGGCGTTGCCCGGGCGATATCAACCGCTCGCGCGGGGAGCCCCCCAGATATCTCTTCCTCGCGTTTGCGAAGTGCGAGGCCGAGCAGGAAGATCAGGGCCAAGGCCATGGCTTCCCGTCCTTCGGAGAGTTGCTCCATCAAGCCCAGCGGGTAGTTGGTGAACTGGATGGCTGGCCCATACCGTCCCTTGGAGAACTCCTCCTTCGCCCTTTGCAGGAAGATCTCATGCCTGCTCGTGTCGATGCCCGCATCCTTGGCTCTCCTGACGACTTCGTCTGCGAGTCGGATGAGTGCTTCAGCGGATACCTTCTCGACATCGGCGGAGAGGGCGTCGATCTCTTTACGCAGATCGTCCAGTGCGGTCTTCGTCTCAGCGAGAAAGACTCTCTCCCTCAGCGTCGAAAGCCTTGGCCAGATCGCGGACAGTTCTCCGCCGGCCTCCAGTGCCCTCCGGGCTAGAGCCTCTATTCCCTGCAACCTCTTGAGATCATCCAGCCCACGGCCGAGCACATCGATCCGCGCGTTCACGGCATTGAGGCCGGCCATCGTGTCAGCCAGAGCAAGCTCGGGTTTGAGCTTTGCAAACCGCGTCCAGAGCGCAGAGACGTTCATCCCCGCCGCCTCAGCTTCGGCGATGCGCGCCTCAAGTGCTTGGAGCTTCTCAGCCGTCTTCTTTGCGCCAACGAGGATATCATAGACTTCCCAGATCATTGCGATGGGTACGGAGCAATTCGCCAAAGACGCCTCGTTCAGATAGCTGGATGCTTCTTTCAACATCGATCTTGCCCGCTCCATCTGGGTGCCGAGTGATTCGTATTCCTCGAGCCTTGACTGGGCCTGTCGAAGGAGTGCTTCGATCTGGCTCAGGCTGAGGACCCTCAGCTGGCTAGTGTCAATACCCATCGACCCGAGCCTCTTGGACAGCAACGCTACCTCGGCGGCGGCAAGCACTACGTATCCCGCGGGATGGAGGCCAAACCTTTCGTGCTCTATGCCCAGAGCAGTCCTTTGCCGTTCGTATATGTAGGGATCATAGGTCGATAGGCGTATCCAGGCGCGAGAGAAGATCGTGTAGTCCTCCTCGCCCGACCCGTCGACTCTCATTGCCAGTGGGTGCGTCTTGTTCAGGATGTTCGGCACCTGCCAGATCCTCTTTGCGTAGGTGTTGCAGATGCGGCGGATGTGGACGTCGTCCACTAGCCCCATTTGGTTTGCGACTAGCAGGAACTCAAGGTCAATCGCTCCATGGCTGATGTCCTCTGCTGGCGCGCTCCCGATCTTGTAGTCCCAGACGTAGAGATCATCCACAGGGTCGTACCTCATGCTGCCTATGAGGTAGCTGGCCATCTGGGCTGGGCGCTCGAGGAACGACCGGTTCCCCGTGAGCTGGGCAAGGATCAATTCGACCTCGCCTAGGGCCGCGAATCCGTTGACGTATGGGCCGAGGTCTTTGGTAGGCTCATCCCAGTAGTACCCCTGCCCGGGTCCCACCTCGGTCCATGATGCCCAGTGGCGTGTGACGACCTTCTCCGTCAACTGGACATACGCATCTGCCTTTGAGGCTAGGTCCTGGTCGGACGACAGGACAGGATCCGACCTGATCGTCTTGGCCACCTCTATTATGGCAAGGCTGATCACCCCGTCCCAGACCGTCCATTCTGCGAACCCGTAGTGCGAGCCGCCAAAGGTCTCGTTGTAGGCTCCCCATGAGGGCTCGTCATCCCCGTTCACATCCGAGTACTCGACGAAGTAGTCCGTGATGTTGATCGCTCTGTCCAACCAAGCCCTCTCGTTTGTGACCGCATACATGGCGAGGCAAGCCCGGGCTAGGTAGTGCATCCCCCAGGCCATGAGGGATGGGTGATACGGCGTTTCGGCTAGGATGCTGTCGTAGAGTTGCTGTGTTTCGAGGGTCAACCGTGAGACCAGCGTGATGACGTCCTCGCGGCCGAGAAGGGGGCTACCCTTGCAGGCGACCGGCATGGTCCAAGCTAGCAGCCAGATGGCGATCACACCGAGAGGCCTCACTCTCCCTCGGCCCATGGAACTGGTACGAGATGCCGCGAAGTTCATAAGGTTTCCCTTCCTGCCTCCTCCGGCCAAGCAGGCCTAGCAGATTCTGGGTGCCGGATCCCCTATGGGGGGCTCCATCAGTCTCCTTCCCCCCACCCGGGTGTGCAGCACCACCTCGCCTGGATGCTCTTTAACGACCGTCCCGATCACCACCGCCTCCCGTCCACGCCGCGTCGCTCTCACGCTTGACAGCACGTCCTCCGCATCCCGGCTTCTCACCCCCATGACTACCTTGCCCTCGTTGGTGACGGCGTACGGGTCGACGCCTAGCATCTCCGCGGCGGATGCCACGTCCGGCTTGACCGGTATCTGCTCCTCGACGATCTCGATCCCCACCCCAGACTTCGTTGCGAGCTCGTTCAGCGTGTTGGCAAGGCCGCCCCTTGTGGGGTCCTTCATTGCCGTGACGCGGCCAACCGACATCGCTGCGCTGACGACCTCCCACACCGGTCCGACGTCCGACTTGGTCTTCAGCTCGAAGTCAAGTCCCTCCCTGACCGAGAGGACGGCCATGCCATGATCGCCCACCGATCCCGATAGGATGATCTTGTCCCCGGGACGCAGGCCGCTGTCGCGGACGATCTTCCCCCTAGGGGTCACGCCGATCCCCGAGGTGGTGATTATGATTCCGTCCAGATCGCCCTTCTCCACAACCTTGGTGTCGCCGGTTATGAGGTCGGCTCCCACCTCTTCTAGGACCTCGTTCATGGAGGAGATGATCGCCGAGAGGTCAGCTCGCTTGAAACCTTCCTCGATCACCAGGGAGGAGCTGATTGCAAGAGGCCTGACCCCCATGACCGCAATATCGTTTATCGTGCCCGCGGCAGCGAGCGTGCCTATGTTGCCTCCAGGAAAGAAGGGTGGCTTCACGGTGTGCGCGTCTGTGGTCAGCACTATCTCGAGGTCCCCGGAGACGATCGATCCGGAGTCGTCAAGGTCCCTGAGCGTCACGCCGCCCCTTCCCCATCTGGTGACGTTCTTGAGCACGACGTCGGATATCAGCTTCATCATCGCCGATCCGCCGGACCCCTGTTCTATGGTCACCGTGTCCCTTTTTGGCTGTCTCGTCTTCAAGAATCCTGACCCCCATGCAAGAACCATGTGCGGCAGGTCCCCTCGCTGGACACCATGCAAGGCCCGACCGGGGAGTCCGGGGTGCATCGCGAGCCGAAAAGGGGGCATTGTGTCGGCGACAGCGATCCAAGGAGGACGTCCGAGCACTTGCACCCCGTGGGCATCCTGTCGTCCCTGCGCACCCGTATGCGATACTTCTTGAGGGCGTCTAGGTCGGAGAACTCCTCCCTCAAGCGGAGTCCGGATGATGGAAGAGTTCCTATTCCGCGCCAGTCCATATCGCAGGTCTCGAAGACCTCATCGATGAGACGCCTGGCCCGCGGGTTGCCCTCGGGTTTCACCGATCGCGAGTACTCGTTGAAAACCCGCGCGCCTCGCTTGTGCTGCTTGACAAGCTCAACCAGGCTGAGGACTATGTCCAGCGGCTCGAAGCCGGAGATCACAACGGGCACGCCGAACTCCTTGGCCAGAACGTCGTAGGGGTGTGTCCCGATTATGGTTGACACGTGGCCGGGACAGATCACGCCGTCCATCTCCACCTTCCCTGAATCCAGCAGCGCGACGAGGGCGGGGGGTATGAGTCGATGGGACACGATGAAGGCGAAATCCTTGGGCACCCCCGAGCGTATCACAGAGGCGGTTATGGGGGCCGTGGTCTCAAAGCCTATGGAGAAGAATACGGAGGGCCCGGCCACCGGGTTGGCCATGCCGATGGCGTCGGCCATGCTGTAGACCACCTTCACCCTGGCCCCTTCCCCTCTCGCGTCGCGCAGCGATATGCTGCTTCCGGGAACGCCGAACATGTCGCCGTAGGTGAATAGGGTCGCGTGCTTTCGGGCTATCTGGATTGCCGAGTCGATCTCGGCGGGGCAAGTGACGCACACCGGACAGCCTGGGCCGGCAACGACCCTGATCTGCGGGGGCAGGAGCGATCTGATGCCGTACCGGGTCACGACGTTTTCGTGGGTTCCGCACACGTGCATGAACCTCAGTTCCTCTTTCGGTGCGATCCTGCGCAGCAGCGCCGCTGCTCGTTCAACGAGTTCTCTGCTCTGGAAAGGCGACAGGTCCAGGGAAATCCTCTCCTCAGTCCGTAGCCGCCTCAAGCTGCCTCAAGAGGTCCAGCGTCGATTTGGCTTCCTCCTCGCTCAGGATCTGGATCGCAAAGCCGGCGTGCACGATGACGTAGTCCCCGACCTTGCACTTCTCAAGGAGGGAGAGATCGACCGTGCGGCGGACTCCCCCGAAGTCAACGATGCCGCTCTTGCCGCGAATCTCCTCCAGCCTCCCGGGTATCGCCAGACACAACTGCAAGGACCTGGACCTCCTCCGAGACGCACAAATTAAATCTTTGTTTAGCCATCGGACTTCTCCTAGGGTCTGGAAGCGTCGCGTCGGATAGCTCCTAGATAGATTTTTGATCTTGCTGACGCCCATCCCGGCGAATGCAGCTGAGGATCTTGGTCCAGGGCAGGGTCCAGGGGGTGGGCTTCCGACCCTCGGTCTACCGCCTTGCAAAGCGGCTTGGGCTCTCCGGGTACGTCCGAAATGTGGGAAACGGGAGCGTCGAGATCCTCCTGGACGGAGGCAAGGGCGCGGTGGAGCGCTTCCTCAGCGATCTTCGCGGATCTCTTCCGCCCCTTGCCGAGATTCTCTCGCTGAGTACCGAGGAGGTCAGCCTGCCCCCGCAAGAGGGCTTCAAGATACAGGAGAGCGTGAGCGACGCCGAGCCATCGTCCAACTCCTTCATACCCCAGGACGTGGCGACGTGCGAAGGGTGTCTGGCCGAGATGTGGGATCCTAGGGACAGGCGGTATCGGTACCCGTTCATAACTTGCACGGACTGCGGACCCAGGTTCACCATATCTCGGGGGCCCCCCTTTGACAGGGAGAACACTTCGATGAAACCCTTCAAGATGTGCCCCCAGTGTCGCAGCGAGTACACCAACCCCGGGGACAGGAGATACCATGCTCAGACCATCGCCTGTCCCATCTGTGGTCCCAAGGTCTGGCTGGCCGACTCCAACGGTAGGAAGGTGAGGTGCAAAGATCCGATAGCGAGGGCGGCGCACCTGTTGGACGATGGCATGGTGGTTGCCGTCAAGGGGGTGGGGGGCACCCACCTCGCATGCAGCGTGACCGACGACAAGGCGATCCGAAGGCTGAGGGCGATCCTCAAGAGGCCCTACCAACCCTTCGCGCTGATGGCAAGATCCGTCGAGCAGGTCAGGCGATTTGCATGCGTCGGGGCCGAGGAGGAGAAGGCGCTCACGGACTGGAAGCGGCCGATCGTAGTCCTGAAAAAGTTGGACCCCTTTCCTCTCTCCGATCTGCTCTCGCCCGACCTAGGCAACATCGGGGTCATGCTGCCCTACAGTCCTTTGCACCACCTGCTGTTGAGCGAGACGGAGCAGCCGGCGCTGGTGATGACATCGGCCAACGTTCACGACGAGCCTATGGCGCTTGAGGCGGAGAAGCTGAAGGAGAGGCTCAAGCATATAGACTACCTCCTTTGGCACGACAGGGAGATAGTCAACAGGTGTGACGACAGCGTGGTCAGGTTCCATGGGAAACGTCCGGTCATGATCAGGCGGTCCCGCGGGTATGCTCCCTACCCTCTGAAGCTGGAATGGGAGGGCAAGGAGGCCGTGCTGGGCGTGGGGCCTGAGCTCTCCTCGACCGCATGCATAGCAAAGGACGGGTTGGCATTCCTGACCCAGCATATCGGCAACACCTCTAACTTCGACACATTCAATTACCTGAAAGAAGCCATCGCGTGCCTGATGAAGGACACCAACACGCTGAGCCTAGACGCTGTGGCGCATGATCTGCATCCGTCGTTCCTCTCAACCAGGCTTGCACATTCCCTTGCCGAGAAATGGGGCTGTCCGAGCTTCGCGGTGCAACACCACTACGCACATCTTCACAGCGTCATCGCCGAGAACGGGATCGATCCAGGCCAAACCGTGATCGGCATCATCTGCGACGGAGTTGGGTACGGCAACGAGAAGGAGGCCTGGGGCGGCGAGATCCTGGCCGTTGGCGAGAGAAATGTCCGAATGGGTTCCCTCCAGCCGCAACCCCTGATAGGCGGCGACCTTGCGGCGATCTACCCCGTCCGCATGGTGATAGGGATTCTTGCACCCGTTTACGAGGAGGAAAGGCTCAGGAGGATCGTGCGCAGGTTCTGCTACGACGGCCTCAGGAAGGGTGAAAAAGAGCTTGACCTCATCATCCGCCAGCTTGATACGGGTTTCAACGTATCTTGGACGACGAGCACGGGGAGGGTGCTCGACGCCATCTCGATCCTTCTTGGCATAAGCTACGAACGCACGTATGAGGGAGAGGGCGCGATGAGGCTGGAGGGTTTCGCCTCCCGAGGCGACCCAGATGTTGTGGATCTACCGGTCGAGGTCTATAGGAAGGAGGGTAGATACATCCTGGACACAACGAAGCTCTTGATGGGCGTTGTGGAGGCCTTGGAGAAACGGCGCTCCAAGGAAGATATTGCGGCCGGGTCCCAGGCCGCCATAGCGAGGGGCATCGCGGAGATGGCAAACCTCTGCATCCAGGACCTCGGTCCGGACGCCGTGGCATGCTCGGGGGGCGTCATGTACAACGAGCATATCGTCTCGGTCATGGAGAAGAACCTGGACCGAAAGCTCCTCAGGCACGTTTTCCTGCCCCCCGGCGATGGTTGCATAAGCCTGGGTCAGGTCGCCGCAGCGAGAAGGGAGATGGGACATTAGCCCAACGTTGGGGCACGGCCTAGCGGGCAAATCGGCCCTCAACGTATCTACCTTTGATTGGCAGGGCCGTTCCGCACTTTCGGCAGCGAAAACCCGGATCCAGATGAAATGAGGTGACCCTGTATCCCTGCCTTGCGATCGCGAGGGATCCACATTCGGGGCAGTGTGTGTTTTCGAACCGGTGCCCCGGGACGTTGCCCACGTAGGCAAACTTGACGCCCTTCTCCGTTGCGGTCCTGACCGCATCCTCTAGCCGCCTAACCGGGGTAGGGGGCATTGAATAGTGGTGGGCCGGGTAGTATCTCGTGAAGTGGAGCGGCGCATCCTGGCCCAAGCATCGCAGATGTTGGTCCACGACCCATTCGACGGAGGACTGGTCGTCATTGACCCCGGGGATCACAAGATTCACGATCTCAACATGGATTCCGAGCCTTCTTGCGGCACGGGCGTTCCTCAGCACGTGGTCGACATCGACGCCACCGCAGTACTTCCTGTACACCTCGGGCGGCCCCTTGAGGTCGATCTTCAGTCCGTCAAGGCCTGACTCCGCAAGGAGGGCCAAGGCCTGCTGGGTCATGTAACCGTTGGAGACGTAGCATGCATACAGGCCCCTGCAGCGGGCCAGCGCGAAAAGGTCGAGGGCGAACTCGGTCCCGAGGGTAGGCTCTTGGAATGAAGCGCACAGCCCTTGGTCGCCGTTGCGTTCCGCGATGGCCAATATCTCCTGCGGGCTACGTGAAGGATCGGATTCGCCCGGAGGCGTCCTGGACAGGTGATGGTTCTGGCACCACGGACAGTCGAAGTTGCAGGACCACGTGGAGAAGGTCAGGGCCGTGGATCCCGGCCAGTAGTGGAAGAAGGGCTTGATCTCGATTGGCCGGCTTTCCAAGGCGCTCAGATCCCCGTAGACGAGCGTGTAGAGCGTTCCTCCGAGGTTCTGCCTCGTCCTGCAGTAGCCCTTCTCGCCATCGGCAATGACGCACCTTCTGCAACAGAGGTCGCACCTCACCCTCCCTCCGCGTAGGCGCGAGTAGAGCTTCGCCTCTCTTCTGGCCGAAGGTGCAAATGGTTCGTTCCTGGCCCTGCCCATAGACCGATCATCTCGGGGGCGCTACCGGATGGTCGAGAGGAATCACGAGGCGTTCCTGTCCCCGTGCGTCCTGCCCTCGGCGGAGATCCAGGTCGGACCCTTGATGTCAGGATGGTAGGGCTCGGGGTACTCGGGCGGCTGCTCCGGGTAAGGGCTGGGGATCCGGGGGCGCCTCTCCCTTGTCGGAATCTCAAGGGGCCTTCCACACCGGGAGCACTGGGCCAACCCGTCGAGCCTTATCCTGAAGAGGTCGTTGCCGCAGCCTGGGCACTTGATCCACTGCAGGTTCATTCCCCCACATACGTTGGCGTCCGAGTTGATAAAGACTGTTGTTGGGCATAGCATGCCTCGGGCTCCATGGCAGGAGGTTCGCTGGCGGAGTCTTGCTGGTCATCTGGTGACCGTTGAGAATCCTCGGCCCAGTCGCCGTCCTTCCATTGCATTCATTCCGACGTCCGCCGAAAGTGTATGGAAACGGCTTGGGCACGAGCGCGCGATCCGAGAGTAGGGATGTGGACACAAATGGCGGTCTTATCACTTCCACCGGATCCGGGCTTTTCATCGATTGTCCGATGGGAGGGGCCCCACACGGCGGCCCCTTTTGTGGTTCCCCCGCCTCTTGCCATACGAGACGTTCAACATATATGCACAAGATTTAAGGTGATCCGCTGAGGACCGGCAGCGGGGAAGGCAGATGCCGATCGTTAGTCTCAACATTCCCGATGCTTTGATGAAGGAGCTGGACCTCATGATGGGCATCGTGGGGTACTCCTCAAGGAGCGAGGCGATTAGGGACGCAATCAGGAGCCACATATCGGAGCAGCGGATGTACGGCAAGGTGAAGGAGGACGTCTTCAACGCATTCATGTTCCTTTACAGGGAGGGTGAAAGCGAGAGGGGTCGCATAGACAGGGTGAGGTCGCAGTTTTCCAGGCTCATCGAGGCAGAGGCATCGTTCAAGATCGGCGGAGGCCGCAACATCACCGTTTTCCTGGCAAAGGGCAAGAGTGATGAAATCAGGATCATGACCTCAAGGATCAGGGGTATCAGGGGAATCGAGCAGACCCGGTACATCATGACGGAGCAGTAGTGCTTGTCGGAGGAAGAATACGGGCTCATCGTTCGCAGGAGGCTTCGACATACTGGTGTGGGCTACCTCTTCCAGTGGAACCTGAGGCATCACAGGGCTTTCAACCAGAAGCACAGCAAGGATCTGTGGCATGCCCTCTCGACGGTTGCACAGGGACGAATCCCCCTGAACGTTTTCGAGGACGAGAAGTACGAACGCGCGTCCCAACTCAGGTTGCCGGCGAGGCCTTCGGATGCGTGGTTCGTGTCCCATCTGGAGGAGCGGGGACTTCTGGACACTAGGGCATCCGAGGGCGAATACGAGTCCATATGCGGCTCGATCGCCCGGATGAGGAAGGTTCGTGACAGACACTTCCAGGTTCAAGACTACCTGCTGAAGAACGACCCCGGCATGGTGGCCATGGAGGTGCCCGTGTGGTCGGGTTTTCTGAGGCTAACGGGCCACATCGATCTGATGCGGATCTGCCCCGACTGCATCGAGGTGATAGACTACAAGCCTGAGGGCAGGTTTCTGTACTCCATGCCTCAGGTGGCCGTCTACTGCTATCTGTTGGAGTCCTGCTACCCCACCTTGAGGATTGAATATCTGCGGTGCGTCTCCTTCAATGAGAAGGGGGCATGGACCTATTCCCCGGCCGTCCTCAAAGATCTCGCTGCACGTTTGGAGGATGGAACCGTGATCGGGCAGATCATCCGAAGGTACGAGATGCTCCGTGGTCGATAGGGATGGCAACGGCGAGGTCCAAGATCTGGATCGAGAGGGACGGACGCCCCCTGATCGGGAAGGGAAGGGCGAAGCTGTTGGAGGAGATCGAGAGGACCGGCTCGATCAGACACGCTGCTTCCAACCTTGGCCTTTCCTACAGGCATGCTTGGGGGATCGTTTCGAAGATCGGGGAAGCCGCGGGAAGGCCGGTCGTCATCTCAACCCGCGGAGGCGCGAAGGGGGGCTGCTCAAGGCTCAGCGATGAGGGCAGACGGCTTCTTGAGATGTACCGATGGGCCGAGGCGGCCGGACCGAAACTGGCACCAGGATCGCTTGAGAAGATCGAATGCAAGGTGACGAAGGTGGATCGCTCGAGGAAGCTCGTCAGGTTGCATTCGGTGAGCGGAAAGGATGATCTGGTCATAACCATCACGGGTGGGAAGTTGTGGCGGGGGCTTTCCCCAGGCGATGAGATAAGCTTGACGCTGGGCTGACCGACTGTTGGGTAAACCGACATATGTTACACTTTGTGTGGGGTGGGTTTGCTGGTGTTTTTGTTGGAGAAGTGGGAGACGGCTGAGAAGAGGCTCAGGATCCTGAGAGAGTTGATTGTTGCAGTACGCAGGCAGGGGAGGATTTATCAGAACGGACGACTACGCGGAGAGGGGTGCCCTCGTGTCCAGCACTCGGATGCTGGTCCTGTTCGTAGCTGGTTTGCTCTTGGCGGGCTTGGCAGTGCAGGTCTGCTTGGCGGACAGGGGAATGCTGCCCCTTGCCGACGTTTCCGTCTTCGGTCCAGGCCAGAAGGCAATCGTTGCTTGGAACGGCCTAGAGGAGATCCTGATACTCTCCACGGACGTGTATGCCGACGCAGCAACGACGGTCTTGGAGGTCTTGCCTCTTCCTTCTGAGCCCGACGTCATCGAAAAGACCGATCTTGCTCCATTCGTGGCTATCAACAGTCTGATGCGCGATCACAGCCCGTTAGGGGAGTTTAGGGGCGGCGGGAAGCAGACCGGGGTGGAGATCGTCTTCCACGACAAGATCGGCTCACACGACATCACCGTCATAAGGGTTGACGATTCCCGGCAGTTCGAGGATTGGGCAAACGATTTCCTAGAGGAGCGGGGGATGGGAAAGAGGGTTTCCTCGCAGAAGCTAGCCAGCTTGGTGGACTCCTACATCCGCGACAGGTTTCCCTATTTCGTTCTGGACTTGGTGGAGCTGTCGCCTGAGCCAAGAAGCATCGAGCCGATTCTCTACAAGTTCAAGTCCAGCTCGTTGTACTTTCCGCTGCGGATCTCGACGCTCGCCTCAGGCAGCACGGAGATCGCCATCTTCGCGATAAGCAGCGGGCCGGTCTACGAAGAGGAGATACCGCCTGCGCTTAATCTCGCAAGGTTTGCGGGTGCCCTCGGCGGGCCCGTTCGATTCAAGGTCCCAAAAACTGATCTTGAGTCCATCCACCCGATGATATCGAGCCTCTTCTCCGGCGATGCATGGCTTTCTGCGATCAAGTTCTCGGGCGAGCTGAAGGACCTGGACGCCGATCTCTCGGTTTCACAGGTTCAGACGCCGCTGGCAGACAGGTTGATCTCCAGTGCGGTCTTCTGGCTCATCGCGGGGGTCGTGGCGGGCGTGCTACTGGGCCTCATCCTCGGGCACATGAGCTTGGGGGTGCTCAAGATAGGCGTGCGACGACTGGTGGCCGCGCTGGATCTGATCGGCTGTCTATTGCTCATGCTGCTATCTTCGGTCTTGGGGTACGGCTGGGCGGCCTACTTCTTCTGGGTCCTAGTTGCGCTTGGGATAGCCAGCCTGTTCTTGGCAGCAAGGACGGCGGGTAGGGGCAGGCTCGTCTTGTTCATTGCTCTTCCTTTTGCTGCGCTGCTCCTCGTTTATTGCCTGATCTTGTCCGGAAAAATGGAGATCGGGGCCGCGTTGGTGGTTTTCCTGGGACTCCTCTTCGCTGCAGCACTCCCGCCGCGCCGCGAAAGGAGGCTTAGCGAGCCACTCAGGCGGACCTCAAGGTGGTTCGTTCCGAGCAGGAAGAGAGGGCCCATCTGAGGGCCGTTCTGCGGCGTGGCTCGCCGTCACGAAGATCCTATGCCACAAGCCGGTCCCTTGTGCATGCCGCGGGGCAGAAGGTCAGGGCTCCCTTCGATGCATGAACGATGTGGTTCTGCGGCGCATGTCGCCGGTGCGCAAACCGGCCCGTTTCGGATTGCTCGGATGTGCCGATCGCCGTTTAGCTCCTGCGAGCCTGTCGTGACGCCACGGGTCGGTTCATGGCCATCGGTCTAGCTAGACACAGACGCGTGCGAACTTCGGAGAATCCGACCGATATTGTGGCCAAGGATCTTTGCCTTGGATTTCTCGGGTATATCGGCCATGAGCACTTGGAGCAGGGAGCTGCGGTAGTAGTGGAGGGGCGCATTGCTGCCGTAGACCAGATTGTCATCACCACACCTGTCGACGATCTTCTCGATGAACCCGATGGGAAACGACCAGTCGCATGAAGCCCGGACCCGCTCCATTCCCCTTGAGAGGAGTTCATCGATCTCATTTGACTTAGCGTTGTTCACGACGACGTCAAGGCCGGGCACCTTCGAAAGGACATGGGCGAGATCCATGACGCGTGAGGGCCGCAGCCTGAGCAGGGGATGGCTGAGCCTCTCATCCCTCATCCTCAAGGATACGAAGACCGTCGTCCCACAGGACTCGCATTGCCTGAGGAAACGCTGGCACCTCTTGCTGAGAACGGTGTATCCATGGTAGGAAGGCACAAGCCTAACCACTGCTGGCGGGAGGCTTCCCGAGACGGGGGATTGGGGGTTTTCGATTGGCACTCCTAGGAGTTTGCCTCTGAATTCTTCCAACTCCTTCATCATCCGTTGGTTTGCGGCCAAGTAGTCCTTGTGGAAGATCGCATCAAACGCCGACACAAGGCACAGGTCCACGCCGTTTTCCTGCGCAAGCTTGACCAGGCTTTCCGCTGTGCCGAGGCCCACATTGCGCGTTGGCCAGTGGCCAAGATAGCAGTTCGAATCGATGATCCTATGCCGTGCGTGCAGATCCGGCATCTCGAGGACTCCACCATTCGAGGTGAGTGTAAGGTTGCTGCGGAAAGGAAAGAAAAGACTTTCCAAGCGCCACTTAACGCGTTCTCGCGGCCGACGTTTCACAGATCGTCCACGGCGGTGGTTGGCAAGCCGGACATCTTCGGAGTTGGTACACGAGCGGTTCGTCACGATATGCGCGGTCGATCGGTCAGGGACAAACACCGTACAGGTTAAGAGGGTGTGCGCAAGCGTTTATACGGTTGATCGGGACGGATTGCCAGGTGAGATCGAATGCCGGCCATGAAACCGGAACTGGTGGCGGACTACGCATGTTTGACTGGAGAGGGGCCGCTATGGCATCCGATGGAGCAGCGGCTATACTGGGTCGACATACCGACCGGCCGGATGTTTCGCTACGCACCGGACACCGGCCGCCATGAGCAGTTCTACAAGGGACGGATCGTCGGCGGCTTCACGATCCAGTGGGACGGGTCGCTATTGCTGTTTATGGACAAGGGGACCGTGATGATCTGGAAAGATGGTGAGCTGACCACGGTTCTCGAGGAAATCCCCGCCGAAAGGGGATCTCGCTTCAACGATGTGATAGCGGATCCTGCGGGCCGGGTCTTCTGCGGCACCATGTCGAGCAAGGACCATCCTGGGAGCCTGTACAGGCTTGACCCTGACGGCAAACTGAGCAAGATCTTGGAAGGCGTTGGATGTTCGAACGGGATGGGCTTCACGCTGGACCGCCGTCATATGTACCACACCGACTCGAGCAATCGGGAGATCCGCATCTACGACTACGATCCAAGGACGGGCCTGATCTGGAACGGTCGCTCATTCGTCAAGCTGCCCGAGGGGGGCGGCACTCCCGATGGGATGACGGTGGATTCCGAGGGCTACGTGTGGTCCGCGATATGGGACGGGGGCTGCTTGGTGCGCTTCACCCCGGACGGCAGGGAGGACATGCGCATAGATTTCCCTGCGCGCAAGGTCTCAAGCGTGATTTTTGGCGGCAAGGACTACAAGGATATGTACGTCACGACCGCCGGTGGGGACAGGAAGGATGTTGAGGGAACTGGGGCCGGTGGTCTTTTCCACCTGAGGCCCGGCATGAGGGGCCTTCCGGAGTTCTTTTCAAGGATCCGTTCGCCCTCGGCTCCCACATGAGCGGCGATAAGAGGCGTTCGTTGGGTTGCGTGCCTTCTTCCACCACCTGCGAACCGGTTCTTGCCAGAGGGCTTCCCGACCGTGAAGGTCTTTCTCATGGTGGCTAGGCGCCCGCAGCGGTCGCAAGATGGCAAGCTTGCGAAGAGCCGTTGGCGTGGGGCATCGCAGGTATGGGCGGTACCTGAGAGATGGAGCTCTCCGCCTTCACTCCAAGTCGGTGTGCCGCTCTTCGAGCCCTCTCTCGGCAAGCCCTTTTCGCGAGATTAGTTCGGCCACGGCCCCATCAAGAAAGGCCATGGCACCGATCTCGAACAGGGTGCCCATGGGAGTGAGCGGGGCATACCCGCCCCTGGCTTCCCTCTCCAGATGGTCAGATGGTTCGGATTCCCCCTTCCTCGTCCGTCCCGGAATCGTGACGATCTGGTCGGCAAGGCTACCGAGGGGAGAATCCGGGAAGCTGGTCACTGCCACGACGGAGGCCTTCTTCGATTTGGCTATGCTGGCGATGGTTAGGGGAACCGTGGTTTGTCCCGATCCTGATACCGCGATTATGAGGTCTTCCGGGCTGACAGGAGGAGTTATCGTCTCCCCCACCACGTAGACTTGGTATCCGAGGTGCATTAAGCGCATGGCAAATGCCCTCCCAACGAGCCCCGACCGGCCAGACCCACATATGAATATCCTGGAAGCCGAGTTGATCCTATCCAGCAAACTGTTCACCTCGTCCTGCGAAATATGATACGAGGAATCCTGGATATGTTTGGAGAGGATTCTCATGGCCTTCCTCACGTTCATGATTTCGAGCTCCCTCATGATGGCCTGCTTGATCCGGCGGGTATCACCCTCCACATCCTTACTGTTTGTGATGGCGCGACCCACGATGACTATGGACGCGCCGCGATCAACGGCCCTGCCGACGGTGTCGCTGTCGAGGCCGCCAGCCGCCGCAACTGGTATCTTCACCGTTTTCACTACGTCTTCGAGGTCTAGCATCTGGTTGGGCGAAGACCCAACTTCGTCGATCCCCGTGTGGACGCAGATGTAGTTGACCCCGAGCGACTCCAGTTCCCTGGCCCGTCGCGGTTTGTTGTCAACACCAATGAGATCGGCCATGACCTCCACGCCTTGCTCCCTAGCAGCCCTCACCACCTCGGTCACGGTAGCCGCGGTCGAGGCGCCGAGGACGGTCACGATGTCCGCGCCGGACTCCGCGGCCATCTTGGTCTCGAGGTAGCCCGCGTCCATGATCTTCATGTCGGCGACGATCCTGGCGCTGTCGGAGATCTCCGATGCCAGCCGCTTGAGGGCCGGCATCCCGTGTGACTTGATAAGCGGGGTGCCCGCCTCTATCAGGTCCGCCCCGGCCTTGACCGTCAACTTAGCCATCTCCAAGGCTTTGTCTAGGTCCAGAAGATCGAGCGCCACCTGCAGAAAAGCCATGGGTTGTTAGCCCCCTCGGGAATGCAACGTGTGGCATGAATATGTAACGGTGTGGGGTGTGGGTGTGGGGTTTCGTGCCTTGACCGGTTTTTGGAAAGGCAGGCCTTTTTTTCCTCGCACCTCTGCTGTTGGGGTGCAAGACGAAAGCCGGAGGCTCCTCGGCGAGATGGGCCTACGATGAGATGGACGGAAGCAATAGTTTTAGGGCGAGGAAGTCACCCCTCTCGCGGTATGAGGTGTGATCTGCTATCGTCTCTGCTTGTCCTCTTGGTCCTCCCGGTTGTCGAGGCCCGCGACATAAGGGCCGATCCCGTGACCGGAAGGATCAGGGTCCTCTACGCAGGGGATGCCATAGGGGTTCCCAATCCATTTCCCATGCTCAAGTCGGACCCTCTCCTGGACTGCTCCGCCGTCTACGCATGTACGGTTCACCAGGGCATAGACATCATAAAGAAGAGCATGAGAAGCTACATGCCCAGGACCTATTCCAAGTTTCTTGAGAACGATGTCATCGTGCTCAGCGACGCAAACAGGGAAGCATTTCGCGACGAGCACTTCCTTTGGATGTCCAGAGGGGTTGTGGAAGAGGGGTTAGGCCTGGTCATGATCGGGGGCGCGGAGAGCTTCGCTGGCGGCGGAGGGTCCTACCCTTCCTGGGAGCCCACGAGCGTCGCCGATGTCCTGCCCTGCGACATGATCGCCTACCCGGCATCGCGACCGAGCGGCAGGATCAAGATACTCGACTGGGAGGACGAGTTCATCAGAAGCCTGCCCTTCGATACCCTCGAGAGCTACGGCTTCTTCTACAAGAGCTGTAACATCAAGCCTAGGATGTCTGCTAAGCTCTTGGCGGTGCTTGAGCAGGGCGCATTCGGCGAGGGGCCGTTTCTGATGTGGTGGGATATCGGCAAGGGGAGAACGTTGGGGCAGTCCGCCGACTGGACGCCAGAGGGCGGGAGCATCTTCATGCGATGGAAGTACTACGGAGACTACGCGATAAACATGATGCTCTTCCTAGCGGGCCGCAGTCTGCCCGACGACCTCGACAGCGTCTACATTGTCAGGCGACGGATAAGGGAATCGGAGCTGGCGCTGACCA
This sequence comes from uncultured Thermococci archaeon, assembly GCA_964549615.1. GTDB lineage: Archaea > CAYQAE01 > CAYQAE01 > CAYVLA01 > CAYVLA01 > CAYVLA01. Next base: position 51,194 of record CAZJVP010000072.1, on the reverse strand, counting down.
CATTCTACAACATGATCGACTTCGTCGAGAGGATGGGGGGAAGCAGCGTTGGGCTGACAAAGTTGGCCGGGGAAATCCAGCTGAAGAAGAAGAGGGCGGCCGATCTCTACGTTGAGTGCCAAATGGAGCAGGCTCTGGAGGCCTATGCGGAGGTGCTGGACTTCTGTGAGGCCGCAATGGCCCAGGCAATCAAGGCTAGAAACGCCGCCACGTTCTGGATGTTCGTCGTTGAATGGTGCGCGGTTACCGGAACATTCATCCTGTGTGGATCGGTCCTTTGGTTGGTCATGGTCAGGCGCCGGCTGTACAAGGAGGTCAGGCTTACCAAGCTCATACAGAGCGGTTGATCCCCTCTGACGCGGCGCACCATCCTGGGCCCGACCGCTCATGAGAGCTATGCTCTACGCTTGGCCGACGCCTGCCCCGACGACCGCGCAAGCCCGATCTCCTCGTCTTGCCTCATTTTTTGGGCGGCGTCAACGTGGTCTCGTCTGACGGGATCATTCAAGGCTCCCGGGGCATCAGCCGGAAGGTTGCGATGACCGGGCGGTCAGGAGGACCCGAGGCTCAGGGGGAGCTTGCCGTGATCGTGAAGGGTCGTCGTGAGTGTTTCCAGCGCCTTCCTGTAGTGGCTGGGCTCGATGTCCTCAGTTATGCTGATTATGTACCCAGCCCCCTCGCCCATCTCGCGAAGGAGACCAAGCGTGTAGCGCCGTATCTCATCCGCTGAAAGAAGGAAGACCGTCTCCGGGAAGTTCAACCAGAGAGCCTTGGGTTTCCAAGCCTCCCTCGCCTCTGATATCGGGAGGTTTCCGGTGGGCGGAGGCGTGAAGGCCTCTATGGCGTCGAGCTCGGTTGCCCCGATCAGCTCCTTGAGCGATCTGAGCCTCCCGTCCATGTGCGAAATCGTCTTCTTTCCGGCCCTCTTCAGGATCCTCGCGTACTTGTTGTAGTAGGGCAGGCAGTACCGCTCGAAAAGGCGTGCTGGCACGATGACCTCGTCTATGTTATCTCCTATCCTGACTATCTCGGCTGGCGACTCCGCAATTATTCTGTACAGCTCCAAGTACTTCTTGTCCAATATGTCCATGGTCCTCTCGATCGCTTTCGGGTCGCGCTTGTATGAAAAGGCGAAGTTCCTGAATCCCATGAAGTCTATCATCATCCGCATGAGAGGCGTGTAGGGGCCGCCGGCCGTGACCACGCCGTCGCCCTCCAGCTCGGCCTGGAGATGAAGGTAGTCGTCGTACTGTGGCTCAAAGACGGTGTCCTGGATGACGAATTCCATTATCTCTAGGTCATCGATCGTGGCGACGGGGTGCCTGACAATCCAGCTTCCGCCGGTGAGTTGGAACTTGAGATTGATCCGCCTTTTCGAGTGCAGTTTCCCCACGGGCGTGATGATCTCCGTGTCGGTGTAGTCCCCCACCGTCCTGGTCTCGGTCCTCACGTTGGGCGTATGGGATCTGTAGACCGTGCAACGGACATCGATTCCCAGCCCCATGTTCCTCATCCTGCGTTCGAAGCTGCCCCTCGGAAGGTGGTTTGAGTAGATCAGGAGGGGCAGCCTATCGGGCATCTCACCCTCGAGCACAGCGTGAACTCTTTCCCTTACGTCCATCTGATGCCTCCGGTGTTCAGGTAAGTGGGTCTGTCGGCATGGTGGGCCGGCTCCCGCGCTTTCTGCGAGTTAAAATGGCTTCCATGTTTCCGGCGAGTATCTTGAGTTTCTCGGATTCGGCCACCTCGGCCGAAAGGATCTTGCCGAGGTTGGGCAAATAGGCGGATCCAGGGGCGTCCGAGCCATAGACCACCCGGTCGGCACCCAAGAGGGCTACGGCCTTCTCGATCATGCCTGCCTCGTTTATGCTTCCGCTGGTGTCCACGAGGATGTTGTCGGCCCTCTTCACCTCAAGGATTCCGGTCTCCCAGTCCCCGCCCATGTGGGCCATTATGAAGGGGACATCTGGAAAGCGCAAGGCTAGGTCCGTGACCTGCCGCGGCAGGGTCTGGTAGCCCTTGGATAACTTGGTGCCCCTTCGCCAGGAGTGCACAAGCATCACTAGGCCGGCCTCAGCGGCCACCTGGGCGATCGGACGCACAACGGGGTCGTTTGCAGGGCACGAGATCCACAGCTTAATGCCTATCATGGCGGGGTGATCAAGATACGCGTTGATCTGCCTGAGCGCTTCCTGCTTCTCGCGCGGATCGACGTAGACATACCCAAGCATCTCGGGGTGGCTGTCCGCCGCTCTGAAGACCATAGCGTTGCCAGCCTCGGGGTTGCCTGAGCACGTCCAGTCCCAGTCCGCTAGGCACGAGACGCATATCCGGTCGATGCCCAATCTCCTCGCCTCTGCGACGACGATGGGGATGTCTCGGTCGGACCAGACGTGCACATGGGCGTCGATTATCCTCGCATCCCGTCCCCCAAGGTAGGGTTGGATCCAGCTGGCAACCGTACTATCCTCTCCATTTCGAGATGATCGTCTTGAGCCTGGAGCGGGCCCTCGAGAGGATCCGTTCCGGTCCCTTGGTGCCGTCGATCTCCAGCATCAGGGACCCCCGATACGAGATCCGCCTTAGGCTGGTGAGAACCTGTTGCCAGTTGATCTCGCCATCCCCTGGAGGTAGATGATCGTCGCTCGCGCCGAGGTTGTCGGAGATGTGCGTCCTGAGTACCGAGGTCCCGCAGATCTCCATCTCTTCGGCAAGCCCGCCCATGAGGTTGGCGTGGCTGGTATCGACGCAGATGCCAGGTGCATGACCCTCGATCGATCTGACAAGATGCAACGTCTTGGGCAACGTGTCGCAGAAGGCAAGTTGGCCGACGCTGTGGAGGTTCTCCACGCACACCCGAATCCCTAGGTCATCGGCCGCCGAACAGATCTGTTCAAGGCTTGCGGCCGCCATCTCGTATCTCTTGGGTTCCTCGCCGACCTCCCGGGCGTGTCCGGGATGAATCACCACCTCTTCAACGGGGATCTTCGATGCTGCCCTGATGCGACGAATCGTCATCCTCACGGCTTCCGTCCTGACCTTGGGATCGGGGTTGGAGATGTCGAGCGTCCTACCGAAGGGCATGTGCAGAGATTCGGCTCGTATGCGGAACGCGGATAGGTGATCTCGCAATCGGTTCACGTCGTCCGAATCGTCCAGGTCAAAATGCGCGGCATGATCAGCCCACACCTCTATGGATCTGAAACCGATTCGCTCGATTGGCTCGAGGCAATCGGCTATGGGCCGGGCGACGAACGTCCAGGTCGATGCGCCGATCTTGCCGAACATGTCGATCAGCTTTGCCACCGTGGTTGATTTCTCTTTCGGATGCTCATGCAGCGAACTGCTGACCTGCGGCCATCTTCTCGAAAGTCATGGTCATCGCGTGAGCTTGCGGTTCAAGGAGCGTTCCGGGGAGGCACTCCTTTGGCCGGGGAGGATACAAGTTATAGTTTTAAGCTTTGTTGCTTCGGGGGAAGAGGCGAGGGGCACAAGATGGCCGTCATCTACTACGATAAGGATGCGGATCTCTCCCACCTCGGAGGGAAGACCGTGGGAATCGTTGGCGGGGCCGGCATACAGGGCAGCGCCCATTCCATGAACCTGAGGGATAGCGGCGTGAAGGTGATCGTCAGCGAGCTGCCGGGGAGCGAGGCCTGGAGAAGGGCAGAGAACCTTGGATGGAACGTCATGACCACGCCCCGGCTGGCCGAGGCGTCCGACGTGATCGCGATCCTGACCCAAGACGATATCCAACCGAAGGTCTACAGGGACCAGATAGTCGAGCATCTTTCGGCGGGCAAAGCCCTGGTTTTTGCCCACGGCTTCAACATCCACTACCACCAGATCATACCTCCTGAGGACGTTGACGTGTTCATGGTCGCGCCCAAGGGGCCCGGAAGCCTCGTGCGAAGGATGTTCGAGCAGGGCAAGGGGGTGCCTGCCCTGGTGGCCGTGCACCAGAACCCAAGCGGGAAAGCCCTGGATCTGGCTTTGGCCTATGCCAAGGGCTTGGGTTGTACGAGGGCCGGAGTCTTGGAGACCACCTTCGCTGAGGAAACAGAGACCGATCTATTCGGTGAGCAGACCGTGCTCTGCGGAGGCGTCTCGGAGTTGATCAAGGCGGGGTTCGACGTCTTGGTGGAGGCCGGTTACCAGCCGGAGTGCGCCTACCTGGAGGTCTGTCACGAACTGAAGCTGATCGTGGACATGATCCATGCTGAGGGCATAACCGGGATGCGCAGAAGGGTCTCCGACACCGCCGAATACGGCGATCTCACCAGGGGTAAGCGGGTCATAAACGGAAGGGTCAGGGACGAGATGCGCAAGATCCTGGACGAGATCCGGTCGGGCGAGTTCGCCACCGAGTGGATTCTTGAGAATCAGGCGGGAAGACCCAGGTTCAAGGCGTTGGAGAGGGCCGGCGCGCAGCACCCGATCGAGGAGGTCGGCGCTCGGATCAGGGCGATGATGCCCTGGCTGAGGGAGTAAGGGACAGAGCGGAGATCCATCCCGGGCATGGGCTGCAGTCTGCTATGCGGCCAGGGATCGTGGCTACTTGAAGGGGCAAACCCAAGCTGCTGCGTCATATCTGGCTGTGTTTTGGATCGGGTCCCGGAAGATTTATGAGTTCTACGGCAGGCTGTGGCCGGTGCGATTGCAGCGCAGGCTTGTCGTCCTTCTTTCGATCCTGTCCTTCGTGGAAGCGATGGGCATCGCATCCGGCGACCATCCGAAGCCGGCCAAGGTCATCGTCGCGGGCCACGTTGGCTCTGTGCCTATCGTCTCAGCTTGGCTCGTTGCAGACCCCCTAACCGATCCAACCGTGATACCGGCGAGGGCGCACGCGGGGTGGACGTACGAGGAGCTATACAGGTATGTCAGGCTGTACTTCCCACGGTCTTACGCCAAGCTTCTGGAGTACGAGTACATGATGCTGCTAAACATGGAGATCATCGTCCTGACGCCCGAGCAGCAGAAGATGCTGCACGACTCGATCTATCTTGATGGGCTCGGGGGCATGCAGACTAGGAGCGTCATGAGCGTCTCGCTCGCTCTGTCAACAGCCTGGGCCGAGTCGATCCTGTCGGAGGCCTTTCCGAATGATGCGGACGCGGTGGTTAGGGTAGACTACTCCTGGTCCGGCCCCATGCGGGTCGTCATAAACACCCATCCGCAGGTCGAGCCGATCCTAAAGCCCTACATAGGGCTTTCCGGCGTCGAGGCTTCCTTCGTCGGCTACGGGACGAACCTCGCAATCCCGAAACCAGGCGCCATCGTCACCTCCTACTCGGTCGGCCCGTACCGCTATGGGTACTCGGGGATATATCCCGACCCGCGATTCGAGAGCCCTGGATGGATCCCTCATACTATGTATTGGACGTACGGCAAGGGCGTGACGTGGACCCACCAGGACATGATCGGGGGTTACTGGGACACTGCGTACAACCCCTTTGCACCGGACATGTTGGTGGCGGAACTGCTCTTCAGTACGGGCAGGAAGCTTCCAGAGGATGTCGTTCTCGTGCACTGGCTCCGGCGGAAGTTCGCGGACTTTGGTTCGGCCCAGGTCTATGTGATATCCTTAGCCGAGTTCATAGAGCGGTTCGGGGCAAACGCAGCGCCAGTCATGCAGGATCTGAAAGGGGTATCGGAGATCGTCGATGAGGCAAGGGGCTTGTATTTGGCCCTGGAATACCAAGCCTCGTCGGAGAAGATGGGCGAGGCTTTGGAGCGGATCGGCCGGCTGGGCGAAATCGCAGTGAGACTGAAGGAACGTGCCCTTTTCTGGATATACCTTGTCGAGTGGCTCGTCGTCAGCGGCGCGTTCATGCTCGCCGGCGTTGCCCTGTGGACGCTAATGGTGAGGAGAAGGCTCTATCGGGAGGTTTCCGTCACGCGGATGTCGGGCGCTTGATGGCCGGGGATAGGTCTCATGCCATCTGCGGATTCAGATCCCCAGCTCATCCGACCTTGAAGGCGGGTGTCGAGGTCGACTGCGAGAAGGGGTGGAGGGCATTTAGCAGGCTCGGCATCCGTCGCTGTCCGCATCAACGCCCCTTCCGGTTCAACCCCCTTCGGGAATCTCGGTGGACTTGGGCCCGCGTGCCATGGCCACGGTCCCGGTTCTGGCCATCTCTCGTATTCCATGGGGCCGGAGGAGGTTGATGAGCGCGTTGACCTTCTCCTCGTCCCCGGTGATCTCAAGGGTCAGCGTGCTGGTATTGACATCCACTATCCTGGCTCTGAAGATCTCCGCATAATTCATCAATAGGAGCTTGCTCTGTTCGTTCTTGGCGTTGACCTTAACTAGGCAGAGCTCCCTCACGACGCTGTTGTCCCTGTCTAGGTCGGAGACCTTGATCACGTCGACCTGCTTGTTGAGCTGCTTCTCCACTTGTTCCAAGATCCTGTCATCGCCTCGCACGACTATCGTCATCCGGGAGATGCTCTCGTTCTCGGTGGTCCCAACGGCTATGGACTCGATGTTGAAACCCCTCCTGCTGAACAGCCCGGCGATCCTGTGAAGCACCCCTGGCTTGTTCTCGACCAAAGCTGCGATGATGCGGGTTCGTTCCAATTCAATCACCCCTGAATCGGTAGGGCTCGGGCCGGCATCTGCTCGAGAGGATCATGCTCGTTATGGACCCCCCGGCCCTGACCATGGGAAGCATCTTCTCATCCTTGTCTATCTTCACGTCAACGACCGTGACGATGTCGCTGGAGAGCGCCTCCTTGAGGGCTGGGCCGAGCTCTCCCGGCGAGTCGACCTTCACCCCCTTGGCGCCGTACGCCTCGGCGAGCTTGACGAAGTCCGGCACCTCCGGCACGGCCCTCCCCTTCCCCACGCCTGCGTGGTCAAGGAGCGTCGCGGACGTCCTCTTGTTGTAGAAAAGGTCCTGCCATTGGTAGACCATGCCTAGCGTCCTGTTGTCCATGATGCAGACGGCCACGGGTATGTCCTCGATGATGCATGTGGCCAGGTCCTGCAGGACCATCTGGAAGCTGCCATCCCCTGCAACGTCTATGACCTTGCATTCGGGCCTGGCGACCTTCGCCCCGATCGATGCGGGAAAGCCGAAACCCATGGTCCCGAGGCCGCCGGATGATATCCACTGGCCGGGACGGTCGATTCTCAGGTAGTGGGCGCTCCACATCTGGCACTGGCCAACCTCGGTGACCACGATCGTGTCCTGGTCTATCAGCCTGTTCAGCTCCTTCATTACGCGCTGGGGCTTGATGGGCTTCTCATCGTAGGCGTAGTCTTGGCAGCAGGTGCATTCCTTGATGAACTCCTTGACCTTCTCTGCGTACGCAGCCTTTTTGGCGGGCTTTAGCTTGGCTATTTCCAAGTTGAGCTTGGATAGCACCTGTTTGGCATCGCCGACGATGGGGATCTCCGGCCTCACGTTCTTGCCGATCTCTGCAGCGTCGATGTCGATGTGTATGATCTTCGCGTTCGCGCAGAAGGTCGACGTGTCGCCGGTCACGCGGTCGGCAAACCTCATCCCGACGGCGACCACGACGTCCGCGTCGCTTAGTATGTCGTTGGCAATCTTCCTGCCGTGCATTCCGAACATGCCGAGCGAGAGCGGATGCGAGTCAGGGAAAGATCCCTTTCCCATCAGAGTGACTCCAACCGGAATCATCAGCGATTCGGCGAGCTTGACCAGCTCTCTTGACGCGTTAGAGGCTATGACCCCGCCTCCCGAGATTATGACCGGTCGCTCGGCATTTGCAAGCATCTGGGCCGCCTTCTTGATCTGGCCCGGGTGTCCCTGCGGGCTGGAGAGTCGCTTGAGCATCCTCACCGCAGGGGGGTACTCGAACTCTATCTTCTGCTGCTGCGTGTCCTTTGGTAGGTCGATGTGAACGGGCCCCTTGCGGCCGCTCGTGGCAATGATGAAGGCCTTTCTCACGACCTGGGGTATCTCGGACCCGGACTTGACCATGACGTTGTACTTGGTTATGGGCATGAAGATGCCGATGGTGTCGGCCTCCTGGAACGAGTCGTTGCCGACCAACCTAGTGGGGACCTGGCCCGTCACCGCGATGACCGGGATGGAGTCGTAGAAGGCGTTGGCGATCCCGGTCGTGAGGTTGGTTGCGCCCGGCCCCGATGTTGTGAAGCAGACTCCGACCTCCCCGCTCGCCCTAGCATAGCCGTCCGCGGCATGGGCTGCCACCTGCTCGTGCCTTACGAGTATGTGCCTGATCTTGGAGTCATAGAGCTTGTCGTAGACGTCGAGGATGGCGCCGCCCGGCAAGCCGAATATGTGTTTGACTTTCTCTGCCTCCAAGGCCCTGATGAGGGCCTCAGCTCCGCTGATGGTCTCAGCCACTTGGCTTTCCTCCTTCCTTCCCTCTCTTGGCGAACAGCCTATTGACCGCTTCAATCATGGCCTCAACGCTCGCCATGACTATGTCGGTGCTAACGCCCCGGGCCGTCGCAAGGTTGCCCAGATCGTCAATCACCTTGACTGTGACCTCCGCAACCGCATCGCTACCTCCGGTGATGGCTTCGAGCCGGTACTCTTTCAATTCGACCTTGCCAAAATCCCTGATGACATCTTTTATCGTCTTTATCGCAGCGTCCACAGGGCCGTCCCCTATGCTGGCACCTTCAACTCGCTTGCCGTCCACGATGAGCGCCAGTGATGCAGTAGGTATGGTCCTGTCGCCGGTTACCACCGTCAGGTTCACCAGCTCCAGCGTTCGCTTGCCCTCTGGGACTTTGCCTATGACGGCCTCCGCTATGGCCATGAGGTCGGCGTCGGTGATCCCCTTGCCCATGTCGCCTATCTTCTTGACCCGCTGGGCGATCTCGGATACCTGCGCCTCCGTGGCCTTGATGCCCATCTCGCCGAGCTTGGCCGATATGGCATGCGCTCCCGTGTGTTTGCCTAGGACGATCCGCCGGGTGCTCCCGACCATCTCGGGCATCAGCGGCTCATAGGTCGCTGCGGACTCGAGCACCCCGTGGACGTGTATGCCGGACTCGTGCGCGAAGGCATTCTCGCCCACGATTGCCTTGTTGGGCTGCACGGGAATGCCCGTCAGGCGCGAGACGAGCTGGGACGTCGGACAGATCTTCTGGGTCACGATGCTGGTCTTGATGCCATAGAAGGAGTGCAGGGACATCACCACCTCCTCCAGGGAGGCGTTTCCCGCCCTCTCCCCCAGACCGTTGACGGTGACGTGAACCTGTGTCGCGCCGTTCTCCACGGATGCCAGCGAGTTCGCCTCGGCCATCCCGAAATCATTGTGGCAGTGCACAGAGACGGGAACTTTCACGGCCTCGCATACCCTGCCAACCAGATACCCCATAGCCCTCGGTATCATGGCGCCCACCGTGTCCGGGACGTTTATCCTGTCAGCGCCTGCGTCCTGGGCAGCTGAGTAGACCCTGAGCAGGTACCCAAGCTCGGTCCTCGTCGCATCCTCGGCAGAGAACTCAACGACGACCCCGTGTTCCTTGGCGTATGTTATGGTCTCGACAGCCTTCTGCAGGGCTTCATCCCTCGTCATCTTCAACTTGTGTTTCAGGTGTATGTCCGAGGTCGCGATGAACGTGTGGATGCAGCTGACCCCGGAGCTCAACGCTAGGTCGATGTCCTTCTGGTTGGACCGTGCCAGGGCGCAGATCTCGCTCTTCAGCCCAAGGCCGGCTATTTCGGATATGGCTTTCAGTTCTCCCTCCGATGTTGCTGGGAATCCGGCCTCTATGGTGTCCACGCCCAGTTCATTTAACGCGCAAGCGATCCGTATCTTCTCGTCAACGGTCAGGGAGACGCCCGGCGTCTGCTCGCCGTCCCTGAGCGTCGTGTCAAAAATCGCTACTCGCTCGGGCAGCCTTGCCCTTTCGAGGGCGATGTCGTTGTAGTCAGAGACGTAGAACTCCGTCCCTTCCCATGTCCATCCGTCCGTCCATCGGGCAGCCTGCTTCGACCCCGCCGAACATCCGCGGGTGGGCCCGTCGCGGGACGTGGGCTTGTCGAGCCTTACCTCGTCCCCGTTGCCCCTCAAGCGCCGCATGTCTTTCCTACCACTGCTCCGTTCCCGGCCTGGTGGGGTTCGGAAAGCAAATGTGGTTGCCGCCTTCCTCCGAAGGGGGCCCCACATCCACCGACCCTGAGGGACGGAGAGTCAACGTTCGGGACCCGGGCCCAACGTCCCGCGGCCGAACCGCCCCGCGGCATTCAGCCCCGCGTATAGACGATTTCGGGTGACAGGAGACGCCTAGCCTCCCGCCTAGTCCGCCGGGTTGGCCGCAAGCTGCCTTCCTGTGCATCGGCCACGGATCCTGCTGAACAGGCCTTGGCCGAGAAGCCTTGCTCTGGGTGCAAGCTATTAAGTCTTACTTGCGCGCTGGGCGTTGCCGTCGAGCCGGCTAGGCGAGCACCTCAAGTCTGGACTCGCGGGTCAGCTTCTTACAGGATGCCAGGATGTGCACCACGGTGGTGCGCGTCAAGTTGCTGACACGGAACTTGAGGAGGAGGGCACCGACGTCAGGGGGGATGCGGAGCTGATGGCCGCTGACGACCTCCGATGCCTGAATCCTGCGCCCGTCGACCTCAAAGGGATATTGCTTGCTGCCGAAAAGCTCGACCTCAAGAGGGGGCCCTGAGAGCGAGCCGTTGTGAAAGGTCACGGTCGCGCCGAACGACGCCAGGACGACCAAGAAGGCTGGCTCTCCCTGTCTGACCGACTCGTTTAGCACGCGAAGATCAAAGTATGAGTTCTGCAGAGCCGTCCTTCCGATGGCGGGGGTAAGGTAAGCTTCGATGGCCGCCGCGAAGACTAGCATGACGCAGACGAGGGAGAAAAGGCCCCAAGACCTTCTGGATTTCAAGCTCCTGCCTGCGTATGTGAGGAAGGCTTCGAGGTCGCCCTTCCTAAGAAAGGAGTCCAGCTTCACTGCGGTGGCGTAGCCAATGGTTGCGGCGAGGATCACGGCCGGCAACTCAACCGAACCGTGTGGAAGCACGTAGGCCAAGTACACGTAGAGTTCCTTCCACGACAGCCCATTGCTCACCGAGAAGAGCCCGAAGACGCCACCGTTGACGAAGACGACGGCCAAGGGAAGGAGGAATGCCAGCACCGCTGGCTCCTTGTACTTCTCATCCCCCTCCCCTATCAGCCTCCAGAGGAGGTTGGTGATGCGCCCCTCCCTTGTGTAGGTTTCCTGGCCCGGCTTCACCGTGTATCGGATCAAGATGGCCCCGCCGAAGGCCGCGATGAACGACACGATCAGATTGTTCCCAAGCAGGTAGAGGGCCGTTACTTCCTCAGTTCCAACTATCCCTGACAGGGGCTTCTGTATGATCTCAAGGGGCTTCGTGATCCTGAAATAAAGGGCGTGCTCGAGCGCGGTCAGAATCGGCGGGGCAAGGATCGAGAGCGCGAGCCCGAGCGCAACTCCCAGCACCACCGCCGTCAGGAATACTTTGGTTGGCCTAAGATACCTCGCCCACGCTAGCCCCAAATCCACCAACTTCACCAAGCGCGGCCGCTTGCGGCTAGGTCAGGGCTGGAAGCCCCTTGCGCTGAAGCTCCCTCCCCAGCGTCTTTCGGAATTCTAAGGAGGCCTTCTCGAATCCTGCAGGAACCCTTATCTCCTGAAGCTTTGCGTCGATCTTCGACTTATCCTTGGCGATCGTCCTGGCTAGTTTGAGCACCTCCGCGGCCACAAAGGTGCGCCCCTTGGCAAGGTCGTCGTCCACCGCCTTGAGGTAGTACTCCAACGCCTTCTCCGGGTCGCCCAGCTTCTGGTAGCATTGTGCCGCGTTCCTGTACCCGTACGCCGGCTCATTGGAGAACTCCGCATGCTTCAGGTAAGCTTCCGCTGCCTTGTCCAGCTTGCCAGCCTTCACATATGTGGCGCCGGCTCGGTAGTAACCGTCCGAGTAGGCGACGTTGGCCCTGCTCGTCTCGGCCTCAGCGTGCTTGAGAAAGAACTCGGCTGACTTCTCGTAGTCCTTGAGCCTGAGGTAGTTCTCGGCCACCTTGCCGTAGTCCCTTGCGACCCTGATGAGGTGCTTCTTCCTCTCGCTTATCGCTGTGGATTTCAGGTGATTCTCGATCGCCTTCTGGTAGTCCTTGGCCCTCTCGTAACAGTCGGCCGCAGCGGCATACATGTCGGATGCAAGGGTGGTGTGCCTGTCTGCCTCGGCCTTCTCCCCAGCCTTTCGGTAGTTGTCTGCCGCCCTCGCATAGTTCTGTTCAGATCCCTCCTTCTCGTACTCCGCGGCGACCCTGAACCCATCGCCCGCGATGGCGTACTCCGGAACCCTCTCCGCTGCCTTGGCATAGTTCAAGGACTGTTGCACGAACGCCTTCATGTCCCCTATCTCACGATACAGGGCGGCGGCCCTTCTGTATCCGTACATGGCGTCGTCCGGTTTGAGCTCCTCATGTTCCTTGGCGAACTCCACCCATTTCGGGGCAGCCTCCGCGGGAGGAAGTCCGATGGTCTTCTTCTCGAACTGCTCCAAAGTGGGCTTCCCTGAGAGCCTGCTCTTAAGGCCGGCGAGAAATCCCATCTTCACACCTCCTCCCATACCTCCTCCGACAGGAAGGCAGGAAGTCCCTTGGCGATCTTGGCGTCCTGGATGAGCTGCTGCTTGGATCGGGCCACATCGCCGTATATCTTCCGGGTTTCCGGGATGACCTCCTCCGGGCCGAACACGTATGCCAGGCTGTCGACGATGGCCTTGGTTAGGGTGTTAAACCCGCCCTTGAGGACCTCGATGTCTGCCGAGATCTCTTTTGCCACGATCCTCCCCCCATTGACTTCGACGGCCTCCAGGAACCTGTGCTCCTTCTGTGCTCTCTGAACCGCGGGTTTCACGATGAGGTCCACGGCAGGTGCCCCCACAATTCCTGCATACCGGCCCAACGACCCGTTCAGGATCGAAGAATAAAACTCCACGATCTCATCGGTGACTGCCAAATCGCAACCCTCCCGCTCGGGTTCCAGCCAAGCCCACCCTCGGAGACGCCGCTGCCAGCCGGGATCGCGATGGACTCGGGCCCGAACCTGAACGCGTTCGCCTGCAGTCGGGCCTTTGCACTCATAAATGTATTTTTTGCTCCCTGCGACGGGATCCGGGCCGGCCGGCTTGTGGGTTAGAGTTTTCAATACCGGCGCTCGTTTCCTCTCGGCAGGACTATGCCGGCCGTTAACTGGCTGGGACTCTACTACGAGGCAATCCAAAACTTCCGCAGAAGGTTGCCCCGTTCCGCGGGGGTGGCCGTCGCTTTCAACACGAACATCGACGGGATAATTAACCTGAACGATGAGCGGCTTCGCGCTCTTCTCGTCTCCCATCCGGAGCTTGCGGATCAGGCCTTTCTTCGCAGGGACTCGCCTCCGGGCCGCATAGACAATCCTGCAGATTTCTTGGCCGGGCTGATGCACTTCATCGGCCGGGGGGCTGGAGGGGAGTATATGATCTACGATCAGGCGGCCTACGAGTGGATCGTCACCAACCTCCCCATCGACGCCTATCGGATGGGGGGGAACGCCGGCATAATGGCGAACGCCCTCTCGGCCCTGGGAGCGAGGTTCGTCATCCCCCATGCCGTCCAGCTTCCGGAGAGGCAGGCAAGGCTTTTCCTGGATAGGGGGAACATCCTCCTGCCCGTGATGAGGGGAGGGAAGGTCACCTTCCGCCGCCCCAGCGAGGCCTCGCGGGAGGATCGAGAGCTAGTTCATCTGATCGTTGAGTTCAGGCAGGGGACTGGTTTTGAGTGGCGGGGACATAGGTTCGTCTCTCCGAGGAACAACCGTTTCATCGCGAATGCGGACGACTACAACGGCAAGATAGTCATCGACCCGGCCTTCGTGAAAGGGGTGGACGAGAGAATCAGCGACATCGACAAGCTCATCCTCACCGGACTCCACATGCTCAAGCGGTCGTATCCGGACGGCACAACCTACCTTGACAGGCTGGAAGAGGCCCTCGGTTTGGTCAGACGGTGGCGGGGAAAGAACCCGGCGATCAGGGTCCACTTCGAGCTGGCGGATGTGCAGGATGCGGTCATCCGCAGGGACATAATCAGCAGGGCGTGCGATGTCTCCGATAGCATCGGCATGAACGAGGATGAGCTGCAAGCGGTTCTCGCAAACCACGGTGCGAGGCCGGAGGATCCCGTGAGGATGGTCGATGGGATGTTCAGGTTCGCCTCATCCCAGGGCGTGAAAAAGGTGTTGGTCCACAGCAAGGACTTCGTGGTGTCTGTCCTGAAGGACAGCTACGGGGTGGCGCCTGAGGTCGTTCGGGATTCCCAGATGCTGGGGATTCTATCGGCACAGAACAGGGCTTACAGTGGGGAGTTCGGGGGCATGGAGGATCTGGAAAGACTGATCTCGGCCGATCGGCTCGAGCCGTCCCCAGCCGGCCTCGGATTCTACGAGCGCTTCGGAGCCCTTGGCGAGGAGACGAGCGAGGGCATCTGGCTTGCGAAGTTCGACGGCAGTGAGGCATGGGTCGTTCTCACGCCGTGTCTCCTTTCCAGGGTCACGCTCAACACGGTTGGCCTGGGTGACTGCCTGACCGCCGGTTGCGTTCTTGGCGAGATAGCTTAGCGGGAAGGGAGCCTGACGTACATCGCAATCGGCGGCATCGACGGGTCGGGGAAGACAACCCTACAAAGGATGCTTGTGGAGCACCTTGCTCGCCAGGGGACGGATGTCGTTGGATTCGCCGAGCCATACCACGATTTCGTGAAGAAACTTCTCGCAAAGAGCGAGGATCCATGGACGGACGTCCTGCTATTCGCCCTGGACAGGTGGCTGCTCAAACCGAAGATCGTGGAGTGGTTGTCTCAGGGCAGGACGCTCGTATCGAGCAGGTCGATATACTGTTCCCTTGCCTATCAAGGCGCACAGGGAGTGAAGTGGCAGGATATCCTCAGGGCGAACAGATGGCAGCACCTCCGCCTTCCCGACATCGTGCTGATCCTCGACGTCCAGCCCAGCGTTGCCTTCTCAAGGTGCTCGAGAACCGACAAGTTTGAGAGGGAGGCTTTCCTGGGACTCGTGAGGGACCAGTACTTGAGAATCTTCAGGAGTGCCAACCGCTTTCCCACGAAGATGAAAGTACTGGATGCCAGCCGACCCATCAAGGACGTCTTCGAGCAGGCGCTAGACGCAATCCGCCCCTCCGGATAACCGGAGCATCCCTCGCACAGCCCTGACCCCAAGGACGATCGCAGGAGCTTGGTGCGCGATCGTGGTTGCGTCGCCGCGGAAGCTTCGAAGACGGGACTAGATGAACGTTAGGCAAACAGCCTGGTGCGACAAGAGAGCTAATAACCCGTAACAAGCTTCAAGGCTGCCGTGGGCTTTCGGAAGGGAGCGCCCAAAACGGGGACGGATGAGTGGAAGATAACCATAAGCGACATCAGGGACCACGAGAATTCACTGGTGCCCCACTCCGCACTGAGGTCCATAGTCGGCCGAATCACCCGTGAAATGGAGCGGGTCGGGCTGAAGGCTGTAGTCAAGGCGGACGATGGCTAGCCACGTGCATGAGGGCGGTCCGCGATCCCGCGACGAATCACTTGCGGCATCGATCGGCGGAAATACTTATTGACTCGTCTTTCGTGGTCAGGCGACGTGAGCGCCGTCGACTCCCTAGGAATTGCGGTCATGGATTACCATAGGGGCAATCGGGGGAATCCGTGCATGATCGAAAGGGACGATGGCGTACTGATGGAGGAGCCGATCGACCTCTATTTTGAAACGGAGCAGGACTGGAGGTACGAGGAGACGCAGGCTCTCTCCTTCGTGGATTCCACGGTACTGGATATCGGGTGCGGGGCCGGGCGCCACCTGCTCGGTTTGCAGCGGAGGGCCTTCGCGGTCGGGCTCGACAACTCTAGGACCGTTTTGCGCGTGTGCAGGGAGAGGGGAGGGAAGCTGCTTGTGCTTGGGTGCGCGCGCAGGCTTCCGTTCAAGGCGCGGATCTTCGATGCCGTTCTCCTGATGAACAACGGGTTGGGCATCTCGGGGGATGTCAAGAACACGGGTGAGATGCTGCGGGACGTGAGGAGGGTCCTTCTCCCACAGGGACATCTCATAGCCCACACCTCCAATCCCAACGAGCCGGGCACGGCCGTCGACGAGGACTATCGCTTGAGGAATCTCGCGTCCCATCGTCCGCCCGGCCTGGTGAAGCTCCGCGTCAGGTACAAGAGCTTCATCGGGCCATGGTTTGACCTAATGCTCCTTGCTCCGGAAGAGGTGGAGGCTTTGCTGAAGCAGGCGGGGCTCAAGTTAACGAAGACGATTCCCTGGGAGTCTTCTGCCATCTACCTAGCGGCCCCAGCGTAGGGCGCGGTCCGTCCTGCTGATTCCAAAAACGCGGGGAAGATTCCGGAACAAAGGATCTACATGAGCTTTTTATGAAGTGGGCCCCGCCCAGATCAGACCCTTGAGGGGCAGCGTGGTCCGATGGATAGAAGGCTTCTGGGGACCCTCATCATTGCGGCGATCGTCTCCAGCGCCCTCTTCAACATCCTCTTTGGCGAGAGGGTGGAAAGGACCATCGAAATCCTGAAGAATGACTGGGATGTCCCGTCAGCCCGCGGCCGATTACAGCTTCCCCCTGCGGAGGGAAGGTCGCCTTATACCCTGAGCATCATGGTGAGGCGGCCGGTCACCGACCTCGTCCTGAGGTTCTGCGTGCTGCGGAACCGGACATTCGCCGTGAACTATACGGATTGGCAAAGCCTCACGGTGGTGGAGAAGGCCCTGCGCGTGAAACAGGTGCGTGAGCTTGACGAGAAGGTGAGGGCCCTTTCCGAGGTGGTGGATCTTGAGGTCGTGCGGAAGGAACTCGAGGTTGGGTCGGAGGGCGAAACGTTCAAGCTGCTCCTGATGGACTACTCTAGCTGCCTTGAGGGCCTCGCCCCTCCCGGGGCTGGGTCAGATCTGCCCTTGGTCTTCGCGTTCTTCTTCGACGGCTCGGGGAACATTACGCAGTTCTATTCGGGGTTCGCGGAGTTCTTCTTGGCTTGGAAGAACTCAATACAGGACGTCGTCATCCAGCTCAACGACAATGCAACGAAGTATTCATCGACTCCGCTCAGGCAGTCTGGCGTCTTGCCGCTCGACGACCTTCCGGCCCTGGGAACCGTCAGATTCCGAGACCTGCACAAGGACGATCGAATATTCTTCTCGATGGCCGTGAATGGCGCGAGGGTCGAGGGATCTCAGGCGATCATGCAGGTCGTGCAGGTCCGCCTAGATGGCGAATACACCGACCCGCTCATAAACATCCTTCGGAGATGACTCCGAAAGTACCCGGGGGGCTCTTGAGGATAAATTAAAAACCCGCCAAGGGAACCTATTCTTATCAACCAGGTGAGCGGGATCTTCTGTGGACCCGAAGGGCGTGGAGGAGCCTGTGGGGAGACCGAAGGACCCCAAGCGGCATCCAAGGGCTCAGAGGATCCGGGAGCTTGAGGAGCAGGTCCAGGGGCTCCAGCAGAAACTGGACGAGCAGACGAAGCTGGCCGCGGGGTACCTCGAAAGGCTCCTTAGGCTGCAGGCTGAGTTCGATAACTTCAGGAAGAGGATGGAGAAGGAGAAGGAGGAGTTCGTCAAGTTTGCGTCCGAGAACATCGTCAAGTCCCTGGTCGACGTCCTTGAGAACCTTGAGCGAGCGGTACAGGCGGGTGAGGCGCTCGGCAGAGGGGACTCGGATCCTTTGATGAAGGGAGTCAAGATGACCTTGGAACAGCTGGACGGGATACTCAGAAGAGAGGGGCTCACGCCGGTGGAGTCGGTGGGGAAGCCATTCGACTCGCGGTATCACGAAGCAGTGTGCCGAGTTGCAAGCGAAGAACACCCGGAGAACGTCATCGTCCAGGAATACTCGAGGGGCTATCTCCTCAACTCCAAGACCATACGGCCCGCGAAGGTCGCCGTCTCATCAGGAAAGGCAAGCAGCTGAATGGAGGTCTCGACTTGGTTAAGATCGTTGGCATAGATCTTGGGACGAGCAACTCTCAATGCGCGGTTGTCGAAGGCGGCCGGCCCGTGATAGTTCCAAGCGCCGAGGGGCCCACCTATGCCGGCAAGATGTTTCCCTCCGTAGTCTGCTTCATGGAGGACGGCACCGTCTTGGTGGGCGAGCCGGCAAGGAGACAGGCCGCCCTGAAGCCGGATCGAACGATCATCGGGATAAAGCGCAAGATGGGGACGGACTACACCGTCACGATAGACGGCAAGTCATACACCCCTCAGGAGATCTCGGCCAGAATCCTCAGGAAGATCAAGGACGACGCTTCAGCGTTCTTGGGCGAGGAGGTCAAGAAGGCGGTGATAACCGTCCCCGCCTACTTCAACGACAATCAGAGACAGGCCACCAAAGACGCAGGAACGATCGCCGGCCTCGAGGTCGTGAGGATAATAAACGAGCCCACGGCGGCCGCGCTGGCCTACGGGCTTGATAAAGGAGGCAACATGAGGGTTGCCATACTGGACTTCGGCGGAGGCACGTTCGATGTTACCATCATGGAGATCGGAGATGGCGTGTTCGAAGTGCTTTCGACCAGCGGCGATACGCAACTTGGCGGAACAGACATGGACCAGAAGATCATCGATTGGATGGTTCAGCAGTTCAAGGCCCAGACGGGGATCGATCTGAGGTCGGATCACACCGCGATGCAGAGGGTCAGGGAGGCTGCGGAGAGGGCAAAGATTGAGCTCTCCAGCACCATCACGACACAGATCAGCCTTCCCTTCATAGCGAGTGACTCCAAGGGGCCAAAGAACCTGGAGCTGACGCTTACGCGGGCGAAGCTGGAGGAGCTCGTGGATCCGATCCTGCGACAGCTCGAACAGCCGATAAGGACGGCGTTGTCCGATGCCAAGCTTCAGCCAAGTGACATCTCCAAGATAATCCTGGTTGGCGGTCCGACAAGGATGCCTTGCGTGAGGGAGAAGTTCAAATCGATCCTCGGCAGGGAGCCTGAGAGGGGGATAGATCCGATGGAGTGCGTGGCGATGGGGGCCGCAATCCAAGGCGCGGTTCTCGCCGGTGAGATAAAGGACATACTTCTGCTCGACGTGACGCCCCTGACGCTGGGGATAGAGACGTTGGGCGGCGTGTTCACGAAGCTCATCGACAGGAACACGACGATTCCGACGAGGAAGAGCCAGATATTCACGACCGCCTCCGATTTCCAGACGAGCGTCGAGATCCATGTCCTCCAAGGTGAGAGGGCAATGGCGGCGGACAATATCTCCCTCGGGAGGTTCACCCTGGTTGGGATTCCGCCGGCCCCGAGGGGAGTTCCCCAGATCGAAGTCACTTTCGACATAGACGCGAACGGGATTCTGAACGTGAGCGCCAAGGATCTCGCCACGGGCAAGGAGCAGAAGATGACCATAACGGCCTCGACCAAGCTCAGCAAGGAAGAGATCGACCGTATGATGAAGGAGTCGGAGAAGCACGCCGAGGAGGACAGGAAGCGGCGGGAGATGGCCGAGCTGAAGAACAGAGCAGACACGATGATCTACACCGCAGAAAAGACGCTAAAGGAGATGGGTGACAAGCTCACCGCGGACCAGAAATCGGCCATAGAAACCGAGGTGAAGTCGCTTCGGGAGGCGGTCGGACGCGAAGACGCCTCAAGGATCAACGAGGCGATCGAGAAGCTGACGAAGGTTATGTACGAAGCCACCACCAAGATCTACCAGCAGGCGGGGCCCAGGCCCGATGAGAAGGGCGGATCCGAGAACAAGGGCGGGTCCGAGGGCGCGAAGAAGGGGTCGAAGGAGAAGGTGGTGGATGCAGACTACAAGGTCGTCGATGAGGAGGACAAGAAGTAGGGGAACCCTGTCGGTGGTACCTATTGGCCCAGAAACGGGACTATTACGAGGTGTTGGGGGTCTCGAGGAACGCGACCCTCGACGAGATCAAGGCTGCGTATAGGAGACTGGCCAAGAAGTACCACCCCGACCTCAATAAGGACGACCCGAAGGGTGCCGAGGAGAAGTTCAAGGAGCTTTCCGAGGCCTACGAGGTCCTTGCGGATCCGGAGAAGAGGGCGGCGTACGATCAGTTCGGCTTCGCGGGCGTGCAGGGCAACTTCAGCCCCGGCGGCTTCACGTGGAGGGACTTCACCCACTTCGGCGACATCGATGACATTTTTGGAGGCGGCATCTTCGAGGAATTCTTCGGTCGAGGCGGGGGATCCCTTTTCGACTTCTTCTTCGACCGTCGTGAACCCCGCGGCCGTGAGCGCGGTGCCGATCTGCGGTACGACCTCGAGGTGAGTTTCGAGGAGGCAGCTTTCGGGGCAAAGAAGGAGATCGAGTTCGATCATGAGGAGGACTGCCCGGCCTGCGGGGGCACCGGGGCTGAGGGCGGTACGGCTCTCAGGACCTGCCCGGATTGCGGGGGACGGGGGCAGATCAGGGACGTTCAGACCCGCGGCTTCAGCCAGTTCGTCCGCATCCAGCCTTGTGTAAGGTGTAGGGGAAGCGGCAGGACCGTTGAGAGGCCGTGCCAGCAGTGTCGCGGGAAGGGCATCGTTCGAAGATCCAGGAGGATATCGGTGAACGTTCCGGCCGGCATCGATGACGGATCGCGGCTGCGGATATCCGGCCAAGGCGAGAAGGGCAGGATGGGAGGCTCGCCGGGCGACCTCTACGTGGTTGTGCACGTCAGGCCGCATCCGGTCTTCCAGAGGGACGGCCCGGAGATCTACATGAAGGTCCCGGTCAGCTACGCGCTGCTGGTTCTGGGCGGGGAACTTGAGGTCCCGACTCTGAAGGGAACCGCTGTGATCAAGATTCCTCCCGGGACTGAGAGCGGAACCATCTTCAGGCTGAAGGGCAAAGGCCTGCCTGACCTTGAGAGGGGTGGAGTGGGGGACCAGCACGTCAAGGTCGAGGTGAGCATTCCCAAGAACGTCTCCGGACGGGAGAGGGAGCTTATCGAAGAGCTCAAATCTCTTCAGGCGGAAGGAACGCCCAGAAAGGGACAGAAACGAAGCTTCTTTGACAGGTGGAACCACGCCCGGCAATAGGCGCCCTCCTTGCCTAAAAGATAGGCACGACTGGCACGGGCGATCTCGAGCTGCGGACGAAGGCCGCCGGACTTCCAACCGACGGATCAGGTTCGGAGGTTCGGAGGGCAAAGTTAAGAGCCCGGACGGCGATGATTTTGTGACCGGGGATAGATGGGCCGGGGTCGACCTTGGAGGAAATAGCATCCGTCCTTGAGAAGTTCAAGCTCGGGATCGAAACCGGCGACCAGAACGCTGCGAATGAGCTGATATCCAAGGGCCCCTTCTCGTCGGTCATACTCGCGTTCTACCAGGTGCTGCAGAAGGCATACTCGGGCCGTTCCTTTCCCATGGAGGTCCACAGGATAAAGGTCCTCAAAGACGGAAGGGCCAAGGCGGTGACCTATCTCACGGAGGACCGCGAAAGGTTCATCTTCACGCTCGTCCGCAGCAAGGGTCAATGGAGGATCTCCCACCTGGAGACGATCTTCATACCGCTCCACTCCGTTCCCAGCATGCCATACGGCCAGATACTCAAGCTGGATGAGGGACAGAGATGCTGGATATGCTCGGAGCTAGAGGTCCGCATGATTTCTAAGATCTACAAGGAGCTCAAAAGGATCGGAGGGAAGGAGTACGCTCAGCGGTTCTTTCTGGACGGCGCCGCGTTCAAGGTCGCGATGGACGCATGGATGCCTCTCATCGAGGGCCCGCCGCAGTTCGCGCTCTACACTGCAGTTATGGAGGCGAACCTCAGGGGGTCGAAGTGCACGGTGTTGCAGGCCGACGACAGACGCGCTGAATTGGTGATGCATCCCCTCGCGCACTTGGATGTGATCCACAAGGCC
Source organism: uncultured Thermococci archaeon (assembly GCA_964549615.1). GTDB lineage: Archaea > CAYQAE01 > CAYQAE01 > CAYVLA01 > CAYVLA01 > CAYVLA01. Next base: position 29,319 of record CAZJVP010000072.1, on the reverse strand, counting down.
ATCTTCCGGGACAAGATAGACCCCGAGGAGTACAAGGAACTCTACTCGTTGGTCATGAGGGACAGGGCCAAGCACTGCGGCCTTGACATCAACATAACCTTCCAGGACATCAATTGCACGATCGTGGTTTCTGCGCAGCCCGGCGTTGTATCCCAAGTCAAGGCAGGCATCTCCTCTGGCCCCGAGCATCAGTCCTCGCACGTTGCCCGGTCCTAAGACGGATAGAGGCTGCGGCCAACAATGAGCCGGCAGGCGACCAAAGCTTTTTTCACCGGCGAGCCTTGCACAGGTCCGCGCGTTGTGATCCGTGGACGGAGGTGTAGGCAATGACAGGACCGCTAGACAGCCTGCAAGAGGCACTGCGACGGCAGCTTCTTCCCCGGCGCGACCCGGAGGATCCCAAGAGCTGTGAGCTCCACCGCTTCATTCTCTCGAAGGTGAGCCGATTCAGATGTCCTGAGGAAAAGCGGCAGTGGGCCCGGCTGGCGTCGCATACCCGAAGGACGGCCATTCGAGAGATTTACCTGAGGGGCCATCCGAAGCGGCTTTTGGATGAGAAGCCGAGAGTCCGGTGGCGGGGAGTCATCAAGACAGGGAAAGGATACCGGATACGGAAGCTCATGTATGAGGGCTTCCCAGGCATGTGGATTCCCGCGCTGCTTTACGAGCCCGATGGCATCAAGGGCCGGGTGCCAGCGGTGCTCAATCCAAATGGCCATCACATCGGCGGCAAGGCCATGCCGTACAAGCAGGCCCGGTGCATCAACCTAGCAAAGAGGGGAATGTTGGCCCTGAGCACCGAGTTCATCGGAATGGGCGAGCTGTCGATGAACATCAACCACGGGCGGATAGCCCACCTTGATCTGTGCGGCAAGGCAGGGGTCGCGGTCTTCTACCTGGCCATGAAGCGGGGGTTGGATGTCCTACTCTCGCATCCAAACTGCGATTCAAGGAGGGTCGCCATGACCGGGCTCTCAGGCGGGGGTTGGCAGACGGCCGTCCTCAGCGCTCTGGACGAAAGGGTGAGGGTGGTTGTGCCCGTCGCTGGCCATTCACCGATCTGGCAACGCCCATCGTGCACCGCCGACATCGGAGATCTGGAGCAGGCCCCGGTCGACCTTTGCACGGTCGCGGACTACGACCTCCTGACGGCTCTTTTCGCCCCGCGGCCGGCCCTCCTCATCTACAACGAGAAGGATGATTGCTGTTTCCGTCCGGAGCGGACCAAGGTCAGCATTTACGAGCCGGTCAAGCCCCTCTACGACCTTCTGGGGGTTCCGGACAACATCGAGTTCTACGTGAACGTGGACCCGGGCACCCACAACTACGAGGCGGACAACCGGGCCCAGCTCTACCGTTTTCTGAACCGACACTTCGGGCTGCAGAGCCCCGAGCGTGATCTACCCTATGAGGATGAGCTGTTGAGCGAATCGCAGCTGCGGGTCGGATTGCCGGAGGACAACGCGACCCTCATCTCCCTAGCAAAAGAGGCCGCGATGGGGCTGCCGCGTCTGAGCGTTCCGAGAGGTCTTGGGCCCAAGCGAGAAGCGTGGTTGCAGCGGTCCCGAGCTAGACTTGAGAAAGTCATCCGTCTCCACCGCTACTCGGTCAGGGACGAGGTCGTTCAACGGGATGAGCAGTCCGCCCACCACCTTCTGCACATGGACGACGAGTGGACATTGCCCGTGACCGTCCTCTTGGCAAAGGGTGAGACGAAAACCGAGGCCCGGGCGGGGCAGGTGGGTCTGGAATGCCAAGCCCCGGGGCACGTGCAGGTCCTACTTTCCGATGCGGGACGCGGTGGCCTCGTTCAACTCTGTGCGTCGCATATCGCGCAGGGAAGGACGGTTGTTGCGGCAGACGTTTTCGGGACGGGGGAGTGCCGATATCCTGCGCAGTACCAGATGCTCTTGGGGACCGTGGGCGAGAGGCCTCTCGGGGTCCTGACGGGCCAGATCCTTGCCCTGCTGGAGTGGGCTGCATCGAGCGCCAGGGACGGAAGGGTCGGCCTGGGCAGCGCAGGGCCGATCGTCTCCTTTGCATCGCTTTGCGCTGCTGCCCTTAATCCCGGGATTCTCAGCAACCTTTACCTCGACGGGCTCTACGATTCGCTCAAACGGCTCATCGAGCTTCCCGTCGAATACGAAAGCGCGGTGCCACTGTTCTGCTTCGGGCTGCTCAGGGAGTTCGACGTGCCGGAGCTTCTTGCGATGACGGAGGATCTCCCTATCGAACGCCCCGGCCACGGACCAGCAAAGCCGATCTTGGGAGGTTGCTAGGGGTACACTTCAACCCGCGTTTTTGGCCTCCAGATGGACCGAAGGAGCCAACGACCGCACTGGGCGTCGGGACGAGAACAGCTGCTGACCGGTCTGAAAGTTCCGATCGCTCCCAGGGCAGATCTAGCGTTCCTTAGGATCGTCAAGTCATCGGCGTTTTGGTCTCATGGGTTTCGCCCGACAGTCACATCGGCGTACACATGCCTGGCCAGTTGCCACCCCGCTGCAGGCATCGGCGCAGGCCGGGAGATCGGACGAGCAGGATGCGGGAGACTATCTTGAGGACATGTCTGGGGCTTGCCCGCTGTGGCTCTTTGGGGAGTGAAAGGCCTCTAAGCCTCCTAGAAGGGCTCGCCGGCTTGCATTCCGCACCCCTCCCTGAGCGCATCGGCCACTTCTTCGATGCTCGCCCATTCTCCCATCCGGAGCACACCGTGCCGTCTGCACAGATCGAGGAATCGAGCCAGATGGGGACGGAGCTCTCGGGCAAGGGTCGGATCCAAGATGAAGGGCGTCTTGTCTCGGGTCTTCTTGCGGCTTCTGATCTTCTGGAACGCGGGAGCCGCAAGCGGTTCGACGATGAGCGCATGGCAGGCGATGGAGGCTTTCTCGACCCGTTTGCGGATCTCATCGGACTCGGCCGCTGCCATGGCTCTGGCGAAGATCTCCAGGCCCTCCCGCCCCAGCTCGGCGCTCAGGCCGTGCTCGGCCGCTGAGCCAAAACAGTTACGATGCTGGCCCCATCTCTCCGCGGCGTCGTGGACCATGTCTATGTACTGCTTGATGAACCGGGCCGCCCTGCCGTAGTGGAGCCTCAGGAACTCGTCCATCAGCGCCTTATCATCCTTGCTCGGATCCCATATCATGTTGCTGATGATGTAGTTTCGCAGACCGCCGAGCTCGGCGCCGGCCGCGGGTCCCTGCATGAAGAGCCCCTTGACACCCCTTGCGTGGAAGAACCTGACGTTGCGGCCCAGGGCCCGGAGATTGGGGCACGGGATGAGGTAGTTATGGAAGTTCGTCACGTAGGTCCAAACGTAGAGGTTTTGGCATATCCTCGACCAGCCTTTCAGATCCTCGCAGAAAGCCTGGTTCTTTGGGCAGTTGGGGTCATCGATGGGATGCGTCTGGCAACACTCGATGCTGCAGAGCTGGATCTGCACATTTGGCCTAGGCCTGATCGTGGCCGGAGGCTTCCTAGTGTAGTCGTATGCAAGGGTGCCGACCATAACGCCAGGATACTTCTTGGCGACCGCATCCGCCACGGCGTTCACCAGCGTGAGGAGCGAACCCATGGGGGAGCCCTCCTGCTCATCCACTGCCCGGCACCGTTCGCACTCGCACCTTCGGCTGTTGTCATTCTGGGATACCGAGACGTTGGCAACTCCCGGGTTTGAGGCTAGATCCTGCAGCACCGCATCCGTGACGATTCGCACCACGTCCGGGTTTGTCGTGCAGAGTTGGACGCCGGGGTCGTACTGATCGTTCCAGATATCCTTAGGCCGTTTGCCATCGGTCTCGTTGTAGTACTCCGGATGCTCGGCCCCGTACTTGGCCCAGGGCATTAAGCTGCCGAACGTGTGGCTCACGAGGTTTATGGGCGTCCTCCCTCCCAGATGATCCTCGCTCTGAACCGTGTTGGTGCGCATCCTCGTCGCAAAGGCATGGTCCTCTGCGATCTCGCCGAAGTAGCTCCACCTGAAGCGGAAGGGGGGACGGTAAGTCTTGTCCATCAGTGGCAAGCAGTCCTCGTCGCCAAGGCAGGGCACGTGGGTGTGATCCGGCGTTAGGAAGCGGACCCCGACCACATCTTCCAGAAAGGTGTAGACGCCGTAGAGGGTGCCGCGAGGCCGCCCGCCGGCTATAGCAATGCCGTCTCTGCTGACTACGACGCGTAGATCCTCTGGGCCAAATCCCTCGGTATTGACGGCCAGTCCATCCGCCCGGGCGGCTGCGCCCGGCCCGATGAATATGCGAGGGTCCCCATGGTCGGCGTCGTTGACGATCGCCATCTGCTCTGCCCCGGCTCGTTCAAGGAAAGCACGTAGTTCCGAAGCTGCGTGCGCTTCACTTGGCAAGGCATCCCTAGCGACTAGGATGTTCCAGCGCTTCACCGTTTCCCAAGATGGGCCAAGTCGGCCGCCCACTGAAGCCATCCCGCTCTCCTCCGAAACATCTGCCGGGCAGTCAGGCGGAGGCTTAATAGTGCTGCGGCGTGGATGACTGGGCAGCTGGTGAAGGCCGCTGGATCTCGGCGCATGGCCGAGTTCGTGAAGTCCCCAGGTTCCGGCGCTCTGCAGAACGCATTCCCCCAGCCACGCGCTACGACGATGTCCTGGTTGACATGGCCTGTCTGTAAAGACTTCTGCGGATCATCGTCGAGTAGAGAACGTAACCCGAAAGGAAGAAGGTAGCCGCGACCGCCGACCATTCGGTCACGTAGATCCAGATGAACGCTGCGTTCTTGGCTCTGAGCGCCTGGTCGGAAAGCCCACTCGTCCGCGCAAGCATTTCCGAAAGGCTCATCCGGCAGCCACCGTAGTCCTGATCTACGTACAGCTTCTCGGCCTTCGCCTTCTCGGCGGTCAACTCGTCAAGTGATCGTTGGACTGCCGTGACCCTTCCGCCAAGCCTGTCCACGAAGTCCAGGACCGACCGGACCAGCTCCTCGGCGAGCTGGATCTTCTGGAACTGGATCCTGATCTCGTGGACGACGGCAGGATCGGGTATCTCAAGCCCAGCCGAGTAGTAGATCATGTCAGCCGAAAAGTCCAAGAAGTATTCCCACTTGACGAACTCGCTCCCCCAAGGGCTGCCCCAGGTCGACATGAAGGCTAGGGATGACCCCCCTCCGACCTCCTGATAGGCAAGCAGGGGCCTGTCCTCAGGGTCTGATGTCGCCAGCATCCTGGCGCCCGGCTTCATGCCGACCGTATTGATCGAGAAGAAGAACGGCCCCCTGCTCCAGTCAAAGGCCGAGAGGAGCGGGTCCTCAGGCACCGCCGGGGACAGCCTGAAGGCGAAGTTGCGATTTGCCACCCCGTTCACGACGATGCTGTCCACTGGAAGCATCCGGCCGACTTGCGTCCCTGCCCAGTCCGGATAGCCGTAACCCGCGTACCCGCCGAAGGAACACAGCCCGCCAACCATGATCAGTCCCAGGCCTTCTTCATCGGTTGCCCGTGCTATCCATTGTAGCCAGTCCTGGGTGAAGTAATCGGCCGCGGTGTTGCTCAGCATCGTGACATCGGTGTGCTGCACCAGATCGCTCAGCGTCCTCGGCATGTAAAGCCGCATGTACCGCCGGATTCCCGCCAGGTCCACTGCAAGCTCCTGTATGGAGGATGGAATGAGGTGAAGCGATATTAGGGGGTCCTGCCTCAGTCCCCATGTGGGCGTCTGCACCGCCAGACAGTCGCCGATGTATTTGACCCGGATCTTCCAGTTCTCGGGGTCTCTCCTAGCCTGACGGGCCGTGCATGTGGCGGCCAGGATGAGCACAAGGAATCCGGATCCAAGGAGGTGCCGAAGGCGACGCTTCGGGAGTTCCATACGTGATGAATGCGTCGGTCTTTCCGTTCCCGTAGCCAATTCACGGCAAGCAGTCCAGTTTCGGCTTAAATCTCTCAACCTTTGCCGAGCTAATGGGTCGTCGCTCTATGTGTGCCTCCTCCGTCAGAGAGGACCGTGGGGGTCCACGGTTCGGCTCGCCTTGGCATTAGACTTGGCCGCATCGAGGTCCTCATCGCCAGTCCCGGGTGCTTTCTCCTGACCCTCCCGAGGGCATTCGGGTCGCTACGTCGTTTTGGTTCGTTGCGTGATCATCGTCTTGGCCTCTGGGCCGAGACGTGCTGTCCGTCCAAAGGGTCTTCCGACCCTTTTCCGTGGTGGGTCGTCCTATGGGCCGACCATCACGGCGAACCAGCCGTTCATGCATCGAGAAGCGGAACCGGCTGTTGACCGACGATTCTAGGCCTTGGGCTGGCTTTTCCGCGGCGTCAGCTTCTTGTGGCACAGCCACCAATCGAAGCACTCGAACTCTCCGGCCTTGGCCTTCTTTAGCCGCTCCTTCGCGGTAGCTATGTCCCGGGCAGGGGGGATGATGACGTGGTCGCCGACGATCTCGTTGTTGGGCCAATTTGCGGGCATGGCCACGTTATTCCTGTCGGAGATCTGTATGGCCTCGACTACCCGCAGGATCTCGTCCATGTTTCTGCCGAGTTCCTGGGGGTAGTACAGGATGGTCCTGATGATCGCTTTGTCGTCCACGACGAACACGGCCCTAACCGTGTTCGTTCCTTTCCCGGGGTGTATGAGCCCTAGGATCTGCGCCACCTTGCCCGTGTCAGCGATTATTGGGAACTCTATCTCGACCCCGAGTTTCTCCTTGATCCATTCCTCCCACTTGATGTGGGCAAAGACCTGGTCGACGCTCAGGCCCACAAGCTCGCAGTTCAAGGCCCTGAACTTGTCGTACCTCTTCTGGAACGCAACGAACTCAGTGGTGCAGACCGGCGTGAAGTCGGCCGGATGGCTGAACAGCACAAACCACTTGCCGGAGAAGGCGTCGGGCAGATCCATGGGTCCATGGGTCGTCACTACGCTCATCTTCGGGAACTGGTCCCCGAGCATGGGCATTCCTCTTTTCTCCTCCATGGGATATCGCCTTGGAAGCTCGGTTCGCGATCGTGGCATCGGCTATTAAATCCCCCGGTATCCTCAGCCGAGTGGCGGGGATGTAGCATCCTCAGATCCCGGGGAGAGTTTCGGTCTCCTCTACCGGGACCGTCAAACCTGCTGCCGTTCCTCGAATCTGTCCATTGCGGACCTCACGCCAGGCGGATGGACCAGAAAACAAAATGGCAGCTGAGTGACCGATTCATTGCGCATCCATTAGGCAGGCCGCCACTGGACAGCAATCAAGGCGTAGATCTGTATCTTGGGGATCTTGAGCCGGACATAGATCTCGCCGTTCTGTTTCTCCGTGATTGCCTCCAGTTCCCTCTCCCCTGGCGTATCGGGCGAAAGGAGGGTTGCCTTCTTGGGCGTTTTGCCTCCCGTCGCGACCCTGACTTCCATGTCATCCACAGGGGTCAGTTTCCCGCCGCCGATCCCGTAGTTCACCATGTGGACCACCAGCCTCCCATCCCGAAGGCGCATCAGGCTGTACTCTACCGTGCTTGGTCCCTCAAGGTCCCCGTCCAAGAGACTGCTGTTGGGTCCGCGGACAGCCGAGGGGATTCCGTCCACCAACTCGAGGAATGTGGTCGATGGGTCCAAGCTCGGGTCGATCTGGAAGTAGGGCATCTCGTTGCATGGGATGTAGAGGGCCCTGCCCTTGTGGTACTCAACCTCCCTCTTTGTCTCAGGCCACTCGGTACCAAGCATCTCGCCGAATCCTGGTTTCTCTCTCCTCATGCCTAGCTCTTTGAGGTGGGCGGTCCTGCCGATGATGACCAGCCGGCCACCGCCTCTGACGAATCCCGTCACATCGCTGATCTCCCGGTCCGTCATGAGTGGTACGTAGGGCAGGATGAGAACGGAATAATCGGTGAGCGCTTTGCGTTTGAGGTCCCTGTCCAGGATGATCCTGTGAAGGATGTGATGATCGCTCAAGATCCGCGAGACGGTCAGGGCCAGCGTGTATCTGTCGGCGTAGGCCTGACGCATCGAGCACAGGACCGCTACGCGGCCGACGGGCCTTGAGCCGACAAGGAGATCCTGATGTTGCCTGAGGAAGGTGAAGTAATCCGACAGGAATTGGTCTGCACCGTATTCCACGGCCAAGGTGACGCCGTTCGCCGTAGCCTCTGCGACCATGGCCCTGTACACGAGGGGCAGGTCGGAGCAATCTATGCTCCCTCGGTTGTTGATGATGACGACCGGTTTGTCCCCGGCGACGCTTCTGAGGTACTTGAACAGTGGGCTGTTGCTCTGTTTCTTGCCGTGGAGGAGGCGGGGAAACGTCTGATGGATCATCTCGGAGCGGAGGTAGTCAGTGGCCTCGATCGTCGCCTCCGGGTTGATGCCGAGCCTTTGAAACTGGAAGTAGATGTTGCCGTTGCCCGCGTAGTTGTTGGTGGCAACCTCGAAGCCCTCCTTCAGACGGTGGGCGCAGTCTCTAAGTTCGGAGAGGAAATCGGCGACCGTCCTTGCTTGGAAGTCGTTCCAGACGAACTTGAGTGGGCCGTTTGCACTGAGCTGCTTGGCAAGGCCCATCGAGTCCGTGGGGTTGACCTGATCCAAGCTCCCAAGTCCAAGCACGTCCTTGAGCTGAGCAACCGTGAAGTTTTCCTTGAGGAACGCCCTGAATCGTTCAAGCGTGTGGCGATCGAAGCTGACCGTGCCGAGGGGATTCGCGGCAGGGGCGTGGCCCACGTAGACCTCGTCCACCTCGATGCCGTCGATATCGAGCTCCTTGATCAGGAAGCGAAGCACCGCCTTGTCGTATTCGCGCCACTCGGGGCTGTAGGGCGAGACCGCCATGTGGGGCATGAGGACATCGCCGTATTGATAGTGCATGAAGAAGGGTTTGCCATCGGGGCCGATCTGGACCCACCCCATGGGGTCCGATGGCTTGGGACCCAGGCCGAGCACCTCCTTGTACTCGTCCCAGTGTTTGTCGTAGAAGTTGAGGAAGAAGTCCCTCTGCCTTGGGTCTCCCCAGAAGTAGGTGCCTGCCAGGTAGCCCCAGACGCGGATGCCGTTGCGGTGAAGAGTATCGACAAACGCCTTCGCCGTCGCGATGTCGGACCTGAACTCCTCAACCGAGCTTCTGACTCTCTCGTTCCTGTACCCAAACACCTGGGGGCCTAGCCCGCTTTCCACCAGTATGGATGACCAGAGGTGGGTGATGGATAGCGCCTTCCATTCCTTCAGGCGTGGCAAGCGCAACCACGGGCCGGTTCCGTCGGACAGGGTGAACAGCTTGCCAAATGCGAGGTTCTCATCCTTATGACTTGGCAAGCCACAAGTGGGACTTGACACGCAAGGTGCGAGAAAGGGCTCACGTCAAATATGCATCGTGAGCTGGTTCCCAGCCTCTGGACATTGCCGGTCATGACCCTCGTGCAAGCCCGCTTCATTGATAGAGTGCAAGACGCCTCGGGACCGTCGACCGTCAGCACCGGCCGGGATGAAGATATGTCAGGGAGGCTTGCCTGCGAGAAGAAACGATCAAGCCGGTTTGTGGTCGCCTCATGGGCACTCCAGCCTTGGGAGAAGAAATTTAGGGTCCAGGAGCTGACCGCCCGCAGAGGGCAGTGGGAAGTGGACTTGAAGAGAGCTGGATATGCGAGGCCAACGCGACAACAGGCAATCTGGCAGGACATGGAGATGGCCGGCTTCGTCCATTTCGGCATGAATACCTTCACGGATAAGGAATGGGGGGACGGCACGGAGGACCCGGCAATCTTTGACCCTGCGGAGCTGAACGCCGACCAGTGGGTGGAGGCATGCAAAGCGGCGGGAATGGGGATGCTCGTGCTCACGGCCAAGCACCATGATGGCTTCTGCCTCTGGCCGAGCAGGTACACGGAGCATTCCGTCAAGAGCAGCCGATGGAAGGGGGGCAAAGGGGATGTGGTGAGGGAGGTTTCCGAGGCCTGCCGAAGAGGAGGGCTGAGGTTTGGCATCTACCTATCCCCCTGGGATCGACACGAAAGGACATACGGCACCCGGCACTACAACAGATACTTCCTGCGACAGCTCCGGGAACTCCTCACGGGATACGGAACCATATCCGAGGTCTGGTTTGACGGCGCCTGTGGCGAAGGCCCGAACGGAAAGAAGCAGCAATACGACTGGGCCGCATACTACGAGCTGGTCAGGAGACTCCAGCCCGAAGCTCTGATCGCAATATGCGGCCCGGACATCAGGTGGGTCGGGAACGAGAGCGGGATAGCTCGGGAAGATGAGGCCAGCACACAGGAAGTCCCCGCTGGGGACGACTCACCGGTGAGGAGGTACCAGATCCTCTGGCAGCGCGGCAGGTCGGTCTGGTGGCCCGCCGAATGCGATGTCTCCATCAGGCCGGGGTGGTTCTATCACGAGAGCCAGGACGGCAAGGTCAAGACCCTCAAGGAACTGATTGAGATATATTGCGCCTCAGTGGGGCGAAACTCCAATCTCCTGCTCAACATCCCTCCCGATACGCGCGGGCTTTTCCATGAGACTGATGTCCTTCGTCTAAGGCAGTTGGGAAGGGAGATACGCAAGCTGCTTGGGCATAGCATTGCCCAGACAAGCGGTGAAGGAGGGAAGGTGGATCTCCAACTCCCCAGGTCATCGCCCATCGATCACATTGTGATCCAGGAGGACATCTCCAAGGGCGAACGGATCAGCGATTTCGTCGTCCAGGGCCTGGCAGGCGGATGGAGGGATCTGGCCCAGGGATCCGTCGTGGGGCACAAGAGGATCCTGGCGATCGAGGAGACGGAAGTGGAGGCCGTGCGGCTGATCATCAGAGGGGCTGTCGGCAAGCCCCGCATCAAGCTGCTGGCGGTCCATTCGTTTGAGGAGCCTGTCAAGGAAAGGACATAGGCCAAGATGGGCGATCGACCGGAAGCGGCGATTGATTGAAGGATGTCTTGGGCGTTGAGAGACCCCGGCCGCTTGGATACCCGGGGGAAGACGGGGCTGACTTTCCGTCCATCTGATGAGAGGACGGGCATCGGAGAGGGATCTGCTAGAAACGTCGGTGGACGGGACTGAACCCCGCACATCGGCGGGCATTCATAACCTTTATACCTTCAAGCTGGCTGGCGATTCCGTGGCCAAGGCTGCGTTTCTTGCGCTGGCGGTGCTGGTGGCGCTGACCTCATGCCACGGCGAGATGGAGATCAATGGGATTCCCCTGATGGTTCTGTGTCAGGAGGCCGCAATCAACTCTTGGGAGGTCTGGTCGAAACGACTCTTGGACGACCCCTACAACCCGGGGTCCTTTGCCTGGGGTCTCTCCTATGCCCAGAGGGCATTCGTGGCCCTGTATGGCCTGACGGGGGATAGGGTTTGGCTCGAAAGGGCGGTCTCCTGGGCCGATCACCTTCTCAACTACTCGGACGTCAACGGCGACGGCGAGCCAGCCTGGGGAAACTACAACGAAACCTGGGGGACCAGCGATTATGACTTCGTCGAGTTCACGGTCCATGACGGCGTGATCTCGGTCCCGCTTCTCGAGCTCGTCCAACTGATCTACGGGCGACCCGAGCTCGCCTCAAATGCAACCTTGAAAGAAAGAGCGGATTCATACCTCGGCTTGGTCAAGAGGGTTGTCGACAGGCACCATGCCTACTGGACCGACGTGACGGAGGACTCCGGCTACTACTGGAATGACCCGACAAGCGACGAGCTGGTGATCGTCAATCGCTTCGCTGCGCTGGGGAATGCAGAGCTCATCCTCCACGACATCCTGCATGATCCCGCTTATCTGGACAAGCCGAAGAGGATGGCGCGGCTGATCAAGAACAATCTGAGATATGACCAAGCGCTTGACTGCTACACCTGGCCATATGAGATCGGGAAAGCTGGAGCTGAGGATATCTCCCACGGATCCATCGATCTCGAGTTCATGATAAGGGCCTTTCAACATTCACTTGTCTTCGACGAGACGGACATGCGACGTCTGGTCAATACCTACCAGAGGAGGATCTGGCAGGGGACCAACATGTTCAGGACCGGCATAGCCCTGGCGATGCGTGTGGACGGAACGGTGGACCCGAATAACGACTACACCCGTCTGGCGAGCACCTGGCCCTACCTTAGCCTTTTCGAGCCCCGGATCCTTGAGCAGCACCGCACGGCCCTGGAGGTTTTCTTCCGAAAGTACGTGCCCCTGGATCGGGTGATGGCCGCAACCCTGTCCCTCATGGTTCGTCTGGAGATCCTGCTTCGGGATTCCGGGGTCGACGTGGACTCCCTGACGGCCTTCCTCCCACAGGAGGTTGTCGTCGAGATCGATAAGCTCAATGCAACCGTCGCCTCCGCAGAGCAGGTCGGGGGCCGCGTGGGTGATCTGAGGTCCTTGACGGATTCTCTCTACGCGACCTACCTCGCGGAGATGGGTGCGAACGTCTCGCGTCTGCTGGAGACGATCTGGACCGCCACCCGCAATGCGCAAAAGGCGAGGGCCGAGGCCTACCTGATGGCAGCCGAAGCGGCCATATCGGATGCGAAGAGGGCGGGCATAGACACAAGCCGCCACGAGATGTTCCTCGAAAGGGCAAGGCTGTCCATGGATCAGGGTCTGTACGATTCCGTCGTCAGCATGTGCGCCTATCCCATCTCCCTGAGGGAGCAGCTGGATGAGGGCGTGGCACTCTGGCTCTTCGGCCTGGCTTGTTTCGCCCTAGGGCGGTGCTTCGCCTCGCGTGCTCCTCTCCCTCTCGGATTGCCTTTCCGACGATGCTTCGGCCTATTCGGATGACCTCGCGTACCAGCAGGTCGAAGTCCTCCCTCCGGCTGCGATGATTTGTTATTGCCACCCGCAGGCAGTACTTGCCCCGGATCCTTGCGTAGGACGGAACCGCGATGCCTCGTTCCGAGATTTCACGGAATATGGCGCGGTTCACCGCGTCGAGGTCAACGCCGGCTGGCGCCTCCTTGAACCTGAAGCATACGATGTTCAGCGGGACCGGGGCTAGACGCTCCAACTCCTTTGAGCCGTCCACCAGCCGTGCGAGGTAGCGCGCCTGCTCGACGTTCTGCTTGATGAGGCGACCGTATTTCCTGACTCCATGCTCCCGGATGGACATCCACGCCTTCAGCGCTCTGAAGCCTCGGGTGAGCTGGAGACCGTACTCGTGAAACCACGGGGCCCCGCCCGCCAATCCTCCTTCCTCGTGGGCTAGGTATCCCTCGACGATCGAAAAGGCTTGCCTGTGGTAGGCCTCGTTCCTCACAAGGACGCATCCGATCTCGATGGGCATGTACATCCACTTGTGGAAATCGAAGGCCAGCGAGTCGGCCCTCTCGATCCCTGAGACGAGGTGGCGGAGTTCGGCGGATAGGGCAGCTAGCGCTCCGAACGCGCCGTCCACGTGGAACCAGAGATCCTCTCGCTCGCAGAAGTCCGCCAGCCGATCGAGGTCGTCGATCGCCCCCGTGTTGATCGTCCCCGCGTTCCCGACGACGCATCCCGGGTGATACCCCCTCTTTCGGTCCCTCGAGACAGCCCTCCTGAGCGATGCGATATGGATGCGGAACTCCTCGTCCACCGGGATCTTGCGTAGCGATTTCGAGCCCAGTCCCAGCAGCTCGACGGCTTTCTGGACAGAGGCGTGCGCCTCCGTCGACGAGTAGAATACGATCCTCCTGTTTCCCCCTTGAAGCCCTTCCCTGCGCACATCGAAACCTGCCACGGCGTTCCGCGCGACAGCCAGCCCGATCAGGTTGGCCATGGAGCAGCCGCTGACGAGGATGCCGCTGGCCTCACGGGGGTAGCCCAGCATTTCCTTGCACCACTGGAGTACCTGAGCCTCAACGTAGTTTGCGACATGGTCGGCACCGGCAAGGTTCGAATTCATGCCGGCCGCCAGCATCTCGGCGAGCATCCCGAGCGGGGTGCCGGTTCCGCACACCCATCCCCAGAAGCGCGGATGGATGTTGCCCAGCGGGTAGGGAAGTATGTCCTTGGTGAAGTCCTCGTAGATCCTTTCGGGGGCTTCCGGATCGAGGGGCAGGGGCCGACGCAGTCTCTCCTTAACCTCCTCCGGCACGGGTCTCCAGACGGGCCGCTCGCGCACGGACATCAGGTATTCCATCATGTCATCCACCATCCTGTGCCCCAGCCTTCGCATCGCTGCCCAGTCAGCTGGGTCAAGTGACTCCTCGGTGCCGGGATGTGGGTTAGAATCGGATTGCGATATGGTCGTAGAGGCGGTCATGGAGGGGCCGGATGCTCGGCGGCCAAAATATCTATCCAAGCAGGATTTGAGCCGATCACCGGCTGCGTGTGTCGCCGCAGCCTTCGCTGCCACCGGCTCCTTCAGGGGTTCGTCTGCGCAGAAGTCAACTCGCTCCAGGGCCGAAGCCGAGCCCTGCATGGGCCATTCGTTTGGGGATCGCCTCGCCGTGCAGGGGCGGCATCAAGGACCCTTGATGTGGTCGACGGACAGCCTGCGGAACGTGATTGCTAGCGGCCGGACGCGCGGGCAGGTCAACCTCGTCAGCCGCCTCGGAGCTCTCCTCAGCTCTGCTTTCGCCTCACCGAGCTTTGGCTCGAGCCTCCTCCCCAGCAAACGGCATTCGAGAAGACATAATGGTGTTTTCAGGAAGCCGGATGCATTCATTTATTAGGCCTCTCTGGCGATGCCTGCCCGGGGGAGCGCCTTGGCGCATGCTATGCGTCAGTGTTCCCCCCTAAGGAGCGAACGAAATTGAGTTATGGAAGGCGAAGCTTCAGCGGTTTTGGCGCTGGCCCCAGAGAGATGCACAAGGCTGTGTGCTCTGACTGTGGGAACGAGTGCGAGGTCCCGTTCAAGCCCACCGAGGGGCGACCCGTATACTGCCAAGACTGCTACAGGAAGCACAGGCCAGCTAGAAGAGGTTTCTAGAGCCTAGAGCAATCGGAAGAGATAGGGATAGAACAGAACGTGGAACAGGGTTTCACGGGCGTTTGCTTTCATCCCTTTTCTTAGGGCGTGAGGGTTCGTTCGAGATACATCCCGTTCTTGTGAGAAGTCCAAGACCTCTCATGTCCTGTGCCATCCCGAAGCAATTGATGAAGGGCCCATGTTCCGGGTTCCACCGAGTGGCCTGGGAATGGGCCGACTTTTTTTGATCGGTGGCGGGAGGAATCAGGTCACCACATCGAGGTCCAGATACTCGGCGATGTCCTTGTACCTGTTGCGCACGGTCACCTCGGTGACGCCGGTGATCGCTGAGATCTCCTTCTGCGTGCGCGGAGCCTCCTCAAGCACGCAGGCAGTGTAGATGGCCGCCGCTGCGATGCCAGCCGGACCCTTGCCGGACCCCATTCCCTCCTCTATTACCTCCTTCAAGATCGCAACTGCCTTGGTCCCCACCCTTCCCGGAAGGCCCAGGAGGCTTGTGAAGCGCGGGATATAGTCCATCGCGTTCACGGGCGGAAGATGGATGCCCATGTCCCTGGCCATCAGTCGATAGCTTCTGCCGATCTCCTTCTTGTCGTACTTCGTGACCTCGGCAATCTCCTCAAGGGTTCTGGGTATGCCGAACTGCCTGCAGGAAATGTACAGAGACGAGGCTGTGGAGCATTCTATCGATCGTCCCCGCGTCAACCCATTCTCGACGGTCCTCCTGTAGAGCAGCGAGGCGGCCTCACGAACGTTGCGCGGAAGCCGTAGCTGGTCCGCAACCCTGTCCAACTCGGAAAGAGCCCAGGACAGATTCCTCTCAACCGATCCGGATACCCTGGCCCGCCTGTCCCATTTCCTCAGCCTGTACATCTGGGCTCTGGTCGCCGGTTTCAGCGGCGACCCACCTGCGTCGTAGTCGCGGGGATCTATCATGGCAGAGAGCCCCCCGTCGTGAATGGTGTACGTCATCGGGGGCCCAGTGTGTTCGCGGGCCATCCTTTCGTCGCTGTCAAATCCTCTCCAATCCGGCCCTTGGTCGGCTATCCTGTCCTCGAGGACAAGCCCGCAGTCAGAACAGACGACCTCCGCTCGGCTGTGGTCGTAGGCATGCCTGAGCGAGCCACACTCGGGGCATTCAAGCGGTGCGTCCATCTCATTGACTAGGGGTTCCTGAGGTCGATGCTTCGAGTTCAGCAAATCCAAACTATCATCCCTCTCATGATGCCGCGAGCTCTGCCCTTCTGGTGTTCGGGCGCGGCGCAGCCAAAGCACCGGGCTTGGGAAGAACAGACGTTCTTGGCCGGACTCTTTCCTCTGGAACCCTCAGCCTCAACGGAGACAACGCATTCCCAGGTCGGCGGGGACCCAGATTCCGTCGACTTAGTCGGTTCCTTGCCTTTGACGGCAGTTCGTTGGGGGACGTACCTTAAATAGCTACCCTCAGCTTGATTCCGGGGGGTCGTGGCGGGAAGGCCTTGCTTGGCCGCTCTGATGTCGCTTTTCCGCTGATGCTCCGCGGCGCTTTGTGGCCTCTCGAGAGACCGCTTGGATGCGGGGACTAGGGTCGCCCATCGACGCAGCTCGTGAACGTCGTCGCCCCAAGAACCCAAGGGAACAACATACTTCAGGGATGCCCGGACATCAACGTGGCTCAACTGGTTCGCGGGGGCACGAAGATGCGAAGATATCTCATCGGCGCGTTCGTCATCGCCTTGCTGATGTCTCCTGGAAGCTGCAGTTCCATCGAGCTCAAGCTCCGAAGGGAGTTCGGCACGAGTATGGGTGGTAAGATCAAGGGCAGCTACTCGGCGAGGGTCAAGGCAGAAGGGGCAACGAGAGTGGAGTTCTACCTTGACGGTCATCTTCAACTTGCCCTCACGGGCCCGCCCTTCAGGTGGGCGTTCAGGACGACGGACTACCCGGACGGGCCACACCTCATAGAGGCGGTGGCGTACTTCTCGGACCGAACCGAGAGGGCCTCGATCTCAGTCCACTTCGTGAGCAGCTTTGGTGCTGCCGGGACCGCCTTGTGGATTCTTCTGATAGGCTCGATCTTGGGGAGCATCCTCCTGACCCTCTACCTTGCACAGCGCGAACGTTCCAGGCCTCAGGGCAAGACGCGGTGCCCGAGATGTGGAACCGTTTTCGACAGGCAATGGAGCCCCGTGCACCTCGGCGATGCTTACAGGAACACCTGCCCCACGTGCGCCTACAGGTTCTGGGCCAAGCCCTTGGACGGGCAGAGCTAGGAGCCGATCCCCGCTCGTCGAGGTTCCTTCCCAAGTGGCGTCAACGTCGGCAGTGGACGGCCGGCATGCCCAGATGACAATTATCAAGCGCACGTCCCGTCAAGGCTAGATACCCCTCTGCGGACGTACTGGCGGGGGTTGGTCACTGTATGGCCTGTTCGGATGGAGATCGCATGAAGCCGAGGGCGACCGCGCTCGTGCCAGCCACATGCACCCAGGGCGAAGCCGCGATGCTCAAGGTAAGACACCTCTGGACCGCGGCGCTCGACACTTTCATCGAGAGCGCAGCCACCGTCGCCGATGTAGATGCAGACGGTTTGGACGAAGCTGTTGTCGCGGGGCAAACCTCGATCATAGTCTTGGACGGGGCCGGAAGGGTGAAGTGGCGCTGGGAGGCGCAGGGCCGCTTTTGCACATACCCGGCCGTCTTAAGACTCGAGGGCAGACCCGGGCTGATCTACGCGGCCGATCTCGCTGCGAATCTGTACTGCTTGGACGGAGAGGGCAGGGAGGTTTGGCGGGCCAAGCTGAGCTCCTCCACGAGCTGGTCGGCCGCGGTGATCTGCGACTTGGAAGGGGATGGAAAGCAGGAGGTCCTTCAGACGGACGCAAACGGCACAGTCTGGGCGTTCGACGCTTCGACCGGCGCCGTGAGATGGAAGGCGAGCGTTGAGGGTGCACCGGTGAGCCCTGCCGTCTCGGATCTGAACGGCGACGGACGGTTGGAGATCGTCATCGCCACCGGAAGCGGCAACATCTATGCGGTCACAGGGGAGGGGTCGATTCTGTGGAGCAGGAAGATCGGAGGCCCGAGCCAGTCCTGGCAAACCGGCGCCCCGGTCGTCTTCTCGTCCAGCGAAGGTCATCCGCGCGTCGCAGTGGGCACGCCAGGGGGGCAGGTATTCTGCCTTGACGCCCGCGGAGATGTGCTGTGGCAGCGCAGCGTCAATGGGCCGGTGCCTTCGTCCATCTCGGTCGCAGACTTTGATGGGGACGGCTGGGCCGACATCTTCCTCGTCACGGAACGAGGCGTGGTCTACCGGTTCACGGAGGACGGAACCCAACTCTGGTGCTTGGACGTGAAGGGCCGGACGCTCGCTCCGGGTGCGATACTCGACATCGATGCCGACGGGCAGAGGGAATTCGTGCTGTGCACTCAGAACGGGAGGTTGCTCGTTCTCGGACAGAGGGGTGAAGTGCTGTTCGACCAGCAGTTTGGGCATCGCACGATCAACTCCACCCCAGCGTTCGGCAGAATGAACGCCGGTTCGACGGGGTTGGAGATGGTGATCACTGGGGGCGAGGCCGGGAAGGTCCTGTGCTTCTCGACCGATGCACGCCCCGATGCCAGGGGCTGGCTTTCGTACAGGCGCGACTCTGCGATGTCGGGCGCGGCGATCAGGGAGGAACGTGCATCGGTGGCTCTGATGTGGCCTGAGAACCTGTGCCCCGGCGAGATGCTCTCTGGCCAGGGCGCAAGATTCGCGGTCAGACACCCCACATGCGATGGTCGTCCCCTGAAGGCAACCGTGGCTTGTCTGAAGCCGGATGGATCGGCCCAGTCCGTCACCGTCGGAATCTGCGAGGATCACGCCAAGGTGGTCCTGCCTCTTGAGGCAACCCAGCCCGGGATATACTCCTTCACCTGGTGTCTGGTCGATCCGAACGGGACCTCCATTGCATCTGGTTCGCGTGAACTCTTCATCCAGCCCTTCTCCAACGACCGCTCGGTCGTTTCCCGGGCCGTCGCAAAGCTGCGTAT
Source organism: uncultured Thermococci archaeon (assembly GCA_964549615.1). Classification (GTDB taxonomy): domain Archaea; phylum CAYQAE01; class CAYQAE01; order CAYVLA01; family CAYVLA01; genus CAYVLA01. Next base: position 10,475 of record CAZJVP010000072.1, on the reverse strand, counting down.
AACCGCCGACAGGGTTGACGCAACGCTGCCCCTCTCGGCTTCCGCCCTCAGACGGGAGGCCTGCTTCCTTGAGGATCGCGCTCGTGCCCTGGCTCAGCCTCAGGAGGCGTCCCTGTCGGGGAGGGGCGCTGAGGCGGAGAGGACCCAAGTTCTGGAGCGCACGTCAGCTCTCTCGGCATCAGCCCTCCGGGCGATGCGGATCGCCGATCTGGTCTGCGAGGCCGCGTCCCTTGGGCCGGGGACGAGCGTGATCGTCTCGGAGCCCGACAATCCGTGGGAGAACCTCGGGGTGGCCGACGAGGTGCCACGGAGTGCAGTCCAGCCCTTGTCCATCGGCCGCCGCGCCGTCCCCGGCGAACACGAGCCGGTGGTCTTGAACCTTTTCAACATCACTGACCGCACGCTGAGGGCCCGCGTCCATGCCGAGGTCGATTCCGGCGGACCGTCGGTTACCATCCACAACGTCGTGGGCGTGCCGACCCCCATGGGCGAGATCGCGTACGACGCGCTCCCCGAACTCGACCAGTCATCCACCGTCTTGATTCCCTCATTGTCGAACGCTCAGGTGTGGCTGGACCTGAATCTTGCCTCCGTCAGCCCGGGCAAGCACGAGGTCAGGGTGCGGATTCAGGCCCTCGACGGTGCCGGCGTCCTCGAGGGGCCTAGGGACAGACGCGCGGTGCCCGCCCCGGAGACGCATGTAAGGATCTCCCTTGAGGTGATACCGTTCGAGATGGCGCCGCCTGGAGCCTTTCGGCTGTGCACGTGGGCGTATGTTGAGAGTTCGCAGTTCAGGGACTATGCCGATTCGACATACCGGCTGTTGCTCGATCACGGGAACAACGTGTATACTGTGGGCGGCCTCCCTTCCGCCAAGTACGGCGCGGATGGGAGGCTCTGCGGCCCGCTTGACTACTCTGGCCTGGATTCGCGGATAGCTCGTCTCAGGGGGAAGGATGTGGTCGTGCTTCTCCAAGGATATCCGAGCTTGGAGGCGGCGGAAGGGGCCTGTGGGTTCGGAAGCCCCGCCTACAAGAAGGCGTTGAAGGGGTACCTAAGCGACCTCGTCGCCCACATGCAGTCGCTGGGGTTTGATCGCCAGCACTACGCGCTCTACCCCGTCGACGAGCCAGGCGGCATCGGGTGGCCGGCTGTTCGCAGGCTCGTCGAGTTCGGGAAGATGGTCAAGGAAGCCGACCCGCTGGTCAGGATCTATGTGAACGGCGGCGGCGATGTCGCGATGTTCGAGGCTCTCGCTCCTGTGACCGACATCTGGTGCCCAGGACTCAACCAGATTGCTCAGGAGCCCGAGAAGACTGCGGTCATGGCTGGCCCAGGAAAGGAGATATGGTCCTACAACTGCTCCTATTCCAACTGCACCTCCGCCGGCCGCACGCTCAAGGGCGGCGACCTCGTAGCCGAGTATCGCGCCGCGGGCATCTTCGCGTTCCGCTACGGCGTAAACGGCATCGGCTTCTGGACTTCCATAATGGGAACCGAGGACCCCTGGACCCGCACCGAGGGATACGACTACATGATCCTTTATCCTGGCCGCACCGCTCCGGTCACCAGCCGCCGTTGGGAAGCTGTGAGGGAAGGGATAGAGGACTACCGCATACTGGCCGCCCTGCGTGCATGCCTGGAGGCGTCCGGGAAGACGGACGTGGACGAGGACGTGAAGGGCCGGATCAGACACCTGATTGAGGTCAGTGTGCCCAAGTTCATCGATCAGGTCATGAACTTCCTGCAGATCCCCCAGAACTTGGGCGAGACGTTAAACGAGGTGCGTAAAGAGATGATGGATTGCGTCGCGGCCGTATCCGGCTCATGAGGCCGGCTCTCATGGATGACCGGATGTGAATGGCCTTGCGTGCGGCATGCGGGGAGGCGGGCTCCCTCTTCATCGGTAGATGCCGAAACGGTTCCGCATGCACGCTATCTCCCGTACATTCTCGACTTTGCAATCGTCGAGTATGTCCCCCGCTGGACAAAGGGAAAATCCTCCCCCAGGCATCCCGATCTTTAGGATCCTTTTCACTTCCGTTCGAACATCCTCTAGGGAGCCGCGAGCAAGGATGCGGGGCACATCGACGTTGCCCACCAGGCAGATCCTTCCGCCATACTGCGTCTTCACCGTCTCCAAGTCGACGCCGGCGGAAGGTTCGAGGCACTCGATGGCGTTGAAGCCTGCCCGAATCACCCCTGGAATCAATGGCGTCACGTAGCCGTCAGAGTGCAGCATCGTCCTGATCCCATGTGACTTGGCCCTTTCGGTGAGTTTTCTCAGGCGCGGGACGAAGTGCTGTTCGTAGTGCTTGGGGGTGAGGAAGGTCGAACCCTTGATGGCGATGTCGTCGGCGACCGCAACGACGGGGACTTGGAGGGCGCCGTACTGGTCCGTGATGTCGAGCTTGATCTTGAGCAACCTGTCGAGCACCGTTTCCAGGAAGCTAGGGTTACGTAGGAGCATGCGTGCAACTTGACCCAAACCAAACATCTCCATCGTCTTGGCGAACAATCCCTGGCAGATGGGGACGGGCAGAAAGCCAAGCTCTCTGCCGGCCTCCATCGTCTGCTCCAGGTCCTCGACATATTCCTCGGCGAGCGGGCGGGGGTAAAGGTGGGGCCAAGCGTCAAACTCCTCTTCGCTTCGGAAGTACGGCCCCACGTACCATGTCGTCTCGCGGCCCATCCAGATGCCGGTCTCCATTATTCGCCCATAGAAGTCCACGAAACGATTGCCTCCAATCCGGGCCGTCCCATCCGATCTCGGTAGGTCGTCCGGGTCCACCCTCAAGGGGCCTTCGAGGTTTGGGACCAGAGCGCTGTCGCCCCTTGCCAGCGCTCCTTCTATGCCCAACGCCGCGTGGACTGAGAAATCGAGTATGCGATTCTTTCCGCGCAGCGCACCGAGCTTCTGAATGCCCGGCAGTGACCGGCATCTTGCTTCAAATTCCGGCAGGATGCTCTGGGCGAATATCGGAACTTTGTCGGGAATCTTCAAGTCCAAGACGGTTATGAAACGCTCCAGGTTCTCCATCGCGGCCGCTCACGTCCCCGTCGAACTCGGCAACTGATAAAGATGCCGTGCTGAAAAGCATCAACCTCGGTTTCCCTGGGCCTTGGCGAGTTCGAAAGAAAGGTCCACATTTCCTTGAAATCGATACGCTGGTTTCCGATCAGTCTAAGTCCCATCGGCGGCCGGCTCGGGCCGGTCAACGGACTTGGCGTGATGGGCGCTTCCCCGGCGGCAGGGAACGCACATGATCGCTGCCGTACCCAACTCCAAGCCAGCTTACGAGGATACTGGAAGGCTTCCGCCCAAGAGAGCATTCGCCATGAGGAGCTGGGGAAGGGACTTGAACCCCTGTAAAGCGGATCTGCAGTCCGCCGCCTCACCTCTAGGCTACCCCAGCGACCGTCCCGCACTTCCCAAGGTTTCTATAAAGTGTTTCCTCACGCTGCCTTCCGGTCCGAGCCTATCCACTGTTCAGGGGATGCTCCTTACTTCTTGTCTTTCACTTATCTGGTGGGTCCGCAGGAAGAGGCTTCTCTCCGCTGCATCGTCTCACCCGAGGGCTCAGGGCTTCAGGACAGGTGATTCGTGAGCCCGGGATACTTCGCAGATGCTCCAAGGAGCATTACGTGCGTGTCTGTCACCAGGCCCGCCAGCATGCCAGGCTCGCCTGAGGATCGAGCTGGTACGGACTCCGTCGACGCCCGCGTCCCCCGTGGAAGCCTTCGAGGGGTTCGGCCTCGCCGACGCGGACCCCCTCGTCGGTGACGAGTGGGCAAGGGTCGTCACAAGGAGGGCCAGAAGCGATCTCTCCGCTCTCGCGGGCAGGAAGGTCTCGGTTCGCATCCACATGTCGCGGGCAAAGCTGTTCTCAGTAATCTATCAAGGATTTGCGCCGCTCCGTGCTCTCCTTGCCGGCCATCAGAACCTGCCGAGCCAACGGCGAGGGATCGAACCTCACCCCTATGCTTGACCGAGAACATCGCCCCTCGACGAAATGGCCAAACAAATGGTAGTGGGCCGGCAGCGCGGCGAGAAGTCCCTCGCAAACGAAGCCCAACCAGGAAGAACTTCGTCCGCGGCTGGAGATGGCAGGCTAGAGTCGGGACGCGCCCTTGTCTGCGGGCCCTGCGACCTTGGAGTACAAAGAAAGGTATCCCCCGAGCTTTCTAGTGGCGACCTTGCGGATCTTTCTGGAGGCCTGCACCATCCTTCTGCGAATCTCTCCATCCGAAAGGTCAACGTCGAGCTTCCTTGCCGGGATGTCGATCTTGATCCTGTCTCCGTCCTTGACGGCGGCTATGGGTCCTCGGTCCATCGCCTCCGGACAGACGTGGCCGATGCATAGTCCCCTCGTGCCGCCCGAGAAGCGCCCGTCAGTGATCAGCGCTACCTTGTCGATCATCCCCATGCCGACCAGGGCCGAGGTCGGGGAGAGCATCTCGGGCATTCCTGGGGCCCCCCTGACGCCTACGTACCTTATCACGACCACATCGCCAGGAAGTATGGAACCCGAAAGGATCGCTTCCATGGATTCCTGCTCCGAATCGAACACCCGGGCCGGCCCCTCGTGGACCAGCATGTTGCGGGGAACGCCGGGCATCTTGACCACGGATCCCTTGGGGGCTAGGTTGCCCTTGAGGACGCCGATCCCGCCCTCACGGTGGAACGCCCTGCCCTTGCTGCGTATGACTTTCCCGTCCTTCACCTTGCTCCTTCTCGCTATCTCCAGGATGCTGATCCCTGACACAGTCGGCGAATCGCGGATGTCGTCCTTGAGCCTGTTCAGAACGCCGGGCACCCCGCCGGCGGCGTCGAGATCCTCCATGAAGTAGGGACCAAAGGGCCTTATGGAGCATATGTTGGGCGTCACTCGCGAGATATCGTCGAACTTCTCGATGTCGATGTGGATTCCGAGCTCCCGGGCGATGGCGGGAAGGTGCAGCACCGTGTTGGAGGAACCGCCGATCGCCATGTCCATGCGGATGGCGTTCTCGAAGGCGTTCTCGGTCATTATCATGGATGGCGTGATGTTCTCCCGTATGAGTTGGACGATCCGCCGTCCCGACTCGCGGGCAATGCTCTTCCTTCTCGGGTCCTCCGCGAGCACGGTGGCCGAACCTGGAAGCGACATTCCCAGGGCTTCGGTCACGCAGGCCATCGAGTTCGCCGTGAAAAGGCCGGCGCAGGAGCCCGGCCCAGGGCAGGCAAGCCTGCACACCTTCTCCGCATCCTGCTCGCTCAGCGTGGCAGCCTTGACCCTGCCGACGGCCTCGAAGCACGATATCACGTCCAGCCTTTCCTCGCCCAGACGCCCAGCTTTCATCGGCCCGCCGGTCACGATTATGGCCGGGATGTCCAGCCTTCCGCAGGCCATCAGCATGCCTGGCGTGATCTTGTCGCAGTTGGTTAGGCCCACCCACCCATCGAAGCTGTGCGACCGAACCACCGCCTCGATCGAGTCGGCAACGAGCTCCCTGGAGGGCAGCGAGTACCTCATCTCGACGTTCATCGCTATGCCGTCGCAGATCGAGGGGACCCCAAACCCGAGGGGAACCCCCCCGGCCTCCCTGACGCCGGCAGCGATCTCCTCGAAGAGCTCCATCATGTGGACATGGCCGGGTATGACCTGGTTCCACGAATTGGCGATTGCCACCAGTGGCTTCGTCAGGTCCTCGTCCTTCAACCCGCACGCCCTCAGAAGGGCTCGGTGCGGGATCCTCTCAATTCCTTTCTTGACCGCGTCGCTTCGCATTCAACTGCCTCCCGTCTAGGAAGTAAGATACCGTCTCCTTGAGCCCTCGCTCCAGCGAGTACAGGGGCTCGAACCCCAGCTCAACGCGAGCCCGCGTCGGGTCGCCGCAGCTATGCCGAATGTCCCCGGGCCTGGGCTTCCCGTGCCTCGGTTTAAGGTCGCTCCCCATGGCCTGCCTTATCAGCTCCGCGAGCGTGTTGATCGAGACCGCCCTGCCGCTTGCAACGTTGTATGTCCGCCCTGCTGCCTTCGCCGTCCTTGCAGCGATGCAGTTTGCCCGTATCACGTCTTGAACGTAGACAAAGTCCCTCGTCTGCTCTCCATCTCCGTGGATGGTGAGCGGCCTGCCCGACGCCATCAGCTTGATGAATGTGGGCACGACGGCAGCGTACTCGGAGTCGGGATTCTGCCTCGGACCGTAGACGTTGAAATACCTCAGGCTCACGACGTGGGTGCCATGAAGCTCGTGGAACACCCTGCAGTAGTTCTCCCCTGCGAGCTTGCTGACGCCGTACGGCGACGTCGGCCTTGCCGGGCCGTCCTCCCTCAAAGGAGGTGCTGTTTGGTCCCCGTAGACCGCGCAGGATGAAGCGAAGACTAGCCCACCTACTCCGGCATCAACGCAGGCTTGGAGGCAGGAGATGGTGCCCTCGACGTTGGCGCGGTTCGTTGAGACCGGGTCGTTGATCGAGGCCTGCACGCTCGCGACGGCGGCTTCGTGGAAAACCAGGTCGACGCCGCAACGCATGACCGAGGCAAGCCTCCGGGTCTTGCATACGTCCAGCTTGTGGAAGGACACGTTCTTGCGGCGTCTCATCCAGACAACGTTGGCCGGATCTCCGGTCGAGAGATCGTCAACCGCGATCACGGTGTTCGACGGATCCCTAGAAAGTACGTCCACCATGTTGCTGCCTATGAAGCCCGCCCCTCCCGTCACCATTATCGTGCTCTCGGTGAGGAGATCCGTAGGACGGTCAGCCATCCTGCCAGCTCTGGTGGGTTCGGCCGCCTTCGAGTTCTTATCAATCTTTTTCCCAGGACGATCCGGCCCCCCGGTGTCGCATGGTCGCCGCGATGTCCGGCCCGCTGCGCGCGGCGCGCTCACTGCGCGGGCGTTTCCTCCAAGATCGCGACGTCCTTGCCCAGCAGCTCCCTGAGCCGATCGACTGCCCTCCCCGCGTTGGCGCCGAGGATCTTAAGCCTTATGCGTCCCTTTGATGGGTATGACCTTATCTCGACTCCAGTCTCGTCCATCACCCTGTTCAGGTGAGGGGCAAGCAGCGATTCCCCGATGCCGATGACGATGGGCGTACGGATTTCCAGCCTCTCTCCCTTCCCAAGCATCGGAGCGACGGATTCGGTGAAGATTGCCTTAAGCTCGTCGGGGACTCCCGGGAGACAGATGATCTTTGTCTTCCCGACCTGCATGAGCACGCCGGGAGCGGACCCTACGGGGTTTCTTAGCGGGGTGGCACCCGCGGGGAGCCTTCCCATCTTGCGCCGCGCCTCGGTCATGAGCTGGTTCGGAGGCACATCGGGATGCATCTGCGCGTAGCGCGACCGAATCATCGCCATCGCCTCTTCGTTGTCGACCAGCCCGCGCCCCACGCCGATGGCCACGCCCTCAAGGGTCAAGTCATCCTTCGTCGGCCCAAGGCCGCCGCAAACCAAGATCGCGTCCGGCGATCGCGATAGTGCGTCCTTGAGGCACTCTGCGATGACAGGCACCAGATCTTCCACCACCGTGATCCTCGTAAGCCTGTGACCGGCCCGTGATAGTTGGGTGGCGAGCCAGTTAGAGTTCGTGTCCAAGACATCCCCGTCAAGGATCTCGTAGCCCACGGTGATGATCTCGACCTGCATGGAATCCATCCGGGAAACGCGCTCGGAGACCGGCTGATATGTGTTGCCGGCGGCCGGCGGCCCCCCCAAACATTAATAAAAGCTTCGAGGGACGCATGCCCGTCCCACCGGGGTGCTCGGATGCTTGGCTTCCTCTTCTTCGGCCTTGCGAAGAAAAGAAAGAAGAAATGCGCCTTCTGCGACAAACTCACGATCAGCGAGTGCAAGAGATGCGGGAGGCCGATATGCGAGGACCACACCAAGAGGCTCGAGGGCTCCGGGGGCCTTCGTTGGGAGGTCTGTCCCGAGTGCCTGACGAGCAGGCGCGGAAAGGTGAGGACCTCGAGGAGATAGGCGTTCTCCCGCCGGCCGAAACCTGCCAGGGTGGGACTTGGACTTGTCCGGATCTTCTGAAGGCCCAGCTTTTAGGGTAACTCCTTGGGAAGTCGAGGGCGAGATCGACTACGACAGGCTCATCGAGGAGTTCGGCGTCAAGAAGATCGGGCCGGGGGTGCTGAGGAGGTTTGGCGAGCCCCTCCACATCTACCTGCGGCGGGGATACTTCTTCTCCCACAGGGATTTGGACAAGATACTCGATGACTATTACTCGGGCTCGAGGTTCGCCCTGGCCACGGGCCGCGGCCCTTCCGGAGACATGACCATCGCGCACTACATACCGCTTGAGTTCACGAGATGGATGCAGGAGAGGTTCGACGCGGACGTCTACATACAGCTCACGACGGACGAGAAGTTCTTCGTCAACCCAGACCTCTCCTTCGAGGCCGCCGAGAAGTTCGCCGAGCAGAACGCGTTGGACATCGCCGCGGTTGGGTTCGACCCAGACAAGACCTTCATCTTCAGCAACCTGGAGTTCACCAAGATCTACCGGGCTGCGGCCAAGATCGCCAAGCACGTCACTTTCAATACGGCCCGGGCGACCTTCGGGGACTCGGTGCTGAGGAACATAGGTTGGAGCTTCTTCCCGGCCGTTCAGGCCGCGCACCTTCTCTTGGCGAACTTCGTTGACGGACCCACCCCCGTCATCGTGCCGATGGGGATCGACCAGGACAGCTTCCTAAAAATCGCCCGCGACGTCGCGCCAAAGCTCGGTTTTCCCAAGCCGGGCGCGGTTCACTCAAGGCTTCTCAGCGGGCTCCTGAGCATCGGAGGCAAGATGTCGGCCTCCCAACCCGACACCGCCATATTCCTCTCGGACAGCCCGGAGCAGGTGAAACGGAAGATCTGGAACGCCTTCACTGGCGGGGGTGCAACCAAGGAGGAGCAGCGGAAGAAAGGGGGGAGGCCGGATCACTGCGTCGTATTCCAGTGGCTGTACACGCTTTTCCTGACCGATGATAAGGAGGTGAAGACTAGGGCCGCCCAGTGCAGGGCCGGGGAGAGATTCTGCGGGGCCTGCAAGGCCGAACTGACCCGGTACATCGTTGACTTCTTGGAAGAACACAGGAGGCGTAGGAGGGAGGCGCCATCGCTGATCGGCAAGTACACGCGCGACGGCAAACTTGCGAGCCGATCATGGGAGAGCGTTTAGATAGCCTAGCCCTGAGTTTCAAAGCCAAGCGCGCGGAGACGACGCGCGCCACTGTCCGCTGTCCACTGTCGAAACACTAATAAGGCCTCCTTCGGGCGTGTGGCTGAAGCTTGGAATGCCTGAGGCATCCGGGTGACTAGAATGGTCGACTACGCAAGCAAAATCAAGAAGCAACTGATCGAGTTTGACATAGACGGGATCAAGGTTACCGTCAAGAAAGCCCTTGACGCCAAGACGCCGCCCCTCAAACTGGTGGACGCCCTTGGGGATGCGATGAAGGTTGTCGGAGACAAGTACGAGAGCGGCGAGTTCTTCTTCTCCGAGCTGATCATGGCGGGGGAGACCATGAAGGAGGCGATGTCGGTTCTCCAGCCTGCTCTCAAGTCGGGGGATGTCAAGAGCAAGGGCAAGGTCGTCATCGGCACGGTCAAGGGCGATCTTCACGATATCGGGAAGGACCTGGTGGTCTCGCTTCTGGTTGCGGCGGGAATCGACGTCGTGGACCTTGGCGTGGACGTTCCTAAGGAGAAGTTCGTGGAGGCCGTCAAGAAGGAGGGGGCAAAGGTCGTGGGGCTCTCCGCCCTGCTGTCGACGACCATAGTCTACACCAAGGAGATCGTGGACGCGTTCAAGGCGGCTGGCCTTCGCGACAAGGTCAAGATCATCGTCGGCGGCGCTGCCGCGACGGACGAACTGGTCAAGGAGATGGGGGCCGACGCCTGCGCCCCGGACGCGGTGCTGGGCGTCCGGATGATAGAAAACTGGCTTACCGGGAAGGCGGCATAGGATCTCAGGATCCGACCAGCAGCGTCTGGCATCTGGGCGGGATGAGAAGTGGCGTTCTAGCCAAGGCTGGCGTAGCCGTCGGCGGGGCTTAGTACTCGAACTTCTCTTCCTCGAACTTCTCTTCCTTTTCGGCGTGGTCCTTGCAGTAGGGCCCGCAGTTCGGGCAGAGAAGCTTGTCGCAGTACGGATCTCCGCAGGCATGTCCGGTATCGACCAGGAACAGCCTGCCGCAGTCGGGGCACTGGCCGTGCTTGGAACAGAACCTGCACTTGGGGCAGAGTATCACGGTGCAGCCTGGATACTCGCACTCGTGTCCGTATTTCTCCTTATTGAAGTGCATCTTGCAGCCGTCGCATTCGGGCATCTCGGCCCTCAGCACGGCCGTGGCACGGAAGAAATCGGAGAGCTTGTTCTTGATCCTGCCTGCCAACCCTTTCCACTCCCTGCCCGGGCAACCCCTTGAAGGTTGTTATATGTTTCGTGCGAGGGTCTTGAAGTGTTCCGGCCGTCTTGCGCCGGCCCTAGGC
>CAZJVP010000071.1:0-6408 GCA_964549615.1 uncultured Thermococci archaeon | reverse complement strand
CCCTGGAAGAAGGCCCCGGCCGCCCCCCTGTGCCCTCCGCCTTGGCCCTGAACCCTCCGCGCCGCGTTCCTAACCGAAACCGACAGATCCAAACCCTGGAGGACCAGCGTCTTTGAACATCTCGCGGACGCCTTGGTCCTTTCGCCGGGAACCAAGCCGATCAGCGGCCTGTTGGGGTCGGCCAGCCCGCCGCCCAACAGCAGGCCCGTCACAGGACCGATCAGGTTCCGCGGGGTGTCCTCGCTTACGAAGTACTGAAGGTAGCCCCGCCCTCCGATCTTGATCCCATCACCCGATATCCTCCGGACCTCCTTCGATATGATGGCCCGATACTCGCGGAGCCCGGACATGATCTTGCCGTAACTTGCCGAGCGATCCCCCAGCATCATGTCGATCGCCTCGCTAGCCAGGCCCATCCTCACGGCAGCGTTGACGCACGTCGCATATTCCGAGGCGTACTCAAGCGGATAGGGCTCCCCGACCATGCGGTAGACGCTTCCGATGATGAGCTTGGGCACGAACCGGACGATCCGAGGTGGAAGCTGCGATATGCACCTGATCACGAGCTCGGAGGCGAGCCTGCGGCGCTCCTCGTCGTCCAAGTCCTTGAGCGTCCGGAACCCCCTCCCGTCCCTCAGCGGTATGTGCAGCTCGGAAAGCAACTGCATGGCGCCCACCTCGGAGCCCGACACGCCCGGTATGGGCGGATCCTGGAATGAGGTGAGGGCGATGTGCAAAGGCCTGCTCTCCCGGCCGAAGAGCAGGACGTCCTTCTCCTCCCTGACCGAGCCGGTCTCCAAGGCATCCCCAAGGATCTCCCGGTTCATGCCCTGAAGTTCGCCAACGAGATCCTGTCTGTCCGCGACAGCGCCGATGAGGGCGATCTTCGCAAACGTGCGGTCTCCGGTCATTCTCCTGCACAAAAGGTAGGCAAGCCCGGATCCGCTGATCTCAATCGAGCCGTCCAGGCCGACCAGATGCGGGTTGACCTGCAAGACCCCTCCAGTGACCTTTCCCGACGGCGGATGATGATCGACCACCAGGACGGACCGATCCTTGAAGCGCGCTGCCAGCTCGCCTAGCTGCCCGCTCCCGATATCCAAGAACACGTTCAAGCCGTCGGCCGGGTTTGCCCTTCCCACCTCCTCGGGCAGCAAGGGGGCAAGAACGGTCTCCACGCCCATGCCATCGAGAACGGATCTCAAGATCGCCGCAGCGCAGGTCCCGTCCGCGTCCCGGTGGAAGAACAGCTTCACGTTCTGGGCCGACCTGAGAAGGTCCTCGGCCTGAGCCAGGTACTCTTGCGTCCGAGTCTGCTTGGCCATGTGGTCCTGCCCCTCTGACACCCGCTGCTACCAGAGGAGCTCTTCCCCTTTCTTGACCAGCTCGATCATGGCGCTGGATTCTACCTCTTCATTTCCGTAGGCGATCTTGGCGGCCACCTTGTATATGAAGCCCACCTGGGCGTCATTGGGTATCTGAAACTCGAACTCCAGTTCCTGCGAGGCCTCCCTGCTCAGGGGTCCATACTCCTTGAGCAGGGGTTCCATCTTCCATTCCTCGGGCGGGATCAAGGTAACCCGGCCCGAGACCTCATCGAGCTTGTCGTTCACGACGGTGACCTTGTACTTCATCCTGTCGCCCGGATACTGTGGGCTGGTCTTGGGGACGATACTGTACCTGATCGGGATCTCTTCCTTCTTGCTAATGCTGACCTTCGTCTTCGCCGACTTTGACGTCTTGAATAGGAACAGCAGCATCCAAAAGCCCTTTGCCAATTCGACCCGGGCGGGCTTCTATAAAATATTACCCACCCCTCACGACCTTGCCTCGCCTAACGTGCGGCCCTCGTGACCCGGACATCCCTGTACAGCCGCCTTTTCACCATGAGCGTCCATGCGATGAAGCCCGTGACGAAGAGGGTCCCGCTGACGATGAGCCACTCGGATACGTACATCCACATGAAGGACCTTTCCTTGAGCTTGATCGCCCGGGCCTCGACCTCCTTCATTAACTCGAAGAGCCGCTGGACGTAGTCCAGCGCCTCCTCGTATCTCTGCTCATAGTACAGTCGCCTGGCCACCGATCGGCCCTCCGATAGCTCGGCCAGATCCCTCTCAAGGGATCCGACGTTTGCACCGAATGAATCGATGAACTCGACCAGAGCCAACGTCACCGACCGCAGAACCAGGTAGTCCTCATACGCCGTTCTCAGCGTGTGGACCATGAAAACGTCCGTCACCGGCTCCTTTCCAACCGACCAGTAGACGATGTTGAGGAAGAGGTCGCCGCCCCAAGGGTTCTGGGAGGATGCTCCCCTGTATTCGCTTCCCCACCACGGCTCATCCAGCTCGCAGGCAACGTTTGAAGCCCTGGCGGACTTGTCGCCAACCGTCCAGCTTATGAAGAACGCGCTGCCGAAGGGCTCCACGTAGGCCCAGGTCGTCGATCCCATCTTGGGGTTGAGCCGCCTGCACCAGGGACCGACGTACCTTTCGATTCCAAGCTTTACAAACGGCGTGAAGACGGGAGCCAGGTCGCCCCGGGACTCCACGGCCACCTTGAATCCGCCGGACAGGGTCTTGAAGCCGCCCAGGTAGTCGTGGGGCATGAGCTCAGCCAGGATCGTGCCAGCCCACGCGGCTTCCTCGAAATCCTCGTTCGGCACCGAGTTGAATATAGCAACGCCCTCCTTTCCCACCGCCTCGTACATCAGCATCTTCTGTTTTGAGGTGGTGTACTTGGTAAAGAGCTCCTCCTCCTCGCAGATGACTATCATGTCGTAGAGTTCGAGCAGTCGCGGCAGGGTCCGCGGGAAGTATATGGCGGTGTATCTCTCGAGCTCCTTCTCGCTTAGCGCCTTCTGCGCCAAGGGTATCTCGAAGTAGTCGATGATGAAGTCCTTCTCAAGCCAGTCGTTCACCGGGGATCCCAGCTTCCCAACATCCCCAAGCAGCATAAGGCCGATCCCCTCCCGAGATTCCGCGACGAGGCCTGCGGCCACCAGCAGGACCGCCGCCAGCAATGCAGGGAGCCTACTTGACATCATCGCCTGATATGAAGGCCTGCCCTCAAAACGTTTGCCCCAGGAATCCCCTGATCCCCGGAACCCTGAGCCATCCCAACGCTTCGCTGGTGCCCGACGATGAGCGAGATTTATGTTAAGGCGCCCCGAACTGGCCTCATGGCACCCGTGAGGATCGACGCCGTCGAGATGGACAAGGGCAAGGATGACCAGATAGTCGTGGGGATGGCCAACTTCACGGTTAAGACCTGCGACGACCTCTTCAGGGCGGTCGTCTCCGCCGTTCCAGGCGTCAAGGTCGCAGCAGCGATGAACGAGGCCGCCCCCAAGCTGGTGAGGGTGACCGGAAACGACCGGCGGTTGGAGGAGCTGGCCTCCAAGAACGCACTCGCCATCGGAGCGTCCCATGCCTTCGTGCTGATGATGAATGGGGCGTACCCCATCAACGTCATGGACAAGGTCCGCAACGTGCCCGGCGTTTGCACGATAATTGGCGCCACGGCCAATCCCTGCCAGGTGGTGATCGGAAGCACCCAGCTGGGAAACGCCATCCTCGGTTTCGTGGACGGAAATAGAGTCGAGGGCGTGGAGGACGAGGAGGCAAGGAAGCAGCGCAGGGAACTTGTGGCGAAGATAGGCTACCCTTTGGGCTGAGCCACGGGAAGGGGAAGGTCAAAGACCCACGCCCTCCACCTCCAGGCCAAGGCCGGAAGCGATGCGACCAGGTTCTTGGTGAGCTTGCCGGGGAGGGCGTACCTGATGATGCGATGCTCCCTAACGGTCGCCGATGCCTCGAGGAAGGCGGAGACCGTTCTTTCATCGCCCTCCAGCAACAGATACGCGGGCTCGGCCCCCGAGAGCAGCCGGGTGGCCGCCTCATTCGCCTCCGCAAGCAGGTGCTTCACTTGGTCCTCCCGGGATCTGGCGAAGCGGGCCTGGCTGGAGCCGCCCTTCTTTGACCGGCCCAGAACATCCTCCTCCTCGAACAGCAGGTCCCTAACCTGCCCGTCAAAGAGGCAGACAGCATACGCATCCCTGTGAACCGACACGAATGCCATGAGCGGCTTCTGCATGAGGCCCTCGATCAGCGAGAGGTCGAAAGCCTCGCCGACCCTTCTTTCATCCGCCTCAACGGGTAGGGGAGGCTCAAGTACGCATGCCCGCCTCTCGGACACGAACGCGACCAGGCCCCTTGCTCCCCTTCTCAACCGCGGGGCCCAGCTGGCCATGCCTGGCACGCTCTTCAAGAACGCCTCGCAGCTTGTTTCCGTCACGAGGGCGCTGAGGCATTCCTCTCCGGGCAGTAACTCGATCCCGCGTACGAAATCCGCGACGCCCTCCGGGCTGAGGTCCTGTTCCCGGGAGAGAACCGCGAATGCCTCGGGCCGCGACGCCTGCGCCTCGAGCTCTGCCAGCTTCTTGGAAAGATCCTCAACCTGCCTGGCTTTCTCGGCGCACTCCTTCTCGGCCCTTCCCCTGCGGGACTCCTCTTCCGCCCGCCTCCGCCTCTCCTCCCTTGCCTTCTCAAGCGCGCTCCGAAGCTGACCTTTGACCTTCTCCAGTTCAGACTCGGTCTCGGCCAGCTTGCGCTGGGCTTCGGAGAGGGCTTTCTTCTTCTCCTCCAGCTCCGAGGCAAGGCGGTCGTAGTCGGAGATCTTCTTGAGTATCCCCGTCATCCTATGCCGCGTCATCCGCCTGCGTCTTAAATCCTTCATCGCCCGTCGGGGCGATCCCTTGCGTTGTGCTCGAGCAGACGCCAGACCAGAAAAGCTGCCCCAAGCGACATGCTGGACATGCAGCCGAAGCTGAAAGCGAGGCCAAACCAGTAGTTGGCTGTCGAGGCAATGATGGGGCTGATAGCGCCGCCGAGGAACCTAGCAGAGCTGATCAGGCCGATGGTGGTTCCCTTCTCGCTTGTCTTTGCGGAGGCCAGCGTGAAGAGTTGAGCGGGAGCAGGCGAATGCGCAACCACCTGGGCCAGCCTCAGTGCTAGGAAGCAGGGCAGGGAAACGAAGAGACCCTGGGCCATTATCGCACCGCCCTGCACCGTCAGGAGCGCCGGCATCAGGGCCGGAGGAATGCTCTTGCTCGTCAGCGGGACGGCGACTGCGAACGCAAGGTCGCTGATGGCGAGAACGATTCCCGTGTAAAGCGTCAGATCCTCGCTCCCGATTCCCGCGGATACCAGATAAACCGGCAGGACTGGGCCTATGAAGGTCAGGGACGCCCTCAGCAGAACCATGGCCCCAAACTCGAGCCGCATAGAAGCTAGTCCGCGGAAGTTTGGCGTCGGAACTTTGGTTCCCTCCGCTTCCGGCCATGCGAGAGAGAGCGCCAACGGGATTGCGCAGGCGATGGAGATGCTTGAGACGGCAAAGCAGGCCCTGAACCCTATGACGGGCGCAGCAAGTGCGCCGAACACGGGCCCGACCATTCCTCCCAGGATCTGGGCCGACTGTTGGTAGCCCAAAGCCCCGGCGAGATCCTTTTCTCGGGCGATCGATGCGATCGCAGCCATCGCTACCACGCTCGTACCGCCCAGTAGGCCCCTCAGCGTCCGAAGGATGAGGACCGTCTGGACGTCTGCGGCCAAAGCAAACAGCCCCGTCAAGATCGAATGGGTGATGAGGACGCGCACCATCATCCTCTTTGCGCCGAACCGATCGGTCAGCCATCCCCAGATGGGGGAGGACATAGCAAGACAGGTGCCTCCCAAGAAAGTCCCCAAACCTGACCACACGGCGGCCTTGCTCAGATCGGCCACTCCCAGATCCTCGTAGATGAAGAGCGTCAGGAAGGCGTTCACGAAGGTCAAGGAAAGCGTGACAACGAACTGTATGAAGCAGGAGGTGAGAACTATCCTCCGGTAGTCGGGCCGCATCTCCCTCCGGCAGGCCCTTGCGGAAAAGCCTTTTTATCTCTGTTTGCCGAACCGGTTTCGGCGGGAATCCGACGAAGGGGGACTCACGCTGCCTGCGGGATGGGCGAGACTGAGGAGGATAGAGGGAAGGAGGCTGCTATTGAGCTTCCGCAACGGGGATCTGGAGGTCCAAGACCCGTCCGAGTGGTGGAAGCCGCACATCGACCAGATCAAGCAGTGCCTGGAGAAAGGGCAGATCCTGGCCCTACATGGAGTCCAACAGGATCGACAAGCTGGTTCTCCGGGACGGCACCGGATCCCAAACCACCCTCTACAGGCCCTGGAGGCTTTGGTGAGATCTTCGGATACGGTATAGTTATAACTGAGCTGGATACAGCACGGCCCTGCGTGTTATCATGAACGCTCGGGAAAGGTTCAACGCATGCATGCACTTCGAGGAGACAGATCGGCCGCCCTTCTATGAATGGCTCGGCTTCTGGCAAGAGACTCTCAACCGGTGGCG
>CAZJVP010000070.1:0-5546 GCA_964549615.1 uncultured Thermococci archaeon | reverse complement strand
GACCTTGATCACGATGGTGAAGCCGGCCGCAAGGCTGCAGGAAAGGGCCTTCTTGACTATGATCATTACCTGGAACTGCTCGACGCGGCCGCGCCCGATGTGCCGTTGATCCTGCACGGGCTTGCCGAGGAGCAGGTGGACGAGTGCGTCGTCTTCTTGCGGGAGAAGATCACGCGCATCCCGTGACGATTCGAGATGGCCTTAACCCGGGGCCTCTTTCTTTCGGAATAGCTTTATGCTTGCGTTAGAAGTCCTGGGCGTGAAGGCCCCGCTGTATCCCTGGTTTCTTGCGCTCCTGGCCCTCACGGCGCCCCAAGTTCCCGCGGTGGAGGAGGGATCCGGTTCGGACATGGTTAGGGTACTCTACGTCGGCGAACCGATGGGCTCCCCTCTCCCATGGTTCACGGCCCTAATGAACGACCCCTTCTTCGACGTGACGCCGGTGCAAGCGTTCACCTACGGGCTGCCCATGGAAGTTGCTTGGAGGTCGGTCAGGCATTACATGCCCCGAACCTATGCGAAGCTCGCTACTTACCACGCCGTCACCTTGGTCTACGCCGATGCAAGGCTCTTCACGTCCGAGTGGAGATCGTGGTTCTCTCAGGCCGTCCTTGACGGAACGGGTCTAGCCTTCAGCGGGCAGGACGTGGAGAGGTACGCCTTCCTGTGGGAGTGGCTCGACTCAACGCTCGGCGACGTGCTCCCCGTCGAAAAGCCGAGCACCTCCGGCACTGACACCTTCCTGGGCCAACAACCGGGTTCGATCAGGGTCCTCAAACCGAATAATCCCCTGATCGCCTCCCTGCCCTGGTCCGAAATGGGCAGGTACGGCAATTTCTACGACTGCACTCAGATAGATGCAAAGCCGGGGAGCGAGACCCTGGCGGAGCTCGTCACTCCAACCGGACGGACAAGTCCGTTCCTCGTCTGGTGGAAGGTGGGCCAGGGCAGGTCCCTTGCCATCATGACGCGGTTCTCGAGCGAGAACAGGAACCCGGACGACCCCTTCTACGAGTGGCCCTACCAGGGGGACTTCGCCTGCAACTACCACTTCTATGTGGCGGGCCGCAAGATTCCGGAGGACGTTGAGATCCTGCACAGGATCCGGACAATCTGGCTAGACTCCTACCTGGAGAGAAACATGCTCGTCGGAAGCATCGATTTCATCTCCAAGCTGGGGGGCAATCCGGCGCCTTTGGAAGAGATGCTCAGGGAGGCGGACGAAACCCTGAGGGATTCCCGGCGGATGTATCTGGACTACGATTTCCAGTCGAGCCTCGCCCTAGCCGAGCAGCTCGTGGGCGATCTGGGTTCGATCGTGGAGGCAACCATCAAGGTCAAGGACCAGATCTTTCTCTCGATCTACCTGGTCGAGTGGGCTGTCCTAACGGCCACGGGCATGTTCGCCGGCGTTCTGATATGGACGCTCATGCTGAGAAGACGCCTCTACAAAGAGGTGAGGACAACCAAACCCGTACCGACATGGTGAGCTGACGGCCCCGCAGGGCACCACGACGAACGCGATCATGCCCAAGCTAGACCTGTATCGGGTGAGGCTTGGGGGAAGTGATGGTTCGCCCTGCGCATCGGAGGACCCAAGAGCAATCCACGAACTAGGGGGCCGTCCGCCACATCCCGAGACCCCTCACCTAGACCGGAGGAGTCGCACTGCGGACGAGACCGTGCGCTCCCTGATCTTCAGCCACACCGCTGAGGCCAAGATGAAGAGGACGGTAGCCACGAGGGAGAACGCGAAGGAATCTGGGAATGCGAGGGCCCTCTCAAGGTGGAAGAAGCGTACCGCCATGCACACGACGAGCAAGTGCCACACGTAGATCCCGAGCGCCACGCGCCCAGGGACGGCGAATGCGGCTGGAATCCAAGCAGCACGGCGCTCCAGGAAAAGGAGGAGCGAGAAAGCAATGAGCGCGATGCCCGTTGAGATCATGATGTGGAAGAGCAAGCGGTCCTTCAAAGGATCGGCCACGGCAAGCGCGATCCCCGACACGATCATGGGCATCGCCACCATCGCTGGCGCAAGGATGGGACGGTGACCGGCTCCAGCCGCCGCGAACCTCCCCAGCATGATCCCTCCTATGACAAGGGATAGCCACGGAAACAGAGGGAACATGCCGGTGAAGAGGGCGTTCCTGACCGGCGCTGGCAGGCCGCTCAAACCCGGTTTCAGCGCGCTGAAAGCGAAAACGAGGGCAGATGCGCCGGCCACGCCGGCCGGCCCGACTCCTCTTTCCAGCAGGAGGTAGGCCAAGAGATTCCCGGCCCCGATCGATTCAAGAACGTCCCACCTCCAGATCCTCCGAAGGCCGGCAAGCAAGACGTTGAGCGCCAGTCCCAGCAAGATGAGCAGGCCGTACCTTGCCAAGACGTGCCCGCGCACCTTCGCCCAACTCTGTCCGAGCCGTATTCTCCTAGAGCTCGCTAGGTACAGGCTGGCCCCGCTCACGGTGAAGAAGATGGTCGCTGCGAGAGGCCATCCAAATGACATTCCGCCCATGTCCAAGAATCCCGGGATCTCGCGCGAAGTCCATGTGAGGAAGTGCCAGAGAATCATCAACACCACCCCCAGGCCACGCAGCGCATCCAGCGAAACCACGCGACGCAGATTCAGCTCCGACTGCCCATCGGAGATCACGGGTGCCATGCTCAACGCAGCCGTTCGGCTCACCTCAACCCGCCCTCGTCCCCGACCGGTTTAGTTGGGCAAAGCCCACCACCCCTCGCCGAACCCAATGTGCAGTTCCATGGCCACCGGGCTTTCGTATGCCATCGAGCATCGGACCTGCATGCTCATGGCTCTTGCGGCAGGAAGCTTTCGGCCTCCTAGGGCAGTCAGCCTTTGACGCGATAGAACCAGATAACTGCCTCTCGTCTCGGAGCGGTCAACGTGAAGCCCTGGCGCTCTAGGATGTCTCCCGCGATCTCCTTCACCTCGTTCGTCTCTGGGTTCAGGAATATGTACGTCAGATACGTGGAGATCGCCTTCGGGTGTACGATTAGCGAATCGTCGGGGGATAGCGGGAGATGTATCCCCTGTATCAGCCCCTTTCCCGTCTCGGGACGGTGGAACTGGCGAGCGACCCATCCGTCCGGGCTCCGACGGGCAGACGTGAGCGGGTAGTAGTCGCCGAACAGCATCAGGTCCGACGCGTCGCGCCAGATATCGATCATCTTCCTCGCCAGATCGTAGTCGTAATCGTCGCGGCGGATGTCCAGGCCCAAAAGCATCATCGGGGCCATGCCACAGTGGAAAGAATAGCTGTCAACGCGGTCGTTGAACCTGCCAGGTCCGGCGAGGTCCCAGGACAGCGTGACCTCCTTGAAGTAGGGCAGCCACTCGAACAAGGTGCGATGGAAGTCCAGCTTCACCGCGTGGTTGCCGTATCCGTAGTCCGAATAGTGGAGCGGCACCGAGCGGCGCATGGTTTCCAAGTCATTGCGGCGGCCGCCGCTCGCGCAGGAGTCGATCCACAGGCCGGGATTCCGGGCAAGCAGCTCGTCCCAATACTGAAGGTAGCCTTGGACGTGCAGGTTCTCATTCATCCCCTCTCGGTCCTGGGCTTCGTTGCGGCGCCAGTGCTCGAGCGGCGGGAAGTTGTGGTCTTGCCTGTAGATCTTGATGCCGTTTTGCCGGATCAGATTGCAGACGTGGTCGGTGAGCCATCGGCGACACTCCGCATCGCCCAGGTTCAAGAGGGCGTTGTCGTTTCCCTCCACCCTCAGGAGCCATCTGGGGCGTTCCGTTTCGAGGCGCGTGCCCGGCTGGACCCTTTCCGGCTCAAACCAGACGAGGAGGTCGGCCCCGTTCCGGGCGGCGCGGTCAGACACCGGTTTGAGCCCTCTGGGAAACCTTTCCGGATCGGGCTCCCATGTGCCGGTGATCCACCACTTCCTCTCTCCTGCCTTGTTGAGGCAGGGATACCATCCAGCATCGATCCACCACACGTCGAAATCGATGCCGAGCCGCTCGAACTTCTCCATGTAGCGGATCTGGTTTTCCTCGGTCGCCGCCGTGAACTCCTCGCCTTCGTCCGTCCCGAAGCAGGCAAGAAGCGGCCTTAGCGGCTGGCCGTTCGGCCTCGGAAGGACGTGGGAAATGTACCATCGCCGCCAAAGATTCACGGCCCTCGAGCGATCGCCGGTCCAAGACAGAAACGTCATCCGCGGGGTCCGAATGCTTTCGCGCGGCTCGAGCCGAAGGTTCGTCCTCTCTTGCCCCGCTTGCACGTGCACGCCTCCGTCCACCCCCTTGAAACTGGCCGCCCACTGGCCCGGCCAGCCGATTGCCATGGAGAACCCGCATCCGTCAAAACAGATCCGATAGTAGGGGAACGCGCCGTCGCAGGGCCTTCCGCCATTTGGGGCAAAGCGAAGGGTATCCCCGGGACGGAGCGGCGTCTCCTGGGAGGTGTATCCCTTTTCGCTGTAGAAGTCGCCGTTACAGTGATGCAGGACCGGCGAACTCCCAGCGAACGTCCCATCCATGGCCAAGATCTGGCTGACCAGGGGGGTCGGTTTCCGGCCCTCGTTGGAGAGCCACGTCACCCATTCGACGACCGGATAGTCGAGATACTCCGCGCACTCGGCCCGGATCTTCAGTCCGGTCTTTGCGTCACGGCCCTCGATGACCGTTTCAACGATGTTCGCATCGATGCGCCTTCTTTGCACACAGGGCTTCCAATCTGGCGGAATCCCCACAATGGCCGTGCCGTCAAGGAGAAACGAAATGGGAAGGTGGGCGGGATCGATGAAGCGGCCTAACCACTCTCGACTCTTCGCCATGTCCTCGGGCTTGGTGAGAGCCTCGGAGGGATCCGATGGTCTTCCTCGAAGCGCCATCTCATCGCAGCCTCGGCTTTTCCATGGTCGCGCGTGCTTAAGAGGTTGTCCCCGTCTGGCCAGTCACCTGACGGAGGACCGATGCTTCAGCCCCTCGTTCGGAAGGCCTGCCCCAGCCGACATCGCCCGACCTGCCCTGGCCGAGCGCCATCCGCAACGGGAGTGGGTGGGAGTGGGAGGAGGAGACAACGTATTTGTACCCCCGCGCAGGTTGCCAAACACGCCGCGCGCCGCGTCCTGCTTTGCGCCGGGCCTGAAGGAGATGGATGTGCCATGAAGAACCGGCACGATGTTGTGGTCGCGGGAGGTGGACTCGCGGGCATCGCCTGTGCCCTGGCTCTTGCCGACCGGGGCATGAAGGTTTTGTTGGTTGAACGACGCCCAGCCCTAGGCTGGGAAAGCACTTGGGCCGGACAGCTGGATTACAGCGGGGAACGCTCGCGGCTTGCCAATCGGATCCTCCGAGAGGCTGGCCGGGTCGGCGGGGTGAAAGGAAAGGTGCTTGACGGCCCCATACTCGAACTGGTGCTAGATCGTATGGCCCGCGATGCCGGGATCTCCGTGTTGCTCTACTCCTTCCCCGTCCGTCCGGTCTTCACAGATGAGAGCGCGCTGGGCGTGGTCGTGGCGAGCAGAAGCGGAGAGAGGGTGGTGTGGGGAAAGGCCGTCGTGGATGCCACCGAGGAGGC
>CAZJVP010000069.1:0-8906 GCA_964549615.1 uncultured Thermococci archaeon | reverse complement strand
CGGTCGGGGAACTGGAGGACGGTGGTGTGGCCCAGGAAGAGACTCATGTATGTGATGTGGAGGCCGGCAAGATAGATGGGACGAAAGCCTATTGGATGCCCGTGATCGCGGCAGATCTGAAAGAGGGCGATGCGCTGCCTCCGTTTGAGTTGGGCATGAAGATCAACAAGACCGAGACCCGCACCTACGTCGGGGTTAGCAGGGCCGTGAATATCTACAAGGCGGTGGCCGAGTATGGGGTGGCCGGCTCACCGGATACCCGTTCCAGCACCACGTTGGTGTACGACAGGGCCTCTGGAATCCTGCTGGAGCTGGATATGTCAACGATCTCGGTCGCGGGTGAATTCAGGGCATACTACATTGCCACCGGCACCAACATCTTTGAAGGGAAGCCGGTGGGCGAGAACGCGATCGGCGTCTGTTTGATTGCCATGGCCATTGCCGTCCTGGTCATGCGGAAAGCCGGCATGGAAGTCGTGGAGCCCCTGGCGGCCTCGTGTTAAGACTGAGATCGGATGCTCCCTTCTGCCCGGAGGGCGTACCAAGGCAACGGGAGCAAAGCTTGGCAAGGGGACGAACCTTTCGGTGCTCTGGCCCCAAAGTCTTAGAGTCTTAGAGTCTTAGAGCAAGATGATTTCTGGATCTCCGACAGCGATCTCCTCACGGAGCCCATCGGAGCATCGACTGCGTCTTCACCAATGACGAGGCTCGCCGCGGCGAGCAAGAAGCTCTCGGCAACGAACCCGGGAAGCCTCTACCTCAATCTGGTCCTCAAGAATACCGGGGCAACTCCGAGTCGGTGGGGGAACGAGTCTTCCCTTTGGGACCCCTCCGCCATCGGCAACCGGGGGGAGGTCCCGGGGTGGGCAGCTGCGAGCGTAGCCCCCGCGGTCATGGGGTTCGTTTCTCCCGTGCTGTCATCTCTAATCTCTTCCTCGGATATGCCGCGAAGCAGACATCCCTCTGCGGCAAGCTCCGTGTTGTGGTATCGCGCGATGACTTCGAGGCGATGGCCGTCTCCTTCGTAGGAGAGGAGGAGTCAGTGCCGATCGGTGGATAGAAGTATGTGTGATTCTGGCTTTCTGCGATATTTGGGTCGGGCAACGACTGGGTCGCATATTTTTGCGAGCCTTGATGCACGGGCACTTAGACTCGGGAACATAGTTTTTAAGAGGCGGAGTCCTCCCGAGCAATCGACGAGGCGGTTCCTCTGGCTAAACTTGAGAGAACGGACAAGCCGGTAAGCGTGCTCCTAGAGGAACTCAAGAAGGGAGAACTCGGCCTGCCTGAGATACAAAGGAGCTACGTTTGGAATAGGCCGCAGGCTAGGGACCTAGTCGATTCATTGTACAGGGAGTATCCCTCGGGTCTGATTCTTCTCTGGAAACCTGAGCAACTTCCCGTCCTTCGCGAAGCCTCTCAGTCCCAAACCAGGCAACCCGACTTCTTGATTCTCGACGGTCAGCAGAGACTGATCTCTCTACAGAAAATCTTTGACGGAGAGGTCGATGTATGGTTCAACGCAGAAGAGGAATCTTTCGAAATCTACAGCCCCAAGATGAAAGCTAACCCATTGTGGGTTTCCGTCCAAGAGGTTATGGCCAAGGGAGCTGTTGCATCGTGGAGAGAACTCAAGAACCGCTTGGTTAAGTTCTCCCGAAATGTCCAAGAGGACGAGACGGACGCGTACCTAGAGAAACTATCCAAGTTGGAGAAGATAAGGGATTACAGATATCCCGTCATGATAATACATACGGATGACTACGAGGAAGTCACCGAATCCTTCATCAGGATAAATTCCAGAGGGACAAAGCTGAGGGAGGCCGAGCTAGCAATGGCACAGTTTGCCTTCCACTGGCCCGGCGTGGTAATTAAACAGTTCGAAGAAGCTCTCGATACTTATGAGCAGGCAAATTTCGATCTTGAAGCGCGCTTCTTGATGCGTTGCTACGTGGCCGTTGGTACGGGACAAAGCAGATTCCGGTATCTGGGTAGCCTCTGGAGCAAAGATCAGAACGAACTGGGAGAAATCTGGAAGCAGACACGGCGAGGTCTCGATTACACAATCAACTTCCTTAAGAACAATGCGGGTGTCGAGTCGTCTGACTGGGTACCATCGATCAATGCCCTTGTCCCTTTGGTCGCCTATTTCTCGAAGAAGGAGGGCCAGCTTTCGCCAACGGAGGAGAAGACGCTGCTTTTCTGGTTGTTTGAAGCCACGATCCATGGTAGATTCACGGGGAGTCCAGAGACCAAGCTTGACCAGGACCTTAGGGCCCTGAACTCGTCTGCGGACGGACTGGGTCAACTAATAGCTAACCTAAGACGGGAAGTACCAGACTTCGGAGTGACAACCGAGATGCTTGTTGGCAGATACCAGAGGCACTCCTTCCTGCCCCTACTTTTTGCCGTTTTTAGGGAGAGAAGCGCCCGAGACTGGTTCACGGGCGTGGTGCTGAGCTCCACCAACGTGGGACCCGAACATCGGCTTGAATTCCACCACATCTTCCCTAAGGCCTTACTGCGGAACCGTTACACCTCGTACGAGATTGACGATCTCGCCAATATCGCCTTACTGTCCCAGATCGCACATAGGCCGATCGGGAAGTCTGAACCCAGACTATACCTGCCTTCCATAGAACAAAGTCGACTCACAGCGCAGCTTGTGCCGCTCGATGAAGATCTGCTTCGGGTGGAAAGATACAAGGATTTCCTAAGTGTTCGAAGGGAACTTGTGTCGAGAGCCATGAATGACTACCTTCGCGACCTTGGCCGGGAATGGTTCCAGAAAAATCCTCCAACAGCGTGAGGTAGGAGTTGCTGGCAGCAGCTGGATAGCTGGTGCTCGATTCAGGGCGCCTGGTCCAGGGCGCGGCACGGCAAGCTTTAGCGCGTGGTTATAGAGACGCTCCGGGGATACGTCGAAAAGAGGAAGACCGGAGGGCCAAAATGGACAAAATCGACAAGCTCTAGGGCACAGGCCACCTGGCCCTAGGCAGAAATGGAGTCAAGAGGTTTGACTCTATACGAGGCATGACGAGGACGGCTCCTTTCTCAATCAGCCGGCCCGCATAACGTCGTCGAGACATACACCTGCCAGCATGAATGCGCCGGGGGCAGGATTTGAACCCACGAGCTCCGAAGAGCAACAGATCTCGAATCTGTCGCCTTACCAGGCTAGGCTACCCCGGCCTGCTGGGCAGTCAAGGCGCAGGGTCTGAAAAATATGATCAAGCGCAGCCCTGCGACTGTCCGCATCCCCGTCTTGCCGCTTCGCCGTTCAGCAACAGCACGATGGTCTCGCCCTCCCTTTCAAGGATGTAGGGCAGCCGCCTCTTCTCAAGGTAGCCGCGCAGCCTGGCTGCCGTGTTTCGCCAGAAGGTATCAGGCTTGGATCGTGAGGTGCTCCGGCCCAAAGTTTGTGTTGTGGATCTCATCGAACTCGGGCTGGCTTCTTGGCAGCTTAAAAAGAACGTTCGGACCCCCCATGTGCGAGTTAGCGAAACGGGGCGGGGAGTTCGTCGAGTCGAATGGGGCGCACCCCTGCGGGGCGGCCATCGGCCGGACAGATATTTATGATCACCGATGCGCTAAGGCCCAGCGCGGCGTGGATGCAGAAAGGGTGCCAAGAGGCTGGCGTGCATGAGTGCCGAAGGCGCGATACTTCAGGATTTCAAGGATCGGATGAAGAAGCAAGGCTTCGAGGGCCTGAAGAATGAGATCATTCTCAGGAAACTCTGCTCGGGCTGCGGCGCTTGCTCGGCCGTATGCCCGAGGGACGCGATAGAGTTCGGGCCGGACGGGCTCCCACGCCTCAAAGGAGGGGCCGAATGCGTGCCCTGCGGCCTTTGCGCGATACACTGCCCGCGGAGCTTCCTCAACGCCGAGGAGGTGGAGAAGGCCCTCTTCGAGGGGGAGAAGGACGAGCTGGGCCACCACATCCGAGTTCTGGCGGCGAGGGCCAAGGACCCGGAGTTGCAGGCGATCGCCCAGGATGGGGGGGTTGTGTCGGCCATACTCAAACACGCGTTCCAAAAGAACGATATCAACGGCGCTGCGGTCTGCCTTGGCGACGAAAGGTTCGTCGGCTCCCCTTTTCTGGCAAGAAGCTGGGAGGATGCAAGGCGCGCCTGCAGATCCAAGTACAACCTGTCGCCCAACCTGGTCGCGCTCAGGTGGGCAAGGCAAGAGAAGTTGGGAAAGTTGGCATTAGTCGGGCTTCCTTGCCACATCGCGGCCTTCAGGAAGCTTGAGTTCTACGGCCCCAAGAGCCTGACGCAGAGGGTGGCCTACACGGTCGGCCTGTTCTGCAGCGAGAACTTCTGCCAGCGTCTGATCACAGAGTTCTTGCCCGGCAGGGGAATCGACCCGTACAAGATCACCAAGCTCAACATCAAGGGCACGTTCAGGGTCCTGGCCGGCGAAGAGGTCCACGAGATCCCCCTCCGGCAGTTGAGCCCCGTCGTTAACCCCGGATGCCTTCCCTGCCGCGACTTCACGGCCGAGTTCGCCGACATATCTGTCGGGGCTGTCGGGGCGCCGGAAGGCTGGTGCACGGTCATAACCCGGACAGCGAAGGGGGAAGCGATCCTCAAGGCGTTGCTGGACGAAGGCGTCCTGGAGACGGCACAACTCACCAAGCCCAAGACGCTCAGGCGGATGTCCGCCTCCAAGAGGAGGAGGGGGAACCTGAAGCTCATCGAGATCATGAGCAAGGAGGCCGCCCTGCCGCTCAGATCGGTGGAGATCCCGGCCGACGAGGGTGCGGAGGAGAAGTAGGCTAGCGTCTTCCCGCTATTCGTCTTTCCCAAGCAGCTTGGGGCCCATCAACCCGCGGCGCCAGTTTGGGCTTGAGGTTGGGCCTCCAACGGAATGCACGGACGTATTGGGAGCTTTTTATATAGATGCCCGTCCTCCGCATGAAGCATGAGAACGAAGAAGGGGGCATTGATACGCAAGCGCGATGGACGGCTGGTCCCGTTCGATCCAGCCAGGATCGTGGGGGCGATACAGAAGGCGATGGCGGCCACGGGAAGGAAGGATCTTGACCTTGCCAAGAGCCTCGGGGCCGAGGTCGTGGCCCGCGTGCAGGCCGAACACAAACTCTCCATACCCGGCGTCGAGGATGTTCAAGACATCGTGGAGAGGGTGCTCATGGAGAGGGGCCTCGCCGAGGTGGCCAAGGCGTACATCCTCTACCGCCACCGCAGGGCTGAGATCAGGGAGGCTAAAGCCCTCATGGGCGTTTCGGATGAGCTGAAGCTGTCGGTGAACGCCGTCCACGTCCTGGAGAGGAGGTACCTTGCGAGGGACGAGGAGGGCAGGGTCATCGAAACGCCGGCCCAGATGTTCCGGCGGGTTGCCAAGGCCGTCTCGAAGGCGGATCGCCTCTACCAGCCCAGGGCCGATCTCTCCAAGGTCGAGCAAAAGTTTTACAGCGCCATGGCCGGCTTGTATTTCCTCCCGAACTCGCCCACCCTGATGAACGCCGGCACAAGGCTTGGACAGCTTGCAGCCTGCTTCGTCATCCCCGTCGAGGACTCGATGAAGAGCATCTTCGGCGCGGTCCGGGACATGGCCCTCATCCACCAGTCCGGAGGGGGAACTGGCTTCTCGTTCTCGAAGCTGCGGCCGGCCGGCGACATCGTCAGATCGACCAAGGGCGTTGCATCGGGGCCGATCTCCTTCATGAGGATCTTCGACGTCGCGACGGAGGTCGTCAAGCAGGGGGGCAGACGGCGCGGCGCCAACATGGGCATCCTTTCCGTCGACCACCCCGACATCGTCGAGTTCATAGGAGCGAAGGCAAAGGAGGGGGCTCTGACCAACTTCAACCTATCGGTCTCCGTGACCGACGAGTTCATGCGGAAGGTGCAGAACGGAGATGAGTACCCTCTGGTCAACCCTCGGAACGGCCGGGAGGTGAAGACGGTCCGGGCGAGGGACATCTTCGACATGATCGTGTCGATGGCCTGGAGGACGGGCGACCCCGGCATGGTCTTCATCGACGAGATCAACCGACATAACCCCACGCCTGAGCTGGGGAGGATCGAGGCGACGAATCCGTGTGGAGAGGTCCCCCTGCTCCCCTACGAGTCCTGCACGCTGGGGTCCATCAACCTGTCCAAGGTGCATCGCAAGGACGGGATCGACTGGGACCTGCTTGGCGAACTGGTTAGGACCGCGGTGCACTTCCTGGACAACGTGCTGGACATCAACAGGTATCCCATCCCGGCCGCATCGAGGATGGCGAAGGGCAACAGGAAGATAGGGCTGGGCGTGATGGGCTTCGCGGACCTTTTGCTAAAGCTGGGAATACCCTACGACACCAGCGAGGCGCTGGACCAGGCGGACAGGATAATGGGGTTCATAGCAGAGGAAGGCAGGGACGCCTCAAGGGAGTTGGCCGAAGCCCGTGGGGCCTTCCCCAACTTCGATGCCAGCATCTATTCGAGGGGCCCGCCGCTGAGGAATGCCACCGTCACGACGATCGCGCCGACGGGGACGATCAGCATCATCGCCGGAACCTCTAGCGGCATAGAACCACTCTTCGGAGTTGCCTTCGTTCGACGCGTCATGAACACCCAGCTCGTTGAGGTAAACCCCGTCTTCGAGGAAGTCGCCAAGGCGGAAGGATTCTACAGCCGCGACCTGATGGCAAGGATCGCGAGGGTCGGCACGGTTGGGTCGATCAAGGAGGTTCCGGAGAGGTTTAGGAGATTGTTCGTGACCGCGTTTGAGATCGCGCCCGAGTGGCATGTGAAGATGCAGGCCGCCTTCCAGCGCCACGTTGACAACGCCGTGTCCAAGACCGTGAACCTGCCGCAGGATGCCAGCCTTGACGACGTCAGGACGGTCTTCCAGATGGCCCATCGCCTGAAATGCAAGGGAATCACGGTCTACAGGTACGGCAGCCGGGCCGAACAGGTACTCTACACGGGAGGCGGGCGCGAGGTGAGCAGCGCAGATTCCGAGTACAGCGGAGGCTGCCCAACCGGGGAGTGCCCGTTCTGAGGCGGTTTGATGAAAACCCCAACCCGGCCCAGGGTGCACGTCTACATGGGGACCGGGCAGGGGAAGACGATGGCGGCCTTTGGGCTTGCGCTCAGGTCCATCGGCCACGGGAAGAAGGTCGTGGTGGTTCAGTTCATGAAGGGCAGGCAGGATATCGGCGAGTACAGGGCTGCCAGGCGGCTTTCGCCAGGGCTGGAGATCCGGCAGTTCGGCAGGAGAGAGCTGATGGACCTCGCGCATCCGACCCCGGAGGATTATCGACTCGCCAGGGAGGGCCTCGAATTTGCGCGCGGCGCGTTGCTCGGAAAGCCCGACCTTCTGATACTGGATGAGCTTGGGCTTGCCGCAAGCATCGGCCTCGTTGGGGTTGGGGACGTGCTGGACCTCATCGCCAGGGCCGACCCTGCGACCGTGCTGGTGATCACCGGGAGGAAGGTCCCCGCCGAGGTAGCTGCCATTGCGGACCTGGTAACCGAGATGCACGAGATCAGGCATCCGATGCGCGCGGGCGTTGGGCCGAGAGAGGGGCTGGAGTACTGAGGGCTGCCTCCGTTAGCGCAGTTCACGGGGCGACTTTCGGTCTGGAGGATCTACGTTCGCGGGCCTTCGCTCTGCTATTTCTGGGCTGGTTTGGGCGGCGATCTTGGCCGGAAAAGCCGCTGGAACAGGGAGCGCAACGATCCCCCTCGGGGGCGCGGCTTAGCACCGTCCGTGCTTGGGCTTGAGGGCTTTCCGGATTCTATGGCCTCGATCGCCTCCCTGTATTCCTTCTCCAGCATCGGCCAGTGACAGTCCCGGGGCGCTGATGCGTTGGGTCCGTTCAGCTGGTAGTCGTCCATGGCCTGAAGAAAGAGGTCCAGGGCGTTCCTTCTGTCACCGACGAGGAGCAGGGTTTCAAGGTAGTCGATGTCAAACCGCGTGAGGAGGACGGGGCGCCCGAGCCTTTGTTCCTCCCTGGTCCTCGCTGCATCCCGTTCCTGCCGACGGCTTGCATACGCCTTTCGGACCAGCCAGACGGCCTCATCCTGGTATCCCATGATCACCAGGGCCTTGATGTACTGTCTGTCCCTTTCCGACAGGAACCTGTCACGGCCGGCCCTTTCCCCGCTGAAGCGCTCGCCGGGAAAGCCCGAAGCCTCCCTTGGGGAGATCTGGAATGAGTAAAGGTCGGCGGAGGTTGCCATCCTATAGAGATCCCTTTCAGGCTCGCTCGAGGCCCCAGCACACTCCTGATCGTAGCCTTCCGGCCATGCAAAAAGCTCACTGCCCGGACTCGACGATTTCTTGGCTGGCCCGATTCCCGTGCTTGCTTGCGCCTGGTCCGTAGCGCTCAACGCGAGAAGGCCCTCCCTGGGCTTGGCTCAGCCATCCTGTGGAACGGGGGAACTTAAAACCCTCCAACGAACTTCCATAGCGAACGCAGCGATATGCTCTGATGGCGGGCCGAAAAGCAGGCTCCTGGCCGAGGGCCGCGGGGGCGGAAGCGATCAGACGGTTTCGATCATAGCTCTTCGTGCGTTGTCCCGGCCCAAGCCGGCCTGGCCGGCCGAAACGTTTATAGACGTTACGCCGACGGGCGCAGTCGATTCGGTTGAACGCCAGGGAGAGGTTGCTTGAGACCTTCAGGTTCGGGAGCCCCGACAGGCCGTTTCGATGGGAGTGCGTCGCTTACTGGGGCGAGACCATCGAGAGGTGGAAGGGGGAGGGGCTCGTCGGCCATCCCGATCGCTACTTCGAGATGGACAGGCAGATCTCCCCACTCCAGTTCCATTCGGAGATCAAGGTCCAGACGGGCTTCACGAATACCCCATATGTGCCCCCCATCGAAGCGAAGGTCTTGAGCGAGGACGCGACCACCAGGGTGGTCAGGGACTCGAACGGCATCGTGAGAA
>CAZJVP010000068.1:0-11857 GCA_964549615.1 uncultured Thermococci archaeon | reverse complement strand
CTTATCGAGCCAAACGGGAGTCCCGCTCTTGGTCCTGCCCAGATAGACCTGGGACTTCCTGTCCCGCGCATCGTGGTTCACGACCTTTATCCTAGCCAGCACGTCAGCGCCCAACATCTCGGCGAGCTCCTCCTCCGTGTTTGGCCTGTGCAGCCCAGTGGCGACGAGGATGGTTATGTGCGCGTCGTCGACGCCCGACGCATTGAGCTCGTCGAGAATGGGTGGCAGGATCACCTTGGTCGGCACCGGCCTGGTCTTGTCCGATACCACTATCGTGACGTCCTTTCCTCGGCCGATCAGCTCTTTGAGGGGCGGGCAGCCAATGGGGTTGTCTAGGCTTTGGGCCACCGAGTCGTAAGGATCCTTCACGCCCGGGACGAACTTGGGCTCCACGACCCGGTAGATGTTCTCGTCAGGGACCTCAACGCTTAGGCCCTTCCTTCCGTAGGCGATCTTGACCCTCAAGGTGGTCGGGGTTGAGCCGACCCGATTTTAAGGGTTTTCCCCGTTCGCGCCGCGGGTCTCTCCCAGGCATCGAACAAGATATTTCAGGCCGCACAGCACGTCGTGGCGCAGGACAAGCAGCGGACTTCGTAGGTCGGTCGAATGAGGGAAAGACTGAGAGTCGACGCAAGCCTCGTCTCGATAATCCTCATGGTGCTGATCAGCTCGGCGCTCGTGGTCTTCACTCTGGCGCAGGAGAAGATAGAGAGTCCCGTGGTGGTCCTCAAGAACGTCTATCCCAAGAAGATCTACAGCGAGGCGTCGGTGACGACCAAGGAGAGAATGGACTTCTCGCTTAGCCTGGCAGCCAGGCGCGACATCAAGACCTTGGAGATCCAGTACGCAACCTTAGTGCAGGTCGATCCCGTATTCGCGGCCGAGGGCGTAGATCTGAAACGACCGTTGCCCGAGCTCGCGCGGGAGATACTGCCCATAAGGGCTCTGATGGATGAGACCGAGAACCCCTACGTGCCGTACGAGGCATTCGACGTGAAGGCGAGCTGGCGGAACGTCACCTACGACGGGCTTTTCCTGGACTTCCCCCTGGTCAGGCTGTACTCGAACCCGAAGATGTCGGGCCAGGTCTACACCTCGTTTTTGATCCTGAGGAACGCCACTGACATCATCTACTTTGAGGGGATCTCCGACTTCTTTCTGAACAGGTTTGGCGGGTTCGTGGGAGTTGAGTTTCCCGGGGGAAAGGAGCCGGCCAGCGCGATCTCCAGCCTTGAGATCCACCGGAATGCGGATAAAGCGTCGTTCTCATCGGCCCAGCCCCTGCCGGAAGGGCGGAGGGAGATGGCGGAGGCACCGGACTTCGGGCGGGTCACCTTCACGGACGTTCTCAGGTACGACACCTTCTCGGTCGATTTCACCGTCGAGACGCCGCGGAGACCGGCGAAGATGTCGGCCCACGTCATCCGCGTGATCGCGGATGGCTCCATCTGCGAGATCTTGGTGAACCTAATGGAGTGAGGCCCATGCCCGGAAAGACGTCCGCCATCGGGATGTGTTGGCTGATCACGGTGACTCTCTTCGCCGCCTGCCGCGCGGAGCGGCCGGAACCCGTGGTGCTCGTCTACGCGGGGAGGCTGCCCGGATACGCCGATGCTCTGGCGGCGATCATCAACGAGACTGGAACGAGGACGATCGTGGCAAGGTCGGATTCTGTCATGAGGGCGTTGGCCAACCTGCCGCAGGTCAGGTGCATAGTGGTCCCGGCGCTCAACCCCTCGGATTTCGACTTCCTGCGCCAGTTCACGCCGGTGCTGCAGCGGCATTTCGAGGAAGGGGGGTCGCTCGTCGGGCTCAGCGCGGCCTGCAGCATGGAGTTGAAGGGCCTAGCGACGAGCGTCTTTCCCATACGGGGGAACTCAACTGGCAAGGGCAAAACCATCGGAGGGATCTATGGGTCAACCTACGTGCTGTCCGAGGCGTTGGAGGGGATCACGGAAGGGCTCCCGGCCAGCTTCGTCATCACCCAGTCCGATTACACCTATCAGTCCGGCGCGACCGGCCCGATCCCGCCGAGCAGTGATCTTGGCAGGCTCAGCGTTCTCTACAGGGAGGAGTCCACGGGCATCCCCATGGTCGTGGCCCTGGAACGGGGCGGGGGAGGCAGAAGCGTTTCGCTGCCGGGATGTTATGTGGCGGTCGTTGAGCGGCTGCCGTTCTACTGGGGGAAGCTTGTCGCCCAGACGGAGTTCAGGGAGTTGTTCAGGAGGTGCGTGGCCTGGGCCATGGCAGGATCCAAGAGGTACGACCAGCTCTCGCAGTCCTGGGAAGAGTCCTTGAAGGCCGAGGCCGAGAGGAGGTCCCAAATCGTCGAGGCTGGGAGACAGTCCCAGGCCAAGTCAAGGCAGAGAAGGCTTTTGATCCTCGTTGGTCTTTGG
Source organism: uncultured Thermococci archaeon (assembly GCA_964549615.1). Classification (GTDB taxonomy): domain Archaea; phylum CAYQAE01; class CAYQAE01; order CAYVLA01; family CAYVLA01; genus CAYVLA01. The sequence continues at coordinate 9,461 of CAZJVP010000068.1, read as the reverse complement.
GCAGCGGGCCTGGTCTTCCAAGGCTTTCTGGTGGTCAGGTTCATCCTGCCAAGGATGAAACGGCCGATTCCGGCTTCGGGCTAGGTGTGGACGGAGCGGCCGTCATGCCTGTGGCGCGGGGGCTGCGGGACTTTCCATGCCGTCCAAGACGTGGTCCAAGAGAGCCGTACGGATCTTCCAAATGTAAACTATGGGCGAGAGCCTACGGTAGGCATCTCCCGACAAAACCTGGCGGAGTGGGAAGTGCCTCTCCACGTACGCGATCGCCCGCTCATGATGGCGGTAAGAGGATTCGAGCAGGCATCTGGCGAAAGCCGCGACCCTAAACTCGGGCCCCGTCGCCAGAAGGAGGCGCGCGCGATACGATCCGGGGCATCCCTCCGCGAGACACCGTGCTGCTAGGACGCCCGACAGGACCGCCGTGTGGATGCCGGCCCCGGTGTAGGGGTTGACAAGCCCCGCGGCGGCGCCGCAGAGCAGCACGTTCTCGAAGAACGGGTTCTTCACGATCCGGGAAGGGACGTGGCCAGCCGTGCTCCTCAGTATGTCGAACCGGCCAAGCTCTCGGGATGCAAAATCCCGCAACGCGCCCCACTTCCCCGCTGGCGGGTCCTTGGCCCAGCCTGCGCCGACGTTTGCCTCCCGGGCAGACTTGGGAAATATCCAACTGTAGCCAACCTCGCCAGGTTCGAAGTGAAGGTAGAGCCTGCCAAGGCGAGCTGCCACATCGGCCCTGACCGTCCACTGCACGGCTAGGCCGGGCGCGCCGCAGTCGACTTGATATTCCTTGCTTGATTGGCTCGGGCAGCCGCTGCAGTCCAGAACGTATTCAAAGTCCCTGCGCAGCTGTGATATGCTTCTCCTCGCCTCAAGGACCAAGTGGACCTCCTGGGATTGGGCCTCCGCAGCCATGGACTGGAGCCATTTGTCCTTGTCCAGCACCCACACGTTCATGTCGGAGGTCGGGAAGACGTGAAGATCCCTGAGCTTGATGCAGACTTCCTGTACCCTAACCCTTGCTCCCGCCGGCTCCCTGTCCAGAAGGCCGTACGGATCCACGAGGCACTCACCGCACCTGACGGGGACTCCGACCTCTGCGTGCTTCTCAAAGACAGTCGCGTCATGTCCCAGGCGCGCAAGCTCTAGGGCAGCGGACAGCCCCGCCGGGCCTGCCCCGACGATGGCAATCCTAAGCCTCTTGCCTACTTTCGGCCTGCTGGACTTCACCGCAGCCCTCCCGACCGGTGCGTGGCCTTGTGGGCCGAGGCGCCCTTGGCGCCCATCACTTGGGCCAGCGCACTGATATCTCTTTGTCCAGCCTCCTCCCCTGTACATCCCCCTATCGCCCGAGCTAAGAGTTTTCAGGTCCATGCCAGGAATCGGTTGATGAGAGCTTGAGCGACAAGGACCTCGCCTTCAGACACTTCCCCATAATCGTTTTCGACAGGATGGAACCCTTCCTTCCCTCTCGCGTGGGATACAGCGTGTTCCGTTCCCCCTCGGACTCCCGCGTGGACTACAAGAGGAAACTGTCTACGACCTCGGCGATCTCCTTCGGGCTTCCCGGCCTGGAGAGCGTGATCGAATACGGCATATGGTGGGATTGGGACATAGAACACCTCTACGAGCTTGAGGCGGCATGGGTTTACCTCGGCCGGTCGGGTGAGTACATGAAGGTCGAGGCGAGTTGGCACGGGGATTACAAGGAGATCCTGGTCGATGGAAAGATCCCCGTCCGCGATGGGCGTCCGGTGGTCTTCTCGCAGCCGGGGAAGCATGCGTTCGCCGCGAGCCCCGAAGCGTTCAAGCCGGAGGAGAAGTACATCGAGCCCTGCTCGGCGGGAGCAGGCAGCATGGGCTTGCTCGTCACCCCGCTCTTCGAGGGAAAGATCGTCACCAGCCCCGAGAGAGATCGGCTCGTCCGGGAATACCTGAAGACGAAGGCATTCGTCCCGAGCTTCCAGTTCACGAAGGAGTGGAGGATGCCTAGGGAGAGCTTCGTCCCGTGGGAGAGGCTCGAGAAATGGATCCCAGTTCGGGTCGAGGAGATCATCTCGCGGTTGGCGGGGGGAAAGCGGCCTTGAGCATACTCACCATCGACCTTGGCACGAGCGTCTGCAAGGTCCAGGCCTTCACCCGCGAGGGAGCCGAGGTTGGCAGAGCCGCCCGAGAGATCGAGACCTTCCATCCGAGGCCGGACTGGGCCGAGCAGGACCCTGAGTCCTGGTGGGAGTGCGTGGTGTCGTGCGTCGGGAGCATCGCACGCAGGCTTAAGGGCGCCGATGAGTGCGAGGCCGTATGCGTCTGCTCCCACAGGGAAAGCGTCGTCGCCATGGGTCGGGAAGGAGAGGTCTTGACCCCGTGCATGCTCTGGGCGGACCGAAGGTGCGAAGCCGAGGCCAGGGAGCTGGCACAAGAGTTCGGCGAGGAGATCCATCAGAAGACGGGGATGAGGGCCGATCCTTACTTCACCGCGCCGAAGCTGCTTTGGCTGAAACGCAACAGGCCGGAGGTGATGGCGCGGGTTCACAAGTTCATGTTGCCCAAGGACTTCTTGGTCTTTCGCCTGACCGGCGAGTGGTCTACGGACTGGACGGTCTCGTCCAGGACGATGATGCTTGACGTGAGGAAGAGGAGGTGGTGGCCCGAGATGCTTGAGTACGTAGGGGCGGACGGAGACAGGATGTGTAGCCCGAGGGAATCGAGCTTTGTGGTCGGCGATGTGAAGAAGGGTGTGGCAAGGCAGCTTGGGCTTTCGGGAAGGCAGCTGGTGGTGGCCGGCGCGGGTGATAGGCAGTGCGAGGCAATGGGAAGCGGGGTATCTTCCAAGAGGGCCATGGAGTCCACGGGCAGCGCGACGAACGTCTCGGTCTCCTGCGACAGGCTTCCCCGCAGGCTCCATGAAGGCCTGCTCTACTCGTGCCACTCGATTCCCGGGGAGTTCTTGGTGGAACAGGGAATGGGCAGCACGGGCTTTGCGCTGCGCTGGTTCAGGGACAGTTTCCACCCTCCGGTTCCGGAAAAGGTCTTCCGGGCCGATCCCTACGGCTACATCGATAAGGCTGCCTCGGCCTCCCCGCCTGGGGCAAGGGGACTGGTCTTTCTGCCCTTCCTCACTGGGGCACAGGCGACGAGGTGGAATCCCCTCGCCAGGGGGGTGATCTTCGGCCTGACCCTGGGCCACTCGTACGGCGACCTTGCCCGGGCCATACTGGAGGGGATTGCGTACGAGATAAGAGCCTGCATCGAGGTTCTATCCCGGGAGGGCATGGATCCGAGCACGATCCTCGCGCTCGGCGGAGCTGCGAGAAGCTCCGTGTGGAACCGGATAAAGGCCGACGTGACCCAGAGGACCTATTCCAGGCCGAAGGTCACGGATGCCGCATCGTTGGGAGCCTTCATGCTGGCTTCAAGGGGCTTGGGCCTAGAGACCGCGACGGCCGAGGCCCTGAACCCAGTGGAGGCGACCTGGCCCCCGGACCCGGCCACCCGCCGGGTGTACGACGATATGTTCCGTCTGTACAACAAGCTCTACCAAGCCACGGCCACGGCGCCGAGGTGGGAGGACCGAGGATCGATGGGCTGTGGGGAGCGTGGGAGAGGATGAAGGGCGGCCGGATTCAGCTCTTGCCCGAAGCAAGCCTCGCTGGAAAGCTCGGGGAGTTCTCGGCGTTGGGGCAGTTCCTGTCGGGGATAAAGGTCTCGACGCCCACGGCCGAACTGGCCAGCTACATGAGGAGGGCGGAGGACGCGGTACGCGGCTCGGTTCGGCTTGAGGACTTGAGGCAGGATGCCATTCTTCGGGCATACAGGGATTTCTTCTGGAGGTCAGGAATAGACCCCACCAAGACCCGGCCCGCATCGGAGGCCCTGATCAGGAGGGTTCTCAGGGGCAACGTCCTGCCCGCGATAAACTCGTTCGTGGATGCGCTCAACATCGCGTCGGTCGAGACGCGGATCCCCTTCGCCGCGTTCGACGCCGACCGGCTGACCGGGAGGCTTCAGCTCAGGATGGCGAGGATGGGCGAAACCATCCTTCCTATCGGTCATGAGGGGCGGCTCGTCCTGGAGGGGAAGGAAATCGTGATCGCGGATGAAGGCAAGGTGATCGCGCTGTACCCTCACCGCGACTCGGAGGAGACGAAGATAACGCAGGACACGCGCAACGCCTTGATCCTTTCCTGCGGAGTGCCGGGGATCGGCCAAACCATCCTGGAGTCCTCGCTGGAAAGGTGCATCGCGACCGTGATGCGATTTTGCGGTGGCAAGCTATCGGATGGGTAAAGCCAGCGCGCCGGAAACATTAAACCGTCCAGCGATGCACGCCTGCGCGAGGGGCCTTGGGTTCCGAGTTCGACAGGTTCGAGCTGGAGAGGGCGGTGCGATCAAAGCTTGCCGACTACGGGGTGGAGCCGGCCAATCTCTTCATCGACTCGGACCTAAAGACCATAATCGTGATATGCGGGCACATCACGGGCAAGATGAAGCTCTTCATGTCCAAGGGCGCGGTGTCGCTCGCAACGGTTGTCCGGGATTCGCTGGTCAGCGCACACAAGATTAGCATCGGGGGTCAGCGCTTCGGCCTCATCGTGGTATACTGCAAGATCTGTTTCGACCAGGGTCTGAAGATGATGCTGGGCGGGGAGTAGCGGTGTCCCGCGACCTTTACTGGGTGGCGTCGGGTGGGCCGATCCGCTGGAAGATGTACTCGAGGCGATACTGGGCAGTGAGATCCATCAGCCTGGCGAGCGACCAGATAATTGCCGGGGTCGTGATGGGGCTTTTGCACGCCGTCCTTGGGATCAGGCAGCCGCTCTGGTTCGTGTCGCTGGTTTACTTTGCTCTCACGGTCAAGGACATCTTCGTCATGTGGCCGTGCATAGCCGTCTCAAGGCTCTGGCCGATGACCGGGAGGGAAGGGATGATCGGAAAGGTGGGCGTAACGCTGTCTGCGCTCGATCCCCAGGGCATCGTCAAGGTGGAGAACGAGATCTGGAAGGCTCGGCTCGAGAGCGGCACCCTGGGGCAAAACCAGCCCGTCGAAGTGGTATCCGTGCAGGGGTTGACGCTGAAGGTGAGGCCCTGGAGGGGAGCGCGGTGAACGTGGACTGGAGCCTCCTTGTAATACTCGCATTTCCGCCGGCATATGCGTTCCTGATCTACCGGTACGTAACCAGCAAGTACGGCGTCCTGGAGGAAGAGGAATGAGGAACGGCATACGCTCTTGCGGCGCCCTCATATAAGGCGGCAACCATGGATTTCGTCGAGGGGCCATCCAAGGCCATCCGCGCGTGTTACCCCTCGGCCCTGCAACGGGCTGGTGGCCCGCGGACGTTCGGCCATCTCAGGGCGCTGGTGATGCGACGGGTGCTTGCGCCGGCTGGGTCTTGCTCTCGAGAGTTCTCCCTACGATGGACCTGGGCCCTTGAAGGGTTGGGCCCACTTGAAGTTCCAGTCCCGAGGGCGACTACCTGCGCCAGCCTGACATCGCATGGCCCAGGGTCCCTTCGTCCCGGGCCTTCCAGAACCCGTACTGGAATGCCTTGTACCCCACGAAGCAGATGATCGCCGTTATGATCATCAGGGGTGCGAGCTCGGGCAAGATTTCCCTGAGGGGCAGGTTGCCTCCCATGGTCGATCGGGCCATGTCGTTGACGTACTTCTGGGGGTGTATCGCTGCTATAGCCTGCAGCCAACCTGGGAGCGTCCAGACGGGTATCCAGGTGCCCGAAACCAGTCGGCTGAAAAGGTCCAGGAACCAGTTAAGCGGGTCTTCTCCGGTCTTGGTGATTATGTTCCAACCGGCTGAGAGGAGATCGAGGGAGAATATGAGGAAGATCCCCGTCACGAGGACCAGTATGAACCCTATGTTTAGGTAGAAGGTCATCCCGAAAGCCAGGCCGACGCCGATGTAGGCCATCGTCTCGATCACAACCCAGAGATAGCGGAACGAGTTGTTGCCGAAGAGCACGGTCACCAATCTCGTGGGCGAGGAGTGGTAGTACGGGTAGAACGGGCTGTTGACCAGCCAGCTGATCCCTGCGCTTCCGAGCGCGATCATGTTCTGCACGAGCATCCCGATGAGGAAAAAATCCAGAAACGGGTTGGGACCGGTGAATCCGTACCTGGAGGCTATCTGGGCATTGATGTCTGTGCTCGGGATGACCTTGGCGAATATGCTATAGGTGGTGACCCCGACTATCATCCCCAATATCCTCATGACGAACCAGGACCTGAAGGAGAGCTGTTGGACCAGGCTCCGGTAGAAGAAGGCGTAGAAGACGTTGAGCTCCGAACGGAGCCCAGCCAGCTTGGAAACCAGCGTGCCTTGAGAATCCATCTAGCGGAACCTCCCTCCTCCGTGACCTCCGCCGAATCCGCGCCCCGGAGGGCCTCCGGGGCCAAACCCAAATCCCTCGCCGGCCTCGGGGACCCTGCCAACGATCTTGATGAAGGCGTCCTCGAAGTTGGACTCGCCGACCTTCGCAGCGATCTCCTTGGGCGTGCCGATCTCGGCTATCTCCCCCTGTCTGAGGATCGCAACCCTGTCGCAGACCCTCTCGGCCTCCAGCATGTTGTGGGTCGTCAGCAGCACGGTGCAACCCATCTCCTTGCACAGCTTCTCCCTGATGATCTGGTGGATCTCCCTCCTGGTTATCACGTCCACCCGGACCGTCGGTTCATCCAGAAGGATCATGGGGGCTTGCACGAGAAGCGGAAGCGCCAGATAGAGCTTCTGCTGGGTTCCTCCCGAAAGCTTCTGGTACCATTCGTCTCTCTTCTGCTGGAGGCCGAGCACGTCCAGCGCGAAGTCTATCCTCTCTTCAACCTCGGATCGAGGCACCTTCCAGAGATCGCAGATGAACTTCAAGTTGCGGTAAACGCTCATCCTCCAGGCGAAGATGCCCCACATCGCTATCTCGCCGCCGAAGACGCAGATCATCTTCCCGACGATCTCCTTGTGCTGCTTGATGACGTCGTAACCCAAGACCTCGGCGCGGCCGCTCGTGGGGATCACAAGGTCCGCGATGATCTTGCAGAACGTGGTCTTCCCCGCGCCGTTGGGCCCGAGGAGCCCGAAGACCTCGCCCTTGTTGACGTCGAAGGTGACGTTGTGCAGCGCCTTGATCTTTCCCCTCTTCTTCTTGAACGTGTCGATGAGGTCCCGGATCCCTACTATGCCCTTGCGCATGGGAGGAAAGTACTTCGTGAGTTCGATTGACCGCAAGACGGGGTCGCTCATTCAGGCTCACCCAGTTCCCGTATGGACTCGAGGGCCTGTCTCAGAATCTTGATCGCCTTCTTCTTCTTGGGCGTGGACATGGCTCCCTCCCGGATCGCCATCGAGAGCTTGAGTATCTCCTTCTCAGCCTCGTCGAAGAAGGTTTCCACGAAGAGGAGCCTCCTTCCATCGATCCTTCCGCGGTGGGAGGCCCGGTGTTCCGCGACGGTCTGGGCGAGGTGGGCCGCGCCCTTGCTGGTTATCTTGAAGGCCTTCCGCGCGCGGGCGCCGATCTCGAGCGGCTCGATTAACCCTTCCTTCGTCAGGTCGGAGAGGATCGGGTATATCGTGCCCTTGCTCGGACACCACTCGCCCCGGGTCTTCTCTGCGATCTCCTTGAGGATATCATAGCCCGACTTGGGCTCGGACGAGAGCGTCCTTAGCACGAAAAGCCTCAGGAGCCCGCTCTTGGGGACCGGCGGCGGGGGTGGAGGCATCATCGCTCTTGGCATAGTACGAAAACGAATAGTTCGGAACCGATATATAAATGTCACCCGTCTGGCTACTGAGGGGTCTGATCGCTCCCGGCGGCTCAGGTGCAGGACGGCGGCCGCCAGGAAGAAGCAGGCAAACGCCGGTAGAGTGATGAGATGAAAGGCAACCCTTCCAAGCCCCTACCCTTGAGCATCACGGAACGTAGGGCCTCCACCGCCTATGACCTGCAAGATCCGCCTCGAGATTGCGGCGAGGTGGCGGGCGTTCATGGGTTCGCGCCTTATTCGGTGGCCAACTTGAGGAACGCCTCCTCGATGGAGTCCACGCCTGCCTGTGCCATCACCGCATCCGGGGTTCCCTCGCAGATGAGCGTTCCCTGTCGCATCAGGCCGATCCGGGTACAGTGGCTCGCCTCGTCCATATAGTGGGTCGTCATGAGCATCGTGACGCCCCTCTGGCGAAGTGAGGAGAAGAAGTTCCAGAAGGAGGGCCTGAGCTTTGAATCGATTCCGACGGTTGGCTCATCGAGGATCAGGAGTTCGGGGCGATGGATCATCGCACATGCCAACGACAGCCTGTGCCTCATCTCGTCGCTGAGATTGCTGACAAGATCGTCCCTTCGATCCTTGAGCTGGATGAAGTCAAGCAGCTCCTCCTCGCTGGCTTGGAAGTCGCGGTAAGGAAGGTCGTAGATCGCACGAACAGCTGTAGGTTTTCGTGCACCGTCAGATCAAGGCAGGGCTGTTTCCTGGGGCATGTAGCCGGTTCGGGCCTTGATCGATGGTGCCGGGATGGGCGTCCCGAGGACGAAGGCCGTGCCGCTAGTTGGGGCAAGCAGGCCGCACAGCATTCGGACGAGCGCTGTCTTGCCGGCCCCGTTTGGCTCTAGGAGGGCGTAGATCTCGCCCGCCTCAACCGTCATCGAGGTCCCATCGACGGCGACGAGCTTCCCGAACCGTCTCGTGAGCTTTTCCGTCCGCACCGCCGGCGGCACGTCCGCGCCAGCGTCCAGAGCGGATTAATCTCTTCCCGAGGCCTCTACCTTCCGAGGGAACTTTCGACCGGGCAGGACCTTGGCAGATACAGATGGGCGTGGTTGTCGGAAACCGGAGCAGGCGCGCATGTAATGGGCACACTTTTCTGTTTTGCTTCCCGGCCTTTGCAAGGCCGAGAGGAATGCCCCAGTGAAGATCGGAATCATATCGGACATCCACTCCAACATCCATGCCCTTGAGGCAGTGCTGGACAGACTGGGCGACATGGACCAGGTCATCTGCCTCGGGGACGTTGTGGGCTATGGAGCACATCCCAACGAGTGCATCGACAGGATGAAGGATCTGGGGATTCCTTGCGTTCTAGGAAACCACGACGCGGCGTGCATCGGCCTCCTTTCGCTTGGGTGGTTCAACCCATACGCCGCCAATGCCGTGCGGTGGGCCATGGAGGAGGAGTTAACCAAGGACTCCCTGGACTACCTGAGGAGCCTCCCCACATCCCGGCGGATCGAACCCTTCTACATCGTGCACGGCAGCCCCCGGGAGCCGACGACCGAGTACCTGACCGATGTATCGCAGGCCCGCGCCAGCTTTGATCTGTGCAAGGAACAGGTGGTCTTCGTTGGGCACACCCACGTGCCGCTCGTTTTCATCGACCGCGGGCGGGCCGAGGAGATGGTCCCTTCCGAGGGCAGGAGGGTCTCGTACGAAGACGTGCGGCTGATTTACAACCCGGGGGCGGTGGGACA
>CAZJVP010000067.1:0-34947 GCA_964549615.1 uncultured Thermococci archaeon | reverse complement strand
CTTGGAACGTCTTCGGGTTTGCCTGCGTCTTCGGGTTTGCCTGCGTCTTCGGGTTTGCCTGCGTCCTCGGGTTTGCCTGCGTCTTCGGGTTTGCCTGCGTCCTCGGGTTTGCCTGCGTCCTCGGGTTTGCCTTTGTTCTGTTCCTGTTCAGCCGTCTCGTCTGAGTTCGGGTTGCTGTTGTCGTCCGGTTTGCCTTTATCGTCCGACTTACCCTGGCCCTGTCCGTGCCCTTGGCCCTGCGCCTCTCCTTGCTCCTGTTCTTGCTCCTGTTCCTGCTCCTGCTGCTGTTCTTGCTCCAACTGGGTCTTCTTGCTCTCGATCTGCTCCCTGAGCGGCTTCGGGAGATTCCTTTCGAGAAGCTTTGCGAGCTGCTCCACCGTCAGGTCCTGTTTGTCAAGAAGCTTGGAGATCTGCCCCGGCGGCAGGTCCTGGGATTCTATCAGTACGCTAAGGCTACCCTCATCGAGCTCCCTCCCATCTATGACTTTGTCCAGAATGCCGGGCGGGATCCTGCCCCAGCTGAGGACGTATTGCACATCTGCGGCCTTCAACTTGTCGCCGAGCAGGACATCCTCCAAGAGGCTTGGCGTCGTCTGCTGATTCTCAAGCATCTTGACGAGGACCGGACCGCTTACGTTCTCCGACTCGACTATCCTCTTCATGCTGCTCGGGGTGAGGTTCTGGTGCTCCATTAGGACCAGTAACGATCTTTCGCTCAGGTTCCACTTCGTCACGATGATGTCTACGGCGTCGGGGTTGAGTTTCTGGCTCTTGGCGAGCAGGGCAACCTGGCCTTCGGTGAGGTTCTTCTCAAGGATGGCTTTGAGGGCGCCGGCCCGGAAGAGGTCCTGGGTCTCTATTATGGCTGTGAGCGTCTCGTTGCTCATCTCCTTCGACGAGACGAGGCCCCTCAAAACGCCAGACGGTAGTTGCCTCCAACTGATCGCTTTGACAAGCTCGGCTTGGTCTATCTCGCCGTTCTTCCACATCCTCAAGAGCCTGCCGGGAGGTGCCTTGATCACGTCGTCCATAGTCTGCTCACCGACCACCTGGGCCCCGGCCAACCCAGCAAACCCCGCGGCTACGAAGCCGCAGACCAAGAGCAATGAGGCGGCCCTTCTGCGCCGCGCAAACACCATCACTCGCCGGAAGCGCAAAGACCATCTCTCCATCTTTCTCACCTCTGGAAGACCAAATCGGTCGTTTTTCACGAAAAGGATAATTGTCGGCCCCTGATTTATAGCTTGTGGGCCAAATCGTTCGGCAATCGACAAGAGACGCGATATCTGCACTCCGTCGGAAACGAGAGGCGGTTCAGAACGGTTTAGGACCGTTGAATCAGGTCCCTCTGACCTCCCCGGTCAAATAGAGTTTGTTCGTGCGCTCGAATCTCTCTTTACGGATGAGCCCGAGCTTCTCAAGGTGCGTGACAAGCTGGCTGATGCGGGCCTTGGAGTAGCCCGTGATCCTCATCAGATCATCCTGTCTCATCTCACCGCCGGCGTCGAGAAGGATCTTCAAGACCCTCCTTTCCCCCTCTTCCAGAAGAGCAAGTGTGCGTTCGGTCTTGGTCTGCACCGCTCGTCTTCTGAGGAGCAAAAAGCTGCAAGCCCCGGCCACGGCTGCTCCGGCTCCAGCAGCAAGCGCAATTGCCCACACAGGTATCCTGATGGCGGGTCCCTGGAATCTGTAGGCGACGAAGAAGTCAAATCGGTCCCCCGGGGAGAGATTCAACCTCACCCACGTTATCCTCAGGTTGGTGCCGTCCGAGGTGACGTTTGCGTCGATGGGTTGCAGCGGGGACCCCGTAGGGGTGGCGTATTCGTTGAGCGATCGGGCAAGCCAGGCCTCCTCGGGGAGGTCGACCCTCGCCTCAAACCGCCGGATCGGAGCCGGGGCAAGGAAGGCAGCGTTGACTATCCGATCCTGGCGTTCCACGCCCTGTGCATCCACCACCGTGCTCTTGCCAACCATGCCCGGTACTTCGAAGGAGATGCTTATCTCCGCGCGATCCCCCTTGGCCAAGGGCGATCGATATCTGTAGGTGATCGTGCTTGAGCCGTCCCGAAAGGACGAGGAGTGCTGGAGCAGGCCCTTCGGATCACATACCCTGACGTTCCGAATGCTCGCCGCTATGGTGTAGTTCCCCTCGTAGAGGACTTCGTCGGCATCGTTTGAGATCGTGAATTGAATCGACTCTCGAGTGAGCTCGTCAGAGGGCTCCAGGTGAAGTATGTAAGTCTCGAACAGGTATGCCGAAGCGGGCAAGACCGTTCCTAGGGTGGCGCTCAGGCCCAGCGCAACTGCGGCAACTGCAGCAATCCGTTGTTGTCGAAACACCTCAATCAGTACAATGTTTCGCTCAGGTTCCTTTCCTCTCATAACTGTTATAGGGTTGTCCACCGCTCAGATTGCGTTATTCTGGCGTTCGTCCCGCTACCTGCCCCGGCAATCGATCAGGGTCGTTCCTGCTCGCATGCACGGACTCCAGCATGAGGTCCCGCTTCCTAGCGCCTGCAGGGAATACCCTTTATAGGATGGCGGGGCGGCAGTTAGCAGGGTAGAAGGGGAGAGGTGGCCGGGTTGCTCTTTCTTCGAGGGAAGAAGCGGTGCTACGAGTGTGGGGGAGATTTCGACATCAAGAGGTGCTCATGCGGCAGGCTCTACTGCGCGGCTCACGGGTTTGGCGGCCGTTGCTACGTCTGCCAGGGGAGCTCAATTGGCAAGATCGCGACGCCCCTGGAGCATGTTGGTGCAGGCAAGATCGCGGCTCATGCCAGGATTCCGGAACCGGTCCAGCAGAAGGGTGCCCTCTTGCCCAGCATCGTTCGCGCTTCATTCGACTACGACCTTCTGGACGCGGGCCCGGTGAGAGAGAATCTGATACTTGAGATGAAGAGATACCGACTCGTACGGTTCATGCTCACCAAGACGCATAGCAACCACGAGATAGCCTTCCACTACAACGTCAGGAATGTCGTGTCTAGGGTGATTGTTGAGCGCACCGGCCTGCATCTCGCTACTGACCTCCGGGGCGCCGAGGAAAGCCTGAAGGACCCGGATTTCGCGTACCTAGCATCCTTCCTCCATAACGAGGTCCTGTTCATTTGCGAACTCGTCGCGCGGTCTCTCGGCGCCAGCATCACGAACATCAAGAACGACCGGGAAATGGGCGATGTGGCGCCGGCATTCCTTGGTATCTGCCCGTGGTGTGGTACCGTGTATACCGGTCGCAGGAAGTGTCCAACGTGCGACAGGGAGATTCCCGATGGGATGCCACTCCGGGTGTTGCTGAAGATGCATGCAAGAAGGCAGTTGATGGACAAGCTCGTGATGGTGAAAACCTCGGTCGCGAACGACGTCGCGAGGGCTTCGTTGACCGCGGGAATAAGGGCCCGCCTGAAAGCACTGGAGCAAATGTAAGCTTGTTCGCGTCATCTATCCTCGACGGAGCCGGGTGGTCGTCAGCCCAAGCTCCGAGGATGTCGTGCCGGTAAAGATATCAACGGGTTTGCCTGACCCAAAGAGTGCGATGAACGTCATCCTGATCATATCGGACACGCTGCGGCCTGATTATCTTGGCTGTTACGGGAACGCGTGGATTAGGACTCCCCACATCGATGCCCTTGCCGAGGATTCGTGCCTCTTCACGAACTTCTATGCGGCCAGCTTCCCGACGGGCCCGATGAGAAGGGACCTCCACTCCGGGACGTTTACCTTCCCCTACACGAGTTGGAAGGATGAGTGGAAACCGAGTCACATGGTCCTAGCCGAGCTCATGTCGGCCTCGGGCTATCTCACGGCTATGGTGACGGACACCCCGGCCAACCAGCAACACAGGGCCGGCTTTGCCCATTTCGAGATGATACCGGGGCAGGCCGGGGAGGGCGTCGATCTCGCGCCCGGTGAGACGATGGAGCTTCCGGCCAACCCAAGGAAGCTCCGGACCCCCGTCGAAAGGCTGTACAGGATTCTGAAGGTGCAATCCGGGTGGAAGGGCGAGGAGGACCGCTTTGCCGCCCAGACGATGCGCGCCGCCGCCCGATGGCTTGAGGGGACGCACGGACACGACAGGCCCTTCTTTCTCTGCGTTGACACATTCGATCCCCACGAGCCGTGGAATCCTCCTCGCTACTACATCGATCGCTACGATCCCGGCTATGAAGGAGATGAGCTCTTCGAGCCCGCATACGAGCACGCAGGTTACGCAACGGACTCCGAGATCCGACATATGCGCTTCATGTATGCAGGTGAGGTGAGCATGGTGGATCGGTGGGTGGGGTACCTGCTCGAGACGGTCGAGGCGATGGGCTTGGTCGATGATACGGCGATCGTGTTGACGAGCGACCACGGATTCTATCATGGCGAGCACGGCCTCATCGGGAAGGTCCAACTTGACAGGGATGGCAGGATAGTGCTCAGATGGCCACTTTACAGAACGATCTCCCAAGCGCCACTCCTCGTCAAGGTTCCGGGTTGCAACGAAGGCAAGGTCGAGGTCTTCGCGCAGCCCCCCGATCTCATGCCGACGATCCTGGACATTGCCGGGATAGGAATTCCCCCCTACGTTCAAGGAAGATCCCTTCTGGCAGAGATCGGCGGGGAACCGACCAATGCGCCCGATCTTGCCGTGTCGAGCTACACCTACAGGCAGGATGATGAAGTGAGATGCCCTACAAGCCTCCGCAGTGCGGATTTCCTGTACGTATACGGCGGAGACGAGTGGGGTAGTGGGTACTACGATCTCACCCAAGATCCCGACGAAAGTCGAAACCTGTTGAAGGAAAGGCAGGCGGATGCCCTGCACGCCCACGGATTGTTGGTTTCGTTCCTTAGAAGGATAGGGTGCCCAGGGCAAATCCTGAGGATGCGGAGCCGCTTCAACCTAAGACCGAGGAAGCGCCTGCCGCCGACGCGGATTCTCTGATCGCGCTCCTCAAGCGCGCCTACCTTAGGTCAGCCCCGCACGCGGGACAAAAGCTCCTCCTCTTGCGCATGAAGGCCCCGCACTTGGGGCAGTTCTGGGCCCAGTCGATCTCCGATCCCAACGCTTCCTGTCTCCGTGATCGGACCGTCTGCGCCATGGCCGCGAGCCCAACCGCGAGAATCGCTCCGAAGCCAAGACCCAGGAGAAGGCAGGTGTCGACGAGGTCGGCCATCTCAAATGGTCGCTCACCCGGCAAGAACAACGTGCAGGCCACGGTCGAAACTATCCCTGCCGCCCCGATGCCGACCAAAGCCATCTTCATCTAAACCGGATTCTCCAGCTGGGTCGTTTCCGGTGTCTGGAGCCACCCGGGCCCAACGGTCGGTCGACGGGGTGTCTTGGCGTTCTTATTGGTTGCCGCCGGCCGCATCGGGCGCGTTGTGAGAATCGTAAGGGGGTGGGTGCAAGCTTTGCATTCCTACCGGGCCGAAGCCCATGACTCGGCGTGAATCGTCTTCGAGGTCTCTGGGACCCCGAAAGCCACGAGCGGCATTCTGATCCCGACATCTATCGCAAAGCAGAGGATGAAGATGAGCTTGGTCCAGAAGGAGTAGATTATCCCGCCCAACATCGCTGCGAATATGACCGGCAGATACCAAACGAAGGCGTCCATGCTGGCCATCGCGCTCCGGGATTCAGGGGGAACCAGCTCCATCCTTATGACGGTCCAGACGCACGCGGATCCATCTGCGACGCCCATCAGGGCGTAGCCCAGGATGAGCATCCAGGGGCTCCTTGAGAATATGAAGCAGAGGATTCCGATGTGCATGAAGGACCTGCCGAAAAGCAGGGTGAACTTGCGACCCCTTCGGTCGGCCGCGATACCCCAAGGCAGGGCCGAAACCAGCTGGCCGACGGTCCTGAGGCTGACCATCAAGGCTAGTCCTGCGGGCGACACCCCGATAACGTACGCGGCATAGACGAGCCAGAAGGGGCTTGCCAGCCCCATGGCGGCGGCACCGGTTCCCTTCATGGCCAACCATGCCTTGACGCCAGGAAGGCTCAACATCCTGCCCACGCCCTGTCTCAGGCTTTCCTGCGCCGGCGTTGCATCCCGATGTCTGTGCCATGCGACGACCAGAGGAAGGGGGCTTAAGGCCATGAATACGAGGGGGATCAGGCCGGCTGTGCTGATCCCTTGGGCCAATCCCATAACGAGACAGGCCGCGGGTGGAATCGCGATGAACGGGGAGAGGAAGAGAAGATCCGTTGGGCCGAAGGCGGATCTAATTCCAACCCAGTTCCGGCCCTCCTCGGTCAAGAGTAGGAACACGAATACCCATAGGGCAGCTAGCCCGATCAGTTGGAGGAGGTAGAGTGGTCGTATCCGGCCAGCGGTGATCGCGGCGGGATGTCCCATGAGCTCGACCGCGGCAATCGGGGCCAGCATGACTGGAATGCTCGTGAGCGTCGACCCTATCCCGAAGGCAATCCCCCTGTCGCGCGGCTCGACGGAGCTCGCATACATGGCTTGGTAGGCGGGTTCCCTCAGCGCGATCATGACGTTCGAGAAAACGTAGGCCGGTACCAACCAGACCCAGCTTGGCGCGAGGAAGTAAACCATGGGTGTGAGCAGACCCACCAGGCTCCCGATGAGATACAGCTTCTTCCTCCCGCATCTATCGGCAAGAAAACCGCCGGGCAGCGCAAAGGATGCGGCGAAGGCCGATCCGACCGAGGAAAGAAATCCCAACTCCACCGGCTCAGCTCCCAGTTCCTTGGCATAGACCTGGTCATAGGGGGCGGTAAGATTCCCAAGGAAGCTGCCGAGGGTGGTCCTCGCGTTGAGCACCTTGAAGTTGGCCTTCTGCCTCCGGTAGAAAGAGAACCCCTTTCCGAGTCCGAGATCTATCTCCAATCCTGACCTCTCTCGTCCACCTGGGTTTTCGACACGCGGACCGGCTTTCGCTGATAAGTGTTCCCGGCTTTCAGGAAGGGCTGCGGGGCTTTTTTTCCCAAGGGCTCTTTCCCTAGGACGCCCGATGGAAAGAGTTAAAAAAAAGGTCGATATGCTCACGCGAACATATCGCTCATGCCTGCTCTCGAAAGTCGAAAGGTGGAGATTGGCCTCCTCGTGTTCGCGGCCGCCGTCCTCTGCACAGGGCTAGCCTATCTAGGCTTTCGCGCCAGGGGCACGAGCGAGACCGGGACGTACCCGAATGTCACCATCACGGGAAAAGACGGCGTCACTCGCGTGCTCCGCTACTCGGATCTGGAGGCCTTGGCTTCGGTGTCCGGAGTTGTGGCGTTTGAGAACAGGGTCGGCAACTGGGATGCCCCGGCAACGTACGAGGGAGTATTGGTGTCCAGATTGGTGGAGGAGGTTGGGGGGATGGCACCTGGAGATATCTTAAGGGTATCCAGCACCGATGGCTACCTGCAGGAATACTCCTACTTCAACGTCTACCCCGATTCGGACCTGCACTCGCTACAGGGTCATCTCATCCTTGCCCTGTCGAAGGACGGCACGCGGATTCCAGGCTGGGAGGAGGGACCGCGCATGGTCTTCCTGCCCGATGATGGAGAGTTCAGCAACGAGGATGCGCGCTACACGTCCGCCGCGGGCCAGGGATACTTCCTGAATCCCTCGGCTGGAGGGCGCATGGTCAGGAACGTTTGGAGAATCGACGTCCTGCCGGGACCCGCCTTCGGCCACGAGTGGTTCCTCTGGCTTGCCGGCTCACAAACCAAGAACCTTTCCCGGACCGAGTTCGGGACCCTGTGCTTCGATGCCAGGGTCAACGTGACCGATCCCCAAGGGAGGGCCTGGAGCGGAATCGCATTGTGGAGGTTGCTTGCACTGATCGACGGCGGCAAGAGGCGGGGCGAGGACTCATTCAACCTAAGCTACGCGGAGTCGGGCTACGAGATCAGGCTCACGGGGGAGGGCTCAGTGAGTCTGGAGAGCGGCCGGGTGGCTAAGAACGATGCCATCGTCGTCGCGGACTGCATGGACGGACAGCCTTTGGCCGGCCCTCCTGTGCTTGCCTGCCCCGATTGGGTGTTGGCGGATCTGGCAAGGGCAGAGCTCCTTCCGCTCTGGGTGCTGAGCGTGAAGGGCGTAACTTCAAGGACGCTCTACTTCGGCGAGGTGACTGCTCTCGAGCAGGTCCGAGGCCGAGGAGGGTATCTGAAGACAACTGGTGCCGTCGTGGGGCCTTACGAACTTGTCGGTGTTCCGCTGCTCACCGTCCTGCGGCAGGCCGGAGATCTTCCCGAGAACTACAGCGTCGAGGTTACCGGATCGGACGGTTATGTCATGACGCTGAGCCGGTCCGAGGTTGAGGGAAAGGTCAGGGTATACGATGTGCGGGGCCAGAGCATGGGCATCGGGTCACTGACCAGCATCCTGTACTACGAGGAGGATGGGAGCCGCCGGTTCAGCGGAATGCCGTTGCGCCTGGCATTCGTAGGGCAGGGCGACGCGATCACCGACGGCCACTACTGGGTCAAGCAGGTCGTGGGGCTGAGAGTCGTGAGGCCCGTCAAAGACTGGACCGTTGTGCTGTCAGGCAAGTCGGAGTATGTCCTGAACAGAACCACCTTCCAGTCCGCAGCGACATGCACCAAGCACAGGACCGCGCTGAACGTCACGATCAAGGGCGAGACCCACCTTTACGAGGGGCTTCCCCTCTGGATCATCATCAGCATCGTGGACGGAAAGGACGATCCAGAGGGCCACTACCTTTTTGACGACGACCTTGCCAGAAGGGGGTATGAGGTTAGGATCGTCGCATCGGACGGCTTCACTGCAACGGTCAACAGCACGATGCTTTGGCGCAACGACAAGATCATCCTAGCCTACCTCAAGGACGGAGACATCCTGACCGATGAATGGCCGTTGAGGCTTGTCGGGGAGGGGCTTAGCAGCAAACAGATGGTGAAGAACATAGCAAGGATAGAAATGGTCCTCCCGTAGCGCGGTCGGACCCTACGCCGTGATGGGAATGAAGCTGGCAAGGCCGCATCAGCATCTCACGACGACCGACCTTGTCACGATCTCGATCCTCAGTGCTCTGGGGGGCGTTCTCAGCACCTACGTTGGCTACCTAGCCAATCTCGTGAACGATTTCGTCGGGACGCCGTTTGGGGCAGGCCAGTTCCTCGCCGGCCTCCACGTGTTCTGGCTCCTGCTGGCCAGATGCGTCACCGGGAAGACGGGATCCGGCACGCTGGCGGGCGCGCTCAAAGGCATGGTCGAGATGCTTTCGGGTAGCATTCACGGGGCACTTGTCGTGCTCGTCTCCACTGTGGAAGGGATGATCGTGGATGCAGCGATGGTCAAGTCCCGGCCTGAGAGCTCGGTCCAGATCCTCTTGGCGGGCGGGCTGGCGACCGCCTCCAACGTGTTCGTCTTCCAAGCGTTGTTTCTCTCGGGCGTCCCCTTCCTGCTGGTCTCGGTGATTGCCGCGATGGCTTTTGCCTCGGGGGTGATATTCGGTGGGTATTTCTGCCACCACGTGCTGGTTTCCTTGTCTAGCTCGGGGCTGCTGAAAGCCGTGCCCCGGCCATCCGGAGCCCATCGATGGAGGATGCGGCTGGGTTACGTGTTGATGGCGGTATTCGTCGGTGGAGCGTTGTGGTTCTTTGCCTGCGCGTACCGTTGGGAAAAGACCAGTTCGTTCGAGGTGGAAGGCTTGGTCGAGAGGCCATTCAACTACAGGGAGTCGGATTTCCACGAGGACCTAGTGACCGTGCAGGCTGAGCTGAAAGGATCGTACATACACCTGGAGCCGAGGAACTACACGGGCGTGCCGCTGTCAGCCATCCTACGAAGGGCTGCCCCGAAGGCTTCCGCGTCAAGGGTCAGGCTGGTGGCTTCCGACGGGTACTCCGTGGTGCTGGATCTGCACCAGGTAATGGAGAACCCCGAGATCATAGTCGTGAGGGCAGGAAATGGATCCAGCCTCGTCGCTGACGACCTTGACGGTTCCCAGTGGATACAGGGAATCGTCAGAGTGGAAGTGAGATGAACATTGATCGATCTTGAGGGCCTATCTTTTAGATACCGGTCGTGCACCCTGCCCGCGCTTCAGAACATAGACCTTCGGATAGCTGACGGGGAGATCTTCCTGATCATCGGCGAAAGCGGCAGCGGCAAGACCACGCTTGCCAAGATCATGGCCGGCTTTCTGGGGCCCGGGAGCGGAGAGATGGAAGGGAAGGTCCTGATCGACGGGGTCGATGTTCACGCCGTCCCCAGGCAAAACCTGGTAGGCCTCGTGGGCCTCGTGCAGCAGGACCCAGAATCGCAGATGGTGACCCTGAACGTCAAGGATGAACTGGCCTTCGGGCTTGAGAACATGGGCGTGGGCCGTAGGGAGATGGAAGAGAGGATATCGTGGGCCTTGGAATCCACAGGGTCCATCGGCCTTTCCGAGAGACAGATCTCAAGTCTTTCAGGAGGCGAGCTTCAGAAGGTGGCCATCTCGTCCATTCTCGCGCTGAGGCCGAAAGTCCTCATTCTTGACGAGCCCACCTCGAGCTTGGATCCGCGCTCCGCATGGGAGATAGGAGATGTTCTTGGCCGCCTGAATTCACAGGGAGTGACGATCGTTGTGATCGAGCATCGGTATTCGTGGATAGCAGCCCGGGCAAGCAGGATGGCGGTCCTGTCGCACGGCTCCGTCTCCGCCCTACACTCCTGTCCGCTGATTGAGAAGACGCAGGCGAGGAGTGCGGCACGCAGGCAGCCTCCCAAGACGTTGTCCCCCGACCCCCTCCTGCTCATCGAGCACGTCAGCTTTGCATACGATGGAACCGAGGTGTTGAAGGATGTTACCCTCGACATCCGGCGGGGCGAGATGGTCGGCCTCATGGGCGACAATGGATCGGGCAAGACGACGCTCCTTCTCATGATCATGGGGATGCTGAGGCCTTCGCGCGGCCAGGTCAAGTTTGCAGGGCGCCGGGTGGAGGTTACCTCTGCCATCGCGCGCGAGGTTGGAATGGTCTTCCAGAATCCCAACCACCAGATATTCGAGTCCTCCATCAACGACGAGATCCTCTTCGGTCCTAGGAACTTCGGGATTCCGAGGGAAGAGGCGGACGCTCGCCTGTCCGACGTGGCTGCAACCCTCGGGTTGCGGGATAGGGGAGAGTCGTCCCCTCACGCCCTCAGCCTCGGCGAAAAGAGGAGGTTGAACGTCGCGTCGGTGGTCGTGTACGAACCTCACCTATACCTGCTTGATGAGCCCTTCGTGGGCCAAGACCAGGGAAACGTGGACAGGATCATGGCGATCGTTCGCGAGAAGGTCGATCGCGGAGCATCGTGCCTGTTGGTGACACACGATCCGGATCTCGCCTCTGAATCCTGCGACAGGATCGCCTTCCTCAAGCGGGGAAGGGTGCTCGTTCAGGGGCCTCCGGACCATGTCTTCTCAACTCTTGACAAAGAGGATGAGAAATGGTATCTGCCCGAGGGGTGGAGAGGCTCTTGAGCGTGCTTGGATACGCAGATGGTGAGTCGTTCGCACACCGGCTCGATCCGCTCACCAAGATCGTGATCCTCTCGTGTTTCTGCGCTCTCGCCGTCCTTGCCCGTAGTTTGTGCCTCATGCTGGCTGGTTTGGCGTCGGCGTTCATTCTGGTATGGAGGTCCAGGGTCGGCCTGCGTAGGATCCTAGGGAGGCTCAGGTTCCTCATCTGGCTGCTGGCAATCCTTTTCCTCCTACAGGTCCTCTTCACCCGGGCAGGCAGGCCCTTGTGCGGCCTTGACCTTCGGGCTGTGGGGATCGGGGCCGACCTTGTGATAACTTCCGGCGGGCTTGTAAAGGGGGCAGTGATGGCCTCGAGGCTGCTGATGATACTGATTTCCAGCATCTTTTTCGTGACGACAACCGAGCCCGCACGGCTTGCGTGCTCCTTGATTAGCCACGGCGTGCCCTACAGGTACGGCTTCATGCTCGTTCTCGCCCTCAGGTTCATCCCGATATTCCAGCTTGAGGCCAATACCGTGAGGAGGGCCCAGCTGGCCAGGGGTTTGAAGATCGATGTCCCCGGGCCTCGCGCCCTTGTGCGTCTGGCAAGGTATACCTTCACGCCCCTCATCGTCTCGGCCCTGGAAAGGATAGGCACCATATCGGTGTCCATGGAAGGAAGGGGCTTTGGCCTTAAGGGCAGGCGAACCTTCCTGAGGGAGAGTCGCCTCCGCCTCTGCGACTGGGCCGTTTCATTGGGTTCGTTGGGGATCGTTTCGGCGGCTGTAGTGCTCATCAGGTAGGGCTGGGACGCACGCTCGGCTCCTCCGCGGACCAGGCGAAGGGGCTGGCGCAGCCAGTAACGGGACGAGGAGTGATTGGCCGGGATTCTCCGCCCCAGGAAGTCGATCGGCTGCCAGATAACCTGGCCGAAGGGCATCCTCGAAGTACACGATCCTACGACCGGCCACATACGTAGGCCCCATACAACGGTTCGTCCGCCCCTACTCAGGATCGTCGAGGGAGGCTGGACGGCCATGCCAAGGTGTTCGTCGGGACCTCGGCGGCCAGCGTTGAGCAATACGGGACTCGACGACTCTATGGATACCTATTTACGGTCCGCGGAGGCCTTGCCCAACACATGACCCAGATAGGCAAAGCAGTTAGAATGGAAAGGATCATGAACAGGGAGACGGGCAAGACGGTGATCGTACCGATGGATCACGGCGTCACGCTCGGCCCGGTTCCCGGCCTCATAGACATGGCGAGGGCAGTGGATCAGGTGGCAAACGGCGGGGCCAACGCCGTCATCGGGCACAGGGGCTTGGTGATGTTCGGCCACAGGCACTACGGTAGGGACATCGGCCTCATACTGCACCTTTCGGCAAGCACCAAGCTTTCGCCCAACCCGGACAACAAAGTTCTGGTCATGACGGTTGAGGAAGCGATAAAACTTGGAGCAGACGCTGTCAGCGTGCACATCAACGTAGGGGCCGAGAACGAATCCGAGATGCTCGCAAGCCTTGGCCGCGTGTCAAAGAAGTGCATGCACTGGGGAATGCCGCTCGTTGCCATGATGTACCCCAGGGGCCCGAAGGTGCCAAGCGAGTTCGACGTCGATTCGGTGAAGCTTGCGGCCAGGGTCGGGGCCGAACTGGGCGCCGACATAGTGAAGACCAACTACACCGGAGATATCGACTCATTCAGGGAAGTCGTCAAGGGATGCCCCGCGCCCGTGGTAATAGCCGGAGGACCCGCAAGAGGCCAGGAAAAGGAGCTGCTGCAGACGGTTTGGGGAGCCGTCCAGGCTGGCGCAGCAGGCGCAAGCATCGGGAGGAATGTCTTCCAGGCAAAGGACCCGACGAAGATGGTTTGGGCGATAGCGGGCATAGTCCACGAGAACATGGGGGTGGACGAGGCCATGCGGGAGCTTGCGCGACGGGATTAGCCGGACGCCGGAATCGTTTCCAGGAAAGCTCCACTGCCGCCAGCTGGAGGCGACCACCCATTCATTTAAGTTTGGCCGCCTTCCGGCCTGCGCGCATGACCCCGAGGGAAAGGTACCATGCCATAACACACTTTGAGAAGCCCGACCGGCCTTGGATCTCGGGCGAGGGAACGTGGCCCGAGACCGAAGCCAGATGGCGAAAAGAGGGCTGGGACGGGCGCCCGATACACGAGATATTCCCCCACGACCCGATGCTGGGCGTGCCGGTATCGGCTGGCCCCTGGCCCCCGTTCGAGAAGACCGTCATCGAGGAGACCACTGAAACCGTCCTTTACATCGACCACGAGGGCATCCTGAAGCGTGAGTTCAAGGAGCACAGGGGCTGGTCGAGCATGCCCCAGTTCGTGAAGTTCCCGGTGGAGACCGAGGAGGACTTCGATCGTCTGGTCAGAGAGAGGCTGGCGCCCAAGCTGGATGAGAGATTCCCGAAGGACTGGGAGGCGAGAGTGAAGGAGTGGAAGAAAAGGACCGCGCCGCTGATGTACTTCCCGGACAGGTGGGGCGGCTTCTTCGGCCCGTTGCGGAACCTGCTGGGCCTGAAGAACCTTTGCAGGGCCTTCTACGAGAGGCCGGAATTCGTCGAGAAGATGATGGATCAGCGTGTTGAGGTTCTCCTCGCCATCCTGGGCAAGATGCTGGACGATGTCGACATCGACATATTCGGCTTCTGGGAGGACATGGCGTACCGAACCGGGCCCCTGCTTGCCCCCGAGATGTTTAAGGAGTTCATGCTTCCTAGGTACAGGATAGTGTGCAAGTACCTGCGATCGCGAGGCGTGGACTTGATCGGCGTGGACAGCGATGGCGATGTGCGCACCCTCATCCCCCTATGGCTCAAGGCCGGGCTCAACGCCATCTGGCCGCTTGAGGTGCGGTCCGGCATGGACGTGCGACAACTCAGGAAGGAGTATGGACGGAAACTGGTCATGTTCGGCGGCATCGACAAGCAGGCCCTCACCAAAGGAAAAGCCGAGATAGAGGCCGAGGTGGACAGGGTCTGGCCGGTCGTCGCTACGGGCGGGTACATCGCCCACATCGACCACTCCGTGCCCCCCGACATCTCCTGGCAGAATTTCTGCCACTACCAGAGGTACCGAGCCATGAAGGCCGGATTCGACCTCGGGCCGGCTGCAGTACAGGCGTAGATACGCTCGACCTTCGTGAGAACCGACCCGACGTGCGGAAAAGGCATGCTTGTGGCGAATGGACGCGGCGTCCCAGCGGCAAGTGCTAGCGCTTCATGGGCTCGCTGCGGCTCCGTGCGCCTGCCCCACAGTGAAACAAATAAACGCCTGCTGGCGACCCGCGGGAGAGGAGCGGATAGTCTGCCAAAGGAAACCATGACCCCCAGGGAGCGTTGGCTCGCGGTGCTTCAGCGAAGGAGGCCTGACCGGGTGCCCATGGACTACTGGGCGACGAACGAGGCAAACGAGAGGTTGGTCAGGTATCTGGGTTGCAAGAATCTGGACGAAGCCTTGGAGATCCTCCACATCGACACGCCGGTTACGGTGGCCCCCAGGTACGTCGGGCCGAAGCCGCCGGAGGGGGAGGATATCTACGGTTGCAGGTACAAGGACGTCCACTACGGAACCGGCGTGTACACCGAGGTTGTGTACCACCCGCTCGCCCAGTACTCAAGTCTGGAGGAGATCAAGCGGAACTATGAGTGGCCCGACCCGGATTGGTGGGATTACTCTGGCATACCGGGCCAGATCAAGGGGATGGAAAACCGCCCCATCAGGGGTGGTGGGTCTGAGCCGTTCTTGGTCTACAAGAATCTTCGCGGACAGTGGCAGGGCTATGTTGACCTCGTCCGTCACCCAGACATCGTTCATTACTGCTTGGACAAGCTGTTCGATCTGGCCTACGAGAACACCCGAAGGATCTATGAGCAGATCCCGGGCCAGGTGATGATCACCTATGTGGCGGAGGACCTGGGATCCCAGACTGGCCTTTTGATGTCGCCTGCGCAGATAAGGGAGTTCCTGATCCCTAGGATGAAGCGGGTGATCGATCTTGCACACTCCGAAGGGGCGTATGTGTTCCACCACAGCGACGGGGCCATCCGGCAGATACTTCCGGACATGGTGAGGGCCGGCATAGACGTGCTCAACCCCATTCAGTGGCGCTGCAGGGGCATGGACCGGGAGGGGCTGAAGCGCGACTTCGGCCAGAAACTGGTCTTCCACGGGGGGATGGACAACCAGCAGACCCTGCCGTTCGGAACGGTGGAGGATGTCAGGAGGGAGGTCGTGGAGAACCTGCGCATCCTGGGCAGGGGAGGCGGCTACATTTTGGCGCCATGCCACAACATACAGGCGAACACCCCGCCCGAGAACGTCGTCGCGATGTACGAGAAGGGATACGAAGAGGGCTGGAAGGCTTTCTAGATTCTCCTGATCGACTGCAGCGCCTCATCTATCGCCTTCTTGGCCAGGTCCAGATCCTTCTCGGTTAGGTCCGTTCTTCCGCTTTCGGACCTCCCTTCCGGCCAATGGTACGGCTTGACCTTCACGCCCTTCCTGGCAAGGTAGATCTTTGCTGCGTTGAGAGCAACCCCCGAGTAAGGGTCGCGGACCAGCGTCCTCGTTCCCAACAGCCTGGCAACTTCGAACTGTGCCCTTCGAGCCCTCTCCCAGTCTCCCGCCATGAAGGCGTCGAAGATCTCGCGTATCAGCTCTGGGTGGGTGTTGCAGCCTCCACCTATCACCCCGCCTGCGCCCAAGACGAGCGAGGTGAGGAAGGCGCCCTCGTGCCCTGAGATCATGGTGAAGTCCTGGTCCTTGGTCGCATCGCAAAGTAGCCCGAACTTGAGCATGTCGGGGGAGGACAGCTTCATCCCTTTGACCTTGGGCAGGTCCGCAAGCCTGTGGAGGAGGGCAGGGGTTATGCTGTAGGCTGGGTTTGTCGCGGGCGGTTCGTAGATCACTATGGGGATGTCGATCGAGGCATTGACCCTTTTGAAAAAGTCGAAGATCTTGTCCGCCAGGTTGGAGGAGGGTTCCAAGCCCAGGCATACGATGACAACGCCCGTTGCCCCTTGCCTTTCAGCGTAACGGCTGAGCTCCAGCGTCTCCTCCACGTATTTCTGCTCCGACGGTCTTCTGGCCGGATCTCGCCCGCCGAGCGTCCCGGACGTCCCGGCAAGGACGAAGATCTCGTCCCCTGCCTCGTCCACCGCGATGTCGATGAGAGTCTTGACCTGTTCGAAGGAGAAATGTGCCATCTGCCCCACCCCGGATCTGGCGAAGACCGTGGTCACTGCGCCCGTCTTCTTGTACCACTGGATGAGCGATCTGTTGCCTTCCTCGTCGAGCGTGAGGTCCTCATTCAACGCCGTCAGCATGGGGGTGATGACGCCAGTGAGGAACTCGGGCATCTCCTTTCCGGTTATTGGGTGCGTTATCGTGCGCAAGTCCTGTGCCCTCTGCGGGCCATGCAGATCGGTGCTACATAAATGTAGATATCCCCAGAAAGGCGAACCTGAAGAGCGTCCCACGGCTGGCCGCGGTGATCCAGTTGAGGATGAGGGAGAGGGCGATACAAGCCTTGACCTGGGGCGAGCCGGACTACGTGCCGTGGATGCCCAAGAAAGGGCACACCCCGCGGGACCCTCAGGTACTCGAGGCGCTGCTGAAGGCGGGCATGGGGATCGCGTATCCGACATCGGTCTTCAAGGCCTCCACGCCCAACGTGACCTCAGAGACGCAGACGCTGGGCGACTATTCCGTCACGACCTACAAGACGCCCGTTGGCGAGGTGACCCAGAAGACTAGGATAAACCTGCCGTCCGAGGGTGGAGAAAGGGGAGACAGATGGGTCGTCGAGCGGATGATCAAGGGGCCGGATGACTACAGGGTCGTGAAGTTCATCATCGAGGATGAGGTCTGCAAGCCTGCATACGCGGACTTGGAGCAAAGGATGCAGGAGGTTGCCGACCACGGCGTCCTTCAGGTCGGCACGGGCTACACGCCCCTCATGCAACTGATCGTCAACTACATGGGCTTCAGGAGGTTCGTCGTCGAGCTCAGGAGGAGGAGGGAGAAGGTGGAGGAGCTGATGGAGGCGATCGACCTGAAGGTCCAGGAGAGGATGAGGATCGTCGCTCGTGCCCCGCCGAGGATAGTGAACGTGGGCGACAACATCGACGGGGTCTTGGTGAATCCCGACCTTTTCCGTCGCTACTGCATCCCTTACTACCAGAGCTACTCCGACATTCTGCACTCCGGGGGAAAGATCGTCCAGTCACACATGGACGGGCGGTTGAGGTGCTTAAAGGATCTGCTGCCGGAGACGGGCCTGGACGTGGTGGAGGCCTTCACGCCGCCCCCCATCGGGGACCTCGGGCTCAGGGAGGCGCGAGCCCTATGGGGCGAGAAGCTCGCCATTTGGGTCAACATCCCCGAGGTCATATTCTACAGGGCTTCCGAGGGGATACGAGGGTACGTGCGAAATCTCTTGAGCCAGGCAAGCCCCGGAAAAGGCCTCGTCCTTGGCATAACCGAGACGGTGCCGCCCGCCCAGAGGGACCGTGGGCTTGAGGCCATCACGCAGACCGTGATGAAGCACGGTCGGCTGCCCGTCCGGTGCTAGTCGGGGCGGCGTAAAGAATGCATCCGGGGGATTGGCAGCTCAAGACGTTTCGAGGATATCTCAGGCTCGGCCTCGGCATTTGGGGCCAAGATATTTGAGGCTTCGGTGGGATATGTATACGGTTGAGGCCGGCGAATCGCTCCATTGCAGCGGCTCTCTTTGTATGCGCGCTCTTGGCCCTCCAGCTGTTCGGCCAGGCGCCGGATTGTGCCGCACTGGAGGACGGCCGGATCGGCGTCCTCTACGTCGGGTGCATCGCACGGTCGCGGCCCTTCTGGGAGATGAGAAACGATCCACTGTTCTCGCTGACCTTCGTACAGGCAACCCTCAGGGACTGGGCCGGCTGGGGCCCGATCCAGCAAGCTGAAGGGGAGAGCCAGGTCTACCGAATAGTGCGGCTTTACATGCCGCGCAGCTATCGCGATCTCTGTTCGCGCTTTGACGTCATAGTCCTCTCCAACGCAAACCGGGAGGCGGTCGGCCCGAAGAACATCGAGATGCTGGCTGCAGGGGTGAGGGATGCCGGGATGGGCCTCTTCATGGCTGGCGGTTGGGAGACGTTCGGCGGGGCGTTTGCCCGCCCGCCCTGGGGCGATACCTCTGTTGGGGAGCTGCTCCCCACCATCGACGTGCCGGACACCTGGGTGCAGTACCCAAACTTTGGGCTTCGCTTAGTCATCGATGAATGGGAGCACGAGTTCATCAGCAGCCTGCCCTGGAAGAGGGAGAACGCTTACTTCATGACCGACTTCCACCACAACCTTGTGAGGACCAAGGAGGGCTCACAAACGCTCGCGCATGTGGAGGGGTCTTCGTACGGCAACGACCCTGCGATGGTAACATGGGACCTGCAGAACGGCGCAAGGGTCTTCGCCTACACGGGCGAGATATACTTCTTCAACAGGATGAACCCGGTTTGGACATACTACATAGACTTCGGCAGCAACCTGATGATCTACCTGGATAACCGCCCCGTCCCACAGGACATAGACCTCGTCCATGCCCTGAGGTTCAAGATGTCGGAGATAGCCATCAGGAAGTCGCTTCTTCTAAGCCTGCTGGAGTTCTGTGACAGGTTCGGCGCGAACACGGGCAAGTTCGTGGAGGCGATGGATGAGATCGACCAGGTCATCTTGGACGCAAGGCCCCAGTACTTTGAACTTCGTTTTGAGGAAGCTTTGGAAAGCTATCGCAATGCGGGCGAAATGTTGGCGGATCTTGAGATCAAGGCGCTAGAGCTGAAGGACAAGGCCCTGTTCTGGATATACGTCATCGAGTGGCTTGCCGTAACCGGAACCGCCATGGTCTGCGGCCTCGTTCTCTGGTCCGTGATGGTCCGGCGGAAGCTGTACAGAGAAGTCCGGATGACTAGGCTGACGGATAGGCCACTGGATGTCTAGGTGCAAGGGGCCGGCTGCACAGAGCTGTCCTCGTGCCAACAGGAACCAAGTCAAAGTTAAGAGCACCACGTCCGTGGGCCCAGAGTCTGCAGACATGCCCAAAACCCCGCGCGGGTGATGGCCTTGCACATACTCTTCATAAGGCACGGCGAAAGCGGAGCTGAGCAGGCGGTGCCCGAGGAGGGCACGCTCACCAAGCTCGGCGTCAGGCAGGCGGAACTTGCAGGCCAGGCACTGGTTGGACAGGGAATCGAGAGGCTTTTCTCCAGTCCCTATCCGAGGGCGATGCAGACGGCACTCATCATCTCGCGCACGCTTGGTCTTCCGGTCGAGATAAGGCACAGGTTGCACGAGAAAAGCGGTCCCGGGCAGAGGGAGACCAAGAGCCAGATCGCGGCAAGGTTCCCGCAGTTCATCATTCCGCCCGACATGCCGGAGGTCTGGTGGCCGATGGTGGAAGAAACCTGGGAGGATGTCTACGACCGTGTCAGGCCGGTTGCAGAGGAGCTTAAGTCCCTAGAAGGCAAGCATGAGAGGATCGCCGCAGTGGCCCACGGGGGTTCCCTCGACGCGCTGGTTTCCATCCTGGCAGACTGCCCGCCCAGGACGAGGGACAGATTCTACCACCACAACTGCTGCTTCACGCTGGTTTCGATCAAGGATGGGATCGGAAGGATCCACTATCTAAACCAGGTTACGCACCTGGGGCACCGGGACATCTTCTTCTAACGCTGCGCGGCGCTTGGGGGCCGTGCAGCGGCAGCTGCAAAGGAGCGCCTGTGGTTGTTCGAGATCGATGACGCCATTCCGGACAGCTCCGCAAACCTATCATGGACTCGCAGGCTGGGCGTTCGTCCGCCATGTCCTAGCCCTTTGATGACCTCAGGACACTTCTTGACGCGGGCTTGCCCCTGCTCAGTCAGGGTGAAAGCCCTCCATGGGTCGGCGCTGCCCTTGGACCCATCTACGGTAAGCCTGTCCCGACAACGGCCCAGAGCCCAGCGCTGGCTGGATAGGGGCACCCGAGACATTGAAGAGGACGTCAGATAGGGCATGCCCACTGGAAAGGAGGTGCCAACTTGACAATCGAGCCTGATTTCGATACACTGAAGTATTCTCTTGAGGCATATCGCGCAAATCGGCCAATGCTCGGCTTCCGGGCAAAGACGGTTGAGGAAGCAAAGGCCTGGCAAAGGAAACTTCGCAGGAAGCTCGTCCAACTCCTGGGCGGCTTTCCGGCCAAGGACTCCCCGCTGACGCCGCGGGTGATCGCAACTGATGAGTTCGACCACTACACGAGGCAGCACGTACTTCTGCAGAGCCGGCGCAACATGACGGTGTTCGGCTATTTCCTGCTTCCCAAGCCGGCGCCGGTCGAACCGGTGCCCGCCATCCTGTGCCTGCACGGACATGGGAGGGGTGTGGATGACATAGTAGGCATCGACGAGAACGGATGCCAGCGGACGGCGTACGGCGGGTACCAGAACGACTTCGCGCTGCAATGCGTCGGACACGGGTACGCCGCGCTAGCCATCGAACAGCTTGGCTTCGGGCGCCGCAGGGACGAGAGAGCCAAGAAGGCGGGTCCCGGAAGTTCATCGTGCCAGCCTGCCGCCGGGGCAGCTCTCCTTCTGGGCCAGACCATGATAGGATGGAGGGTTTACGATGCCATGCGGAGTCTCGACTACCTTCAGTCAAGGCCTGAGGTTGATCCCCTGAGGATCGGGGCCATGGGGATATCCGGCGGGGGCACGACCGCCTTTCATCTTGCGGCCATCGACCAGCGCGTGGCGGTGGCGGTGGTGAGCGGCTACTTCAACACCTTCCGAGACAGCATAATGAGCATATCGCACTGCATGGACAACTACGTGCCCGGCATACTGCGCTACGCCGAGATGTATGATCTGGCCGGCCTGATCGCGCCAAGGTACCTTTTCGCGGAGAGCGGCACCAGGGACGGCATCTTCCCGTACAAGGCGGCCCAGTTCGCATTCAGAAAGGCCAGGGCCATCTACAGGGTCTTCGGATGCCCGGATCGGATTGGACTGGAGATCTTCGACGGTGAGCACACATTCCACGGGAAAGGCGCCTTCGGGTTCCTCGAGCGCTGCCTTGGGGCGAAGGCCGCTGCAAAGTAGGGAACAGGTCGGATCGGGAAGCGGACAACGTCGAGTGACAGAGGTGGCACGATCGGATGGATGAGAGGACTTGGGCCGTCACCCTGATCGCGGTGGTCGTGCTGGCCGGCCAAGCATCTGCCGGCAGGGAGCCGAAGCGAGATCCGGACACCAGGAGGGTGCGCGTCCTTTACGTTGGCGATACCGTCTGGCGGACCTGGCGGGACATCACGGCCGATCCAGCGTTCACCGTGGTCCCTGTGCCTGCCAGCTTGGGCTACTTTACGGGCGATGCCTTGCTCAAGTTCATGAGGCAGTACATACCGCGCACCTATCAGACGTACGTTGAGACGGTCGATCTTCTGGTGCTAAGCGACAGCGACCGCAGCCTCTTCACTTCGCAGCAGGAGTTCTGGTTCAGGGACGGGGTGGTGCAGCGCGGCCAGGGGCTCGTGATGGGCGGGGGCTTCGAGGCGTTCGGCGGGTTCGCCTACGGTCGCTCCTGGAAGGGGTCGGCCGTTGAGGAGGCCCTGCCGGTTGAGTGCATGAGCAATCAGGCTTGGGACATCCGGCCGTTCTTCGCACGCCCCGCCGAGGACGCGCGCGATCACCCATTCGTGAGATCGCTTCCTTGGGACGGGATGCCACCCTTCAACGGGATGAACATCGTGACGCCCAAGCAGAGTTCGATCGTGCTCTTGTGGTCGGTGCCGACGGCCCTTGGAGACCCGGAGTACCCCGTTCTCATCTACTGGGAGGTCGGCAAAGGCGCGTCCGTGGCGCACACGCCCGACTGGAACCCCGGCTGGGGCAGCACCGTCATGAACGACTGGGAGCTCTACCAGGACTACATCGTGAACATCGTCTACCTCGCCTCCGGCCTTTCGATCCCCCAGGATCTCCAGCTCGTCCACGCCGTGAGGACGGAGTTGGCGGGTTACGCCCTGCAGAGAAGCCTGATCTTGTCTGTGCTGGAATTTGCGGAGAGCTTCGGGGGAAACACCGCTCCCTTGGAGAAACGACTGTACGAGACAGAGCCCCTAAGGAGGCAGGCAGAGGGGCTGTACCTGGATCAGGCCTACGATTCCGTTCTGGAAACGATGGCCCTGGTGAGGCAGGAACTGTCCGCCCTGTCTGCAGACGCGGTCAAGCTCAAAGACCAGACGATGTTATGGGTGTATCTTGTTGAGTGGCTAGCCGTCTCGGTCAGCTCCTTGGTCTGCGGCTTTTCGCTCTGGACCCTCATGGTCAGGAGGAAGGCTTACAGGGAAGTGAGCACCACGAGACTGGAAAGCAAGGGTTGGGTGTAGGGTGATGATGGCCTCTGGGCGCCATTCGGTCTCGGTCGACCGGAGACGGAGGGACCGGCGAGCCGCCCGAGGGAGGACGCCGAGCAGGGCCAAGAGAATCGATCCCACGCCGGGCATGGCTCAGCGCGGTGCGGCATCATCCGCTTGCGGATCGCCACAGGAAGTAGGCGAGATAGGCGAGTGAGATCGCGATGAGAAGTGGCGAGGTGACGAAGTAGAAGCCATCGCGGTGGTAGACGTAGACCAAGATCTTCGGCCACCTGACATCTGTCGGCATAGATCTCGCAATAAGGGGCAGCACCACGAGCGCAAAGCCCAGGACTATGAGGGCGATCCCCATCAGCGTGAGAGACCGGTAGGGCTCGTCCACCTTCGACACCTCCTACCCCGATTATCTAGATCTTCCGGATCCGGAGGCTTAAATGTGACCCTTGTCGAGGGATCGCCACCTACGGTCGCTCGAGGAGAAGGATCCAGTCTTGGAATATTGGTGGCGTTGGGGCTTGCCAGTCCCCCTCAGCACCAGGCACCGCTCGCCCGGCCGGATACTGCTGGCCGTCCTTCGGGTCGATGAAGCGGGCCTTGTAGGACGAGCCGGGCTCGATCTTCTTCACTACAACCGACCTACATGACGGCAGGAAGATCACCCTCACCTTTCCCGGTATGCCGGCCGCGTAGGGCAGGAAGTAGTTCTCAGCCGTCCAGTGCGGCTCCACCCACTCGGGGTGGGATTCGAACCTCCACCACTCGTATCTTTCCAGGATTCTTTTCGCCAAAGCGACGTGCCGGGAACCGGGCAGTCGGTAGGCGTCTTCCCATGGCGTGTTACCCCAGGACCTGCCGTGGGGCGAGGGGCCGAACGGCTTGACCCTGGTGTTGACCTGCCAGATTCCGTTGGCGCCGTATGTGTGCCCTGCGGCGCCGCTCAGCATGCACGACCAGAACATGAATCTCTGGATCTCTGATCTGCTTGCCTCAGCTATGCCTTCGTAGCAGACCTCGCCCACCAGAACGGGCATCTTGGGCTCACGGCCAAGGCAGTCGGTGATCGTCTTGACGGTGTTCGGCACGCTTTCCCTGTCGCCGTGGCCGGTCTGGAGCATGTCTATGTCCAGCAATGTGGGGTCCTCTAGCTGGTCGCGCCCAACCTGGGTGGGGTGGATGGTGACGGGGTGGTGGTACGGGTCGATGGCCCGGACGTATCTAGCGATCTCGGTCCATCCGCTCCTCTGCAGGGCCTTGTCCTCCTCGCGCTTCTTGGACAGGTAGTACGGCATCGTGGCCTCGCCCGCTAGGCACCACACAACGGGGTAGCAGCCGTATCGGGCGATGATGTATCGCCAGTGCTGCTTCAGCTTCGCGACCCCCATCCACGGCAGGAAGTAGCCCCAGCATCCCACGATGCATGGAACAAGGCCTGACTTCACGAGCCATCGTACCCGGAGGTCGGCCATGTCAAAGTAAGCGGGGTTGATTCGGGCGTAGTTCCTCTCCCAGGGGTAACCCGCCTCGTTCGCCCCACGCGGATCGAAGGGAGGCATGTCGGGGTAAAGCCCCGCGATGATCTGGATGACGGTGAAACCGAGGCTTGCTCTGTCGGCCGCCAGGAGCTGAAAGTCGTCCGGCCATCCCAGCCTCTTGCATAGCCCCATCCACCACGTGTCGCCGAGCCAGAAGAATGGAGTGCCGTCGGCGTGCTCTAGATGCCGAGCGTCCCCGGACACGCGCAACGGGCCATGGAGGAGGAGCGGGTTGCTCCCGCGATACTTTGTTGCGACCAATCGTCCGGTTTGCCCGTGGAGATCCGGGTTATTGGCGTCCGTGCAGATCGTCTCGTAGGTGTACTTGCCCCGGTGCGGAGGGCTGAAGCGTACTCTCCACTCACTGTCGCCGGCCCAGAAGGCTGGGACGCGCCAATGCCGCCCCTCGTCGTCCCTGAAAATGACGTCGAGCTCGACGTCATTGAAAGGATCTCGGTAAGCCTTGCCGGACTCGAATGACCATTCCGTTGCCTGCCCTTGGGTTGCATGTCTGGTCGGACCCATTTCCCTGCCTCGAGCTGCTCGAGGGCATGCCGCAGTTAAAGATTTCGGCGCCCAGGCGGAAGGATGGGCGTGGCGGACCACAGATCCCGCGCTTTTCCCTTGCGTGGGCGTCCCGATGCTCGGGGGGAAAGCCTTGCGGATGAGCGACCTTCGAGGGACGAGCGTCGCTCAGTGGATGGAGGCCAGCCTCTTCACCGCGCCGGCATGCAGTGGGATAGCCCGTGGAAGAGAATCCTACAGAACTCCTACATAACACTTTCCACGCCGCGAAACGTTTTCCTTTAAGGTAGGTCGGCCCCGCGACCTCCGAAGCGGAGTTCTTGGCACGGCTAAACAAGGATCAGCAAGGATTCCGAAATCTTATCCTTGCCGCTCGATCCGGCGGGTTCGCGCAGACTTTTATGCTACCGCCGTGCTGTGGCGGGCGATGCGGGGAGCCCATTACCTGCCGGCGTTGAACTCGGCGCTGTGCATACTGATCATATTCCTCTGTCTTTCGCTGTTCCTTACGCGAGGCCTGGGGCTGTACGTGGCAAGGGCGGTCGGCGAGTCGATGCTGCCCGCCATTCCGAAGGACGCGTTCATCATCCTCTCAAGCAAACAGCCTGAGATCGGGGACATCGTCCACGTGAAGAACGAGAAATGCAACTATGCACACAGGCTCGTCGCGATCGAAGGAGACAGGATAGTCACCAAGGGGGACAACTGCGAGTCGTCGGAGATCGCAAGTCTGGCCGACGTCCGGGGGGTGGTGATCTTCCATTCCTCCTTCACCTCGTTTCTCCTCCTAGCGTTCGTGGTGATTGGCGTTGAAGCCGGTCTGGGGGCATTATGGGCCGGGAAGCTCCTCCAAGAGGTTCGGCATCGAAGATCTGAGACATCGCGCCAAAGGAAAGCACCCTTCACCGCGGTTGGCTCGCTCGGGCTCCGTGAAACAGATATTAGCTGTCTCTTGTGGGTTGACCGAGAGCGTGAGAAAGGTGGCCGGAGAGAGGTTCGATCTCACCCCGAAGGAAGTCGAGAAGGTTGAGACGGCGAATAGGAGGATTGTAACCAAGTTCCCTGTTCCAGAGTCCCTTCCGATCTTGGAGAAGCTCCGGAGGTTTGAGCCGATCTCGATGGAGGGCCAGCCGCCGGTCGTATGGGATCGTGCGGAGGGCTATCAAGTGAAGGACGCCTACGGGAACGTCTGGATCGACTGGAGCTCGGGGGTGCTCGTTGCCAGCGCCGGCCACGGGAGAACCCCGATTGTGGACGCGATCGTTCGGCAGGCTCAGTCGCGGCTACTTCACAACTACTGTTTCCCAAGCGAGATCAGGGCTAGGCTGGTGGAGAAGCTGGTGTCGCTTGCCCCAAAGCGGATCGACAAGGTTTTCCTCCTGACGACCGGTTCCGAGGCCGTCGAGAACATAATTAAGCTGGCCCGGACGTACGGGAGGAAGATCAGCTCGACCAAGACGGTGATAGTCACCTTCGAAAGGGCCTTCCATGGGAGGACCTTGGGCGCCCAGCTCGCAGGGGGCATCCCCGAGCTTAAGGAGTGGATTCCTAACCCCGACCCAGGCTTTGTCCAAGTCCCGTTTCCTGACGGATTCAGATGCGAGGACCGTAGCTTCCGCCTATTCGAAGAGAGCCTGGACGCTCAGGGGGTGGACCCGGCCAACGTTGCCTGCGTGATGACCGAGACATATCAGGGCGGGGGTGCAAGCTTTGCGCCCAAACGGTACATCCAGAAGCTGCGCGCCTGGTGCGACGAAAACCAGGCTTTGCTCGCGTTCGATGAGATCCAGGCCGGCTTTGGGCGGACTGGGACGTTCTGGGGATTTGAGCACTACGGCGTGGTTCCGGACATCTTTTGCATCGGAAAGGCCGTCACAAGCTCCCTCCCGCTCTCAGGGGTCCTGGGGCGGGCGGACGTGATGGATCTCTATCCGCCCGGAACGATGACGAGCACCCACACCGGCAACCCCGTCTGCTGCGCGGCCGCGCTTGCCAACATCGAGACCATCCAGAGGGAGGGGCTAGTTGAGAACTCTAGGAAGGTGGGAAGGGTTCTGCACTCTTTGCTGGAGGAGATCAGGCGAAACCACTCCGAGGTCATCGGGGCTGTCCACGGCAGAGGCCTGGTCGCGGGCGTCCACATCGTGAAGCCCGGCTCCAAGGAGCCGGACGGGGACTTGGCCTTCAGGATAGTCGAGGAGTGCGTGAAACGAGGCCTGCTCATGTTCTCCCCGGTGGGTTTTGGTGGCGCCACGGTCAAGATATCGCCACCGCTCGTGATCACGGCGGATGCGGTCAGGGAGGGCGCAGGCGTTCTTGATGAAGCGATCACGGCCGCCAGAAACCGTTAGCGGGGCAACCGGAAGCCCGCCCGCCGGGCCGCCGCACCCATTCTTATGCATCGTCTAGGCGTCCCTTGGAAAGAAGGCCCGGCCCTTTAGTCCCCGCATCGGCATTTCCTAGTGGGCGCGTAGCCGCGGAACGCATTTCCACGCGATTTATATGAATGCTGTCCGCTCCGTGCTTCATGGACGGCAAGCTGAACATCCTTCTCGTTGGCGGCGGTATGATCTCGGAGGAGGTCATTCTTCCAACGATTTTCCAGGAGCGAAGGAAGGGCAAGATCGATCGCGTCCTGGTCGCCACGAGGCGGCCGAGCACAATCCTGCATCTCCGTGAGGTCTTCCCGAAGGAGAGGTTCGAGGGATATCCGGACCCCAGGAAGTCGGACCCGGAGTCGTCCCACCCTGACTGCTACTTGGAAGCCCTCGACGACCTGAGGGAGCCAGGCGTGGTCGTGGTTGCGACTCCGGACCATCTCCATACCGACGTGGTGCTGAGATCGATCGAGCACGGCTTCGACTGCATCGTCGAGAAGCCCCTCTGCCTAAAGACCGCGGATGCGCACGCGATAATCAGGAAAGCCTCTGAGGAGGCAGCCTACGTATACACCGACTACCACAAGAGGCACGACAAGGCGATAAGGGCGGCGAAGTACAGGTACATGCGCGGCGACCTTGGCGAGATGCTTCACGGCCATGCGTGGATAGAGGAGAGGCGGGAGATGCCGCTTGAGGTCTTCGGGCGGTGGTGCGAACAAAGCTCTCCCTTCGAGTACATCGGGGTGCACTACGTGGATGCGTACTACTTCATCACGGGCCTGAAGCCCGTTCGGGTCATTGCATTCGGGCAGAAGAAGTTCCTGCCCCAGAAAGGGAAGGACGCCTTCGACGCCGTACAGGCCGTGATCGAGTGGGAGGGCGGCTCCGTCCTGTTCGTCCAGACTTCGTGGGTGCTTCCGGATTCCAACCCAAACCTGACCAATCAAGGGCTTCAGCTGACGGGCACCGAGGGCACCTACACGGCCGACCACGCCAACCGCAACTGCAACTTCGTGACCACGAGGGGCGGCGTTGAGACCTACAACCCCTACTTCTTCAAGCCCTATCCGGACTGGGATGATCCCCAGAGGGTCGAATGGGCGGGCTACGGTGCGGACAGCATCGTCCAGCCGATCGACGATATCCTCAGGATCCACGCCCGGACTAGGGGGCTTTCGAGCGCCCAGGCCAAAGCCGTCCGCAGGAGGATGCTGCGCAAGCTCAAGAAGATTAGGCCGCTTCCTGAACAGGCGCTGATCGGCACCGCAGTCAACGAGGCGGTGAGGCTGAGCATCGCCAAGGGATCCGTGCCCGTCGTATTTGACGAATCCATGCGCCCGAAGCTTTCCTAGGGACCGGCAGACCGCTGTCAGAACTGGGCCCCGGTTAGCAGTGGCAGCTTCAGACAGGGTAGATTGGCCGCCAAGAAGTAGGTTGGGCTCAGTACCTCAGCATTATGGAGACCTTGTGCTTGTCCCAGTACGCCCTGTGCTTCTGGAAGATGTGGTTGTTTAGCTCGACTCGCTTGTAGAGGCGCTTGCACCTTGGGCATCGAACCTGGTATTCGGTCTTCTTTCGCTGAAGAAGGCTGTAGACTACTTCGTCCTCGTTGTATTCCACGCGACGCCATACTTGTTACGAAAATATAGTGATTTTGTAGAAATCGGCTGTTATTTCTAACGTTTTGTTTTACCATCGTCTGGAACAGGCAGCGGCGCCGCTACGGCCTCATCGAGCGGAGCATGAGCCAAGTGTCGAGGTACCTATGGGTGAGACGTTCGGTCTCCCTCAGGAACTGGGAACATTCGGCCGTCGATCGTGCGGCTTCCTCTTCCTGGCCGCTCGCCTTCAAGGCGGACGCCTTGGATCTCATTTCTAGGATGCGGTTGAAATGCTCCAGCAAGCTCAGGTAGCGCTTCTCCCGTTCGTCGGCCGGCCTGAGGGCCTGCATTCTGGCCCCGGCCGCCGAAGCATATCGGCCCAGCTCAAGGATCCTTTCCGCATCCCCAGACTGCAGCAGCGGCACGTGTGGATTGCGTTCGCTAGGCCTCAAGAGCCAGTCGACCTCCTCGAGGTATTTGCGAACGAACTCGTGGTTTGCCTCGAAGCAAGCCCGAAGGGTCTCGTCCACGATCCGTCCAAGGTCCACGCTGGCGTCCCAAAGGGTCTCAGCCATGGAAGCCATGGGCAGCCCGATGGGATAGAAGGCCCTCAGCGCTTGGCAGCTGATCATGCCGTTCAGCGCCACTGAGGCAAGCCCCTTGACGTCCGTGTTTATCAGCCTCGCAAAGCCCAAGGGGTTCAGGTGTCGAAGATATGGCTGCCAAAGATAGTACTCGAAGGCAAACCCGTCCCCCGCGAAGGCCTTCAACCACGACCCACGTATCTTGACGAACTCCGCGTTCGTCCTGGGAGCTTGAACCATATTTCGGGGCCAGCCGCCCGCCTGGCCGCGCCCAAAGCATGAGGGATCCAGCAGTGCATGAGAGTAGCACCGAGAGATGGGGGCGAACATGTAGATGAGCCTGTCCTTGTCCCGCGAGAACCCCTCCGCCTGAGGGGGCGAAAGAGTGTTTGTGTAACAGAGGAAAACGATCCTGGTTGCCAGCCTCTGCTTCTTCATCTCTGCCGCGACGGTCCGAACGATCCTAACGTACCAGTCGGATGGCGTCAGCTTGCTGCATGAGTCGCATTCGCAGAAGTTGTTGGCGGCATCCGACAGCCATAGGTGCAGACAATCCACCTCGGGGTGCGCTCTCGCATAGTCCACAACCTCGCTGACCAAGGCATCGAACGCCTTCGGATTGGAGTAACAGAGTTCGGTGTTTATCGGGACGTTGCCGAAGAACTGCCTCTTGCCGCCCACCTCGGCGAGCAGTTTCCTGGTCTCTTCGTCGGGCTCTCTATCTGCCTGCCACCAGCCCAAGCCCGGGAATCCGATCGACTCCGCCGTCCACCCATGCCCGACTCTATGAAACAACAATCCCCTCAGCTTGGCGGCCCGAATGACCTCCTCGTCCATCTCCAGGGAGCGCTTCTCGTCTATCTCTTGGCGAATGCCGTAGGATTCGTTGTACTCGCGGAGGTAATAGTTTCTCCAAAAGTAGATCGAGGTCTTGAACTGTAGGAAGAAGGTGTTCATCTTCCGTTTGGCCATCCAGTCGATCACACCAAGCGCGTGCTCAAGGGACGGCGCTCCCTCTATGCAGACGCCCCGGTGGCGGTAGGAGGCCTTCTCGCTTATCTCCTGTTCAAAAACCGCCGAGCAATCCGACTCGGGAAGAACCTCTCCCATGTAGCCAGGTGCTACCCAGCGTGCACCCAGCTTCTCCAAGAGATCGTAAGCTGCGAAAAGGACGCTTCGAGGGTTGGAGCCCGTGACAAGGCAGTTGCCATCCCTTTGCGTTACGAGTATCTCGTCGTCAAGATCGTTGTGAGGGCATTCATCCCCCAGAAGATCCGAGAACAGGCCTCTCTCACCCACAACGATCCCCTCCGATTCCCGCAGAGAGCCGGGTCCAAATTCGGACAGCTTGACGGTGTTGCCCGTCATCCTCATCAGGCATCTGCGCAGCTCCGATGCCGCATAGCGAACGGGAGCGGGCGAGCTCGGAGAGACGAGGACATGAAGACGAGTGTCACCCGGCATGGCTGCCAGAATCGCCGGCCGCGCTTTTAACCTTGTTGTCCTGGGGTCCTGGGTTCCCCAGCGCTCTCGGAACCATCCCAGTTAGGCGCGGGGCTTGTCGACCACCATGCCGAAGTGTTTGCAGAAGTTGCCGTAGTACCTGCGCTTGTGGTGGATGCAGGAGGTGCAGATCTCACCGACGAAAACCTGCCTGCAACTGCCATCTGCCCATCTGTCCTGTTTCGACATCTCCGCCTGAGGACCCATCTTCCTCCCGGGCCCCACCGGTTCGGATACGTACTTGAGCTTCTGCGGCAAGACCTGCTCGCCGGCAACCTTGACCGGCGCGGTCCTGCGCAGCCGCCCGCGCAAGTAGATCATCACGAATAGGATTCCGAAGATCACGGCTCCCACCATGATGTAGGCCGACGCCTTGACCAGACGATCGCTCTCGTCGTATCCTGCCCAGGGCATGAACGCAATCACGATGCTGTAGACAACCGCGGCCAGAACTAGGACGAGAATCCACCTATAGGACTTTT
The DNA here is from genome assembly GCA_964549615.1 of uncultured Thermococci archaeon. GTDB lineage: Archaea > CAYQAE01 > CAYQAE01 > CAYVLA01 > CAYVLA01 > CAYVLA01. Next base: position 3,517 of record CAZJVP010000067.1, on the reverse strand, counting down.
CACCCTTGAACAAACGAGCCCACCCACTTTACGGCCCTGGCGTCGCCTAAAAGCTGTTTCCGACAACCAAATCGCAAGCGGTTTGTGAGCCGTGTCGGTGGAAACATTAAAGCGGATAAGGGTCCGGAGGACGGGTCACTTGGCGGTGAATCTACGCACGGCTGGATGAACTCGATTCTCAGGGTTGATCTTACTTCGGGCAGAATCTCCAGGGAGGTTCCCCGGCGCTCTGACCTGCAGAAGTTTCTCGGTGGGCGCGGGCTCGCCGCAAGAATGCTTTACGAGGAGCTGAGACCCGGCCTGGATCCCCTCAGCCCCGGGAACAAGCTCATTTTCGCCACGGGACCTGTGACAGGTACGGCCGTTCCCACCTCGGGCAGGATGAGCGTCTCGACCAAGTCGCCCCTCACAAACACGATACTCGATGCCAACGCGGGAGGAAGCTGGGGCCCTGAACTGAAGAGGGCCGGCTACGACGCATTAGTCATTGAGGGGAGGGCTGAAAAGCCATGCCTCTTGGTGATCGAGGAGGATGCGGTCGACATTAAGGACGGCAGCGACTACTGGGGAATGAGGGTCCACGAGGCTACCCAAACCCTTGCTGGATACGGTGGCAGGGAATTTCGGGTTGCATGCATTGGCCCCGCGGGGGAAAGGCTTGTCCTCATTTCTTCGATAATGTTCGACAAGAGGGGTGATGGGGGTAGAGGCGGGGTAGCAGCGAGGGGCGGGGTCGGAGCGGTCATGGGATCAAAGAACCTCAAGGCCATCCTCGTAAGAGGGTCCGCCAGGGTAGAGGTTGCGGATCCGGAGTCGCTCAAGTTCTATGTTGCGGAGACGAAGAAGAAGCTTGACGAGAGCCCCATCACGTCGCGTGCTTTGCCCAAGTTCGGCACGAACGTGCTCATGAACGTCATCAACTCGCACGGCCTTCTCCCGGTCCGCAACTTCCAGGAGGGCTTCTCCGAAAAGGCCGACGACGTTTCGGGGGAGTCGGTGACCGAAAAGATACTCAAGAGGCGGAGCGCGTGTTTCGGCTGCCCGATAGGCTGTGGTAGAAAGACGGCCACCTCCAGGGCATCGGGAGACGGCCCCGAGTATGAGACAGCATTCGCGCTGGGGCCCGAGTGTGGAGTCTTCGATCTGGAGACGGTGGCAGAGGCAAACTACCTGTGCAACGACTATGGATTGGACACGATCTCGACCGGGGTCACCATCGGCTGTGCGATGGAGCTCTCCCAGCGGGGCATACTCAAGGAGAAGGTCGAGTTCGGCGACGGCCAGAAGCTGAAGGCCCTCATTCCGCAGATCGCGTGCCGGGAGGGGCTTGGCCTGGAGCTCGGGGAGGGGTCGAAACGCTTCGCCGAGCGATACGGGGCGGGGCAGTACTCGATGAGCGTCAAGGGGTTGGAGCTTCCAGCGTACGATCCTAGGGGCTCGCAGGGGATGGGGCTGGCCTATGCGACCTCCAACCGCGGCGGATGCCACCTGCGCGGCTACATGATTGGCTGGGAAGTACTTGGCGTCCCCAAACTGATCGATAGGTTCAGCTGGTCAGGCAAGGCCGACCTGCTTGTTCGTGGGCAGGACCTATATGCCGCCATGGATTCGCTGGTCGTGTGCAAGTTCCTGGGCTACAACGTGAACCAGGAGTACCTTGCGCGCCTCCTCAAGGCCGTCACCGGTGTCGAGTACAATCAAGAGGATATCATGACTATCGGCGAGCGCGTGTACTCTCTCGAGAGGGCCTTCAACGTGCGCGAGGGCTTCGACCGGCGCGATGACCGCCTGCCCGATCGGTTCATCAAGGAGCCCCTGCTGAAAGGCGGGTCACGGGGAGTGACTGTGAAGCTGGAGGAGATGCTGGACAGCTACTACGCGGTCAGGGGATGGGACTCAAACGGCATTCCCACCAGGAAGACGCTGGACGAGCTGGGGCTTGACTTCGTGAAGATCTAGGATGCGGATGCCCATGGCCGAAAACGAGCTTCGCTCAGTCGCCCGTCGCATCAGGCGCGAAAAGGAGAGGCTGGCTGGTCTGTCCAGAGATGAGGATCAAAGGGCCCAACCTGATCTGCTCGCCGCGTCCAAGCTCCTGGAGAGATCACTATTCCACATCGAGAGAGCCCTCTCGGCCCCGACCGGCTTCGAACCTATCCAGGCTGAGGTGGGGGAGATGCTGGATGTGGAGATCGAGGAGGATCTGCTCGAGGCCAACAGGAAGATTGCCGAAGCCAATCGAGCCCTCCTCTCAAAGCACGGGGTCGTGGCCATCGACGTGATGGGGGCCATTGGGTCGGGGAAGACGAGCCTCATCGCCCTGATCGTTGAAAGGCTGGGCAGAAAGGTCAAGTGTGGCATGCTTGGAGGGGATGTTGCCACAAGCATCGACGCGGACAGGGTCAGACAGAAGGGGGCCGTGACGGTCCAGATAAACACGGGCAAGGAGTGCCACCTCGACGCGAATCTGGTGAGGCGGGCCCTGGAGAGGATCGACCTATCCAGGATAGGCGTGCTTTTCATCGAGAACGTCGGGAACCTCATATGCCCCGCGGAGTTTGACCTTGGGGCCAGCAAAAGGGTGGTGGTCATCTCGGTCACGGAGGGAGAGGGAATGGTCGTCAAGCACCCGATGATGTTCCGGGATGCCGATGTCGTCGCGATCAACAAGATCGACATGGCCGAGATCTTTGGCACGGACGTGGGGAAACTTGAGCGTGATATCGCATCGGTAAACCCAAGGGCCATCGCCGTCAAGACGAGCGCCCGGACCGGACAGGGACTCGAGGACCTCCTCCGTGCCCTTTCCCTCGATGCGCTTGCCTAGCCGCCTTCTCGGCCGTCATGCTTACCACGCGCAGTTCGCGGCCGGATTCGACCTTCACATCCGTGCTCCGGCACGTGCATGCCAGCCGCAAAGGGAGCAGGTGCGAGAGGGGGTCTTCCTCAGGCGCCCACTCGAAAACCCGGTTGCATTTCTGACATCGAAGGACAGTAGGTTTCCTCTCTATCCTCAACTCCGCGCCTTCGGCCAAAGTTCCTCGGGCCGCCACCTCGAAACAGAACCTAAGCTGGTCGGGATTCAGGAGGGTGAGATCGCCTACCTCAAGCCTGACCGCCTTGATCTTCCGGACGGACCTCTCCCTTGCTACCTTGAGGAGGGTTTGGACGATGGAGATGGCAGCCGAGAGTTCGTGCATCGCATCGCGGGACGGTCTCCAAGCTGAAAAGTATCGCGACTGAGGGCCCGGGAGGCGGCGCAGTTCTTTCCGGAGACTGCTGAAGTTGGGGCAATGCGCAGGCCAATCTTCGCGAATTCCGCTTGCCCACGTTGCGACGAGTCCTCAATGGCTCGTGGCCTGGGGAATCTACGGGACTAGAAATGATTTAATAGAGCTCCAGATCACCTTGGCCTAGTTTCTCGGGGCCGTAGGGTAGCCTGGTCCATCCTTCCAGCTTCCGGCGTCGGCTGGACTGGGGTGCTGGCGACTCCGGTTCAAATCCGGGCGGCCCCACT
>CAZJVP010000066.1:0-41465 GCA_964549615.1 uncultured Thermococci archaeon | reverse complement strand
GCGTGCTCTCGTGCTTCCTCTCCAGCATCAGGCGTATGATCTTCTCGTCGTTCTCGTCCGCGATCAGCCGGCTGAGAGCCCCAAGCTCCTGCTCCAGGCGCTTGGACGGGGGCTCTTCACGGGGAATCTTAGGCTCGCCCTTGCTTTGCGACAATATCGACAGGATCTTCTTCACATCACGCCTAATCTCGTAGACTGCGATGTCGCTGCTGCCGATGTCAAGCGTCAGATAGTAATCCACGGCATCCCTCACGATCTTCGACACGTTTCGGGATCTTGCCTTGAGGTCCTCTACTTGGTCACGCCGGAGCGTGACGCACACCTTCTTGAAACTTCCTTCTGCCATATCGGGCCGCCGGTAGTATTCGGTATGACATCCTGATAAATGTTCCGACATGCGCGTAAGAGCGGTAAGGTAAGATTTAGTATGGCCGGCAATTGGGTATGATCAGGGCATACCAGAACCATGGAGGTGGCTGCCGCGGCTACAGGCCTAGGTCATGGCAAAAAATAGCGCCGGTGCCCGCTGCGCGCTTCCGACCGGCGGGATCAAAGATATATCTACCCCGCAACCAAACCAGGAAACGGTTAGTCAAGCATGAAGCGTTTCCGTAATACCCCGGCAGATATGGTGAAGATCGTCGACACGACCCTGAGGGACGGCGAGCAGACGGCGGGAGTCGTATTCTCCAACGCGGAGAAGATCGAGATAGCCCGGATGCTCGATGAGGTCGGCGTGCATCAGATAGAGGCGGGCATTCCCGCGATGGGAGGCGATGAGAAAGCCGCGATTAAGGAGATCGCACACCTCGGCCTCGACGCATCCATCCTTGCGTGGAACAGAGCGGTGATCGCCGACCTCGATAACTCTATCGACTGCGGGGTCGACGCCGTCGCGATATCCATCTCCACATCGGACATCCACATCAAGTACAAGCTCCAGAAGGACAGGGAATGGGTGATTGAGAAAATGACCGAGGCGACGAGGTACGCAAAGGACCACGGTCTGTATGTCTCGGTCAATGCAGAGGACGCTTCCAGGACCCAACCCGATTTCCTTACTAGGTTCGCCAAGGAGGCCAAGGAAGCCGGGGCGGACAGGCTCCGATACTGCGACACGGTCGGAACCCTGGAGCCATTCCAGGTCTACGACAACATTCGGATGCTCCTGAGAAAGGTGAAGCTACCCATTGAGACACACATGCACAACGACTTCGGGCTCGCCACGGCCAACTCCTTAGCCGGCGTGAAGGCTGGCGCGACTTTCGTGAACGTGACCGTTAACGGGCTAGGGGAGAGGGCCGGCAACGCCGCGCTGGAGGAGGTTGCCATGGCCCTCAAGCACATACTGAAGCAGAACATGACCCTCGATACGATGAAGTTCCGCAAGCTGTCGGAGATGGTCGCCAAGGCCTCGGCGAGAGACCTGCCCCTGTGGAAGGCAGTAGTGGGAAGGTCGGTCTTCGCCGCCGAATCCGGGATCCATGCGGACGGCCTCCTCAAGAACCCCATAACCTACGAGGCTTTTCCCCCGGAGGAGGTCGGCCTGACGAGGCAGATAATCATCGGGAAGCACTCGGGCACCCATTCGATCAGGAGCAAGTTCAAGGAGTACGGAATAGAGCTGGATGATGCCATGGCGGAGAAGATCCTCGCCCGCGTGAGATCGGAAGCCATCAAGCGTAAGCGGCATCTCTTCGACAAGGAACTCATGCTGATCTATGAGGAGCTCATGTCGCGCAGCCAAGCGGGAGGGACCTAGGCCCGCGGGCCGATGATGTCGCCGGTCTCGGGTCGGATGATCGGCCGTTTTGGGATCCTCCCTCGCCCACATCTCTTGCATACGGATGACGTTGCATCGATGCAAGATGCACAGCAAAGGCCGCCACAGAGCGTGCACGTCCTAGGGCGGGTGGTTGGCCTGCCGCAGACAGAACACACGCTTCCCCGCATTCCCATTGCACGGTTCCACGCGGAGGGATTCTGGAGCAGAGAAAAATGTTCCCGGGGTATCCTGCGCCATCCGTCTGTGGCGTCCGGTGAACAATTTAACAATGAGCGCGGATAGCGCTCTCCGTCTCCAGAGGTCAGGATATGCCGGACGTCCTCATCATAGGTGCGGGGCCCGCCGGTCTCTTTGCAGCCGGCGAATTGGTGAACTCGGGCCTCGAGGTGCTCATAGTGGAGAAGGGGAAGGAGGTCGAGAAGCGCAGCTGCCCCCTGACCACCACGACGGCCTGCATGAAGTGCAAACCCTGCAACGTGATGAGCGGCGTCGGCGGCGCTGGAGGGCTGTCCGACGGCAAGCTGAACCTGCGGCCCGACATCGGCGGGAACCTCGTCGAGTTCACCCATGACGAGGAAGCTGCTTGGAAGCTCGTCGACAAGGTGGACAGGACGTTCCTCGCACACGGCGTGCCTGAGAACGGATACGGCACCGGGGAGGAAGCGGAGGAACTCAGGCGAAGGGCCGCTTCCGTGGGCATTAACTTCATCCCGATCCATCAACGCCACGTAGGATCGGATAAGCTGCCCAAGGTGATCGCATCCATCAGGGATCATCTGGTCTCAAAGGGCATCAAGTTCATGGTCCGCACCGAGGTGAAGAGCATCCAAAGCGAGGGCGGCAAGGTCACCGGGGTCATCGTCAAGGGCAAGAATGGCTTGAGGGAAATCCGTTGCGACCAGATAATCTCCTGTCCCGGGAGGTCGGGCGCGATCTGGTTTGCCCGCGAGGCCGAAAGGCTCGGCGTGAAGACCCGGCACGCGCCCGTGGACGTCGGGGTTCGCGTCGAGGTCAGATCCATGGTGATGGACCCGGTGACGCGAATCAACTGGGATCCGAAGTTCCACATATACACCAAGACCTATGACGACTGGGTCCGCACGTTTTGCACTTGCCCGTACGGCTTCGTTGCGAAGGAGGATTATGGCGACTTCGTCGGCGTCAACGGGTACTCGATGATCGGCAAGAGGTCTGAGAACACGAACTTCGCATTCCTCACATCCGTCGCGCTGACCGAGCCAGTGGAGGATACGACTGCCTATGCCGAAAGCATAGCTAGGCTCTCAACGACGATCGGGGGCGGCAAGCCGATCATCCAGAGGCTCGGGGACCTATGGAAGGGACGCAGGAGCACCTGGAGCAGGGTGAGAAAGAGCTACGTGAAGCCCACGCTCCTGGATGTGACTCCAGGCGACATATCGATGGCGATGCCTCAGCGCCTGGTGACGAACATCGTCGAGGGCCTGGGCAAGCTCAACGACGTCATCCCCGGCGTCGCAAGCGAGAGCACGCTGCTCTATTGTCCAGAGCTGAAGATGTATAGCATGCGCTTCCTCACCGACCAGAACATGGAGACCAACCTGGAGGGCCTGTTCGTTGCCGGAGATGGCGCGGGGCTTGCCAGGGGCATCGTGGGGTCTGCTGCGACGGGCATCCTGGCCGCCAGGGGGGTGCTGAGGAAGAGAGGCCTTCCCGTCTCAGGCTAGGTCGACCGACTCGATCCCTTGGATCGACCGCCTCACCATCGTCTCGATCTCAAGCTTGGACTCGGCTTCCTCGACCTCCTCTCGCGTGGGCGCGGTGCGGGGGTGCCGAGGCGTGGCGGTGCAGGCGACGGGAATGCTGGTGCTCTCATCGTAGGTCCCGATCCTCTTGGCGATCCCCGTGATTTCCTCCTTGTCGAGCCCGACGAGCGGCATGAGAACGGGAATGGGAGATGCTGAAAGAGTCAGCGTGAGGTTCTCCATGGTCTGTGAGCACACTTGGGCCAGGGAAGACCCGCTCACGATGGCCTGGCATCCGTGGACCTCGGCCAGCCTCCCGGCGATCCTCGTCATCATCCTCTTGCAAAGGATACAGGTCAAGCCTCTCGGACTCCGCTCGATGAAGGATGACAGGCAGTGGCCAAGGGGGGCGATCAATAGCTTCATCCTCGACCCACACCCGTATCCGGCCACGATCCTGGCGGCCCTGACCGTTCTCTCGCGGGATGCGGCGGGAGAGAACGGGGCATTGTCGAAGTGGAGAAGGACGACCTCGCACCCCCTTTTCATGATGAGGTACGTCGCAACCGGCGAGTCGATGCCGCCCGAAAACAGGGAGATTGCCCGCCCTGAGGTGCCCAGGGGCAGACCGCCCGGTCCCCTGAGGACGCGGTCGTAGATGAAGGTGCGGTGCCTTATGTCGATGCCGATCGTCACCGCGGGATTCTCGAGGTCGACCATGCCACCAGTCTCACGCCTGATCCGTTCGCCCACCTCCGCGTTGAGCTGCTGGCTAGTGAGAGGAAAGGACTTGTCGGCACGGTTGGTTTCGACGCGAAAAGGCGTGTGTGCCGTGACCCTCTCTCTAGCAAGGCGAAGCGCCGCGTTTTTGACAGCATCAAGCTCCGTTGGCACGGTGATGGCCGGGGATGCCGAAACCACGCCGAAAACCCTCGACACAAGCTCTGAGGCGACCACGGCGTGGGATGTCCCGATGATGAGCCTGCCACGGCTGATCGAGATCTCGTGATCCAGGTTCGCGCGCCTGAGGCAGTCGCCTATGTTCTGGGCGAGGCGCAACTCGAACTTTTTGCGGACCATGGGTCCCTTGAGCGAGAGCTCACCGTACCGAACTAGTACGCAGTCGTAGCCCACGTCCACGCTAGGAGCTTGTCGTCGGGACAGTTATCTCTTTTCACCGGATGGCCTGTACCCACTAGCCTGCCAGGGAGTACTAGCCAGGCGAAGATATTTGAGGGGCGAGCGCCGGCGCCCCGGCGTGGCCATCGACAGGATCTTGGCGGGCCTCTCCAAGCCGTTTGTCGCCCTCAGGGGCATGGTGGTTGCCAAGCGCGGCCTGGTCTGCTCGTCCCATCCTCTGGCCTCCTTCGCCGGCGCAAGGGTTATGGACTGCGGCGGCAATTTCATGGACGCAGCCATAGCGACCTCCGCTGTCCTCAACGTCGTTGAGCCGTACAACAGCAGCTTGGGCGGGGACGCGTTCATGCTCGTCTACAGGGCCTCCGATTTCTCCTTGAGGGCAATAAACTCAAGCGGCCCCGCGCCTTTGAGGGCAAGCGTCCAGGCCTTCCCACAAGGAATCCCGATCCGCGGGTTGAAAGCGGCCTCGGTGCCCGGCCAGGTGGCTGCGTGGAAGCTCGCCCACGACGAGTACGGAACTTGGCCCTGGAACCGCCTCCTTGAGCCCGCGATCCGCTACGCGGGCGGCTTTCCCTGCAGCGCCCGGCTCAGCTGGGCAATAAAGGCAGCTGCGACCCAACTTCGCACCGAGCCGACCTGGCGGGATCTCTTCCTGCAGTCAGGCAAGCCGCCTGAGATTGGCGAGACCTTCGTTCAGGCTGACCTCGCCCGGTCACTTCGGATCTTGGCCGACGAGGGCCCCGATGACTTCTATCGGGGCTCGATCGCGCGAAGGATAGCATCATTCATGGCAGACGAAGGCGGGCTCATGGACGAGGGGGACCTGAGCGGCTTTGAGGCGGAGATCATTGAACCCATCCGAACGGAATACAGGGGTTTTGAGGTCGTCGAGCAGCCACCCGTATCGCAGGGGCACATCCTTCTTGAGGCGCTGAACATAGTGGAGGGGTTCGATCTTCCCTCCCTTGCCCCGGCTGGCGCGGAAGCGGTGCACCTCCTGGTCGAGGCGACCAAGATAAGCTTTGCAGACCGGTACGCGCACTCGGGAGATCCCCGCTTCGTGAGCTTTCCCGTGCATCGCATAATCAGCAAGGAGCATGCCGCCCGAAGGAGATCCCTCATCAATGCTCGCCAGGCCCAAGCAGGGTATCCAGCGGATGAGATCCCTTCCTCCGACACGACCTACTTCGCGGTCGCCGACGGGGAGGGCAATGCCGTTTCATTCATCCAGAGCCTATTCCACGGCTTCGGGTGCGGCGTGCTGGTGCCGGGAACCGGGATCCTCCTCAACAACAGGATGGCGGGCTTCTCCCTGGACGCCGCAAGTCCCAACGTCCTCGTCGGGGGCAAGAGGACGATCCACACGCTCAACGCATACATGGTCCTTCGCGATGGCCGGCCATTGTTCATCGGCGGCACTCCAGGAGGGGACAGGCAGGTCCAGACAAACCTTCAGGTCATCACCGGCCTCCTGGATTGGGGCATGAACGTCCAGAGGGCCGCGGAGTTCCCGAGGTGGGCCGTCGCCGGGGGGGCGGCCCTGCATATGGAGGATAGATTCCCCCGCTCCACCGTTAGGGCGCTTCGCGATATGGGGCACGACGTCGACCTTGTCGGGGCTTGGGGCGCGGGCGGAGCCGTCCAACTCATCATGATCCATCCCGAGACACATGCCCTCATCGGGGGCTCGGACCCCAGATGTGACGGCTGTGCCGTCGGCTTTTAGGCCGCAGAGGACAGAGATTTCAATCCGTCCTCCACACCAGCCGGCCTTGGGTTATCTGGATGAATTCCCGGGAGAGGCTCTCCGCAGTGCTTCACCTCGAGGAGCCGGACAGGATCCCAATTCAGGATTCGTTCTGGCAAGGCTTCAACGAGAAGATGAGGAGGTACCTAGGAGCACCCCCGGGAAGCGATGTCTACGAAAGGCTTGGCCTGAACGAACTCTACACACCTGGCACTCCGGGCTGGTGCCCCAGGGGCGGGCCTTCAAAGGTCATCAGCGAGACGGACAGGGAAAGGGTTACGCTCACGGACTGGGGATACACGGCCCGAGAACTCAAGACGGGGGCGGCCGTTCCCCAGTTCCTCGACCATCCCGTGAAGAGCCCCGACCAACTGGATGACTACATCGCCACCTGGGACGAGCCCGACAAACCGGAGAGGTGGGGGAATTTGGGCGAGCAGATCCGGCGAGCCGCTGAGTCCAGGTTCGTGATGCCGACGGGAATTGAGCAGTATGAATCGGCATGGAGGGTCATCGGATTCGAGAGGCTACTGGGATGGATATATAGAGAGCCAAGGGCGCTCGGGAAGCTCCTGAAGGCCCTGACGAACTATTTTGTGGGCGTTGCAGAGTACGCTATGGACCTTGGCGCTGACGGCTTCTGGTTCTACGGCGACATAGCGGACAACCACGGGCCTTTCATGAATAGGAGAACCTATAGACGGATCTTCTACCCTCACCACAGGCGCACGTATCGGGCGGTCCGGAAGAAGGGTGGGCTGGTCATCCTTCATACAGACGGGGACGTCAGGCCCATCTTGAAGGATTTCATAGACGCAGGCATAACCGCGCTGCAGCCGATCGACGCGGTTGCCGGCATGAACGTAATCGAACTCAAGCCACTGTATGGAGATAGGATAGCCTTCATCGGGAACATCGACAACACGAACACCCTGCCGTTTGGGACGACTGAGGATGTTCGCCGCGAGGTCATGGCGAAGATGGCCGTTGCGGGGCAGGGGGGCGGCTACATCTGCGGCTCGTCCCACTCCGTCCCGGACAGCGTGCCGGTGGAAAACTACATGGCGCTGGTGAACACGGTACGCAGATACGGAAGGTACCGCTGAGCCTTCCGGACGCATGTCAGGTTGCCTGCCCGAAGGGAAGCACGGAGCGACCGAAGCGCAGAAACCATTAATGAGCCGATCGCAGATCCACAAGGACTGGTCTGCGCAGATGTCCGAGGCGGTCGGGCTTCGCCTGAGGGCCCGCTCAGGCGGAGGAATCGTCGAGATGCTCTTCACCGAGAACTCGCTGTGCATTAGGGAGGCTGCACGTCGAGGCATGGACGACGTCCCTGACCTTGTTGGCATGTTTCTCGGCACGGCCATCGATCCTAGGAAAGGAGGCAAGGGCGGGTTCTTCGAACCGGGCGGCTCAACCGACATCGTGCTCGGGGATAGCCTGGCTGGCACCGATGGGACGCCCGAAATCCGCGTAACCCAGGTCCCCTACGCGTGCATTCTGAGGTCCTTCCTGGCCAGGCCGGGGCGGTTCAGGCATGCCAAGTTTGCATTTGACTGCTATGATCAGAGACGGGGAAAGGTCACCTCGAGGGAGTTCTTGCTGGATGCCAGTGACGCAGCAAGGGTCGAGATGCTCCTTTCATCCGTCATGCCCGATAGGCTGGAAATCCACTAGTGCGATGAGGCTGGGAGCCCTACATGACCGGAACGCTTCTGATCGGATACGATGTTGAGAGCTCGAGTGACCCGTCGATAGTTAGGCGCTTCCTGGAGAAAGCGGAGGAGGTGCACTCTGACCTTTCGGCCCCTTGCACACTCTTCTTGGTCGGAAAGGTCGTCGAGGCGAACTCAAAGGAACTCGCCGACCTGCGGCGGAGGTGCGACCTTTTCGACTACGAGCAGCACACCTACTCCCATATGCTGCTGAAGACGGTGTGCATCGATGACGGAACGAAGGTCACCCTGGTGAAGGGCGGCACGCCGGGCGAGATCGAGATCGAGATTTCCAAGACGAATCAGCTGCTGGCGGAACGTTTAGGGGTGGAATGCTGGGGCCTCACCGGTCCATGGGGTTACTATAGGGGCCTCTGCGATAGGCCGGATCTTCTGGAGATCCTCAACCGCAACGGCATACGGTTCCTCAGGACCTATGCGCGCAACGAGAAGGACTTCCAGCCACTGAGCTTCGAGATCCAGCCCTTCTGGTACGCCGTCCAGGGCTTTCCCGATATGCTCGAGCTCTGCATACACGGTTGGCAGGACGTCTACTGGAGGAGCCTCAACGGCTGGGAAAATCTGCAGGGATACCTAGATCTCCTGAGGCAAACGGCGGAAATGGTAGCGAAGAAGGGCCTGGTCTGGAGCTACGGCTCTCACGACTGGTCGTCCATAAAGTCGGATCCCGAGATGTCGGTGATGTACGCATTCATCCAGTATGCAAAGAAGATCGGGCTGCGCATAGTGGACTACAGGAGCTTCTACCTAGAGGCCCTGAGAGGTAGGGGCGGTCAGCCGATCTCTTTAACGTAGTCGAAGAGCCTCGGGGTCTCCACGAACCCAAGCTTGGAGTACATCTTCATGGCTACAGGGTAGGCGTAGCTAGTATCCAAGAATATGGAGGTCATGCCATGCTCGAGGAGATACCGAAGCACGCGGACGGTGAGTGCCTTTGCCAACCCGAGGTTCCTGTGATCAGGATCCACCCCCAGCCAGTGGAGCCTTCCCCGCTGCGGCCCCGCGTCGATCTCCCTCCACGCCATGAACGCGCCCACGATCCTGCCCTGTCGCACCGCGAAGAAGCATCCATCGGGAATGAAAGAGGGGCTCGAGACGAACTTCTCCCTCACGCTTTGGGCGGTCCAGTTGGTCTTGTCCCTTTGGGTCGAGTAAGCCCGATTGATGCAGTTGGCCCACTGTTCCTCGTCGCCTTCGCGATAAGTCCTGATCTCATACCCTGGTGGCACCTCAACCTCGGGCAAGGCCCTCGGGATCCATTCCATTCTGACGTAGTCGTTCACGATTCGGAACCCGAGGTGCTCCAAGAAGCGCCTCGCGCCAAGGTTCCGGCTGTCTACTCCCGTCACGACCACCTTCTGCTTGCCGGCGTCCCTCGCCTCCTTGATGCACCTTTCTAGGATCGCGCTGCCGACGCCGATCCTCCTCTTATCCCTGGCTACGCAAAGCTCGGCCACCCTCGCGGCGTCTCCGTCCAGGGAGAGTTGTGCAACCCCGAGAAGCTCCCCCGCCGCGCTTGCGACGACCCAGCTCGCGTCCCGCTTGATCCGCTCCTGGACGGCCGGCAAAAGACCCGTGAACTCGCAGTTCTCCTCCAGGAAGCGGAGGAATCGATCCTCGAACGGTAGCTTGTCGATCTCCATCGCCAAACTCGGTCTCCCTCTACAATTCCGGAAGGACTGCCGCGGCGAAGGATCGCCCCGAGCGGGTCCCGACTCTAGGTCATCCCCCAACGGGGAACTGCGCTGGTCAGGCATGCTTCCAGATCCGGATTCGGCCCGGTCGGTCGCCAAAGACAATTAAAATGTACTCCGCGACATTGGCCCGCCCGCTGTGCCCCAGCACCGTGCCCTTTCCCCAGGGTCTTTGGCTTATTCGTCTCAAGCGGCGTGCTACAGCGTCATCCCCCACCTTGCAGGGCGGCCGAGGGGAACCTTAATCAGGCTGATGTGGCAGGGGGTTGGGATGTCTGAGAGGGGCTTTACCCTCGCAGCGATCCTGCTCCTGCTTCCGCTGGCCACCTGCCAGACATACTCCGAAATCGACATAATGGTTCCAGCCGTTTCGCAGCTCCAAAGCGGGACTTTCGTGGGGGTTCCGGTCAGGCTCAATATCAGGATGATGACTCCCGGGACCGGAGAGGTATTCGTCAACACGCGCTCCCTCACCGAAATCGACATGCAGGGCTCTGCCCGGGTCGCCGCGATGGTTGCGGGCGAAACGACGGGCGAAGACATCAAGAGCAGGGATTTCCTCATCACGCTTTACGCAAGTACGACGATCATAGGCGGTCCGAGCGCAGGGGCTGCAATGACGGTCGCGATGATCGCCCTCCTCAAGGACCTCCAGCTGAGCCGCGAAGTGATGATCACGGGGATGATCACCCCGGACGGCGCGCTCGGCGTGGTCGGGGGCATACCGGAGAAGGCCTACGCCGCGTACCTTTCAGGTGCAAAGTACTTCCTCGTGCCGGAGGGACAGTCCGTGAGCTACAACTCCACGACGTACGAGGCGGTCAACGTGACGCAGATGGCCAAGGAAAGGTGGAATCTCAGCGTCGTCGAGGTCTCCGACATTCGCGAGGCGGTGAAATGGTTCACCGGACTTGAATTCCAAGCCAGGCCCATCCCGTCCAATCCAGTTTACACGGAATCGTACATCGACATGATGCGCCGCCAGTCCCTGATGGAGCTAGGTGATGCACGCTCAAGACTCGACCTGGCAAGGATCCTGCTGGAAGAATCCAATCTGGACGAGTCGCTCAAGTCGGACCTAGGGTCTGTTCTTGCGAGCTCGGAGGAAGACCTGCACGACGGCTATGATGCCTTCAACCGATCCAGGTTTTACGTTGCCTCGAGCAAGGCCTTCCAGTCTAGGATCGCATCCAGGTACGTGGCCTACAGCGTGACGTTCTATCAAGCTGAGCAGCCACAGCGGACAGCCGCCATCGAGCAGATCTGGGCCGAGGTCGAAGTTGAGATCGAATCGGCCGAGGCGTTCCTGGCACAAACGACCGCCCTGGGAATAGAGGGGCTGGAGTGCGTCGCCGCTGCGAAGTCGAGGATTCAAGAGGCAAGAAGCAAACTAGAAGATTCCCGCTTTCTCTACCGGCTCCAGATCGAGGATGCCGCTCTCCACGAGGCAGCATACTCGGCCGAGAGGGCGCGCACAGCCAAGATCTGGTCCAACATGACCCTGTTCTTTTCGAGCCTCCTCCTGCCCAGCGACGGGGATCTAAGGGAGATGGCGGAGGGACTTGTTGCGGATGCTTCCATTCTTGCAACCTATGCAGACCTCCTCTACGAAGAGGTTTTCGGTCTCCCCATAGGATGGGTGGTTGCGTTCTTTCCGGAGTATTCCTTCATCGATCCCTACGAATCCCTGGAGGCGGCCGAGACGGCCATCGACAGCCAGGAGTGGGCGGTAGCGACCTTCGAGGCCCTCGAAGCTGAACTTAGGGCGGGACTTGCGATAGAGTTCGTCAACGTCTTGGTGTTGGCGGCGGACGAAGACGAAGCGCTGAGCATGATGACGAGGATGGCGAACAAGTCCGAGGCCGCTGCACGCATCGCGATCGACGACTCAAGGAACATGGGCGTCGAGCCGGTCCTTTCGGTGAGCAGATACGAGTTCTCCGAGAACCTTTGCGAGATCGGCGGGATCTCCGCCCTTGGAGAGGCCATTTTCGGATTTCGCTTCGCAAGAAGCGCTGCGAGGCTTTCTCGGCCGCTCCTGGACCTGTACAGGCCGCGCCTGGAGGTTCCTTCGCTGAACGGTTCGGTGATGGCTTCGAACGCCACCGTCACGGGCGAGGTCTGGGATCCCAATGGGGATCAGCTGACGCTGCGGATCACGATCGCGGGCCTGAAGTTCGATTGCGCTCTGCAGCCCGGTTGGTTCTCCATCAGCCTTCCGACTTTCAACATACAGGACGGGATGTACACCCTCGTTCTGAACCTGAGCGACGGTGTGCTTTTCGACCTAGCGTCGTTCAATGTGCTCGTCGACAACAACCCTCCAGCCATCCAACTTCGTAACATCGGAAATGGGACCGCGTATGGCCATGGAGTGAAACCGGATATTTCCGTCTGGGATGCAGCCGACCCGGACCCGCAAGTTCAGGTCAAGCTCGACGGTGAAGCAGCGGAACTGGGTGAGGTCTCAGCCGAGGGCAGGCATGTACTGCACGTCACTGCCACGGATCGCGCAGGCTGGAGCAGCGAGTTGGAGGTGGTCTTTTGGATCGATGCGAAGAAGCCCACCATCATCCCGGGATACCCCGCTTGCAACGGCACGTTCGTCGCTTGCCCGACCCTGGCCTGGTGGTCGTCGGCAGACGCTTTGACGGCAGTCGTGCGAAGCGACGTGAGCCTTGATGGTGGGCCGTGGTGCCCAGCGAGGGAGACGAGCAGGACGCCGTTTGGAGACGGCTGGGAGAGCCGGTTCGAATTTCCACTGACCGGAAGCGACGGGCCACACAACCTAAGCATCCGTGCGATCGATGCCGCCGGAAATGAGGAGCTGGTCACCGTCCAGATAACCCTGGATGGGTCGCCCCCCGAGGTCAGGATCCTTGGCGTTTCCGACGGGAAGTGGTACAACCAGTCCGTCGCAGCTCAGGTCTGGACGCGCGACGCTCTGGATCCGAACCCAGCGGTGGTTGTCCAGCTGGACGGCGAAGCATATCTTCCTGGTAGCCCCGTCGGGCACGGCAGACACCTGCTGGTGGCGAACGCGACCGACTCGGCCGGAAACACCAAGACCATCACGGTGGAATTCGTCGTGGATCTGAGCCCACCAAGCGTGCGCGCAAACGTCACCGAAGGGGTCGTCTTGGCCCGGGAGATCACGATAGAGGTATCGCTCGCGGACGATCTAGATCCATCGCCCACGTTTGA
This sequence comes from uncultured Thermococci archaeon, assembly GCA_964549615.1. GTDB lineage: Archaea > CAYQAE01 > CAYQAE01 > CAYVLA01 > CAYVLA01 > CAYVLA01. The sequence goes on along the minus strand of CAZJVP010000066.1, from coordinate 28,431 downwards.
GGTCCTGCTCGACGCAAGGCCCTACTCGGGAGAGAAGGTCGGACCAGGGAAACACGCCCTCCACATCCTCGCATGGGACAAGTCGGGCAACTCCGTTTCCGTGGTCGCCGGGTTTGCGGTGGATCTCCTCCCACCCGCCATTGAGGCGTCCGTTGAGGACGGTGCATGGTACGCTGCGGCGCGGATGGTGACCGTCACCGTTGCTGACGACCTGGATGCAAATCCCGCCTGGGTCGCCGTACTCGACGGCGAAACGATGACCGGTAACCGGACGGTTGGCGAGGGCGCGCACGAGCTTCTGGTTGGCGCCATGGACTGGGCTGGGAACTCGGCGCAAGCCAAGTTCACTTTCCGCGTCGACTCGACCCCACCCCAGATCGCCGTCTCGGGCGTGAGAAATGGCACCTTCTATCGCTCGCCCGTGGTCGCGCAGGTAACGGTCCGGGACGAGCTTGACCCCTCACCGATTGTGGAATGTTCTTTGGACGGAAGCCCCTACATGGTAGGAGGCAAGATCGGAGACGGCAACCACACCCTGTACGTCTCGGCCGTGGACAGGGCAGGCAACTCGGCCACCCTCTTCGCTAGCTTCGCGGTCGATACGATACCACCAAGGATCCTTGTCGATGTCGAGGATGGGGCGAAGTACAAAGGGAGGGTGAAGCCAACGATCAACGCCACGGACGATGGCGGATTGGCCGGGCTTGACGTACTGTTGGATGGAAATCGCTATAGGATGGGCTCAAAGATCGGACCTGGCACCCATACCTTACTCGTCGTAGCGACGGACTTAGCCGGAAATGAGGCCAGACGGAAGCTCGTGTTCACCGTCGCTAGGCGCAACGGCCTCTTGGTTGGGGTCGGCCTTTTGCTGATCGCTGCGCTGTGCGCGGTGCTCGTGAAGCTCAGGCGCGAAGGCAGGCTTGAGGCAAGCAGGCGGCCCAGACGGGGAGTCGGGCTATAGCATACCTTTGAGCGCCAAACCGAGCCGATAAGCCTGCAACCTAGCTTGATAAGACTTAATAGAAACTGCGCTGGCGGTTCGTGTCATCCTCAACGAGAGGCCAGAGTCCGCTTAACGGTGATGGGGCGATCGCGATGGACACATATCCCTCAATCGACAACATTCCCCTGCCCCGTTTCCAAACATCAGAGGTCGTCGCAGTCAAACTTCACATGGGCGAGAGAGGAAACAAGACGCACATCAAGCCCGCCGATGTCGCGAGGCTGGTCTCAAGGCTCAAGTCCCAAGGCGCACGGGTCTTTGTAACGGACACGACGACCTTGTACCCGCGGAAAAGGGCCACGGTGAAGGACTACCTCGAAACCGCGGCCTGCAACGGCTACACGCAGGACAAGATAGGCTGTCCCGTCGTCATTGCGGATGCCGAGGGGGGAAGGAAGATCGATCGCGTCCACGTCGCGGCCCGCCTCCTTGAGGCCGACTCGCTAATCGTCCTCTCGCACGCCACCGGGCACATAACGACCGGTTTCGCTGGCGCGATAAAGAACGTTGCCATGGGCTGCGTGACGAAGCAAGGCAAGAGATACATCCACGGCCCGGCGTGGCCCAGGCACCGCGACACATCATGCAAGAGATGTGGCGCCTGTGTGGAGGCCTGCCCATTCGGCTTCATCGCGCTCAAGGACAGAATCGAGCTGGACGTCAGGAACTGCCCCGCCTGCGAGCGCTGCCTCAAGGCCTGCCGGAACGGCGGCCTGTGGAGGCCCCCCGGGGCGATCGAGGAGAGCTTTCGAAGGTACGCTGAAACCTGCAGTACGGTGCTGGCCTGTTTCAGCAAGGTCTTCTTCATCACCGAACTGAACCGGGTCACCAAGTTCTGCGATTGCAGCCCGAACCCGGAGCCGCTGATCGCGCCCGACCTCGGCTTCATCGTCTCCAACGATCCCGTTGAGATCGATAGGGAGGCGGTCCGGATCATAACCGAAGCGAATCCCGCCGCATCCCAGGTATTTGGGGAGAGGTGGCAAATCTTCATCGAGAGCGTGTCGAAGCACATCTCCGCTACAGACGTTTCACGGGCTCGCTCGCTTCGCCAGGGATCCTGAGGGCCTGAGAGACGATCTGCTCAGATCCGTCGCCAAGCGGCTTCCAGTCTTTCAAGGTGAGGGATCGCTCTGCGATATCCTTCAGCCAGCGCCGCGACTCCGTCGTGGCGGAACATGCGAAAAACCCAGCCCTGAGCCAAAAACGCTTTATGCAACACGTCCAAGGCCATCATCGTGGTCCGAGCGCTGGCAGCCCTCTTAGCCTTGATAGCCTTGACGCCGTGCATGGGACTCCACGAGAAGGGCGGTAAGATCAAGGTGCTGTTGACGGGGCGCGTGGGCGAGGGGCACCTAATACACACGTGGTTTCTGAACGAGCCCTTGGTCGATCCGCTTTTCGTTCCCAGCCGTGATGTCCCGGGCGGAGACGACCAGATCAGGAGGTTCGTCAGGGTCTACTTTCCGAGAACCTATGAGGGCGTCCAGGCCCAGGATTTCATCATTATCGACGGAACCATCATCAACATGTTCACGACGACCAACCAGAAATGGATGCATGACGCCATCCTCGACGGGTCCGGGGGATTGAACTCAAGGTCCCTTCTCAGCGGCATATACTACCCTGAATGGGCAGCCTCCGTCACACAGAAAGCCTTCCCCAACGACGTCGAGGCCCTCATGGCCCATGCGGCGGACATCTTCCGCAGCAACAGGGAGCTTGAGATAATACTCGAGGACAACCCGGACCTGCCGCCAGTGCTGACGATGTTCAGGGGCAAGAAGATACAGTGGCATCTGACCGGGTACAGCTGCGGCCACATCATACCCCGCCAGGGCGCGATCGTCTGGGCATGGATAAAGGGGCCGTTCGCCGACAGGGCAACCGTCAAGCCCGGATGCACTCCGCATACGATCTCATGGACTTATGGGCTGGGCAAGACATGGACGATCCACGACAGGCTGGTCAACTGGTGGGAGGACCCCGTTGCCAATCCCTACGGGTTGGACATGGTCATGAACATGATCCTCTACAGCACGGGCAGAAACCTGCCCGACGATGTCGAGATCGTCCACGAGATAAGGTCAAGGATCATCGAGTTCAGGACACGCCAGATGATGGTGCTTGCGGTGGTTGACTTTGCCGAGGCATTCGGTGCGAACATGCAGTCAATCCTAAAGCGCATGGGCGAGATAACCGATAAGACGAAACTTGCGCAGGAACAGTACCTTCTACAGGACTACCTCCTCGCCAGGGCAACATACCTCGACGCAATCGACGACCTCGCGGACCTGAACGCGATGGCGATGAGGAAGAAAGACCAGGCCATGATCTGGGTATATCTCATCCAGTGGCTCAGCGTGAGCGGAACCTCCATGCTTGCTGGCTCCATCCTTTGGATGCTGATGGTCAGGCGAAAGCTCTATCGACAGGTCAAGGTCACGAGGTTGGTTCACAGCTAGAGATGCTCCGCGGGTGCGCCGAAACCGGAGGCTCGACCGCCGCAAAGAGGCTCAACCTCCGAAAGCATTAAGACCCCCTCGGCGCGGCTCTGGACCATGGCGGGCCAGAGCGCAAAGGAACTTCGCAGACAGACCCTCGGCATGATCAACGTAGACCCCCTCCAGACAGGAGGTAGGCTTCCCCCCGAGTCCAGGGAGATCCTGCTGGAATGGGCTGACGGGTACTCCGTCTGCGATTTCTGCTTGGGAAGATTGGACGAGATAGCCACGCCCCCGATCTCCACCTTCGTTCACGAAGACCTGCCCAAGTTCATCGGCATGGACGAGGCAAGGGTAACTAACGGCGCAAGGGAATCCAAGTTCGCCGTGATGCACAGCATGGCTAAGCCTGGAGACACGATCGTCGTCGACGCCAATGCGCACTACTCGACCTACGTTGCCGCTGAACGCGCGGGGCTTAAGGTCGCCTGCGTGCCGAACTCCGGCCCACCCGACTTCCAGATCGACCCGCAAGGCTACCTGACGGCCATCGAACGGGAGAAGCCCGCCCTTGCGGTATTGACCTGGCCTGACGGCAACTACGGCAATCTTCCCGATGCGGCCGCCGTATCCCGGATATGCTCCGAGCACCAGGTGCCACTGCTTCTAAACGGCGCCTACGCCGTGGGGAGGATGCCAGTCAAGGGGATGGAGATCGGATGCAGCTTCTTGGCGGGAAGCGGCCACAAGTCAATGGCCTCCTCGGGGCCAGTTGGCGTGCTGGGCGTTTCCGAGGAGTTCGCGGGCAGGGTGTTCCGAAGGTCCGAGCGTTTCAAGAACAAGGAGGTGGAACTCCTCGGCTGCACGGCAAGGGGAGCGACCATCATGACCTTGATCGCCTCGTTCCCGCACGTGGAAGCTAGGGTTCGATCATGGGAGGAGGAGGTTTCGAAGGCAAGGTGGTTCGCATCCAAGATGGAGGAGCTGGGAATCGTCCAACTGGGTCAGAAGCCCCACAATCACGACCTGTTGTTCTTCGAGGCGGAGCCCCTCTTCCAGATATCCAAGAAGGCCAAGGATGGAAGGTACTTCCTCTACAAGGAGCTCAAGGCAAGGCGGATCCACGGCATAAAGCCCGGACTCACCAAGCACTTCAAGCTCAGCACGTACGGGGTTCCGAAGGATGAGCTTAAGCTGGTGATCGAGGCATTCTCCGAGATAATCCGAAGCCACTCGAGCTAGAGCCAACCGGCCCGACGGCGGTCCGGTGGTCCGCATGTCACGTCGGCCGGGTCTCGATAATAATTAAGAGAACCCACATCCAGTTCCACATGGAAGACAGTTCAGGGTGAGTCCTTGGTCAACAGAAGGGTAAACCGGGTGGTGTTGGCTGTTTCGCTCGTCCTCCTAGCCGGGATATTGGTCCTCTTCACCGTCCCCCAAATCGGGATGCCGACCCTGATCCCAACCGCCGTGCTGGTTGCAGGGCTGCTCGTTCTCCTGGCATCCTTCGCACCCAGCCCTTGGAGGGCACTTGACTACGACCTCCTCTACAGCCTCGCAATCCAGATCGCCCGCCTGCCGAGGGTGTGGTTCAACTCCTGTTTCCCCGAGGCGACGAAGGATCCCTCCACGTGGCCTTTCGTCCTGAGTTTCCCGCTCTCGATATACGGTCTGTGCGACGTTTGTTCCTCCCGGCTGAGGATAGAGGGCCGCGGCAGGAGGTGTTTCTGCCCTGAATGCGGGCTTGAGCTCAACTCAAGGGAATATGCGCGGCGAGTGCGCAGGGCCCTGGAGGACTACCGCCGCTTGGTCAGGAAGCTGGAGAACGTTAACCTGTACTTGAGGTCGGCTGGCAAGTAGCGCGAGCGCGAGGTTTGGCGGCACCCTGGGCCGGGCCTCATGGACGCTCGGCGCCTCCTGGAACACCTGTCAGCCGACAAGAGCTTCACGATAGGGCTGGGCTACCCGCCCTTCTCAAGATCCTGGAGGATTCTCCTCACGGTCCTTACGTTCGCGAGGTCGTCGGACGGGTCATCCGTCGCCCTCTGGGGGGTTTCAAGGATCCCCGGAACCGCCCTGATCCGCGGCTCAGCAAGTATCCTTTCGAATCCGTCGAGGCCTATGAATCCCTTCCCGATGTGCTGGTGGTGATCCACGTGCGATCCGAACTCCCCAACGGAGTCATTCAGGTGAAGGACCTTGAGCTTGGACATCCCCACTTTGTCGTCGAACTCATCCAAGACGCGGCCGGGCTGGAGGTGGATCGGGTAGCCAGCCGCAAACGCATGGCAGGTATCAAGGCAGACGCCGAACCGGGTCCCGTCGACCATTTGGGCAAGCTCCTCGAAGGACCCTCCGACCTTCCCGCCCCCGCCGGAGACGTTCTCGACGAGAATCTGCGCCTTGGACTTGATGGCGTCCATGGCCTGCAAGCAGGCGCTTCTGACCCTATCGACGCCCCCCGGACCTGAGCTGCTGCCCGGATGCGTCACCACGTACTCGATTCCACCCATGTCAGCCCTCTGCAGGTCGTCGACGAGAGCCTCAATGGACTTGGAACGCAGATCAGCGTCAGGGCTAGCTAAATTGAGGAGGTAGCATGTGTGTATCACGACGGGCCTGATGCCAGATTTTCTCCTTTCCTGCTTGAACGACTCCACATCCGAAACGTCCCACGGCTTCGCCTTCCAAGCACGCGGCGTCCTAGCAAATATCTGGATGGTCTGACACTCGCGGATCCTGGCCCTCTCGATGGCCTTCGCCAACGAGCCGGATATCGAAACGTGAATGCCGATTCTCACGCTCAAGCCGATGGCCAGGCCAACTGAAATAGGATTCGGGTTCGCGGGGAGCCCCCGAGACAGATTTAACTGCCTCGCCTCCCCGCCCTCGGGGGAAAACCATGGAGAGGATGGTCGAGGATCTTAGGGAGTTATCGGACTGTATCGGCGTATCCGGCTTCGAGTCGAAGGTCAGGGGCCTGATCGCCCAGAAGATCGACGGGCTTGCCGATCAGCTCAGCGTAGACGCGCTCGGCAATCTGATCGCGACAAAGAAGGGCACACCGACCGGCCCCAAGGTGCTGCTCGTGGCGCACATGGATGAGCTTGGCTTCATCGTGAGCCACATCGACGACAGGGGCTTCATCCGTTTCGAGAAGCTCGGCGGGTGGGACGATCGCACGCTGCTCGGACAGCCGGTCCGGTTCGAGAGCGAGAAGGGCGTCCGCGATGGCCTGATCGGAACCAAACCTCCACATCTTCAAAAGCCGGATGAGAAGGATAAGGTGGTGCGCTCCGACGACATGTTCGTCGATATCGGATGCGCCAGTGCGGAGGAGGTAAGATCGCTGGGGATAGACATCGGTTCGCCCTTCACCATCTTTCACCCGTCGCGTCTTTTGGGGTCGGACCGGATCCTTGGCAAAGCCCTCGACGACAGGGTCGGGTGCACGGTCCTCATCGAGGTCTTAAGGCGGCTGCGCGGCACAGATCACCAAGCCTCCATGACGTTCGTGTTCTCGGTCTGCGAGGAGGTGGGCGCGCGGGGCGCGACGACGGCTGCGTACGGGGTCGAAGCCGACATGGCCCTAGCTATAGAGGGCACTGCAGCCGGCGACATCCCCGGGATCCCAGCCGAGAGGTGCCCGACGTACGTGGGCAAGGGGCCGGCTGTGACCGTCGCCGATCAATCCCTGATCGCCCATCCGCTCGTACTCGCAAGGCTGAAGGAGGCAGCCAAGGCTGCCCGGCTCGATTTTCAGATAAAGAAGCCGCTCTACGGCTCCACGGACGCAGGCAAGGTTGCAATCTCGCGGGCCGGCGTTGCCTCGGGGGTCCTGTCGGTTCCGTGCAGATACATCCACAATGGCCTGTCCATGCTTTCGCTGGCGGACCTGAGATCATGCGCCGAGCTGGCTCTTAGGTTCTGCACTCTGGTCTGACCGTCGCATCCAGAAGCATCCTTGCACGGACAGATAGCTCCTCGACCTTGTCCCGGGGAAGCCCGGTCATCTCGGATATGTGGCACGGGTCCTTGGTCGCCAGATCCTCGGCCAGTACTATCCCTGCCCGGCTGAAGGCGGCCAGCGATTCCGAGTCCATGTGGAGCACCGTCACGGGGTAAAGGCACTTCCTCTCGATCATTCTCTCCAGGCCCGACCTTGGGGGATACTTCCAACCCAAAATCCCTATGCCCTTGCACTTGGCGTACTTGCGCGCCTCAGACGAGCTACGAGTGTTGGTCACGAGCATGGCCTTGTCGAATCTTTGGCAGGTACCCGCCTCGTATCCTTCGTTTAGGTCCAGGAAACGAGCGTAGGTGTACATGGCCTCTTTCAGACCGGTGTAGATGCCCGGGACGTTGTGATACTTGACCTCCACCATGGTCCTGACGTCGTCCTTCTCGAGCACGATATCTATCTCGTGCAAGACGCATCGCCCGCGGACCTGCTGTCTCAATAGGGTGTGGTGACCGTACCTTTCGAAAACCGCCGCCATGAAGGTCTCGAACGCAAAGCCGGACGGCCCCATTCTCATCATTGCGCTTTTCAGATCGTACCTGCTCGCGACATCGGCGGCCTGATGTCGCTCCATCGCATCCAGGACCATCTGGAGGATCTTCCTGGTCGGAATTCCATCGTACAGCTGGCCCTCCACGTCCTTGACGATGACGTTGGCAAGCTCCGGGCTGGCGCCCGCTCGCACCGATGTGCGGTAGATCTTCCGAGGGTTAAACCTCTGCCTCTCCCCCGATGCGGTTGTGACCATTACCATTGTGATTGCCTTAGATGCGTCGGATAAGGTACATTTATTGCTTTGCCCGCGGCATGAGGTCCGTGCAAAAGGGCAAAGGTACGATCGATCGCCGCCAAGAGAGTCCGATGCAGCAGTTCAAGTCGATAGCCATCATTGGGGCAGTGACCGACAGGGACAGATACAGCAACAAGGCGGTCAGGGCCTACAAGGCAATGGGGTATGCGGTCTACCCGGTCAGCCTTCGCGACTCGGAGATCGAGGGGCTCAAGGCCTACCCTTCCATCTTGGATGTGCCAACCAGAGTCGATGCGGCCTCGCTCTACGTGAACCCGAAGATCGGCATCCAGCTGCTGAAGGACATTGCAAGCAAGGGAGCCAAGGTGCTCTTCGTCAACCCCGGGGCCGAGTCCGAGGAGCTAGTCGCCGAGGCCAAGAGGCTGGGCCTCAACCCGATCCTTGCCTGCAGCATTGCCAGCCTTGGAGTGGATCCCGCCGACCTGTGATCACGCTCCAACCGAGGTACTTCTCTTCCTAGCGCATCCGTCAATCATGCGGCCTTCCCTAGCTCCGCCGGGAACCCCCGGCATCACGTCAACCACGAATCGCTTCTTGGACTTCGCTCGCGGGGCTACGCACGTAATCGAATACTATCCGATGGACCAGCATCTCTATCGGCGACCTGTCATCCGTCAGGATGAGGTCCCGGCGGCCGTCGAACTCGACTGTCCTGTCGGCGATGCCGTTGACCAGCCATCCAGGGGCGCCCAGGGCGTTGGATCTCACCTTAGACGTGAAATCCTCAAGATCCAGATCCCCCGACGCCGCGACCGCAAGCTGCGGAATGTCGGGCCTCCTGTCGATGAGGAACGCTCTCCCGAATACGGACTCAAGCGTAGCGCACACGGGGTCAACGACGTGGGCCGCGTCGCCGTACCGGGGGACGTTGATGGCGAACAGCCCTCCTGGATTCAGCCTGTCCCTGACGAGTTCGAAGAACTCCCTCGTCGCTAGGTGAAAGGGGATGGTGGGAGGGTTGAAGGCATCCATCAAGACGATGTCGAACTTGTCCCTGCACAGGGAGAGGTAGGTCCTGCCGTCGGCCACGAGCACCTGAAGGCGGCCGGATTCCCTGACGCCGAAGTACCGCTTCGATACCCGCACAACCAGAGGATCTATTTCGACCCCGATGATCGTTGCATTCGACAGGGCTAGATACTGCCGCGCAACGGTGCCGCCCGCGAAGCCTATGATCAAGACCTTCCGCGCCTCCGGCCTATATAGCAGTGGGGCCAAGAAGTAGTCCCATATGCCGCCCGTGTAGATGTCGCTTTCGTAGTAGACCGACTGTGATCCTATCCCCTCGTTGAGCTTCAAAAGTAGGGCTCCGTCATCCGATCTGATGACCTTGACGTAGTTGTAAGCTGACTCTCCCTCGAAAACTACGGCTTTCTCCCTGAAATGAACGGGTCCAAAGGCCGAAAGCAGGAACAGCAGCACCCCCGCCGCTAGCAAGCGAGGGCTTCTCAAACCCAGAACGCTTACGCCAAGCAGGAGAAACCCGTATGCCAGGAGGGTCTCAACAACGCCCAGGTAGGGCATCCCAACGAAGGTCGTTAGGAAGACCCCGACTATGCTGCCGACGGTGGAGATCGCGTATATGTCCCCCGAGGTCGAGCCCACCGTCCCAACGGTCCTAGCACCCAGTCGGATTAGGTACGGCGAGGCCGTTGCAAGTAGCATCATCGGCAGGAAGAAGAGCGCGAGCGAGCCGAAGAGGCCGGCGATGAATGTCGTCCAGGAAAGCTGCAGGGCGCCCTGATGTCCGATCCTTGGGACGATCCTTCCGAGGGGGATGACGAACGTCAAGCACGCGGCCACGAAGATCGTCCTGTAGAGCCCTGAGGGCTTCGGGTTTCGATCCGCCCATCGCCCACCGAGCAGATACCCGAGCGAAAGGGCAATCATCGCCATGCCTATGATGGTCGCCCAGATGTACGTCGAGGTACCGAAGAAGGGCGCTAGGAACCTCGAGGCCAACATCTCGAGCCCCATTATGCTCATGCCGGTGCAGAAGGCCGTCGCCCGCAGAAACAGAAGGTTGCTCCCCAAGCTACGACCGGCCGCATGGGTCGATTACTGCTGAAATGTGTCACGCGTCCCTTCAGCCAAGGGTGATCCTCTTGCCCTTCCTGGAAGACTCATAGACTGCCAGCACCAAGTCCACGGACTTCCGGGCGCTCTCGCCGGTGATGAAGGGCTCCCGGTCCTCCTCTATTGCCTGGACGAGGTCGTTGACGAGATAGACGTGGCCCGCGACGCCTATCGCGGTCGGATCTGAGGCCGCTCCGTCCCTCTCCGCCTCGACGTGCATCTCCACGGGTTTCGCTATCTCGTCGTCCTTCTCAGCGACCGCCCAGGTTGTGATCCTCTCGTCCTCAAGCACGATCGTGCCCTTGCTCCCGTGGAGGGCCAACCTAGTGGGTTCACCCGGGTTCACTGAGGTAGTGCCCTCCAGCACACCCCACGCGCCGTTCTTGTACTCGAGCAGCGCAATCCCGGTATCCTCAACCTCGATGTCCCTAACGAGGTGGGCGGCCCTTCCGTAGACCGATGCCACATCCCCCATGATCCACAGCGCAAGGTCTATGCCATGCACGCCTTGGTTCATTAGAGCTCCACCGCCATCCAGAGCCCAGGTACCCCTCCACCCTGCGCTTCTGTAGTACGCCTGCGACCTATAGTACTTGAGGTAGATGTCGCCGAGGACCATCTTGCCAAGCAGCCCGTTGTGGACAGCCTCCCTCGCTAGCTTGGAGGCACGATGGGTTCTCCTTTGGAAGATGCAGCCCAACTTCACCCCGTTCCTGCGGCACGCCGCAATCATTGCGTCGATCTTCTTCCTGGTTATCTCTATGGGTTTCTCGCAGAGGACGTGCTTGCCAGCCTCGGCGGCCGCTATCGTGACCTCGCCGTGAAGCCCGGACGGGGTGCAAACGGAGACGACGTCCACCCTCGGATCTCGCATGAGGTCGTGATAATCGTTGTAGAATGCGATCGATCCGCTCTCCTCGGCAAACTTCCTTCCCTTCGGTTCGTCGATGTCGCAGCACGCGACCAGCTCGGCTTTGTCCGATCTCTTCACAGCCTCCCTATGCCAGGGCGCGATGACGCCGCACCCGACGATGCCGAACCCTAGCTTCTTCCCGGACAAACCGATCCCTCTGCGATCCGCGGAAAAGCCGCGAGATGGGGCTTATTACTGTTCTCAGCTTCCGGCTAAGCGACATCAGGCACAGGGTCAGCCCCAACCACGAAAAAAGCCCTCATGGCCAAAATCGCGCCTGGGCCAGAGGGCTGTGGCGGGAGCCGCGGCTCCGCTCCTGCGAGCTTGGAGCAAACTCGGAGCGAAGGCATTTTTCTAGGCACAGGGGGCCTGCGGGGCCGGCAAAGGGACGGGATGTCCCGAAAAGCACGGTGGTTTGGTGAAGAACATAATCTCGTGCAGACCCGGATCCTACAGGAAGTACGCGCACCTGGCATTCGAGTATCTGCCGAAGGCGGGAATCTACAACGTTGAGATCTCGCCCCCGGCCCCAGATGAGATACCTCGGACGAAAGCCGAACTCCGCAGGCACGGCCTGACCGCGGCCTCCCTGGCGACCGGCTGCAACCTTGCCAAGGAATCCGATATCCGGGCCCTAGAGCAGAGCCTGGAAACGGCGCGGAAGATGGACGTTGGCGTGGTGTTTTGCAGCACGAACTCGGGCGGGCTACCCGGCCGCCAACCATTCGAGAAGCTGGCCATCCTCGGCGACGCCGCGGCCAGCTGCCATACCGTCATCTCAATGGAGACGCATCCCGATCTTTGCCAGAATGGGGACCAGATGCTGAGAACCATGAAGCTTGTCAACCACCCCAACGTCAGGATAAACTTCGACACAGCTAACATCTACTACTATAACGAGGGCGTAGACGCGGTGGCTGAGCTCAAGAAGATCGCGAGGTATGTGGCGAGCGTCCATCTCAAGGACACCAACGGGAAGCCCAAGACATGGTATTTCCCCACGCTCGGCAAGGGTGTTGTGGATTACCCGAGCGTGTTCCGCATCCTCAACGAGCTCGGGTTTCGCGGGCCCTTCACCTTGGAGATGGAGGGCATCGAAGGGGAGGATCTCACCCTCGAGCAGACCCATCAAAGGATAGTCGACTCCGTCAACTACCTGCGCGAAATCGGCGTGATCTAGTCCGGAAGGCATTGACCCGGTCGGAGAGGCCGGGCCCCTCAGTTACCGTTGGCGGCAACCTGGGCGGGCATCGGCCATGACCTGACCTGATGACCGAGCAATTTATCAACCAGGATCCATGGTTGGACTCTGAGGCATCTGGCATGGCGGCCAAAGGGGACCGGTACAAGTGCGAGCTCTGCGGCGTTGTGTGCGTGATCGACGAGGTTTGCGGGTGCGCCGAGTGTGACCTCGTGTGTTGTGGCAGACCGATGAAGAACATCGGCAAGAAGGCCCGGAGAAAGACCGCGAAGAAGAAATAACAAGACGTTGCCAGCTTGAGTGCAAGATCTTCGCGTTTCGCAGATCGTCCCGCCCCAACGCCACGCGCACAGCAGCGGGAAGCCCCGATCCGTCGCTAACCTAGCGAGAGCTGACGACAGCTTATGCTCGTCGAGGCAGACCATCCTGCGATGGCCCGCGGGCCAGTCCGCAAAACAGAAGGAACGTTGCGGCGATCAAGATGCTTTCTGGGATCTCGTCCTTGCGTGCAAGTATCCTCTCAAGGTACATCCTAGTTACGGCATAATCGAACCGCTTCCAGGAGTCCGTTGCAATGGAGTAGTCCCTCCTCATGAAGCGCGTGTCAAGGCCCTTGTCCTCGGCGGCCCGTATCAGGCTTTCCGCCGCGCCGAACATCTCCGATATCTCCCTAATACGCTCCTCCATCCGCGGAGTGAGCCTGCCCGACTCGAACAAACCGTAGTACAGGGCGGTCAGGTTAAGGTAAAGGTCACCGAACTCCAAGCTTGGCTCAATCTCGCTACCTTCATGCCATTCGTTCCAGGATGTAACTAGAACCCATTGGGGCTTCGAGATCATGACCATTTCCCACGCACCCATGTAGAAGGAGCCGTTCATTCTGTCAACGACCAAGCCCGGGCGCCTGATGATCGTGTCGTCGTAGCCCGGCGCGACGGTGGCTGCGAAGATCTTTCCCCGCGCTGCGCACGCATCGACGAGGGCCGGGTATCTGTCCATCACGTTGAGGGGGCTATACGTGTGCAGTCCGTCGAAGACATCCAGGTACCTTGCGTCAAGCGAATCGGCGATGTAGACCGCGGGGAGTCCTTGCTCTTCAAGCTGCGAGAAGACCGCGGCGAAATCGCCAAGTGTAAGCGCGCCGATTACTCGGCTGTAGACGAAGATCACGGGCCTCTCGGCGTATCTCAGGAAGACCGGATGGCTCCCGTAGCGCGTGAGCACGTAGTGAAGCTGCCTGTACAGATCGTGCGCGTCCTGCACGACCTCAAGATAAACCGTTGAGCTAAAGCCAGCTCCGTACCCGACATCAAGTATCTTGGAGAACGCATCATCGATGTAGTTGCCCGGGCCCCACCACGAGCAGATGAAACCATCAAGACCAACGCTCTGAGCCGTCCTGACATGGTAGGAGATGACCTCCGTCGAGCACGAATCGTAGAACCCGATCAGGGGCACATGGGTGGCGGCGTACTCGGCCCCGGGATCCCAGTGCCGCCAAATCCCGGACGGCCCGTCCGGGCTGGAGTACCAGGGGTAGTAGAACGCAAGGAAGAGGTGCGTCTTGTTTCTCACCTCCAGCCTAGTCCGCCAGCTCTGGCACCTGTCGGTCGTGACGCTGACGCCGATGTCCAACTGCGCCCTGGCGACTTGGATCGAACCGATGCAAACTCCAGCCGCTACGCTGTAGAGACCCGGATCTTCCGCGACAAAGCTCAGATTGAACCTGCGTGAAGTACCTGGTCCTGGCAGGTCCGCCGCGAGGGATGTCTGCCATACGACGCCCTTGTGAAGCTTCGACACCTCAACACCCAGAAGCGCTTCCGCCATAGGTTCGCCTTGGTTCGACAACTCAACGACCAAGACATGCCTTCCCGGTTGCAAGATGGTGCCTTTCTGTGCGGAATCGACCCCGATCCATAGCGCGACGTTCCCGGCGGCCGCTGCCGCGGGAAGGGCGAGCAGCACCGGCAGGATGAAGCGGATGTGGAGTCCCTCGGGCATCGGCCACGCACAGCTAACTGCGCGCTGAAATGTTTGAGCTGTTCCTTCCGCCCCGTTGACGCCTGGCCGGACCGAAGTCCTTCCGAGTGGGCTGGCTCGACCAGCCAAGGTCAACCCGCGAGGAAGACTTTTTCAGCCGCCCGCGGCAAAGCCTTGAGTTGCTGTGGAGCACATTCCGAGAGGGTCGATCGCATTGAAGGAGAAGCCCAACGTCCTGATGTTCATGATCGATTCGCTCCGTCCCGATCGCTTGGGTTGCGGCGGGAACCGGTCGGCGAGGACGCCGAACATCGATTCGCTGGCAGCGCGTGGGACCTTCATGCAGAACTGCTTCTGCCCCATGCCATCTAGCGTCCCCTCGCGGGCCACGGTCCTCACCGGAAGATTCCCCCACGCACATGGCGTGAGGATCAACGACATGAGCCTGCCGCCCAAGGAGATCACGCTCCCTCAGCTCCTTGCCGCGTCCGGCTACACAACTGCTGCGACGCCCATGGTTTACCCGGGCCAGGAAAAGGGTTTCTCGCACGTGCAGCCTATGGCGCGCTTCTCCCAGGATGCATTAAGCTTGCCGAAGGACGAGCGATCTTCGCACCGAGGCGACACGGGGCCCGCGATCTCGCCCGAGGAGGCGAGGCACCCTGCCACCCTAGTCACCGATGCCGCCCTGGGATGGCTTGAGAGCCGACCGGAGGGCAAGTGGTTTCTCTGGGTCGACTACGAATCGATCCACGAGCCTTGGCGCCCGCCCGAGCCCTACGCATCGATGTTTGACAACGGCTACGATGGGCCGGATCTCACCGACCCCAAGATGTACGAGCCAGAGGCTGGGGAGCGGGTGATCAGACACCTCCGCGCGCTTTACGACGGCGAGGTTGCTTTAGTCGACAAAGGGGTCGGACGAATCCTGGGTTTCCTGGCGGAGGCCCGCCTTCTGGATGATACCCTCGTCGTGCTTGTCAGCGATCACGGAGTCTTCCTTGGAGAGCACGGCTTTTTCAAGAAGCCTCCCTTCCTCTTGGATCCTCTGATGCGCTCGACCCTCGTGATCTCATGGCCCGAGACTGTGCCCTGCGGCAGGAAGCTCAGGCCCTTGGTCCAGCTCTGCGACGTGATGCCCACCGTCTTGGACTTACTGGGGCTTCCCTTGCCCGACTCATGCCAGGGGACGAGCCTGGTCCCGCTGCTTGTAGGAGCCGTGAACAAAGTCCACGACGCCGTCTTCATGGAGTTCTGCGAGTACAAAGGCACCGCCGTGAAGGCCGTGCGCACGAGGGACTGGAAGTACATCTACCATCGTTCCGTCGGCGACATACCTTGGTCTCATGACTACGCCCCGGCGGAGGTCTTCCGGAAAGCCGGACTCCAGAGGGAGATGCTCTTCGACCTATCTGCCGACCCGCAGGAGTCCAGGAACGCCATCCGCCGCAGGCAACGAGTGGCTCAGAAGATGAGATGGCTCCTGATGGACTGGATGATCGACACCGAGGATGACGTTCCCTGGACACGGTCGACCAGCTGAGTGATTTCCTGCTTTTCTGCTGGCCGACCCTTGGGTCGCTGGCTGCAGGAAGAGATTTCAACGGCTTCCGCAGTGCGGCACCTGCCCAGACGGCCACGCCGGGGTTCTCAAATGAATGCCATACACATTGAAGGCCTGAGGAAGAGCTATGGGCGCGAGGAGGTGCTCCGGGGAGTCAATCTGGATGTGCGTGAGGGAGAGTTCTATGCCCTCATGGGGCCGAACGGCTCAGGCAAGACAACCCTCCTCTCGATCCTCGCCTCAACCCTTTTGCCGAGCAGCGGAACGATAGAGATCTACGGTCGAAAGCCCCAGCAGGCAAGGGAGTTGGTCGGCTATGTTCCGCAGTCCAACTTCACGATTCCGAACCTGACGGGCAGGGAGAACCTCATCTACTTCGCCAGCGTGCTCGGTTATTCCAGATCCGAATCCGCGAGACTGGCTGATGACTTGCTGGAGAAGGTCGGCCTTTCGGCCGACGCCAAAAAGCGGGTCTCTGCATACTCTGGCGGCATGAGGAAGAGGCTGGAGGCCGCGACGGCCCTCTTTCCGGGCATCAAGGTGATGTTGTTGGATGAGCCTACAACCGGCCTCGACCCATCCGCCAGAAGGATGTTCCTCGGCCTACTCCAGGACCTCAAAGGGGAGGCCACGTCCATCCTGTTGGTGACCCACCTTGGATCGGATGCCGAAATCGCCTCCAAGGTCGGGCTGATCGATGGCGGGAGGATGATTGCCCAGGGCGAGCCCGAGGAACTCAGGGCTCTTTCGGGCTTGCGAAACGTCATCAGCATCGAGACCGCGGCAAAGAGCCAAAGGGCGGTAGAAGCGCTGAAGCCTTTCAGCGAGAACGGACGCGTATTGGAGACGGATGTTGGGTACAGGGTATACTCCCGGGACCAAGAGAAAGCAACCCCGGAGATCGTGAGGGCCCTGGACCGAGCTGGCGCCAGGGTGGTGAAAGTTGAGAGCGCGACGCCGTCCCTGGAGGACGTTTTCTTCAAGATGACCGGAAGATCGGTAAGCGGGTCGGTCTAGATGGGCCAGGTAACGGGAGGGCTGGAGAGGAGCGCGAAGGAGCTCATCCGACTGAAGGAGAGCCTGTTCTGGACCATAGCCTGGCCGAGCATATGGGTGCTTCTTTCGGGCGCGATCTTCGTCAAGGGCATCCCCGAGGACGTCTTGCCGGTGGTTAAGGGCTCCATGACGGTCCCCATGATGGTCTTCGCACTCATGATCGCGGGGATGAGCAATCTTCCAGCCACAGTTTCCACCGATCGAGAAAGGGGCACGCTGGCCAAGCTGATGTCCATGCCCGCTAGCCCGTGGAGGGATTTCCTGGGTCGTGTCCTAGGTCTGCTCTGCTTCTCGGCGCTCGCCGTGGTCCTCGTAGGGTTGGTCGGATACGCAACGGGCGCTAGGTTCCGTCTTTCCGCGGCCGAGGTGCTCCTTGCGCTCGGCTTCCTGCTGGTCGGCTTCACCGCATCGGCGGGGATAGGCAGCGTAATAGCATCCCTTGTCAAGAACGTCCAAGGAGCGATAATGACGGGGGTGGGATTATCCGTGATCACGGCAGCCATCAGTGGGGTGATGGCTCCATACTCCGCCCTACCGGCGAGCCTCCAGAGCTTCGCTAGGATCTATCCCATCTCGTCCGTTAACTCTGCCATTATCTACGTTCTGTTTGGTGAGGAATACTCGGGTTACACGCCCCTGACCGTCGCGCAGGTGGCCAGCACCGTAGCGACATCGATCGGGATACTGGCCGTTGGGATCATCCTGTACACCAAGATCGCGTGGAGGAGGCGATGAAACCAACTCATACGATCGCCCAGCGGTTTCGACAAGCCCCGGGTCATCTCCCCTCATCATCATGTCGCATTACCCAGAAGATGTGCTCCGAAGGCACCGGGCGCGCGGCCTCGAAACGGATATATGCGAGCGCTCGATCCACACGTGGGGGTGCGCCCCCAAGATGAAAACCGCGCTCCGCAGTCCTGCGGCCACACGCCTGCCTGAAAGCGATGAATTCTGCGTTGGATCTGGGGCGAGGCTGAGCGAGGGAAGATCCGGGTGTGATGAATGAGACGATTCGTCCTCTATCTCGACATCGAGCATCCTCTGTCCCTTCTGAGCCGGAAGCGAAGGGCTGCCCACCTGAGAAGCCTGCGGAGGGACTGCGAGATCTTCCGCACTCTTTCGCGAGCTGGTTGCATGTCTCAAAGCTTCATCTGGCTCGACGGCTCCCACCTGGACGAGCTCCCGCTCCTCGCGATGGTGATCAGCGGCAATCGGACTGATTGGGAGAAATACACCCCGTCCCAGCTGCAGCAACCATACGAGGCGGTCCGAAGCTCAAACGTCCCGATCCTCGGCATATGCGGCGGACACCAGCTCGTATGCAAGGCCCTGGGGGGTAGCGTCGGACCGATGAGGCGCTTGTCGGAGGGAGAGCCCGACCCCTACCCGCGGTACATGCCCGGCTATTTCAAGGAGCGGGGGTACTCCGCAGTTCGCATCCGCCGCGAGCATGAGCTGTTCGCCGGACTGGGCCGCAAGATCGTCGTCCATCAGTCGCATTACTGCGAGGTGAAGGAGGTGCCAGACGCCCTTGAGGTTCTCGCGGACTCCCCGAGCTGCAAGATCCAAGCCGTTGCCCACAGAACGAGGCCGATCTTCGGAGTCCAGTTTCACCCCGAGACCTTCGACCAAGCCCACCCAGATGGAAGGACGGTGTTGGAAAACTTCTTCAAGATTGCCAGATCGGCCCGGCGCTAGGAACGTTTGGCGAAATCCAGGGCCTCCTTGCCTTGCAGGAAGGAGATCTCAAGGTCGTATGACCTCCTCTCCCCTGGGTCGAGGAACTGCAGCGTCCCCCTCTTCCTCTCCTTGGCCCTTCCCTCGACCCAGCAGTTGGCTGGTTCCAGCCCAACGACATAGACCGATTCGCCCATCATCTTCCACTCGATGAACTTGGGCAGCTGATCCTTCCTGTAACTGACCTTGACCCCTACCTGCCGGGCCTGGTTCACGATGCCCACATGCACCATGCCCGATGCATCTGGGACCATCTCGTGGTAGAAGACTTGCTCCCGGTAATCCTTGACCGGCGCCGAGAAGACCGCATGCTTGCTCACTCCCGGCTTCGCCTCGTCGTCCCTTGGAAGGACCTCCTTGGAACGGCATATCAGCTTCGAGCCGTCGTCCACGATCGGGAACCCTATGTTGATGTGGTAGACGATCATGTGGGGCGTTCTTGCGTAGCCTGCGTTCTCAACCACATCCCTGATCCAGAGCTTGGACTCGCCCAAGCGCGCGCCGACCTCCCTCCTGAGCAGAACCGTGGGCTGGAAGACCTTCGCCTCGGCAACCTCCCCTGATATCCTCATGACGTAATCGTCGCCCTCCCATTCCTCTTCCACGTTCACCCTCCTGGCAGGGATGTTGGAGAACCTGCCGTGGAGGCCCAGCTCCACTCCCTCGTCCACGCAGGGAGCCCCTGCATATGTTAGCCCGCAGGTGACAAGGAGCCCCCCGTAGAACGTCCTGAGCCATTCAAGCCCGCTGCTCTCGTAGAAGGCGGGCGCGCTCCTGCCTGTGGCGGAGATCCAACCCATCGGGATGCCGCACCAGGACGCGTTGGCGATGTCCAGGCCCCGATCCGGCAGGACCGTGAACTCGAACCCGGATCCCGTTCTAAAGACAGCGGCCCTGTTGCCCCGCTCCACACCGTCAGCAAGCTCAGCGAGCTCCACGCCGCCGATCTGAGAGACGCTTCCGACCCTCCTGAGGATCTCGTCTCTGGTGAAGGTCTGGCCGTACAATGTGACCAACTGATCGCCTCGCCGCCAGCAACGGCCGCAGATTAATAATGATTCCCTGTTCGGTCTCTGGTCGAGTCAGGTCAAAGTTAAATGCCCCTCCTTGACCTCCAGGCACGATGGGCCGAAGCATCACGCCAGCCTGGGTGCTCGCCCTCGCCCTCGTTCTCGCCCAAGGCCCCGGGTCCGCATCGCGACTGCCGGATGCCGATCCCAAGCTTTACATGCTCCTCATAGGGGAGGTTTTCCCGCTTGAATGTCCTCTGCCACTCCTCTTCAACAGCGATCCCCTGTTTGAGTACGTCGCCATGAGAACGAGGGAGGGCCCGGCCGGGCAGTTGACCGAGGAGATGAAGAGGCGGTACGTCAAACTCTACTTCCCAAGGACCGAGGAGGATCTTCACAGGTACTCGATGATCTTCTTCATAGACGCGGACGTGTCGGTGTTCTCGGCCAAGCAGTCCCAGCAGATGTATGACTCCATCGCAGACGGATACGCAGGGTCGTTCTTCACGTTCGGCCCAGAGTTCCCCTCCGTGGCCGCGTCCGTACTCGGGATGGTCGTCCCCCACGACATGAGCAAGAACATCGGCATGGACTGGACCGGAAGATCCTACAGGGTCGAATTCGTGAGGGGCTTGCCACCCGTCTTCACGCCTTTCATTGAACTGGGTGTGGAGAATGCGGTCGGCATTGGGTGCGGCTTCCTGTCCCCCAGGCTCGGCGCGACGGTGTGGGGAAACCTCGTCCCCAGATCCTACGGCCCCTGGATGCTGGAATGGAGGTACGGGGGCGGAGGGGGGCATTGTTGGTGCGCGGCCGATGATCTTGACCACAGCTGGTGGGGCAACGTGCACGCCAGCATCCACGGGTTGTCCGAGAATCCGTGGGCCATGGACATCATGTCCAACCTGATTCTCTACTCGGCCGGGCGGCCCCTCCCGGAGAACGTCGTTCTGGTGGCAAAGGCAAGGGACGCCTTCTGGGAATACAGGACGGAGAGATCGGTGGTCCTGTCCCTGATGGACTGGGTCGAGAGGTTTGGGGCCGACACCGCACCCTTCAGCAGGGAGCTGGGAAGAATAGACATACACCTTGACGAAGCCACCTCGTTGTATCTGTCGGGAAGCTACGAGGACGCGCTTTCGGAGCTCGAGACGGCCAAGTCCAGTGCCCGGGATCTGCGGCAGGAGGTGCTGAAAGCAAAGGACAGGGTCCTTCTATGGGTCTACCTGATAGAGTACCTCGTCATCTGCGGCGCAAGCGTTGCGTCCGGCTCATTGCTCTGGGCGCTCATGGTCAGGAGGAAGCTGTACACCCAGGCCGGAACGACGAGGTCGGTCTAGCCCCGGCCTGATCTCCTCTTCGCCGTCCGGGTCGGTGGGTGGATCCTCTGCCCCCTGCGAAGCGGCAGGGTCACCGGCCGTCCGAGGAACGAGGAGCGGTAGATCGCGAGGGAAAGCTCAAGAGCCCTGCGCCCATCTTCAGGGGGAACTGGGGAAGGCGAGTCATTGAGGATGCAGTCCAGGAATGCGTCCAGCTGTATGCCCGTGGTGTCCCCGCCCTCGGGGAGCTCCACTTTCGTCCACTCCTTCGCATCCTTGGCCTTCAACACCAAGCCCGTCGGCCCGAAGGAGAGCGTGGCATCGGTTCCGTTGAACTCGAAGGCAGGCGCAAGTGACCCCTCGACCGCCGTGCTGGCCATGAAGTTGAGCGTCGCCCCAGATTTGAACTTGATGAACGCACTTCCCGTGTCCTCCACCTCCATGTCATGGTAGAGGTTCTCACAGAACCCTATGACCATCTTCGCCTCGCCCATCCACCAAGAAAGCGAGTCCAGATGGTGGGTCGCTTGGTTCATCAGGACCCCGCCGCCCTGCGTCGCCCACTTGGTCCTCCACGCCGCCCTCTCGTAGTACGACTTGGCTCGCCAGGTTTTCACGACGCAGTTGGCATACAGCAGTCTGCCAAGTTGCCCCGTGGATATGATCTCCTTGGTCTTCTGGAAGGCCGGCCTCCAACGGTAGTTGTAACCGACGAGAAGCTTCCTCTTCGTTCTCTTGGCCGTTCTAACCATCTCGTCGGCTTCCCTCAGCGTGTTGCACATCGGCTTTTCGACGAGAACGTGCAACCCCGCCTTCATGCAAGCCAGCGACATCGGAGCGTGAAGGTGATTGGGAGTAGAGATGATCACCGCATCGAGATTCCCTGCCCTGATGAGCTTCCGGTAGTCCTTGTAATAAGCCTGGGCCTTGAGCTCCTCAGCTGCCTTCTGGGCAGCCTCCTCTACGATGTCGGCGATGCCGATGAGCTCGCACCTGGGCGACTCAGCCACCCTCCGGGCATGGTCGCGGCCGCGTCCCAGTCCGATTATGCCGATCCTTAGCTTGTCCAAGTCGAACGCCTTCCAGCGCCACCCCCGGCGGCCGGCTGAAAAATGATTGCCTACTGCCCGCCAGCCAGTGTCCGCAGAGCCGGATATGCAGGCCAAGGCCGGGGAAGCCAGCTACCTCAGGCCTTCCATCCACTCCTCTATCTCCTCAACGCGCCGGCGGTGCGTCGCATAAGCCAGGCCCAGCGCCGCCGGGACGGAGCTTGCGACCAAGAGAAACAACATCTGGACCACGGGGTCGTCAAGTGGTGAAGTCTTGGTCGGCCTGCCGATCACATACGGGATCCCCAGCATGAGCCCGAGGAACACGACCACAAGCCAAACAGCGCACGCTACCCTCAAGGCATTTGTCCCAATAGACCCGCCCGGCAGACCTAATCCCTCTGCCCTCAAATTGTCTGTGGCCTACGATTTAGGTCTTTTGCTTGTCGCTAGCTCGCTCATTGCTTCTCATCCGCAGCGCGGGTCGTTGCCGGGGTGCTCACGTCCGGCCCGCCCAAGGATCAGATTGATCCCTGAACGGTTAGTTGCCGGCCAATCAAATGGTGCACGCCCACGACAAATCCCCAAGCCGCATGCCTCGCCCACCTCTTCGCTATGAGGGTGTTGCTAGACGGTTTCTTGACCGTCGCCTTGCTGGCCTCCCCGGGAAATGTGGTTGGTCCCCCGTCAGCGAGCGGGCTAGCCGCGATACGACTGCCTCGCTCGCGCCAGCTTCTCCACGAGCTCAGCAGTGGACGAGATGGGATAGTCTAGGTACTGCGCCAGGCTCTTGACTGGAACGCCCCTGACCCGGATGTGCCCTGCCAGCCTGCACAACCTGTCGGGGCCTAGAATCGGAAGCCACGCAAGATTGAGCGCCCTGAATACGGCCCGGGTCCAGGACGACCGGCTTAGGGCCGCCACGACATCCTCGGGGCTTCTCAGGACGTCAACCTCAGCAAAACAAAGGTCGGCAACCTCATCGGAAACGAACTTAGCGCCGCCTGCCACCGTCACCTCAGCCCCCGGTCCCCCGAGAGCTCGGATTAGGCTGGCCTTGTCTCTCATGGGGAACGTCGCCTGCTTCAGCCGGGCTTCAAGATCCTTCGCCGCGGGCTCCGCTGGCTGCATCCCAAGCGCGGATGGGGCGGCCTTGGGCTTGGCCGGCATACCTTCGCGCTTCCTCGACCGCCCTAGGAATCGCCGAGGAGCAGCTTCAGCCGCGGGACCTCGGTCCCCGGACTGGCTACGAAACATGACCACTCATCCCTATCAAGTTTCTCATTCGCCTTATTAGCCTGCTCAAAACTCGTCGATATCGACGGCTATCCGACACATCGAATGCGATGAAAGCGTTCCATAGGCCCGCATCCCGATCTCCCAGTATCGGAAACCGGGGTACCGAGGCCGACCTCCGATGCGGCGGCGGAACCCAATAGTTAAAAGCCCGGTCCGGGCTCTAGCCCCCATGGCCGCCAAGATCCCAATTGAATTCGATCAATGGACCAGGGAGTTCTATGCCGACTCATCCGGCCTCGGCCCCGGTCCCGTACATGTGCTTTCCCGGATACGGGGTAAAGTTTGGGCTGGGACGGACGCCGGCATATCGGTGCTCGACGAGGGAGTCTGGAAGCTCAGAACCCAGAAGGACTGGCCGACTCGAGAGGTGAGGGTCCTAGCCCCCTATAAGCGCTGCGTCTTGGCCGGCGGCCCCGATCTACTGCTCATCTACCGGGACGGCAAGTGGGCGACCCTTGCCGAGCCGAGCAGCATCATTGCGTGGGACATCGATGTGAGCGGAAAGCTCTGGGTTTGCTCCCGTGATGGCCTTTGGACCTTCGATGGATTCCGGTGGAGCCTGGCCAAGAGAGCGGAGGGCGCAGCGCTGCAACTCAGGGACTTCCGATGCCTAGCTGACGGGACCGCGGTTGCAGCAACCGCGCGCGGCCTCTTCTTCCTCCAGGGCAAACGCCTGTACTGGTACGTAGTCCAAGCCAGGGAGGAAGGCCTTCTGTCCAATGACGCTCGCTGCGTTCGAGCCGATCGTGCCGGGCACCTCTGGGTGGCGACCGACATGGGTCTCTCGGTCTATTCCGGCGGCAACGGGTGGTGCTCCATAAGGGGTACGGAAGGGCTCCCCGTCGAGGACCTGAAATGCATGGAGCTTGCTCCCTGGGGAGAGTACTGGTTCGGAAGCGACGCCGGCGTCGCCCTGCTGAAAAGGGGGCGGTGGAAGTACTTCGCCTCCAAGCGCTGGCTGCCCAGCGACCGCGTTAACGACATCCTGCCCGTCGCACAGGGCGAGGCCCTAGTAGCGACCGCGGAGGGAGTCTCCAGACTCCGGGCCCGAAGGATGACGCTTGAACAGAAGGCTCTATACTACCAGGCAAACGTCAGGAAATACCACACCAGGATGGGTTACGTGACTAAGCGTGCCCTCTCGGTTCCGGGCGATCTCGCATCGGGGCGCGTCAACATATCGGACAATGACGGCCTTTGGACGAGCCTATACATCGCCGCGGAGGCGTTCAGGTACGGGGCGACCAGCGAGGAGGATGCCAAGGCAAACGCGCTGGAGTCCCTAAACGCGTTGATGAGGCTGGAGGAGGTCACGGGCATCCCCGGCTTCCCCGCCCGGGCCATCAGGGTAGAGGGGGAACCCGGCTTTGGCGACGGCCACCCCGAGTGGCATCGCACTCCGGACGGGAAACTGGAGTGGAAGGGCGACACAAGCTCCGACGAGATAGACGGCCACTACTTTGCCCTCACGACCTATTTCGACCTCGTCGGGGGAAAGGGCGAGAAGCAAAGGATCGCCTCCTACGCCGCCCGGCTCACGGATCACATAATCGAACACGGCTACTTCCTCGTCGATCACGACGGCCTTCCCACCACGTGGGGGGTCTGGTCCCCAAAGAAGCTCAACCAGGACGATCGTTGGAGGGCCCAACGCGGGCTCAACTCGCTGGAGATGCTTTCCTATCTGAGGTCGGCCCACCACCTTACGGGGCGCAAGAAGTATCTGGAGTGCTACAAGGAACTCGTGGAGCAAGAGCATTATGCCCTCAACACGGTCAAGCAGAGGCAGACCGTTCACGGCCACCAGGTATGGCACGACGACAGGCTGGCCTACCTTGCCTATTTCCCGCTTCTCCTCTACGAGGACGACCCCGACACGCGCCAGGTATACCTCCTGAGTCTGGAGAGGACATGGAGGCAGCTCCGAGGCCAGCGCAACTCGCTTTGGAACATCATGACGTCCGTGATGACCGGCGAGCCGCACGACTTGGAGGCAGCGATCAACACCCTTGCCGAGTACCCGCTGGATCTCATCGAGTGGACCGTGCGAAACAGCAACAGGTCGGACATCGTGCGAGACCCCCATCACCCGGGGCAGTCGCTCGAGCCGCTGCCTGCCGATGAGAGGCCGATCACCGAGTGGGCGGCGAACCTCCATGCCCTGGATGGGGGAAGGGATGGAAGGTCTGCCCTTGACGGCACCTGGTATCTCCTGCCATACTGGATGGCCAGGTACTACGGCCTGCTCGGCTGAGGGAAGATGAGCAGAATATTTAACGGTCGGCCGAACCCAAGGCCGGTGGGTAGGACGATGCGCTTGGCGTTCGGAACGCTGGCCTTTCTGCTCCTGGCCACAGCGGCTGGACAACCAACGGCTAGGAACCTCGGCACGCCCGTGAAGTCGATGACGATCTGGGGCGGCCTGCTCGTCAGGGACAGGGGGACCGGAAGGCCGGTCTACTACTCCGGGACCTACACCACGACGGGATGGGCGAGGCTGATTCGCTTTGACTACGCGGAGAACAAGACCGAGTACTATCCTCTGCCAGGCACGAAGGGTGCCTACGGGCTGTGCGAGGGACCTGATGGAAGAATCTACATCGGCACGGTGGATGCGGGACGGATCTTCAGCTTCGATCCCGTCACAAGACAGGTCACCGACCTGGGCAGCGCCGCAGGCGAGCAGTATGTCTGGACGTTGCACAGCGGGCCGGACGGACGCATCTACGGCGCAACGTATCCCAACGCCAAAGTGGTGGTCTACGATCCTCGCACCGGCAGGATCGAGGACCTTGGAAGAATGCACCCAACCGAGCAGTACTGCAGGGATCTGGCCGTTGCGGACAACGGCAAGGTCTTCTGCGGCATAGGGTCCCGGGCGGACATCGTCGTCTACGACCCCTCCACGGGCGAGAAGAGGAGCATCCTTCCCGACCGCTACAAGGGCAATTCCTTCGCCTACACGATGGATTCCGAGGACAACATCGTCTACGCCTTCCTGCACTTCGATCAGATAGTGCTCATCTTTGACGCGGAGACGTATGAGCTGCTGATGGAGGTCCGGCATCCAGAGGGGCAGGGGGTCTACATCTTCAGGCAGATCTCGGGCGGCCCCGTGCTGATAACGAACCTGCCCGGCGGCTACATGCGCTTCAACAAGGCCACTCGCCAACTTGAGCCCTATGAAACGGGCGGGTACGGATACTATGATGCCCTGACGGGAGTGGCATACAGTGGCGATAGCCAAGTATTCCAAGCCCGCAACGTCACGAGCGGAAAGATCCTGAGCTCGGTCAACGTGGGAAAGGACGGGGAGGGCATGGCGATCTTCAGCCTCGGAACAGGCCCCGACGGCTGCATCTACGGCGGCGTCTACAACCTTCTTCACCTCTTCAGGTACGATCCTGCCAGCGGCGACCTAGTTGACCTCGGCATCCCGATCCCCGGCGCAAGCGGCGAATTCTATAGCTTCCTAGAACACGAGGGAAAGCTCTACATGGCGTCATACACGTACTCGGTCTTGAGCGTCTACGACCCCTCCAAGCCGTGGGCTCCGGGGACATCCAAGGACTCCAACCCACGCAAGATCGGCCCGGTCGGCGATGAGCAGTACAGGCCGCCGGCCATGGTGGCTGGCGCAGACGGCAAGGTCTACATCGGCAGCATCCCGGCTTATGGCAAGTTCGGTGGAGCGCTGTCTTCCTATGATCCCGCAACGGATGCCTTCGAAGTCCACCGCCACATCGTGCCCAACCAGAGCATCGTCTCCCTCACCGCCAGCCTTGATCGCCGCACGATCTTCGGAGGCTCGAGCATATACGGCGACTATGCTACGCCGATCGAGAAGGAGGCCCACTTCTTCGCGTGGGACACCCAACGGGGCTGCCTGGTCCTTGACCTCGTGCCAGTCGCGGGTGCCTCTCAGATACAATCCCTCGCCACGGCTCCCGATGGAAAGGTCTACGGCTTCGCCGGTTCCACGCTCTTCATCTACGACCCCGCGACGAATCAGATCGTGCACAAGCAGAGCGTGCCCGTTGGAGCCCCAACCAAGACGATCGCCGGGAGGGATGGCCTAATCTATGGGATCAGCAGCGCGAGCCTCTTTAGGCTCAAGCCCATCTCGCGGCCCGGAGAGGAGATCGGGATCGAGCAACTCTACTCGGGCGGGGTAGACCTTGCATTCGGCCATGACGGTCGGATCTACTTCGCAAGGGGCACTGACCTGTTCGTCCTTGAAAACGTCCCGAGCTGCGAGCGGCCAAGGGCGGATCTGAAGATCTACCAGGACGGCTTGGAGCCCGACTGGGGCGCACAGTCAACCCGCGCGACCGTTGAGCTGTCCTCGACGGACTATGTGAACCAGGGCACGTGTCAGAAGGTCACGTTCAGCGGCACGGGAATCCTTCAGTATTTCAGCCCCGACCCCTGGGCGGTGGCGTGGTGGGAGTATGAGTACCTCTTGCTCTCCGTCAACCCGGGCACCGCGATCCTCACGGACATCCAGATAACGAAGACGGGAACCGGGGCTGGGAAAGCGGTCTCGATCCTGAAGACACAGAGCGTGACTCTCGCGCCTGGGCAGTGGACGCGATTGTACGTCCCAGTTTCAGACATGGGGTGGGTCTTTGGTTCCAGGGTCGAATCTCTGAAGATCATCGTGACGGGAGCTGGGACGATATACCTCGACGACATCGCGTTGGCAATATCGGAGGTAGGCCTTGCGGCCGCTGTCCTGCCGCTGTGCATCCTTTGCCGGCAGATCGGCAAACGATCGCGCATTCAGGGCTGGGCTCCAGATAGATTTTAATCCCGACCTTCCGTGCGTCAAAACATAATGAACGAAGAGCTCATCCTTGCTTTCGCTGGAATCTCCTGCTTCCTAGCATCCCTCGCGGCGATCATCTCTGTTCTGGTTCTCAGGAAGGCAAAGGAT
>CAZJVP010000065.1:0-1642 GCA_964549615.1 uncultured Thermococci archaeon | reverse complement strand
GCCCGACAGCTCGATCTCCTACATGGAGGACATCTTTTGCGGCGTGCTGACCCTAGACATCTTGGGCGAGCGTTGCAGGTACCCGGATAAGACCGCGGAGCGCGTGCGCATGTGCTTCAACTCTAACGGGGGCTTCAGGCGCTCGACCGAGCTTGGGATATCCACGTTCGAGGACACCTACTACGCGCTCACGATCCTCGGCAAGGTTGAGAACCATGGTTGAGTGCTCAAGGTGCGGGCGCCGGTACGCGGATGACTCCTCGGATGGATACCGCTTCCGAGACGGATGGGTCTGCGCCGAGTGCGGCTATTGCCCAAAGTGCGGGAGATCGCTGGAGAACGAGCCGGAGAAGATGGGCGGAAAAAACGCTAAGGCGGGCCTGTGCAGGCTGTGCCAGCTATGGGTCGACGAGTTTGGCCCCAGGCTCTTCATCCGTCGCCCGCGCAGGAAGCCCGGACGGCCCCGACATCCAACCTGATGGAATCTGGCACGTGTTCCCAACCTGTGTTCCCAACCGACAAACTTTATCAGTTCGCCGCAGCAGGTTGGGATGCGGTCCAAGGAACCCCGATGAGGGGGCAGAGGAATGCAGAAGCCAATCTACGAGGAAAGGCTCTACTCCCCCTGGAACCTCATCATAATCGGCGCGGTCGGCCTCGTCCTTCTGGCGGCCCTCGTCTGGCAACTCCTGTTTGGCCCACTGGGGACGCGGCCTGCCCCCAGCTGGTTCCTAGCGGCGATCGCGGCCCTGTTCCTGGCGCTGTGGATCAACTTCTCCGCCCTCACGGTCAGGGTGACCATGGACGGGCTATGCGTCGGTTACGGGATCATCCGGCACCGCATCCGCTGGCACGACATATGCGACTGCCGCCCGGACGAGTCCTCGATGGCAGCCTACGGCGGCTGGGGCATCCGCATCGGACGGGTGGGGGGCAAGACGCGGCTCGGCTTCACCACGCCCGGGGTCCCACGCGTCGTCGTAGAGAAAAGGCAGGGGCGGTGCCTAGAGTTCGCATTCTCCACACGCAACCCTGAGGCGGTCATGAGGGCCATCAGGCAAGGCCTCGGCAAGACATGAGAGCGCCTTGTTGTGGACCACGGGAAGCCGTTCGGCGTCATCCGTTCACCGCAACGGTCTCATCGGGCGGCTGGTACGTCGACACCTTCATCTTTGCCAGCGACGCAAGCTACCCTGAACATGCCGACGCAGTGAAGTCTTGAGATCGAGAGAGAAAATGTCATCAAAGGCGCGGCGATGGCATCCCAGCATGGATGAAGACCAATGAATGACTCTACCCCTTTTGCCCTTCATCGCCAAGGTTAGCGGACCCCGTCCCGGACTGCCGAGATGCTTAACCGCCGCGCCCGGGTTATCCGTTCCGACCTCACCAGCCGCTCACAACGAGCACAGCGCAAGGAGTGCCTAGGCCTTCCTCAGCTTCCGGGCTCCCCGCATCCACCAAGATGTCGATCTGTTCGGACCTGCGGGCACCGGGCCAAGGAGCGTCACCCTGGCCTAAGTGACCCAAACAAACACCCGGCCGGTTCTTCGCTTTGCTGAATATAAAGTCTGGAAAAACCCGAACTTGGAACAGGGATGGCGAAGCTTGCCGGGTAATCCCCGCCGGCCATCACGATACG
>CAZJVP010000064.1:0-29102 GCA_964549615.1 uncultured Thermococci archaeon | reverse complement strand
CTTCTTCATGAGGTAGCTGAGGACCGTGGGGCGAATCTCCGCCTCGAGTTTCTCCAGCTCTTCAAAGCTCGGGTATCCCGAGTGTGGCTTGAAGTCCTTCACGATCTCCGACATCGGCGGCATCACGATCGTGTCGGCAAGCTCCGAATACCAGGAGCTTCCCCTGACGAGGGACTCAACCGCTTCTGGGGGAAGCGAGAGTTCGCTGAACCTCTCGTGGAGAAGCTTGATCTCTATCTTGCTGTAGATCTTCTCCTTGAAGGCGTCCGTCCTGATGCTCGGCTCCAAGGGGATGTCCGTCTCCACCATGCCTCGGCGTACGGAGATCCTAGGCCGTCTCCTCGGACCCGCGAGGTCCAGGAACATGTAGATGTAGATCGCCTTCTGGTGTGTCCCTATCTCGGTGCTTATCCGTGCCAAGGCCTTCTTGCTGTCCATCTCGAGTATCTCGGCAGTGTAGCTTCCCTTCGGCCTGAAAGGGAGAAGATCGATTGCCTCCTTGGGAAGGTCGGCCAGGCGCCCGACAAGCTGCGAAACGTACTTGGGCTTAGTTCGCGCGGCAGCGATCTCTTCGAGAAACTCCCCCAGCGAGATATAGCCCTCGAGCGCCCAGTCCGCCCGGCTGCGAAGGACTTCATCTTCTGAAAGATCCCTGATGAGCTTGATCGCTTTGCGCATCTTTTCCGCTTGTTGTGCGGGAGCTTGCTCGAGATCGCCATACCTCTTGTGAAGCCTCGCGAGAGCGGAGAAGGCCCTTGCTAGTGCGGGCGTCTCAACCTGCGCATCCTTGAGCACCTTTTCGACGATGCTCCTCAGTTCCCTGCACAGTCCGCAGGAGCAAGTCATCCGGGGCACATCCCTGCTTCTGCGAATCCATGCTCCACGGGATCTCTTAGATGTTTGCGAGCGCGTGCCCATGCTGCGATGGAGCGTTGCGTCTAGAAACGAACGGGCCTCTTGCGTCTCTCCGAGGCTTGCATCTCGGTCGTCTTCATGGAGACGATCTCGATGAGGACGGCTTGCACTTCCTTGGGACGGAGCAGGCGGCCCAAGCGTTGGATGTACTGACGTTTGGTTGAGCTGCCCGAGACTATTATGCCCACGCTTGCATCGGGTACGTCAACGCCTTCATCGAGAACCTTGGCCGATACGAGCTTCGTGATCCGACCATCCTTGAACATCTGGAGAATCCTCCTCCGTTCCACGGGGGGCGTTGAGGACGTGATCTTCGCGATCCCGAACTTCCTTGCTATCCTGTTCACGATCGAGACGTACTCTGAGAAGATCAGGATCTTCCTCTCCTTGTATCGCTTCAGGATCCGTTCGACCTGGTCGACCTTGGAGTCGGCCTCCAGCGCGATCCTCCTTCCGCGCCTCCAGGAGTCTAGGGCCACCCTCGCGTGCGGATCGAAAGGCAGCCTTCTTATGAGCATCTGTATCGGATTTCCCCTAAAGCCCCGGGTCCTCGCGAACACGGCTCTGAGGTTCTGCTTGTAGGTGCGCCAAAGCTGCTCGTACTCAGCCCTCTCCTCCGGAGTGAGATCCACGAGGACCCTCTCCTGCCGGAAACTTGCCACGTAGCTCTTTCTTTCTAGCTCCTCCTTGGAAACGCTGTACACGATCTTTCCCACGAGGAAGTCCAAGTCTCTCTCCAGGTTGTCGACCCTCTCCGGCGTTGCTGTGAGACCCATCCGCCTCGGTGCGATCGATTCCTGCGCGATCCTCCTGAAGGACTCGGCCGGGAGGTGGTGGACCTCGTCGAAGACTATCATCGCGAATCTGTCCGCCGTGCGCGGAGCATGCATCGTTCCGGACTCGTAGGTCATGACCGTGATTGGCCCTAACTCTCGATACCCTCCTCCCCACCTGGATACCTGGGCCTCGGCCAGGCCGAGATTGGCGCATATGTTGCGGTGCCATTGGTGCATCAGGTCGATGGTCGGGACGACGATCAGCGTGGTCTGGCGAAGGTCGGCGATGGCTCGCAGGGCCACGAACGTCTTCCCGGCCCCCGTGGGCATGACAACCACGCCTCTGCATCCGGCCTCCACCCACTTCAAGTAGGCTTGTTCTTGATACGGCCTGATTTCCACCTTCATCTTGACATCGAGGCCAAGGGGAATGTCGGTCTCAAGGTCCGTTCGAACATCGAAGCCGCTCTCGGTGAGGAGTCTCTGGATGTCTGTGAAATGCATGGGGAGACAGACGTAGTTGCCGCGCTGTTGGCCAAGGTGGAGGACCCTGAAAGGGCCGGTCAGGGGAATCTTGGTCGGCGGATGGGTGTTGATCTCGAGCACGCCCCTCTCAGGGACTAGGGATATGCGGGCTACCGGCCTGTTTCTCATTTCGGTCCGTACTTGGCCATCGCTTGCTTATATTTGGCTACACCTGCCTCGCATAGATCAACGCGATCGCGCGACGACACTTGGGCTCGTTGGGAGGTCTTCGAAACGCACAAGGTTGGCGGGTGAACGTGACTGGGGATCCGACGGACAGCGCGGTCATCGGAGAGATCGGGAGCGAGGGGATTATTCCCATCTTTCCCTCAAATAAACATTTAATAGATTTCCGGAAGACGCGGCGCCAGAAAGGCCGCGGCCAGAGTCTTTGATTTTCGCGCGCCGCGGTCGGATCGCACGCCTTTTGTGGTGGAGAGCATGGCAGCCGTTGCGAAGGAGAAAAGGTTCGTTCTTTGGTTTGATGAAATTGGCAGGGAAGAGGTGCCGCTCGTCGGCGGTAAGTCCGCGTCCTTGGGCGAGATGACCTCCAAGATGAAGGTGCCCGTGCCCTACGGGTTTGCCACCACGGCCGCTGCTTTTCGATTGTTCATAAAGAAGGCCGGCCTTGACAAGAGGATAGCCAAGGTGCTGTCCGAGCTGAAGGATCCCGAGGACACGCCAGTCCTCCAGAAGGTCGGAGCCGAGGTACGGAAGCTGATAGTCGAGGCCCCCATGCCTAAGGAGCTTGCCGACGAGATCGCGGACGCATATAGGAAGCTCGCGCAGAGATATCAGAAGGACGCCAAGACGAAGGAGCTGCCCTTCGTTGCGGTAAGGTCGAGCGCGACTGCGGAGGACTTGCCCGATGCGAGCTTCGCCGGGCAGCAGGAGACGTACCTGAACGTGAGGGGCGCGGAGGAGGTCGTTGACAAGGTCAAGGAGTGTTACTCCTCGCTCTTCACGAACAGGGCGATATATTACCGCGTGCAGAAAGGGTTTGACCACATGGCGGTGGCCCTGAGCGCCGTCGTCCAGCTCATGGTTTTCTCCAAGGCGGCCGGCGTGATCTTCACGCTCAACGTCAGCACGGGGGACAGAGATGTTGTGCTGATTGAGGCAGGATGGGGCCTGGGCGAATACGTCGTTCAGGGCAAGATAACTCCGGATGAATACGTCGTGAGCAAAGCCGACCTGAGGATCGTCAGCAAGACGGTGAGCAGGAAGACCGAGATGCTGGTGAGGAAGCCGGGCGGCGGGGTTGAACATCGCGAGGTCCCTGAGGCCATGAAGGAGGCCCAGGTACTGACCGACGAACAGATCGTCGAGCTCGCAAGATACGCCATCGACATCGAGAAGCACTATGGTCGGCCGATGGACATCGAGTGGGGCCTGGATGAGCGGACCAACAAGCTTTGGATACTTCAAGCCCGGCCCGAGACGGTGTGGTCTTTGAAGCAGGCCGCCCCTGAGGAGAAGGAGGTCAAGGTGACGACGGAGAGGAAGATGCTCTGCCGTGGCCTGCCTGCAAGCCCGGGCGTGGCGGCCGGGAAGGCTCACGTCATCATGTCCGTTGAGGGCATCAACGAGTTCTTGGAGGGCGAGATACTCGTCACCGAGATGACCGCCCCCGACTGGGTGCCGGCCATGAAGAAGGCGAGGGCAATCGTGACGAACTCCGGGGGCATGACGTGTCATGCGGCGATCGTAAGCCGCGAGCTCGGGATTCCGTGCATCGTGGGGACGGGCAGCAAGGGGACGAAGGCGACCGACGCGATCAAGAACGGCACCTCCGTGACCGTCGATGCCAAGAACGGGGTGGTTTACGAGGGCGTGCTTGAGGAGGCCGTGAGGAAGGTTGAGGCGGGCCTCGCGCCCGGGATGGTCGCCGTGGCCGAGAACATTCCGGTTACGGGCACGAAGGTCTACATGAATCTCGGAGTCGAGTTCAAGGAAGAGCACGGCGCCCTGCCCTGTGATGGAATCGGGCTGATGAGGGAGGAGTTCATCTGGACCGACTACATCAGGGACCACCCGCTGCAGCTGATCGAGGAGGGCCACCCCGAGAAGGTCGTTGACCAGTTGGCCGAGTTCATGAGGCAGACCTGTGCCGGCATGGCGCCTAGGCCGGTCGTGATGAGGTTCAGCGACTTCAAGACCTCCGAGTACAGGAACCTGAGGGGCGGTGAGAAGTTCGAGCCGGTGGAGCCGAGCGCCCTTCTTGGTTGGAGGGGAGCGTCCAGGTACTACGATCCGAAGTACATAGACGCCTTCCGCTTGGAGGTAAGGGCAGTCAAGAAAGTCCGGGAGGAGTTCGGGCTAACCAATCTCTGGGTAATGATTCCGTTCTGCCGCACCGTCGAGGAGTGCGAGAAGGTGGTTAAGATCATGGAGGAGGAGGGGCTCAAGCGGGGTCCCGACTTCAAGGTCTGGCTGATGGCCGAAATACCCTCGAACGTGATCCTGGCCGACCAGTTCAACAAGTTCGTGGATGGCTACTCCATCGGGAGCAACGACCTGACCATGACGCTGCTTGGTGCGGATCGGGACAATGAGGCCGTGGCGAAGATCTTCGATGAGCGGAACCTAGCCGTCAAGAGGGCCATTGCGCACCTGATAGATGTGGCACATCGGGACGGTAAGACCGTTTCCATCTGCGGACAGGCACCATCGGTTTACCCGGAGTTCGTTGAGTTCCTGATCCGGGCTGGGATCGATTCCATATCGGTAAATCCGGACGCCGTGAAGTCGGCCAAGAAGATGGTTGCGTCCATCGAGCAAAGGATCATACTGGAGAAGGTCACCGGAAAAGGGAAGGCGCCCTCGGAAGACCTCACTTGGTAGCCACCGCTCACGCAGAGGGGCTGGATCTTGTACCTGGGTCACCGGCCTAGCGTTGAGTCCAGACGCCCCGGGATGCCGACCGAATCCGCGCGGCACTGTCGGCATAGCGCGAACTGATCCAGGAAGCGGCCTGCCTTGCGGCGTGCTTCCCTCAGCTCGAGGCATGAGGGAGGCCTTGACGAACCGAATCTGCCAAGTGGGATCAGGGGGATGATGTTCTGGACGCAGGCCCCGGCGTCCCGCGCGGCCCTAGCTATCCGACCAATTTCCCGCTCGTTGATGCCGGGCATGAGGATGGTGTTGACCTTGACGAGCAGGCCAGCGTCCGCGGCCCGTCTGACAGAAGGGATCTGCCTCTCAACGATGGCTTCTGCCGCGGCTAGCCCTGTCAGCAGATGTCGATCGATGATGGCATGGCTGTAGATCGCCGCGGCGGTCGTGGGGTTTGTTGTGTTGACCGTGACGGTGACCGTCCTGACCCCAAGCTTGGTGAGCCTCGGGACGCTTTCCGAAAGAAGGAGGCCGTTTGTGCTCAGGCAGAGGATCAGCTCGGGCCACGATCTGTGTAGGAGGTCCAACGTGCGATAGGTCTCCTCATTGCAAAGGGGCTCGCCCGGGCCTGCGATGCCCGCAACCTTCAGCTCTGGCACCGTGAGGAGGCATTGCTTGACGCAAGATAGCGCTTCGGCCGGTGACATGATCCTATCGCAGACCGCGGGGCGGTAAGCGTGATAGGAAGCTCCGCCAACCAGCCGTTCACAGTAGTTGCAGCCCAGATTGCACTTTCGAGCCACTGGAAGGTGAACCCTGGCATGCTGGAAGTGGGCCTGCTCAGAGAAGCAGGGATGAAGTTCTCGCAATGGCAAAGACTCATCCGCCTGGGTTAAATTGCTTTGTTAACCCTTCTTGGGTAGTCAGATCATAGCGCAGTGCGTGGAAGATCTGGTCGGGCCTGGGTGAGCCTGCACCAAATCAGTCCGTGCGCCGCTCAGTTGAGTCGATCGATGGCTGAAACGGGGATCAAGAGTTGTCCGTGGGGACTATGAAGTCACCTGCTCCTCGCGCTTTCCAAGACCCTCATGAACGCCTGGGAGCGGCGACGTTGCTCATTGCCAAAAGAGTTAAATTTGGGTGAAATCGAAGTTGTGGTGAAAAACTGAATCCTGGCAAGGGGAGCCGAGGAGCGTTGGCCGAAGCGGTCGTGAGGAGGCTTGACGGGCAGGGAAGGGTCTCAGTCCCGGCAGAGTGGAGGCGGGATTGGAAGTCCGACAGTGTCATGCTGAGAAAGCGCGGAAACATGATAGAGATGCTGCCGGTCGAGCCTGTGAAGCCCTCTGAGTTCTTCGACAGCATCAGGGTGCCGGATGCTGCAGATTTTCTGGATGCGCATTCGCTGAAGAGGGCATTATTGGGGCCTAAGCGATGAGGTTTGTCGACTCCAACGTATT
Organism: uncultured Thermococci archaeon; assembly: GCA_964549615.1. GTDB lineage: Archaea > CAYQAE01 > CAYQAE01 > CAYVLA01 > CAYVLA01 > CAYVLA01. The sequence continues at coordinate 22,594 of CAZJVP010000064.1, read as the reverse complement.
CCTGCACGCTTTCCTGGTTCCTCGCAGGGATCTGACGCCGAAGGAGAAGAAGGCGAAAGAAGAAGCAAAGTCGATCGTGGAGGCCCTCGAGGCCGGAGAGGAGGCCGCCATGACGACTGCGCATCTGTCCGAGGTTGTGAACATCATCGAGACGGGTCTCGGCCTGCGTGAGTCCCTGGGATTCCTGTCCTGGGCCGCGGCCAGCGGGAATCTCGCCATACTCCCTGTCGGTCGAGAGGACTACGAAGAGGCACTTGCGATGGCGAAGGAAGCTGAAGTGAGCGCCAACGACGCGCTGGCATGGGTAGCCATGACGAGGCTCGGCCTAACCGAGATTTACAGCTTCGACAAGCATCTTGATCGCCTGAGAGGCATACGAAGATTGACGACCAGAAGCGTCTAAGGCGATCGTTCTCGATCGTCGAGATCTCAGGTCCGGCTCATGTGTCCGCGGTCGTTGATTCCTTCTTGGTTCATCCCGTCTGACTTCTCCAAGGGATTGAACGCTGCAGGACCGACAGGGTTCGGACGCATCTGGCATGTAGGCGCGGCCACGTCTCGGTGCATGCTCGGGGGCTAGAAGGCGAAGGCATTATGGAGGCTCTGTGCTCAGGGGCTCGTGACGGTGAAGAGGCGGCACGAGGCCGACGTCCCTGGTTGCGTCGGGCGGGCAGATCGGAGCGCTGAACGACCGAGCGGTTCAAGACACGGCCAGGCCAGCGGTCGTGGGCTCAAAGGGCAAGGTCTTGGAGGAGGTCCAGGGTCCTTAAGCTGGGTGCGGGATGGAGTCAGGCGGGTCCATGTGAGCATTGAGGCATGGGACGCCTGCCGGGCTGAGGTTGATCATCTAGGCGTGTGGGTGTTGGGCAAATAGAGGCTCCACGTCACCATGTCTTCGTGAAGGGGTCCCCTAATTGCCTCCTGGAGGCCGTCGTGTCCCTGACCCATCTCGTGTCCCTGGTCCGCTCGAAGGTGGCCTTCGAGAGGCAACTGCAGTTCACGGCGATGTCCCTGAAGACCCTGTGCGCGATGATCAGGTTTCCCACGTAGTTGGCGTGGACCCCGTCGGGGTTGATCAGCCAGTCCGCGCCGCCTTCCGCATCCCAGACATCCGAGACTATGCAGCCGTTTGCTATTCCAAGCCGTTGGATGGCCTCGTTGTACTGCAGGGCCAACTCGACGCTTCCCTTGTCGAAGGGCGGGTAGCTCCTCCACCCCGTCATATAGTAGACCGTGGTCAGCACGATGAGCGGTGCGCAGGCATCCTTGACATCGCCTATGATGGTCTGCATGTCCTCGGAGAACTCCCCAACGTCCATGGCCGCGCGCATGTCGTTCAGCCCGTAGCACAGTATGAAGAGATCGGGCTTCAGATCGATCACGTCCCTGCGATAGCGTTCCAGGGCGCTTGGCTTAGCCGACGAAGGGTATCCAGGACTGCGGGGGGATATGGCATTGGCGCCGATTCCCTTGTTATGGTACTCCACTGGGCTATCTTGGCAGGAGTCTATCAGCCGGGCCAGAACGTCGGGCCATCGATCCTCTTGCCTGGTCAACCACGGCCCGCCCTGCACCGTGCTCTCTCCCATCACGACCATCCTCTTGAAGGGTTCCGACCACATATCCTTGCGGCTCACGCGCGACACCCGTTCCGGCTGACTTGTAGCGGCTATAAGTACTTCCGCCCGGTCCACGGGCTGAATGAACGCGCAGGGTCCGCCCCTCCGTTCGCCCGTTGGCGCAATGGCTCGGGATGGTGACGGCACCGGGCGGGGTCCATGGAAGTTATAAGAACCTTGATCCATCGAACCTTGCGGTGTTGGGCTTGAGCGCAAGGATGACGGTGTCTCCGCCTCGCAACGAGACCTTGGACGCGACGGCCATGATCCAGAGCCAACTGGACAGGGTGGGCACCTCGGGCGGCGGCGAGGTTTTCCTCCCGGCCGGTCGGTACAGGTTGGACGGAAGCCTGCAAGTGCCATCGGGCGTGACGCTTCAGGGAAGTTGGGAATCGCCCCACCACGCTCAGGGGTTGAAGGGAACGGTTCTCCTGGCCTACGGCGGACGGGGAGATGAGAAGGGCCCGCCGCTCGTCGTGCTCGGACCGTCATCTGCTCTGAGGGGGGTGACCATCCTCTACCCAGAACAGATGCTTCCCGGCGTTGTGCCGTACCCGCCATCCATACGCGGCACGGGCATGCACTCATCCGTGCTGGATGTGACATTGGTCAACTCGTACTTCGGCATCGATTTTAGCCAGCCGCACGAGCTGCACCACATCCGCAACGTCTTCGGCACCCCCCTGCACAAGGGCGTGGTCATCGATGGATGCAGCGATATAGGCAGGGTAGAGAACGTGCACTTCAACCCGCACTACTGGTTTAGGTCGGAGGCGCCGAACACACCTGACGACAAGGCACTCATCAGGTATCTCTGGGACCACTGCGAGGCGTTCGTCATCGCAAGGTCGGACTGGGAATACCACCTGAACACCTTCAGTTACGGTTGCCGCGTGGGCTACCGCTTCACCAAGTCCAAGTACGGGGCGTGCAACGGGAACTTCCTAGGAATAGCTGCGGACTGGGCGCACAGGGCCCTTCTAGTCGAGCACACGCAGCGGCCGGGCCTCCTCATCACGAACGGGGAATGGGTCGGGGGCGAGGGCTCGGATGCGATGATGGAGGTGGGCCCGGAGTTCGACGGGGTCGTCCAGCTTGCGAACAACAGCTTCTGGGGACCAGCCGAAAGGGTGGCCCTGGTTGGGGGAAAAGGAGTGGTGAGTTTCTCCCAGTGCAACTTCTGCGATTGGGACCACAGCAAGAAGGGCTACCGGGCGATAGAGGCCAGGGGAGGTTCCCTGATCGTTTCGGGCTGCACGTTCTGGAAGGACCGGCCGCAGATCCTGCTCTGCGAGGGCATGAGATCTGCGATCATCAGCGGCAACCTGTTCAAAGGGGGAGCAAGGATCGAGAATGCCGCCCGGGCCGACCTGCAGGAGGGGCTCAACGGCCTGATCTAGCGGTCTAGATCTTCGGATCGGGTCATTTTTCAGGGCGGCATCGGAGCGCGCCATGATGGACGTCCGACTCGTGGCTTTCGAGAGCATGGGCATACGGTCGATGTGCACCTTCGTCAGGACGGCAGAGCTTGCCGTCCTGATAGACCCAAGCGCCGCCTGCCATGCCAGGTCCGGACTGAAGCCGCACCCCGTCGAGTACGAGGTGCTCATCAGGAAGCGCTCCGCGATGCTTGCGCTCTGCGACCAGGCCGATGCCGTGGTCACTTCTCACTACCACCTGGATCACCTGTCCCCGCTTGGCAACGATCTTGTAACGACCTTCAGCACAAGGGCTTTTGCAGATCGAGCCTACACGGGAAAGATGCTCTTCTGCAAGGATCCTGACAGGAACGTCACCGACCAACAGGGAGAGAGGGGTAGGGAGTTCCGTAGGGTCTACGCGCGGAAGGCCAGCGCATTTCAGATTGCCGACGGGAGGAGCTTCGGATTCGGGAAGACGACGATCTCCTTCTCGCCCGCGCTCTGGCACGGGACGGAGGGCACCGTCCAGGGATACGTCGTGGGCACGTCGATCGACGACGGCGGGGAAAGGATGGTTCATGCATCCGATGTGCAGTTGCTCAACGAGGGCTGCGTCGATTGGATGCTGGCTCAGGGGCCTGGGCTTGCCGTGGTGGCTGGGCCCCCGATCTTCGACAGCGAGAGGGTCCGGCGGCAGGAGAGGGAGATCTCGCTGCGGCTTCTTCGACGGCTGGCCGCAGAAGTTCCCAAGGTGGTGGTTGACCACCATCTGCTCCGGTCCGTGGATTGGCGCAATTACCTTCAAGAAGCGGGCGATCTGGGTGACGGGGTGCAGTGTGCTGCCGAGGCAGAAGGCGTCCCAGTCCTGCAGCACGAAGCTCGTCGCCAAGAGCTGTACGAAAAAGAGGAAGTCGACGAGGAGTTTCACCACGACCTTGAACGCGGAAGGGTTCCCGGCAGGCTTCGAGGCGTCTTGGAAGAGACCGGGATGAGGGACGTCTACAAGGTAGCGCTCGGGTGGTGAGCGTTCTGAAATGCGTGGTGCTCCGGAAGCCGAGGGAGATTGTGGTTGAGGATAGGCCTCCTCCCGCTGGGCCGACCAGGGGCTGGGCTCTGATCAAGGTCAAGGCAGTCGGGATCTGCGGGTCGGACGTGCATGCCTATCGGGGCACGCAGCCCTTCCAGACCTACCCGCGGATACCGGGGCATGAGATCTCGGGCACGCTGGTTGGCCCGACCTCTCGGCTGAAGGAAGGGCAGCTCGTAACGGTCGAGCCGCTGCTGAGGTGCGGGGGTTGCTATCCTTGCAGGCAAGGACGGTACAACTGTTGCGTCAATCTGAGGGTGATGGGCGTCCACGAGGACGGGGCGATGTGCGAGTACGTGCGCGTCCCGGAAGAGCTGGTCTACCCCGTGCCCGGAAAGATCCCTGCCGATCACGCGGCCCTGTGCGAGCCTGCCGCCGTCGCGTGTCAAGCCGTCAAACGGGCTCGCGTGACGTCCGGTGATACGGTTCTCGTGATCGGGGCCGGGCCGATAGGGCTGCTTGTCCTTCAGGTGGCTAGCTCCAGGGGGGCTTGGGTCATTGCATCCGACATCGACCCGGGCCGCCTCGCCCTTGCAAAGAGGCTTGGTGCCGATGCAGCGATCGATCCGGAGAGACGGGATCTGTCTGAGGCGCTAAAGGACCTGACATCGGGAGACGGCCCCAACGTCGTGATCGAGGCGGTGGGGAGCGAGCCGACCATCAGGCAGGCGATCGACGTCGTGTCGGCGGCCGGAAGGGTCGTGCTCGTTGGCCTGACGGGAGAGGCCATTCCCTTCAAACCGATCGTCGTGATACGAAAGGAATTGGACGTCCTTGGATCCAGGAACTCGTGCGGGATGTTTCAAGGGGCGATTGAGCTGATCGCCGAGGGAAGGATTCGCGTGGGTCCGCTCGTGAGCCACAGATTCAACCTGGATGAGGCACCTGAGGCCTTCCGGGCGATCGACGAGGGCAGGGTCCGCCCGGTGAAGGCCCTCGTAACGGTTGATTCCTAGTGCATCGATGGTGCAAAGATCTGCGGCTTCCCGCAGGAAGCGCGTCACGGAATGCTAGCTGCCGCGGAGCACCGCTCTGAAATACTTGGACGCCTTCGTGACTCCTTTCCATGCATCCTCCTTTCCCTCGTACTCGATGGACACGAAGCCGTTGAAGCCGGCCTTTCTTGCGATGGAGAGCACCCGGTCGTAGTCGATCGTGCGGTCACCCTTCTTCTCATCGGCTTCGAGGACCTTGGCGTGGATCTGCACGATGTGGGGCGCGACCTTCTCCATGTGCTCGTACCGCTCCTCCTTGGGGAAGTTGTTCGTGTCCATGTTCAGCCCAAGCCACTCGGAGTCGACGGCCCGAAGGATCCCCAGGACGTCGTCGGAGGTCAGCGTCACGCCGCCGTGGTTCTCCAGCCCGACAACTATCCCCTTGTCCTCAGCGACCGGCATGACCTTCCGGAAGCACTCGATGCACCACTCGGTGGCCCGCTCCTTTGGGATCCCTTCCGGCACCGGCCCGCCGAAGGCCCTGACCTGCGGGCAGCCGAGGTACTCCGCAACCTCCAGCGCCCTGATCAGGCCCTTCACGTTCTCCTCCCTTTCTCGAGCGTCGGGGACGGTGAAGTTGTTGGCGCCCGAGACTATGCCCAGCTCGACGCCCGACTTCACTGCATGGGCCTTGAGCTTTCGGAGGTAGTCCCTCTCCATGGTCGGGAAATGTCTGTAGTGCAGCTCAACGGCATCCCATCCCAGGTCCCGCCCGAAGTCCATGTAGCTGAAGAAGTCCATCTTGCCTCTTGTGATGTAATCCCTCATCGAGTAGCTCGTGCAACAGAGCTTCAAGCAATCACCGCTAGGCCGGCAGGCGGGGGTGGGTTAAAAGTATCTTCCAATGGGGATCGGGTCTTGTGCGTCCAAGCCGGAGGCTAGGCAACCTCGTTCCGAATCGGCGCAAGGACCAGCTTCTTCGTGATGAGCGCGCAGGCGCTGAGGCCGAGGATCCAGACCAGCCCAACCGTGACAATCCGCTTCTGTCGCTGCCTCTTCATCGCCAGCTCGGCCCGCTCCTTGATGCTCTGGCTTTCCTCCTGGATTGTCGCTAGCTTGCCTGCTAGGTCTTGCGTGACCCTCGCGAACCTTGGGCTGGCGGCTGCCCAGAAGACCGAGTTTGTGAAGAGCTTCACGAAGTTCTCGTCCGCCAGCAGGGTGCCGTAGTACACATCAACGCGCGCAGTCTTGACGACCATCACTCCCGGCAGGGCGACGGACCGACCTCCTCCCTCGCTCTCGTAGCTCACCACAAGCGGCGATCCGGTCTCCTCGTCCTCGTACATGATCCGGGCGGATGCCGGGATCGGGATGTAGGTTCCGTTCTTGTCCGCATGGAGGAACGTTCCCATGCTGACGAGTTGGAACCTCTCCGGGAGCCCTGCGGTCAAGTCGGACGTGCCAACCTGGACGTAGGTCCGGACCCGCTTCTGGGCAGTGGAGGTCTTGACGATCGAGAAGTTCCCATAAACCGGGAAGACATCCCTTGAGAGGTTCCCGGCAGAAGGCTGGTAGCAGGCGTCCCTGATTCCGACCAGCCCGCCCCCGAGGTTGAAAAAGGGCGGGATGGTTGTCTCAAGGCCCAGGAGATGGTCCTTGTGGTCCGAGTAGATCACGATGCACTGCGTTGTGGGCAGGAGGGTGGCCAAGTCGACGGCACTGGGGCTTGAGACGACGAGGGTCTCCCCATCGAACCTCGGATCCTGCTCGATCAGCGAGGCGAGGGCCTGGGCGATCGCGGTGTCCGTGCCGCTGTAGACGACGATCAGTGGCTTCGGCAGGTTCTGCCCCGCGACAAGGTGGACCAACAAAGCCATGGTGCTTAGGGCGAGGAGTCTGTGGATCGACATTCTGTCTACCTCACCACGTTCAGGATCGGCTCGCCGTAGGGGTCTCCGTTGATGTATATGCGGATCAGTTGAATCAGGGCGATGTCCTTCCTGGAGGACGGGGGTGAGAAGGTGCGCGGCTCCACCGTGGCGATCACGGTTATCGTATCGTCCTTGGCGACATCGCGGAACTCCACGATGCCCCTGGGGGCCTCCGAGACCTGTAGTTGGCCGGATCCCTTCCGGATCTTGTCGGTCGGAACATACCTCTTCTCGTCTTCATTATGGGAGATCGTGAGGACGTTTATATTCAGCTCCGGGAAGGGGAAGAAGTTCGGCCCCCCCTCCAGGTAGCACGGATGGCCCGTCTCGTTCACCGTCGCGCCGTAGATGAGGGGGACCTTTGAGGTGGCGTTCTGCCCTAGGATGGCGCGGAGAGGGTTGGTGTAATCTAGGAGCAGCATCCTGAGTTGAGAGTTGCCGGCGCTGATCGTCCGATCTATCTCGTCCGGCTCAATGCCCAGGGCGGAAGTCCTGTTTCTGAACCAGGTCAGCCTCGCGAGGTTTTCTAGCACCTCAGACGGTCCTTCGTCGGATCGGTACTGCCTCATGGGCACCAGGAGGTCGGCCTGCACCGGGTATGCGGGGGTCACTGCGCAAAAGCTTATCCTGACGTCCTCCAGCCTCTGCCGCGCCATGATGGAGAAGCTGAAGGTGGTCTCGGCGGCCGGCATCACCGAGGGGAACCGGTTCTCCAGAATCTCGATGGGCCGATCCGTCTTCTCCCTGGCAAGGGTGAAGACGATCAGGGCGGAGAGGATGACCGAGACAAGCGCAAGTCCGAGAACCCTCTCGTCGATGGCCATCGGATGAACCTCAGGTTTGCGTCGAAGCGGCTGGGCCGCATGCCAAACGGCCCACATAAATTACTTTCGGCGCCTCCTCCTCGTTCTGTCTTCTTTGTGCGTCAGATTGATGGGGTTTGGTGCACCCGGCGGCTTGCCGCGCCGTAGGGGCCCTCCACGTGGCCGCGAAAGGGTTATTAGACGCAAAGTCCGGTCCCTCGGGGAGGAGGTCGCCAGGAAGGAGGAGGACGGTGAGCCGTTTTGGGTCAACGTTGCGGGATGGCTCACATCCTCCTCCGCCTTCTTCGCATCCGTCTTTGTGGTCTGGACCTTGATGGTGAGGCGCAGGCTGTATCGGGCCGTTGAGGCGACCATGCTGCGCGGAGGTACCAAATTGGATGGGTGATGCGATGGGTCGCGCAGGCAGATTAATCTGGGGCGGCCGCACAGCGTACGCCATGGATAGGGCGAGGTCGCGGTCGATCGTGACCTTCGTCGTGCTTCTTCTCACTCTTTCGCCGCTATGTCAAGGCCTAGAGAAGATAAGGGTTCTCGCAACCGGCCACATCGATCAGTTGAACCGCCTATTCACGTTCTTCAGAAGTGAGCCCCTGGTGGAGTACGTCCCCGTTCCGTCCAGAGCAACTGACGTGGTCACGGTGCAGGACGCGATCAAGTTCATCAGGCTCTACTTCCCCCGCACCTACGAGGAGATGGGTGGCTACAGGATGATAATGCTGGCCGCGCCCGAGTACGACCTGTTCAGCCCCAAGCAGGACCAGTGGATGTATGAGGCGATCCGGCAGGGCGCTGGGGGCATTAACGATGGGAGCGTTTTCAGCATAATGCCTCAGATACACAACGCATGGGCCAACTCGCAGACGTCCAAGGCTTTTCCAAACGACGCACCCGCTGTGGCCCAGAAGGGAGGGGGAGAGTCGGGAACCATGTTCTTCAGCGTCATCATAAACAGGAACTTCCCCGATCCGGTCCTCACGCCGTTCGTGAAGTTTGGGATCGAGAAGCTCGCAGTCAACGCGGTGTCCAGGTTGGTCATACCTCGGCAGGGTTCAGGCACCTTGGCCTGGCAGGTAGGAAACTTCCCTTCGCTGGGGCAGGTTCCTTTTCTCATCGCTTGGGACTACGAGGGCGGCCGGACGATGACCACGGGGGATTTCCTGGGCAACGGTTGGTTTTCGTACCCGAGCGGGCCTGCCTCAAACCAGTACTCCCCCGACATCCTGATGAACATGATCCTGTACTGCACGAAGAGGAGGCTGATCGAGGATGTCGAGGTTTTCCACAGGGTCAAGTCGTACTTCCACGAGTTCAGATCGCGCATGTCGCTCCTCACATCGCTCAGAGATTTCATCGACAAGTTCGGGGCAAACACCGATGGGATTCAGCGGGAGGCCAGGAAGCTTGAGCAGATCCATGCGCAGGGGGTGGAGCACTACATGAACCAGGACTTCTCGCAGTGCGAGGGCACGATGGATGCTGCGCTGAAGGCCTTCTCCGAGGTTGAGGAGATGGCAAGAAGGGCCAAAGATGCCGCACTGCTCTGGGTCTACGTCATCGAGTGGTTGGTTGCCTCCTCCACGCTATTTGTGTCAAGCTTCGTCTTGTGGACCCTCATGGTCAAGCGTCGGCTGTACCGCGCCGTTCGGGCAACGAGGTTGGGCCCGGGCTAATGCCTTTCTTCGGCCTGCAGGTTCGGGCCCGGGGCGGAGGCGCGACAAGGGCAAAGCACGGTCGAGGGCAACGGATGCACAAGTTCCAGACTGGCCTTCCAGAAGACGGGCCAGCTTCTCTACCTTATCCGGGTGGTTCTTCCGTAGCCTAGCCTTCGACAGATTCTCGTTCAGGATGCGTCTCACATCTTGGTTGCCCACGTCCGCCAGCTCCCGCATGAACGCGAAGCCTTCCTCGGGCAGGGCTTGGACCACAACGCTCAGGGAGTACCCCACCCCCTGCCTCAGCACCTTGTACCCGGGCGATGAACGGTCCTTCGCGGAGATGAGATGCGCGAAGATCACCCTGTGCAGCTTAAGGCCAGCCTCTGCTGTCGATCGGTTCGTAAGCACGGCGGGCTCGGCGATTGCCGCGGCCACCGCCCTCATGGCGAGCCAGTCGTCCGCAACGATCCATATCCTGAGCGCCTCCAACGTCCTTGTAGGCTGCGCCTGCAGAAGAGCTTGCAGGGCTATTGCTACCGATTCCCTCGTCCGCCATCTGGGGTCGCGGGAGAGGGCCCTCAAGGTCAGGAGAGCTTCGGAAAGCAGGGAGGGATGGGTCGAGGCGATGGCGCCGATCGCGCAGGCACCGCAGAAGGGCAGGAATTCCCTGGGGTCGTTCGTCGGAGCCTCCGACGCAGGGATTCTCGCTAGGCTCTTGCAGAGCGTCCAGACCGGGCAAGAGCCCTTGCGATGGTGGGCTGCGGCCGCTTTGGCGAAGAGCTGTGCCAGCTCCAAGTTTCCCCTGGGACCGGGAAGGTTGCTGTTAGCGGCGAGGTATTCAGCGATCTCTCCGCCGTTTTTGGAGTGCGCCAGACGGTCGAAGAGCCGCGACAGTGCCACGGCGTAATCAGTTTCTCGTGTCATTCGGGGTCACAGGCCATCCTTCGAGGGTTGGCCATCAGGGGTGTATGATGGCCTTTATCGCTCCGTACTCCTCCTTGTGGGTGACGACTTCGAACGCTTCACCGATCTTGGACAGTGGGTAGACGTGGGTGATCATTGGCTTCACCTTCACCCGGCGCGAGGCCATTAGGTCGATGGCGGTCTGGAACGTCCTGTACGGATTGTTTGCCAGGCTCCTGATTGCTCTGTCTCCGGAGATCAGGGAGAAGTCAAGCGGGATGGCTCCGTGATACCCGGCTAGCAGGACCTCGGTTCCACCCCTCTGGAGGGCCCTGAGCCCATCGAGTATCGCTTCTGCGGATCCCGTGGTATCGAAGACCACCCCGACGCCTAGGCCCCCGGTTTCCTTGAGGACGTGGTCGGATACCTTCGCCCTCCGGGCGTCGATGACATCGTCCACGCCTAACTTGCTGGCGACCTCCAGAGGCTTGTCGTAGACATCGGACAGGAAGGCCCTGTTCGCCCCGTATCCCTTGGCCGCTTGGGCGATGAGCAACCCGATCGGCCCGCCCCCGATCACCAGGATTTCGCTTCCCGGGACGACTCCGCCCAGCTCGACCGCCCTCACGGCAACGGCAAGGCCGTCTATGAAGGTTGCCTCGTCGTAGCTCACGTTGGAGGGAAGCTTGTAGGTGTGGGACCTCCAGGCAGGCGTGTACTCGGCCATCCCGCCCGGGGCGTACTCATAGCCCCGCCAGCCATGGTCATGCCCATGGTGCTCCTGGAATTCGCAGATGTTGTGCTTGCCTATCCTGCAGTAGTAGCACTCGCCGCAGGACCGGTAAGGCTCGACAGCAACCCTCTCGCCGATTCTGCTCGGCTCCCTGGGCCTACCCTCCGAAACGATCTTGCCCGAGAACTCATGTCCTAGGATCATGTTAGGTGGGTTTTCCTGCTCGTATCCGAGGGTGTGAAGGGACCAGGGATTCTCGCCCTTGAAGTAGCGAATGTCGCTGCCGCAGACGCCGCACGCTTTCACGCGAAGCATGAACTCATCGTATCTTGGCGCGAAGACAGGTACATCGAGTACCTCCAGTCGTCCCTTTCCCCGCAGAACCGCGGCCTTCATGGTGGGCATGGCGGCGGGGGTCTCGATCGTGAGTTTAAATGTTCCGGCCGGCGGGCTTTCGCTCATCCACAGATGATCCCTGCCGGCGCGGCGATCTTCTTCCGCACAACCGGGAGCGGTCGGTTCGGGTCGATGCCCTCCGATTGCAGCTCATCCAGGGCCCTGGTGACGACCGGGAGAAGGGTGTCCCTGGGATAGACCTTGGGTGCACAGCCGCACTTCATGGTGGTGGGCGGCAGGAAGGACTCGTTGGGGTTGTTCCGAACCTCGTTGATCGAGGAGGCGGGGATGCCATCCTCCCTTGCAAGGACCAGGCAGATCTCCTCCATGTTCCTCGTTCCAAGGCCCTGACTGGAAGCCCACTGGATGTGGGGCGGCAGATGCGGACCAGCCTTGGTTCGCAGCCCCATGAAGCCGGTGGACAGGGCGGCGTCGATCGATGCGGGGCAGTTCCAGGCGGCCGCAACGACGTTTTCCTGTCGAGGCTTGCCGTGCTCCAGGGGTCCGTTGCCCTCCTCACATATGACGCCATCGACGACGCACAGCTCCGGAATCCTGAGCGCCCTGAACGCTGCGGCCACGCAGCTTATGGCGCGCTGGAGGTTCAGCGAAGAGAGGATGAGCTCTTGGTAGGTGAAGTTCCCCTGAAGGGGGTCCATCCCTAGGTGCTTGGCATAGCGGGATTCGGGCGGCTCTAGGAACGCGAAGTGGTTCTTGACAGCGAGGCTTGCGCCCGTCTGTATGTGTGTCTTCATCTTTGAAAGGTTGACGAGCACGCTGGCCTCCTTGAGGGATTTGTTGAACTTGGCGGTCGTGGAGGTGGCGAGGTCGAAGTCGATCTTCGCCTTTGCGAACCGCTTGGTGCCCTCCCGCCCCTCCACGAACCCCTTGAGGAACGCGAGGTCCTCGTCCGTGTAGAAGTCCCTGGGCATCCTGTAGTCGACCTCGATGAGCTCATCATCCTTGGCTGGCCCGAGGGTCATGAACTCCACGATCCCCTTGTAAGGGCTCTTTTCGAAAACCTCCCTGTACCCGCAGACCCCCCACGCGTCGACCCCGGGCCAGGGATTGCATTCCGCGAGAACCACCCGCTTGACCTCTTTCTCGATCAGCCAGTCAACGATCGCCCTGCAGGCTTGCGGATCCGTGTTCACCATGTTGGAGTGATCCAGCTCAGGCAGCGGCCTTGGAAGGCTCGGCTTGATCAAGACGGTCCTCTTGTAGACCTCGTAGGCTGAGTTCTCGAAGTTACGGTCATTCTCGTACAGAAGCTCAAGTGCCTTCAGGGTGGTTATGTAGGAGGATTCGGGTGCCGTTCTGGACGGCTTGCCCTTGACTAGGACGATCGTCCTGTTTTGCTTACCCGGGTTTATCTTCCTGACGGCAAACCTCATCCTCGTCTCCACCCAGGCGTGCAGGACCGCGCGATGTCCCAGCCAAGCGCTCCCTGGCGCTGTTTAATATATTTTGTTTTCGTGGCTGGGAGCCCCGCTCAGCGCCAGGCGCGAATCTCGGTCAGATCGGCCCGGATACTTGTGTGCGGAAGGATGAGAGATTTATTCTCTCGCGGAGGGCTCATAGTTCGGCGAGATCATGGGCGATGGCTCTGGGGCTCTCGAGAGCTTCATGAAGAAGCTCAAGGAGGCGACCGACGAGGGGGCAAAGATCGTCGATCTCCAGTTCGTCGACATCTTCGGCAATCTCAAGTTCAAGAGCGTGACCATCGACGAGTTCAGGGATGGGAACGTCTTCAAGGACGGGTTCAAGATCGATGGGTCCTCCATATACGGTTACGGCGTGCCCGTTGAGGAGAGCGATCTTCTGATCATCCCCGACCCGGAGACCTTCAATCCCGTACCATGGGCGCAGAACGTGTGGCGGGCGATCTGTAACGTTTACCATCCGCGCAAGGCCAAGGTGGGCTACCAACCGTTCGAAGGAGACACGAGGTTCCTCTTGGCCAAGGCCGTATCAAGGATATCGTCGGCTCTGTCGAAGAGAATGGACGTCGAGGGAAAGGAGTTCGGCTTCTATGTGGCACCCGAGCTGGAGTTCTTCCTCTTGGGCAAATCCGGCGACGGTTACTCGAGGATAGACGACAAGGGATACTTCGACGCACCGCCAGCACTCGGAAGGTCCATACTGGGAAGGATCATGGAAGCGATGGGCAAGATGGGCATTAGGTACGAAGCCTACCACAAGGAGGTCGCGCCAAGCCAGTACGAGGTCGACTTCAGGTACGGCAACGCCGTCAGGATAGCCGATGCAACGATCACGCTCAAGGACATAATAAGGCAGTATGCCCAGATGGAGGGGCTGGTGGCAACCTTCATGCCCAAGCCCTTCGAAGGCATGAACGGAAGCGGGATGCACACCCACCAGAACCTGGTCGAGATCGTGGAGGGGAAGAAGATCAACTTGTTCTACGACTCCAAGAAGGACGATCTGTCCGAGATCGCGCTGAACTACGTCGGCGGCCTCCTCGAGCATGCGAGGGCCGTGACCGCCTTGACGAATCCCACCTGCAACTCTTACAAGAGGCTCATACCTGGATGGGAAGCGCCCGTTACGATCGCATGGGGGAGAAGGAACAGGACTGCGCTGATACGGGTGCCCTTCGATTCGCCGGCTTCGGCGCGCATCGAGTACCGGTCCCCCGATCCCTCGGCTAATCCGTACCTGGCGTTCACGGCCATGCTCGCGGCCGGGCTTGACGGGATAGAGAAGGGGATGGACCCGGGAAAGGCGACCGAGGTCGACCTTTACAAGCCGGGGCCCGGGAGGAAGTATCTACCCAAGTCGTTGGATGAGGCCCTCGACGAGTTGGAGAAGGACCGGGTGATACGGGAAGCGGTAGGTGAGCACATCATTTCAAGCTTCGTCTCCATTAAGAGGAAGGAGGCGGAGCTGTACAATTCTCGACCCTCAAACATCGATCTGCAGATGTACATAGGGGTCTAGCCGGAGCAAAGCAGAACCAGATGGTCGGCGCGGTTCGACGGGACGGCAGCTGGATCGGCCCGTGAATGAAAAAGACTAAAGAGCTTCTCAGCTTCAGCGGTCTCGGCGATCGGATGAAGGCTTTGGGATTCGGCATCGTCGGGGGAGGCGTCATTGGACCCTTCCACGCCAAGGCTCTCGGGAACGTGAAGGGAGCTAAACTCGTCGCGGTCTGCGATGCGATAGATGCGGTGGCAAAGAAGTTCGGGGCTGACTTCGGGGTCCCTGCTTACAACGATGTGCAGGAGATGCTCAAGAGGGATGACCTAGATGTCCTTGACGTCTGCACGCCGAGCGGGCTGCACGCCAAGCTGGGGATCCTAGGTGCGGAGGCGGGCAAGCATGTGCTGGTCGAGAAGCCGATAGACATCACCCTCGAACGGGCGGATGCCTTGATCTCGGCCTGCGAGAAGGCAGGCGTGAAGCTTGGAGTGATCTTCCAACACCGATTCGACGCCGCGACGCGCAAACTGAAGGAGGCTGTTGATCAGGGAAGGTTCGGCAGGCTGATCTTGGGCGATGCGTATGTGAAGTGGTACCGCACGCAGGAGTACTACGACAAGGGGGGGTGGAGGGGCACATGGAAGTACGACGGGGGCGGGTCCCTCATCAACCAGTCCATCCACACGATCGATCTTCAGCGCTACATCATGGGCGATCCGGCATGGCTGTTTGGAAGGATAGGGGTGATGACCCACAAGATCGAGACGGAGGACCTAGGGCTTGCGATCATCGAGTTCAAGAGCGGCGCCCGGGGCGTCATCGAGGGGAGCACGTCCATATACCCGGGGCTGCCCGAGAGGCTCGAGATCCACGGCGAGAAGGGAACGGCGATAATCGAGGGGGGAAAGATGGTGAAATGGGCTGTGCAAGGGGAGGAGGAGCGGGCGGAGGAGAAGGCCAAGCTGTCGGCCGCCGCGGAGGCTTCGGCGATCACGGCCGATTCCCATGCGCTCCAGATGCAGGACTTCGTGGATGCGATACAGCAGGATCGCAAGCCCCTGGTCGACGGCCACGAGGGAAGGAAGGCTCTTGAAGTCGTCGTGGCCGTATACCGCTCGTCGAAGACTGGGAAGGTGGTCAGGTTCCCGATTCGGTGATCCGGGGGATTTGATCGGGTTACAGACAAACCCTGCCCCTCCCTTGAGTCCGCTGCCCCCGAGGTGGGGGCTGGGCGAAAACCGTCTACTCAACACCGGGACCATGGCCGTCCACATTTGGGATATCGTGGGATGTCCACCACGCAGGTGGGAGTCGCCCGATACGAGATGGGCTGGTTGTGGGAGGAGCCCCAAAGGATGCTGCGGAGCCCGTGAACCTAAGAACCGTCCTGAAACCGAGGACCTCATGCTAGGGCCATCCAGCAGGCCCTTCAGGGCTTGACACAGGCGGGTTGCCGGTCTTTCGATCGCGACGGAACGTTGCTTATCGCCAAAGGTGTCAGTCGTTCACTGCTTGGGGGCAGGAGAGCTTTATACGGGCTAAGTGAAGCTCGCCGAAAATGGAAGTCCGAGATAGGCGGCCAAGCGAGGACGCTGAGGTACCCGATCACCACTTCCATAGGAACTTCGCCCTCGGCGTGGCGAATGGGGCATTCTACGGCGGCGGGTTGGGGTTCTCGGAGTCCTCCACCGTTTTGCCGGTGTTCGTCTCGCTGTTCACTCGATCGAGCGTTCTGATCGGCTTGGTAGGCACGCTGACCAACGTGGGCTGGCTGCTGCCGCAGCTGGTGGTCGCTCGTTATGTGGAGCATCTGCCCAAGAAGATGGGGCTCTACCGGGTGGCCGCGGTTTTGCGGTTGGCATCGTGGCTATGCCTCGCCGTCTCCCCGGCCTGGGCCTCAAGTCTAGGCCCCCAGAGCTACCTTCTCCTGTTCTTCTTGTGCCTTGGAAGCTTCTCCCTTGCCGGGGGGATCAGCGGGCTGGCTTTCATGGACATCGTCGGGAAAACGATTCCGGCGACGAGCAGGGGACGGTATTTCGGCTACCGCAACTTCTTCTCCGGGATCATTGGCGTGTTTGCCGGGCTCGTCGTTGCCCATGTGCTGGGGGACGCTGCGAAGTTCCCGTTCCCAGGCAACTATTGTCTGCTCTTCTTCCTCACCTTCGCCTTCTTGGTCCTTGCGGTGGCATGCTTCCTTTTCGTCGTCGAGCCGGCTGGGCACGTGAAGGCCGAGCGGGAGAAGACCATGCGCGAGTACCTCTCCCACGTCTGCAGGCTCGTTTGGGATGATCCAAACTTCAGGAGGTTTCTCTGCGTCATGGTGCTTGCGAACGCGATGTCTCTCTCGCTGCCTTTCTACGTGGTCTATGCAAGGGAATCGCTCAGGGCGCCCGAGGGTTGGCTAGGCGTGTTCGTAGCCATCGAGATGCTCTCCAGTCTTCTTGCGAACTTGGCCTGGGGGTTCGTCGGCGATTCGAGGGGGTGCCGGGTCGTCGTCAGGGCCTCCGCTCTCATTTCGATGATGACGCCAGTGGTGGCCTTGATTTCTCCCGACCACGTTGTGTTTGTGCTCGTGTTCATCCTCAGGGGTTTGGGGTCGACCGGACTCTGGTTGGCGAAGAACAACTACGTTCTTGAGATCGCGCCGGTCGTGAGAAGGCCAACGTATGTGGGGGTTCTTAACACGACCCTTGCCTTCGTCATGCTCCTGCCCGTCGTGGGCGGGATAATCGTCGACCTCGTTTCTTTTCGTGCCTTGTTTGCGATGACCGCGGGTCTGGTGGCGTTGTCGGTATTGGGGGCGGCGAGGTTGGCGGAACCCCGGCAGGGGCCCAAGTGAAGGTAAGAAGAGGTCAAGGCTTTGCCGATCGGTTGAGCATGTGCGCAAACGAGACGCGCCGTTCTACTCCCGGGCCGCCCTACTCCTGATCATCGGCACGAAGGAAGCAGACCCTGCTATGGTCTTCGCCGTTGAGTCCTTGCGGATGAGCTGGATCCTTTGGCTATCATCCGAGCCGACCGGCGCGACGGCTAGGCCATCTTCGCTGAGCTGTTCGAGGAGGGGCTGCGGCATTCGGGGCACCGCCGCCGTAACGGATATCTTGTCGTACGGGGCCTCGGGTTCGTAGCCCAGGTACCCGTCGCCCCTTATGAGTATGATGTCACCATAACCCAGCCGGGACAGATTGGATCGGGCGTAGCTGAACGCGGAGCGGTCGATCTCCAGGCTTATCACAAGGCCTTCCTTGCCGACTATCTCGCGCGCCAGGGCGGCGCCGTAGCCGGAGCCCGTGCCGATCTCAAGCAGCCGGTCACCCCTGCTAAGCTCAAGCGCCTCGTAGAAGATGGCGTAGCTCCGCGGAGAAGAGACCGTCGCCTCTAGGGCCGGGAGGGGGAGGGGTATCTCCCGGTAGGAGTGATCCCTGTACTCCGGCGGCACGAACTCCTCCCTTGGCACCTTGAGCATCGCATCGGCGAGAAGCGGGCTCTTGATCACGCCCTCCCTGAGGAACGACTCGACCTTTTTCCGCCTCTCCTTCTCAAGCTGCGCTTTTGACTTCCTCGGCCTGCTGGGCCTGGGACTGGACCATCTCCACAAGCCGGCTGCACCTTGTCAGCGAAGGTTCTAAGCTTGCTTTAGAATGTGTCGGCACTATGGTCCAGCGAGAGTTAATAGAGGCTAGGGTTCTTGCTGCCCCGGTGATGGGATGTCGAGAAGGCTGATCGGCGTTCGCGATTCGGTGAACGCCCTTCTTCGGACCAGACCGAGCTTGAGTTCCAGAGGGAAGAGCAAGAGGGATTATGACCTTTGGCGCGCGACCTTCAAGAGGCAGCTTCTGAAGAACCTCGGCAAGTTCCCAGGCCGCGTCCCTCTAAGGCCGGAGGTTGTGGAGACGTGCCGCGAGGACGGCTACACGAGGGAGAAGGTCATCTTCGATTCGGAGAGATTCGCCTCAGTCCCGGCCTACGTCCTGATCCCCGATGGCTTGAGGAAGGGAGAGAGGCGACCGGGAATACTCGCTGCCCACGGACACGGCAGGGGCAAGGAGGATGTGGTGGGGCTGGCGCAGACCGAGGGGGACAGGAGGCACGTGGCCGCTCTCAACTACGACTATGCCAGGAAGTTCGCGCAGAGGGGCTACGTGGTCATCGCGCCCGACTGGAGGTGTTTCGGGGAAAGGTCGCCCGACGCCGCTTGGGTGAGGGAGGGCCGGGACAAGTGCAACGTCAGCTACCTTGCCTATGGCTACTTCGGCTACCACCTGCTGACGCTCAACATCTGGGACGGGATGCGCACGATCGACTACCTTGCGGCGCGGCCCGAGGTTGACCCGAGGCGCATAGGCTGTGTGGGACTATCCTTCGGGGGAACGATGACCACCTACCTCTCCGCGCTGGACCCAAGGATCAAGGTCGCGGTCATCAGCGGGTATATCAGCACGGTTCGCGGGGACGCCCTGAGCGACCGGGGAAAGGCCAACACCTGCGGAAGCCAGTACAGCCCCGGCCTCCTTCTGTACGGGGACATCGCCGACGTTGCGGGCCTCATCGCGCCCCGGCCGCTCCTGGTCGAGATGGGCGAGCAGGACACGTGCTTCGTCATCGATGATGCAAAGAAGGCATATGCCCATCTTGCGCGCATCTATCGAGCCGCCGGCGCGGCGGACAGGCTGGACTGCGACATCTTCCCCGGCGCCCATGCGTTCAGCGGGGCGAAGGCCTTCGACTGGTTTGCGCGCTGGCTGTAGTGCTATTCGGAAAGCAGCCCTATCTGCACGAGCACGTTGCGTAGCTCGGCGAGTTCCACGTTGTTAAGGGGAAGCAGCGGGGGCTTTGGGTCCCCGGCATCGCGGCCCATCATCTTGAGCCCGGCCTTGACGCGCGCGATCCACCTACCCTTCCTCTCCGTGAGGTAGAAGAAGGGGAGCACTTTGTAGTACTTCTCCCTCGCCTTGTCGATCTTGCCGGCCTTCACTAGGTTGAAGATCTCGGATTCCATCTCGATCACAAGGTTCGCAGCTCCGGACACCCAGCCCTGGGCCCCGACCATGAAGGCCTCAAACGAGTTCTCGTCCCGGCCGAAGAAAAGGGTTAGGTGCTTGCCGGCCTTCTGGATCGATTCATGCACGTAGGCCAGGTCGCCGTGGGTCTCCTTGACGTACTGTATGATCCCATCCCTGGCCATCCTTGCCACTAGGTCGGGATAGACGTAGTAGCCGCAGACCCAAGGGTTGTTGTACAGCATTATGGGTATGTCGATGGCCTCGGAAACGGCCTTGTAGTGCTGGTAGATCTCCTCCTCGGTGGATTTGTAGTAGTACGGCGGAACGATGAGGACGCCGTCCGCGCCCGCATCCTCGGCGAACTTGCTCAGGCGGATCGTCTCATCCGTTGCCGTGCTGGCTGTCCCTGCGACCACCGGGACCCTGCCGTTCACCTGATCGATCGTGAACTCGATCACCTTCTGGCGCTCGGATGTCGACATCGTAGGGAACTCGCCCGTGCTCCCGCACGGAATGATTCCGTTGGCCCCCTTCTCGATCAGGAAGTCGATGTGCTCGCGCGTGGCCTTCTCGTTCACCTCGAACTTAGGGGTGAAGATGGTTATCATCGGAGGAAAGACTCCGGAGAACTTCGCCATAACCTGCCTCCCCTGCGGACACGGCGCAGCCGCATAAAAGTTTGAGCTTTGTCTTGGGTCCGAGGTGCAATGTCGCGGAGCCG
Organism: uncultured Thermococci archaeon; assembly: GCA_964549615.1. Classification (GTDB taxonomy): domain Archaea; phylum CAYQAE01; class CAYQAE01; order CAYVLA01; family CAYVLA01; genus CAYVLA01. The sequence continues at coordinate 2,423 of CAZJVP010000064.1, read as the reverse complement.
ATGGCGCCCTTGGCCACGCCTTGGGTGGGTTCCCGTGCCGTTGCGCTTTGGGTCTAAAGCCCCGGGTGGGATTCGAACCCACGACCTGCGGATCTCCCGTCGAAAGAGTACAAGTCCGCCGCCATACCGGCTAAGCCACCGGGGCCCTTGCAGTCCTTCAGTCAACTTGAGTTAAATATCTCGCCGCCCGAGCCAAGAGAGCAATCACAATTCCCTCACGAGGTCCATCTGCATAAGCCTCTCTCTTGGCACCTGTGTAGTCGCTAGTCTCCGATCCAGGATGCTGAGGGGGTCCTGAAACGAAGCGCGTTGGCCACTGCAGCTGACACGTTGGATGCTCAGTCCCAGGCTCGAAGCAACACATTGAGAAGATGGTGGACATCGGTTGCGGTGCCGGTCTTCACCGATGTAGCGACCATTCTGGATGCACCTAGGCAATCCAGAGAGAACACCGCCCGGATTGTGCTAGCTCTTCTGAATGATCTGCAGCGTAGGGAAAACGCTCCGGCGTAGTATCCCTCTCGGGCTCAGCCCGGGTTCTTCGGATTTCCTCGCCGCGAAGACTGGATCATTGCTGGGCCGGCTTCCGCTTGGCTGAGCCCGGGCGAGTTGCGTCGTTGCTTGGCTCTGAAAGGCTCCGCCGAGATCTTTCAGAGCTGCATGGATCGGAGCGTCGCGGACGAATCAAACGATCATGGCGAACTTGGGAAGGGGCTTGGATGCGGTGGAGCAGGTTTCAAGGGTCTCCGCCAGCAGTTTCCCCGCGGCACGGTCGATCTTCTCACGCCTGCTTGGTGGTGGCAAGCCGGAGCAGATCGGCCATATCCTTGACGACTTCGACCTGTATTCCTATGTTCGTCTCGATGTATTCCTCTGCTGAGACCTGCACAGGCACAAGCACTTCGTAGACCCGCCGGCCCACGGTGACCTTCTCTGCCTTGTACACCGTCAGTTGTGAGTTTGCCTCCGGGATTGCGAAGACGGTCATACCTGCGTCCTTGGCGGCCTGGGCCTTCTCCACGAGTCCGCCGATCGCCCCGATCGTTCCATCCGAGCTGACGGTCCCGGTCAGGGCGAAGCCGGGATCAAGCGATCTTCCCTCAATTAGGCAAAGCACGAGCAGACACATGGCCGCTCCCGCGCTCGGCCCATCCACCGCCGGGATCTCGAGCGGCGAACTGATGGAGAATATGAGGTCGAACGTCGCAAGGGTTACGCCTGACAGCTGCTCGGCGGTTTGCTTGGCCAGAACAGCGGTATCCTGGAACACCTCGCCCATGAGTGGCCTGGTGCTTACAAGCACCCTTCCCTTGCCGGGAATCATCTCTAGGCTCAGATTCGTCGCCACCCCCTTGTACTGAACTTGGAAGGGCCCGGCGCTCTGGGCAACCACGGCCGGTGCGATTAGCCACGCGGCTCTGGAAGCGGGGTAGGTAGGCGTGGCATTCGTCGTGAGGTTGGCACTTAGGAGCTGTTCTTGGTAGGTTCGCACCAGTTGTTGGTAGTTTTCAAGCAGCGCCGCATATGCCTTGGCCTGCTCAGCCGCGGTTGCCGCTGCTTGCTGTGATTCGGCCAAACGCTGGGAGAGGTTTGCAATTGCCTCTTGGGATTCGAGGAGCTCTTCGGAAAGGGCGGCAGACGTCTCCTCTGCGTCCTTGAGCTTTCGGGATAGGTCGGCTGTAGCTTGCTGCGACTCGGAGAGCTGCTGGGAGAGATCTGCAATCGCCTCCTCGGAGGCGGCTAGGCGTCTTGAAAGATCTGTCGACTTCTCCTTCTCCGCCTTGAACTTGTGAAGGGAAGACAAGAATGCGCCGCTCGCGACGGCACAGAGAAGGACCATTGCGAGAAAAACGGCCCAGAATCGCATTGCCGGCCCCCGCCGCTTCGTCCCGCCGATGCCCCGCACCGGGATTCCGCTTGCTACAGACATGACCATCGCCTCGCCCTTCTTTCGGATTCCTCGCGTCTTGGATTTGCTGAGAGGCAAAGGTGAGTGCAACGTCAATTAAGTGTTCGCTGGAACGCTCTGGAACCCGTCCTCGCGGCACGCGAGTGTCATCTTTCGATCCCCCGCGTTCGGTCATGCGCGTCGCGGCGGGATCAACCTCCTTGGCCGAGCGCAGCGACTCAGACCAAGAGCATTGCGGCAAAGAGATTAATGCGCCCTGTTACGAGGACGCGTACAGCGAAGGACGGGGAACGCTGCCTGATCCTCTCGCCGTCGGTCCCTATGTTCCGAGGCCGTGCTCAGCGAGGCCTCGTGAACCTACGAGTGCTCGAATGGCGGTGACCTGAGGCGAGGGAATGCGCCATGGTTCTCTCGACCTCAGAGCGAACGGGCGGGGTGCGAAAAGCGGAGATCAGAAGCGATCCTCGTCCATGCGTAGGCCTCTTTGCTGCCTGTAGGCCTCGAAGAAGAACGC
>CAZJVP010000063.1:0-4983 GCA_964549615.1 uncultured Thermococci archaeon | reverse complement strand
GATGCGGCGCAGCCCGGGGATCATATCGTGCTGGGTCCAGGCGACTACGATGGGCGTGAGTTTGAGATAGACTGCCAGGCGAGCGCCAGCAGGCCCCTGGTAGTGCGGGCCGAGGAGTTGCTCACGGCCCGGATCACCCGCGGCGTAACAATCACGGGCAGTCATGTGATCCTGTACGGGCTGCACTTCGACGGGCCTGATAGTGGGCTGAGAGTGGGAGGGATTGGCAACCGCGTGCTGCGGTGCCGCTTCACGGACTGGCGCGGGAATGCAGTGACGCCGATATCGGGCAGGGGAGTGGAGATCGCCTACTGCGAGTTCACGCGACCTCACCCCTGGCTGGAGAGCGAACGGGAGGGCTACCCATTGAGGATAGGGATCCGTCCCTCGCACCGGACCCTGGATGACTACCACTATGACGCCTACATACATCACAACCACTTCCACGACTTCCCTGAGAAGCCGGACCCGAGCCAGTATCATTCCGGGCAGTCGGACGCCATCGAGATCGGGCAGACCGCGCGCGGGGTCAACATCCCCTCCGGCTGGGTGGTGGAGTACAACCTTATCGAGAATCATCGTCAGGGGCATGGGATTGTTGACATAAAGACAGGCCGAAATGTCATCCGGTACAACACGCTCGTCAACTGCCCGGGAGGCAGAATCGATGCGCGAACAGGTGGCACCGGCAACATTATTGCCAGCAATTGGATGGAAAACACCGGCGGCATCGGAGTGCAGGGCGGTTATCATACAGTGTCAGGAAACAAGCTGATCGGCGGGCGTATTGCGGTATTGGCAGGGGACATAGAATGGGATAACTTCAGCAGCAATCGTTATCCGCGGGCCCATCGCACGGAGGTTTTGGGCAACGAAGGCGAGTTGGTGATAGGTCACGCCTACCAGGATGACATGTTGCCCGCCTCCCACACCTTTGCTGCCGGCCACAGTGGTTCGATCCGCCTCAGAAACGAGGTGGAGACCTTCGTGAGCGAGACGGCGCCGGAAGGGATAGCCAGCCCAGTGAGGCTCACGCGGGAAGAGGTGGGGCCGATGGCGCCGGCGGCATCAGGGGAGGGCCTGGGGAGAACCCCCGCAGAGCTGCCGGAGCCTGTTCGGGTCGTTTCTGTCACCACGCCGGAGGAGTTTGCCGCCGCCCTGGCCGATGCTCGGGCCGGCGATCATATCGTGCTCGAGGACGGCGATTACGGGAGCGAATCGGAGTTCAAGCTGTCTGCCGCGGGAACGGAAAATGGGCCTATCGTAGTGCGGGCGAGGCGCAAGCTTCGGGCGAGGCTCACCTCCAGACTGTGGTTGCTTGGGGACTACAACATCGCCTGGGGGCTGGACGTGCATGGCCCCGGGATGGCGATTGGTGGGTACAGTAATCGAATCACGCGTTGCCGGATCTACTTCGACGGGAGAACGGGGGAGTGCGTGTATGTCGTGAAGGGCGCGCGGGGGAGGGTAGATCAGTGCGACCTCAGCGTTCGCAAGGACGACATCGAGGACCCGAGCTTCAAGCTGCCGCCGACTTGGTCAATGATGCGTACGGGCATAAACTACGGCATGAAGAGCGCCGAGGACGCCCACTACGACCTACGGGTGGACCACAACTACTTCCACGACTTCCCTGACCCCACTCTTGCCAACCGACGTTACCATGAGGTGGTCCCCACCGCTGTGCGCGTCGGTTATGGTCTTCCAGCGGTCAGCCCGCGCATAGTGGTCGAGCATAACCTCTTCGAGCGATGCGGGTGCGATAGCATCATCAATCTCAAGTCGTCCGAGAACACCGCCGGGTTCAACACCATCCTGGATTCCAGGGGACGCATAACCGTGCGCCTTGGACGTCTATCAACGGTGGCCGGCAACTGGCTCGAGGATTCGGGCGGCATCAGCGTCATGGGTGACGGCCACCGCGTGCTGGGCAACTATGTCCGGCGGTGCGCGATGGGCATCGCGATCATGGCGGGGGATGCAACTGACTACGGTGACGGGAGCCAGCCGCGTGCGTTCAACTGCTTGGTAGCAGGGAACGACAGCGATCGTCTTACGATCGGGCATAGATGGTCCAACCACACCTACCCGGCGATAGGCACTCGGGTTGAGGCCCACACGGGACCGATAGCGCTTGGCTTCGAAGAGGATACGGCTATCTTCCCGGCCACGACGGAGAGCATTCCGCAGCCGGTCAGAGTCACGCGAGTAGAGGTGGGGCCATACGCAAGCACGAGGAGAGACTAGCAGATGCCAAAGGCCAACGAGCGTATTCCCGCTCCCGAGGATGTGCCGCCGCCGACAGACCTCCCGGCCTTCTGGAAGTCCCGCCTGGAGGATATCGAGCAGGAGACACGCCAGGTCAAGCTGGGAGAGGTGAAGCAAGTTGCGACCTCGCCCGGCGGGTTGCCGGTGTACGCGGTATTCTACGGCGAGAAAGACGATCTTCGTACTCAGGCCAACTACAACTCGGCCCTCGGCGCCCTCAATCCGGCCTACTACGCGCAGAAGACCGAAGGCACGAAGCCAGTTGTGGTCTTCCTTGGGCCGGTCCATGGGCAGGAGGTGGGGCTCATCGTCGGGGTTGTCAACCTCATCCGTATCCTTGAGACCGGAGTGGACCACCGCGGCAAGCCATGGCCCAAGTTGAAGGCCAAGGCCGGAAAGTGTCGCGTCATTGCAGTGCCATGCGCCAACCCCGACGGCCGCCGCCGCGTCCCCTACGATAGCTTCCTCGGGCTTCCTTGGGAGATGGTTACCAAGTACGGACAAGGAACGCACCAGGACGGTACTCTCTGGGGCTGGCCTGGCTGCAAGGCGAGGCATCCGATGAGAGGTGACGTCGGCATCCTTGGGGGCTACTACAACGATGACGGCATCAACCCGATGCACGATGACTTCTTCGGCCGAATGGCGCAGGAGACAGACGCGATCGTTGACATTGCGCGGACCGAGGCTCCCGATATCGCGGTTTCGCTCCACGCCTGCGATCAAATGCCATTCTTGATTCAGACGCAGTCGGTGCCGGTTCATATCAAGCATCGGGTCGCAGACATTTCGCGACAAGTGAAGGAACGCCTCGAAAGCGAGGGGCTCCCGGCGGGGAGAGCATTGCCGTATCCAGAATCGGAGGCTTCAACCAAGCAGCCCATGCCCGGGTTCAACCTGAACGATGCCGTCCACTACGTGAGCGGCGCTACAGCCTTCACCTTCGAGACCTTCCACGGGACGCTGACCGAGAAGTACCCTGAGACAATCGTCACCCATGAGGACTTGCTCGACATCTTGCTCTTTCTGTTCGACGAGCTACTACTCTACGCGTTGGAGAACCCCGTTCGTTGGGAGCTGTGAAGTGTCTGGCGCAGGGGCCAGGCCGGTAAGGGGCTTCCGGAGGATAGACGCCATGAGGAAGCTGCCTAGGAGAGCACGCTGTAGGTCGCGTCTACAGTGCGAAGACCGAGACAGGAGCGTCATAGGAGGGCCGAATGGCCAGGTACACGGCAAGCGATGAGCCGGAGATCGTCCACCGTTACGAGGCGAACCCAGTGGTGACGGCAGACATGGTGCCGTACGAATGCACGAAGGTGTACAATGCGGCCGCCTGCAAGTTCGGGAGCGAGTACCTGCTGGTAATCAGGGTGGACCGCCCTGACGGCGAACAGTGGCTTGGTCTGGCGCGCAGTGCTGATGGGCTGAGCTTCAGGGTCGACCCGGAACCGCTGGTGACCCCAGGGCCGAGGGACGGCGGGCATACGAGCGATCCGCGATGCACGGCGCACGAGGATGGCTGGTATTACATTACCTATCAGAGTGATCCATCAGGGGAAGGCATGCGGGAGGAAGGCATCTACCTGATCATCTCTCGCACGAAGGACTTCAGAAGGGTTGAAGAGATCTACCGATCAGAGCCCGACAACCGCGACGCCGTCATCTTCCCCGAGAAGGTGAACGGGCTTTACTGCCGATTCGATCGCCCCTTCCGGAGAGGATATCGAGCACAGCACGGCTGGGACATGTGGTTCTCGGCCTCCCCCGACATGGTGTTCTGGGGCCAGCATCATATGGTGCTCTCGATCTACGATCTGCCCTGGGGGCACCATCGCCTGGGTGCCGGCGCGCCCCCGATCAAGACCGAAGAGGGGTGGCTGGAGATCTTCCATGCAGCCGAGCTGCCCGAAGAGCCAGAAGACTGGCTTCCCTGGAGGGGATCAGAAGGAATCAAGAAGGTGTACTATGGCGGCGTGATGTTGTTGGACCTCGAGGAGCCCTGGCGCATCAGGGCGATGTACCGAAATCCGCTTTTGATTCCTCAGGCCGCGTACGAGATGGATGCGTCCTATCGTCCCAACGTCATCTTCCCGTCGGGCCTGATCCTTGAGCCGGACGGGGAGCTGAAGATCTACTACGGCGCGGCCGACACCTCAGTTGCCCTTGCGACGGCGAACATAGACGACCTGGTCCGTCTCTGTCTCGCCGACGGCTACGCGCCGGGACCATATGCCATCTGATGGCCGATTGCAGACAGGCAATGACGGTAGGTCTTCTGCCTAACAGGGCATGGGGCACGATGGTGTCCCGTTAACAGTTGAAGGTTGAGGCGGCTCTCCCCGCCTCACCGGCGCCGCTCTCGCCCCCGGTCGCATGCTGTGAGGCGGAGGCGGAGCCAGACTGCCCTCCGCCCGCGCCATCTGTGCCGGCATGATCCTGCTGACTCTGCTGCTGGTCCTGATCGCCCATCTGTCTCCTCCGTGTCTCACCGCCCGTCGGCGTCTCTCGGGGATTCACCGCTCCCCGCAGCGTCCTATGGATAGCGAGATGGTTACTCGCTCAATCCCTCCGGTGGCTCCTCCTCGAGCGCCCTGTAGTGCTTGCGCACATGCGCCAGCGCCGCCACCCGCGCCGAGCGAGGCCACTTGACCCCGCCCCTTGCGCCCGACAGCGCGGCGGCGAGCGCATGCACTCCGTTGCGGTTCACTACCAGGG
>CAZJVP010000062.1:0-10632 GCA_964549615.1 uncultured Thermococci archaeon | reverse complement strand
GATCAGCTGGCTGCCCCGCGGAGGGTTGGAGGGAGGCTTGCCCAGATCGACCGCCCAGACTAGGGTACACTCCTTGGCATCCGTGGGAATCGTCCCGGTGCCTTTGGCCGCGTCGTACTTGATGATCCAGCTGTCGCTTTGCGAGAGGTTCTCCGGGTAGGATGCCGGGCCGCTCTGAACCCGAACAGGCGGCAGGAATTGAGGAAGCTGTGGGCGAACGATTTTCTTCGGTGCCTCGACCCATTCCGGCTCGCCATAGAGCCCGACGCTTCCCAGATCGGGGGGAACGAAGCCGAGCGCCAGGGCGGGCGAGCCGTCACGGAGCCTGTAATCATGTTTCTCTGCATCGACGAAGAGCGGGTCCCCGACCAAGGAATGTTGATCCTGTCCGGTGGCCTGCCACGCCTGGAAGCTAAGGCCGCCGAAGTCCATGTCTTCCCCCAGGATGTTGTTGAGGTCCCAGTAAAGGTTGTAATCCAGCTTGTAGTTGCCGTTTTTCCACGAACTGCCGAGCACGTGTCTGTTGGCCGTCAGCACGATGTTGTGCTCGAGCGTGAATGAGATATGTTCCTCCTCGCGGGTTCGTATCAGGGTTGCCTCCAGCGCGGGTCCCAGGATGTTGTTGCGAAGAACGTTCTCCCGGCCATAGTGCTGGTGGAAGCTGCCGCTCTTCGTGTTGTACACCACGTTTCCCTCCAGGACGATGTAGGAGCTTCCCTCGTCGGTGTACAGGCCCCACCCGCCGTAGCTGTAGGAGTAGATGTCGTGGATCAGGTTGAACCGCTCCACCGTCCCCGGCGAGATCCCGAGGGTGTAGATGCCCCCCATGTCGCTGAGCACGCCCTTGCCCAGGTTGTGGATGTGGTTATACTCCAGGATATTGTCGTGGGCCGAGCTCGGGGCGTATCCCCAGCTCCACCCGACCGAGCATCCCGAGTAGTAGAAGTCGCAGATCTCGTTGTGGGAGATCGTGTTGTAGCTGCTCATTCCGATCCAGACGCCGACGCCGGCACGGAACACATGTCCCCCGTCGTGGATGAAGCAGTTGTCGACGGTGTTGTGGTCGGTCTGCCTCTCGGGTTCTTGCGGAAGGCTGCCTTGGCCTATCCGAACGCCACCGCCGCCGAGGTCGTGGATTTCGCAGTGAACGATGCGGTTGTACTTGCATCCCTCGCCAAGGATCACCCCGTACTCGCCGACGTGTGCGATCTCACAGCCCTCCAGCACGCAGTGGCGGGCCCACCTGGCCACGACCGCAGCGGAGAGGAAGGTCGCGGCTTGGCCGTCAGCCGGCCTGTCCTTGTCCAGCTTCCAGTCCGCGTACCGGAAGGACAATCCTCTGAAGATGAGGTGGTCAACCGTAAGGCCGTCGGGACTTCCCCGCAGGATGAGCAGCTTTTGCAGTCGGGGGGCCACGACCTCAAGATCGTTTGGGTCCTGGGCATCCGGGGGCCAGAAGTAAAGGATTCCGCTGCGGCGGTCCAGGTACCACTCCCCGGGCGAGTCCAGGGCCTCCAGGTAGTTCTCCACGTGGTAGCGCTGTTGAAGCTCCCAGTAGCCGATCGGCCAGTCGCAGGGGTTGGTGAAGCGTACGGTTTGGTTGTCCTCGTTAAGGGCCTGGATCCAGTGCACCGAACAGGTCCATGAGTGGTACAGGAAGATGTTCACGTCTTCTAGGTTGTCCCATCTCTTGATATCGCCCTCCTGGTAGCGGAAACCGATCTTGTAGTTGACGTCGCCCTGCGCTTTGTTGCGGTCAAGAAGCGGTAGCAGCGTGCTCGCGATCCGGAAGTATCCCTCGTTTGGCGTTCGAGCCCGGGTCTGTCTCTTGCCGTTCGCGAAGAGTTGGGAAAAGTACCATTCCCCGCTTTCCACCTGTGGGATCTTGACGGTCCAGATTTGTCCCTCTCCCTTCGTCCAGCCTCTGATGATGCTCCCGCCGGAGAACACCGGTCGCTCGCCGGGGTACGCTGCGTAGGTCACCGGCGATCGCTCCGAGCCGCCGTCCTCGTGTGTGAACACCAGTGGCTTCTCTAGCTCGTACAGGCCTCCCCGGATCAGGACGGTTACCGGGACGTCCTCCCTGCTGCGCGCCTCGCGCACCGCCTCTTGTGCCCGGGCTACCGTGGCGAAGGGTCCGTCGGTGCGCTGAGGATTCGGCGAATCGGCTCTCCCCGACCAGGAGTCGTTGCCCTCTGCGGACACGTAGAAGACCAGCCCTTCGGGCTGCGCCAACGTGCAGAAGACGGCCTGGATAGCGAACAGCAGCGCAATCAGCGCAGCCGACGCGCCCAATCCGCAAGCAAGGATCCCGAGGCTTTCCATGTTGAGCGCTCCCTGGGGAATTATGCCCGCCCATCAAACGCAGCGCGGCCGTTTGCCGGGCTTAAACATTAAGTGAAAGGTCACTTGAAAAAATATCGTCGTCCATGAGTCATCAAGACAGAACGCCGGGCGCAATCCCCCCTGGCAGCCATGGGACTAGGCCGCGGCATCTGCAATCCGCCTCAGGGTTTGCTGATCCCAGTCCGGATGGGTCCGGATGGCCTGTTCCACTGGGTCAGGGGTCAAGGGCGCTTGTCTGGTTCGAGCCCCCAATGACAGTATCCTAAGTGCCAGGGACACCGCAGCGTCAAACACGTTCACTCCTCCCCGCCTCAAGCGAGGGTGGACGACGAAGATGACGGCGGTGACGAGCGACCAGACCGCGATGAGTCTGGGATAGTCTGGCGCCCTCCTTATCACCGCCGTGAAAACTTCAACCGGGTTGGGGGTGGTGTGGTGCTCCTCATCCAGGTAGACGCGTCTCACATCGGCGCTCGTCAGATGGGATACTAGGTTGCGAACCAGTTGGTCGTTCCCGGGCCGCGAGATCATGTCGTTGATGAAGATGCTGGGGTCGGAGAGCAGGATCACCTCCCCGTCGCCGTAAGGTATCGTCACGAGGACCGGGAAGGGGCCTTGGGTTTCCGAGGTTCTCTGCCAGATCCGGTCCCCATTTAGGTCCAACCAGCTCATCGAGCTCGTCGTCGCAATGACCCTTGCCCCAGGGGGCAGCGGCCCGGTGATTGCGGCCGGGTAGTTGAGGACAAAAGAGGAGACGCCGCTCGTCAGAGGATGGCCTGCATCCACCGAGTAGCAGTCAAGGACGAAGGGGTCCTTCCGAAAGGACAGGTCTCCTACGGGGCTGGCGGAGAGACGGGCCTCAATGCCGAGGCCCTGCAGTAGCGTGTTTGCCTCGTAGAAGTCGTCGGCAACGATGAGGGTGCCCCCGCCCCTCGCGAACTCGGCGATGAAGCTGGAATCGACCTTGGCGAATGGGCGCGTCGGGCCTATGACGAGAAGGGCGGTCTCCCGGTACTCCAATCTGTCGCGGAACTGGCTGAAAGGCGCGTGCAGCGGGAAGACCTCCTTGCCGCTCTCATAGAGTCGCCTCGCGAGCTGGGAGCAGCCAGTCCACCCGGTGTTGTAGATCGAGAAGTCGCATGTGCTTCGCACCATTGGCATGGTGAGCGGGAGGAGGAAGACAGCGCCCGCACAGAGGTACACCATGGCGTAGAGGATCAGCGTCCGCAACCTATGAACTGTCGGCCTGCCCGCGCCCACCTAGCCACCCCCAATCGTCTTCAGCGATGCAACCAGAACTTCCAAGTGACGTCGGAACTCGTTCTCCTCCGGCTGAGCAAGATCAAGCCCCGAGTATGCGGCCTTCTCGTAGATCCTGGTCAGCCTTGAGGCCGCTGCCCGGATCGCGTCGGGAACCCTCCTTTCGACAAGCAGGGAAAGGATCTCGGTATGGGTCATGTTTGCCAAGTCGAGGGACAGCACATGTGAGATTGACCGGACGAGCTGGGCGTAGGCGAGAAGGAGCGCATCCCTGCCGCGTCCGACGAACAAGGGTGGCTTGGCTTCCCCTGCAGCCTCGGAGGGAGCCGTCTCGGCCATCCGCGGGCCGGGCGGCATGGGCTCCGGGCCGGGCGGGCCCGGGAGCGACACGGGCATGCGGCGGGTCGGGACTTTCCGCAGCCTTCTCGTCCTCGCGATGGCCAAGGCGAAAACGAGCCCTATGACTGATGCTAGGATCGCGAATGCCGTAACGCGGGGCATGGTGGTGGAGAGCTCGACCTCGCGCTTCCCGCTCCGGCTCGACAGGTACCTTGGGTCATGGGATTCGAAGACGGCCTCCAGCGTATGGTTCCCGCGTGCGCCGCGAGGTGTTGGAGGTTGCAGGACAAAGGACCCGTCCGGGTTGGTCGTGATCGACCGTAGTGGCACGCCGTCCCACTCCAGCGAAACCCAGACCAGCCCAAGCCCATCCCCGTTCTGGTCCCTGACCCGGCCGGAGATCCTCATGATCTTCCCAGCCACGACCCTGCCGGGCGTGATCAGGTCAACCGCGGTGGCAAGTAGGTAGGGGGTGACGTGGACTTCCAGGGTTGGGGAGTTGGAGCCGAGGTATTGCTCGTCGCCCGCGAAGGTTGAGCGCAGGACAAGCAATCCCGGCGCCACAGGTTTGATCGTTGCGCGGTATGCGCCGTCCTCGTCGGTTATTGCGGTGAAATTGCCTGTGAGGTTGGGGGATTCGATCGCGATCTCCCGCCTGTTCAGTCCCACGCCCCAATCCGTGTAGAGTCTGCCCCAGAGCTGGAGCTCGTCGCCCAGCCGGCACCTCGGAGAAGACGTCCTAACGTCAAGGTGGCTCCTCATCTTCGGGCTCCGAACCGTCACGTTGAGGACCTCGGACCGGCAGCCCGACAGATTGGACGGCGGGCTGGGCTCGAAGACAGCCTGTGCCGGGTAGGCGTCGGGTGCAGTGTTTTCCCCTATCAACCATTTCGTGGCGAAAGAACCGTTCGCCGTCGTTCTGACCGTTCTGGGAGTGGCGAGGAAGTTGATGCGAATCGTCTCGTTTCCAAGTCCGACGCCGTCGGCCGTTGCGAGGGTTCCCCAGAACTTTACCTCTTCCCCCGTTTTCACGATCAGGGGGGCGGCCATAACTTCAATCCTGGTCTCGATGGTCCCTTTGGAAACTGCGTCCCCTCTCTCGATCCCTGCTATCTCGGCGGCGTAGCGTGCCGCGAGTTCCCACAGCAGGCCTACGCACTGGGAGAGCTGCGCCCCGTTGAGGAACCCGGGAATCGAATGAACGGATGAGTTGAAGCGCCGTATGCTTGAGGCGAACCTTTCAAGTTCGATCCTTGCTGCCAGGATGGCGGCTCGCATATCGTCGGTTCTGTTGCTCTCGGCTGCCTCGCGCGCAAGGAGGATGCTTGCGGCGAGCGCGCTCTGATCGTCGACAACGGCATGGGTGTTGCGGCCCAGCGGTACGAAAGGTTCGGTCGAATACTTGGACTCCAAGATGAGGGCATCCAGACCGCGTGAGCCGAGGTCAGAGCGGAACTCGGAGAGCTGGGCTACGTACTGCTGATATCTGCCCAAAGCGGCCAGCGCCTCTGAGAACCTCTCCTTAAGTGCGAAATCAAGCGAGTCGCCAACGTCATCAACGAGGGCCTGGTACAGCCTGTCGACCGCGGTCGGGTCCGTCTCGGTTAAGTCGTAGTTGGCATGGTGTTGCACCACCGCTGCATACCCTACGGCCAGGGCAAGGAGAGACAGCCCGCAGAGCGTCGCTCCTCTCCGCCTGCGCGCCGCCATCCACATCCGTGCCACGCCAAGCCGGCCATTACGCCTCAAAGTGGCCATCAACTCCCGCCCATCAACCCGCGCGGGCGCCGAAGCAGTATGGAGGCGAGGGCCATGGTCGAAATTCCGGCAATCATGGCCGTCTGGAAGGTTGCTGCCTCAGGGCTTGCCGAGTACTGTTGAAGACCGGGCACGTAAGAGAAGGCAGCCATTAGCGATAGCATCACAATTGTGACTAGGAGAAGTGCCTTCACCAGGGGCCGCGGCCGAAAGACCACCCTCGCCCTCGCCGTCGCACCCTCCATGGTCAGGATCACCTCCAAGAGCACCAGGAAGGGCAGTCCCAGGCCAAAGACGCCAAGCGAAACCTGGCTGGACTGGGCCAGTGTGAAGTTGGACACTTCCAAGAAGCCGGATGCAACCATGCCCATGAACGCCCACGATAGAAGGCAGGGCATCCTCCACGATAGGAGGAGGCTCGCCACGATCGCGACTGTCGCGCAGGCCAGCGGCACGGCCTGGGCGGGCCTGAGGGGTCGAAGCTGAATTGCCGGTCCATGGGCTTGGACGAGCAGGACGAAGACGGTGATGTAGCACGCGCAGGCGATCCCCACCGCCTTCGTGGGATCAAGTCCCGGCCTTGACGGCAGCTCTTTGGACAGCCACGATCTTCCCGTCTTGTTCGTCGTACGGCCGTCCATGGTCTCACATCCTCGACAGCCGGCGGGAGATCTGGATGGGCGCTTCCCTTCCCCTGCCGACCTCGACCACCGTAGCGCCCATCCTCTCCAGCCTCCTGATGAGGCCTAGCTTCGCTTGGTAGGATAGGTACATCCTCTCAAGGACCTCGACCGACAGCTCCTCCTTTCTGAGCTCGAAGGCTGGACTGAAGGGCGTAATGACAACTAGCCGGTGCCCCTTGCGCAGAATGATTCCTGAGGAGAGCATGAAGGACTTGGGATTGGTCTCAAGGTCGGAGAAGACGAGGACCGTGCAGGACTTAGGCCTGTCAAGCACAAGCCTCTCCACCGCCCAGTAGATTCCCGCGGCCTTCTCCCAGGATGCGACCCTCCGCCGCCCGAAGAACGGAAGGATCTTTGAGATGAAGGCATCCGCGTTTTCGCCCTGAAGATCCGAGATCACGGCTCCGAGCCGCCCGGTTCTTGCGACCTTGCTCTTCGGGATGTGCGAGATTACCTCTAGGAGCTCGGTTGGCCCGACCCGCCCGTGGGCGGCGGACTTGAAGGCAAGGACCCTGTGCTCGTCGTAGGCTCCGAGGCCCACCGGGTACCCGGCCTGGCTCAGCTGGGTTGCGATCTGGACTGCCAACTGGACCGATTGATCGAGCTTGGACGCCCAACCGGCGTCCCTGGTGAGCCTCATGGATCTTGCACAGTCCAGGAAGATGTAGACGCTGGCGCGGATTTCCTCGTACAGAAGCTTTGTCATGAGCCGGGCAAGCCTTGAGGACGCCTTCCACTCGATGGAGGTGAAAGGGTCCTCGGGTATGTGCTGGCGCAGCCCCGCGAACTCGTAACCCCGCCCCACCCTTGCGAGCGTTGGTGTTTGGACTCGAAGCCTATAGCCTTTCCTCTGCAGAATCCGTCCGCCCTTGAACTCCTCAACGGAAGGCTCAACCTTGACTGTGGACGGAACGCTCTGCTCGACCGTGAGCGCCATCAATCCCCTCTCGTCGAACACCTTCATCCCGAGGCGGTCAAGAAGCAGGGGGCCCCTCATGACCGCGGAAAGCATACAGGAAAGCTCCCGGCTTTCCCCCGGCTCTATCACATATCGAGCTTCCGATCTGCCGTAGGCAAGCCTTGCTTCTTCTGGGAGCCTGTCCTGGACCTCCACCCATGCGGCGTGGGAAGAGCCGTTGTGGATCTCAACGGACGCGCTGAAAGGCCGGCCCTGGAACGCTCTGTCCTTTACGTGCCTTGTGATCTTGAGCCTTGTCGCGCGGCACTGTTCGTCGAAGCTCATCCTCGCAAAGGCTAGGTAGGCAAGGACCATTGAGGCGATGAGGGCTGGGGCCACGTTGTTGAGCGCATAGGCCTGCGCGTAGAGCGCCACCACAACGACCGTCAGAACCTTGCCGTAGTTGGTGAAGGAGATCTCCTGCGCGGCGGTCGCGACGCTCTGCCCGGCCCCCCTGTCCACGCGATGCGCCTCCCGAGCTGCCCGGCTTACCTCCCGTGAATCCGACCTCTACCCCCGGGGCACCGGAACGGAGGCCAGGACCTCCTCGATCACTGCGCCGGGCGTTATCTCGTCCAGCTCGGCGTCCACCGTGAGCATTATTCGGTGGAGGAGCACCGGCCTGGCGAGGGCCTTCACGTCGTCGGGCGTCGCGTAACTACGGCCAGCCACAAGCGCCCTTGCCTTTATCGCCCTCAGGAAGTGCTCCGAGGCCCTCGGGCTTGCCCCCAGCGAGACGTGCGGATTCCTGCGGGTGGCAAGCACCACGTCCCTTATGTATCTGAGGACGGAGTCCTCAACGTGGACACGTTTGGCTGCCTCGGTCAGGCGCGATATGGTGGAGGGAGTTGTGATGAGCCTTGGCGGCGTCGGGTCCGCCGCGGCATTCTTCATCTGCAACATCTTGAGCTCCGCCTCCTCCCCGGGATAGCCCACCTGCAGTTTGAAGAGAAACCTATCGATCTGGGCCTCCGGCAGGGGGTAGGTGCCCTCGAGCTCTACGGGGTTCTGGGTTGCCAGGACCATGAAGGGAAGGCTCATGGGCAGGGTGGTTCCCTCTATCGTCGCCTGGCGCTCCTGCATACACTCAAGCAGGGCAGACTGCGTCTTGGGCGGGCTCCGGTTGATCTCGTCGGCCAGGATGATGTTGGAGAAGATGGGCCCCTTTCGAAGCGCAAACGACCCGGTGGCCGGGGAGTAGACGTAGTTGCCGAGGATGTCTGCCGGTATGAGATCCGGGGTGAACTGTATACGTGAGAACCCGAGTCCCATGCTCGCGGCGAACCTCTTGACAAGGGTCGTCTTCGCCACGCCCGGGACGCCCTCCAGCAACGAATGCCCCTCCGCCAAAAGGGTGGCCAGGAGGAGATCGCAAAGATCATCCATCCCGACCAAGGCCCTGCCCAGCTCCGCCTTGAGCATCCTCGAAAGCGAGAGGGCCTCCTGCGCGAGGGCATCGGTTATCCCGCGCCCCTCGCCCGCAAAGGTCTTTTCCATAGCTGATGACACCCTCCTTGCTCTCTATCCTGTCTATTCACTTTATCCTCGCAGAATCTCGGCGACTCTCACTATCACCACGACCATGAAGATGAGAAAACCCGCATACGCAAATGTGGACACCTTCTCCCTCAGGGTCTTGGTCCCGTAGCCCGAGATGAGCTCCGCAGTTATCAGAAGGCCTATCGTGAGCAGGGTTGCCAGGACGTAGAGACGGTTTCTCTCGGCCAGGAGGACTATGAGCCACGAGAAGGTCACCCAACCCGTCATGCCCAGCACCACCCAGTCCACCAGTCTGCTCACGCGGATTCCTCCAACCTCGCAAGCCTCACGGTGACCGTGTCGGATGCCTTGTCGTAATCGAGGGACTCGAGGCGAAGCGCCGCATCCAATGACCTGGACAGCGCCTCGCATATGGAGGAGCATATCATGCAGCCGACCTGCTGGCAGGCCCTGAGCCCGGAGGCGCACAGATCCGAGCAAGCCGGGGACCGGGCACGGAAGGACAGGCTTTCCTCATCGATCTCCATCGAGCGCGCCAGGCCCAGCCCCTGCGTGATGAGGGGCGGAATCGTGTTGGCGACGGCGGCAGGCTCCAACCCATCCAAGGACATGCCCAGTTCCTCCTCCAGGAGGCTGCACAGCCTGTGGCCGGGAGGCGAGATGACCAGGCCGAGCTGGCTTGATGCACCGGTCAGGAATGTGGGATCTCCTCTTAAGTCGGGCACGGCCGTGGGGCCTGTTCCTGCGGGCACGAAGACGCGGGGCTCCCCTGCGTAGGCCTTGGGAAGATAGACCGCCTTGCCTGTGATGCCTAGTTCCCCCAAGACCCTGTCGAGGTTCTCCAGGCCGGCGGCGCAGGCGGCAAGTATAACGTCGCTCTTGACGTAGAGCTCGGTGGACATCGCAATCGAATAGATGCCAAGAAAGATCGACCCGACGCCAAGTACGAGAAGCACATCAATCTTGAGGAAGACCTCGCCCACCAGGAGCCCGACGCCGGTTGCTAGAAAGAGGAATCCAACCGTCCTTGTTGCATCCGCCAAAGGCCTTCCTCCATACGCCACCGCACGGAAAAGGTGATCATCCGAGGGCCGCCTGCCGGGAGTCGGCGCAGCCCGGTCCTGCTGGGGATTCGCCCCATGTTCCTCCGAGAACTCGCTCGCCGCGCATTCCGGGCGTTCTCCTTTGCCAAGACGCCTTTGATGATTTTCGTCTCGACATCCCTGTGCCGCGCCGGTTTCCTTAAAAATTGCATATGGCATCTAACCCGTTGTGGGGTAGGGGAAGGGGAGCCGATGGACCTTGGGCACAACCCATGCAATGGGCCAACAATCGCTCAGAGCGGGCCTTGAGGGCTCTCGTCGTAAGGGGAAGCTCAGGGACACCCTCGAAATGGGAGGACATGCCGGATCCGTGCATGCTGGCCAACCAAATCCGTGCAGGTGTGAAGAGGCATGCAGTAATACGCCGGCAGATCCAACAGCAGGGGAATGGTTATCGCACCCAAGCCGGAGCCGAGCAACACAGTTTAATAACGGGGAAGACAGGAGAGTACGGGTCGCGATGGGGCGTTGGATTTCCTTCGTTGTGCTTTTGGCAGCCGTCCTGGTCCTGCCACCTGGACTGGGGAAGTACGATCCTGAATCGCTGCGCATTAGGGCGTTCTGCATTGGCGAGTCGTACTATCCCGAGACCTCCTACCCACTCTTGGTAAAGGGCGATCCTCGCATATTCTACGTGCCCATACCGGCCAACATAGCTGAGGGAACCTTTGCACAGGTTGCGGGC
>CAZJVP010000061.1:0-3293 GCA_964549615.1 uncultured Thermococci archaeon | reverse complement strand
TCGGGCACAAGTTCCTTGAGCTGATGAAGCTCAAGGTACGCCCCCTCGGTGATCGTCGTCTTGGATCGCATGGCGACGGCCGAAGCTTCCAAGAAGGACAGCCCCAGCACGAGGACGATGCCGGGCGCAGCGATGTAGGTTGGAAGTTTTCGCCGGATCGCGGCCAAGCCGTATCCGAGGACGAGGCAGAGGGGGACAAAGGAGGCGAGCGTGAACCTCCACAGCAGCTCACGGGAGATCGAGGGCTGGACGAACACGAGCCACGAAACATACGTCGAGAGGATGAAGGGCTCGCCGTGCAGGAGGTTGGCCCTCCAAAGCCTGGCGATGAGGACTGCAAGGCCGACGATGGCGGGTATTCCGAACCACCTTACGGGGTCGAGGTTGGTGGAGATGAACCGGCCCCAGGAGCTCAGGGCCTGTGCCCCCGCAGGGGCAAACCTGGGCGTCCGCGACCCATCCTCGGTAAGGTCGGTCAGGAATCCGAGTTTGTAGACCTTGTAGAAAGATGCGGGAAATAGGGCGGCGAGGATGAGCAAGGCCGAACCCCCGACTGCGCCCACCAGCGCAAGGAGCTTGAGCGATCTTCTTGCCGCTGCCCCATCCCGGAGGAGCGTCAGAACAAGATATGCGATTGCGAATAGCACTGCCATGCCCGCGGCCATGATATGGGCGGCCCAGAGGGCCACGAAGAGGATGAAAAGGGCCACTAGGGTCCTCCAGTCTCTCTTGATCCCTTCGGCTGACAGGAGTTCGAAGAAGAGCACGAAGAAGCTCAGCAGGAGCAGCAGCCCGATCTCGTTCTTGTAGAGATTGTAAGTCATCTCAAAGAGGTAAGGGTTGAACACGCTCAGGAATCCTGAGCAGAGAGCGGCCGTATCATCGGCCGTTATGCGTCTTGCCAGCAGGAAGGCGGGCAGGCACATGAGGCCCGTTATGACGGACATGCCTATCTTCAGAGCTTGGACGGTGTCGCCGAGGAGAAGCCGCCAGCCAAGGAGGTAGTAGAAGGCCAGGGGGCTATCCTTGTGGAGAAGCTTGCCCGTTTCCACGAGGTAGTCGACCTGGGTGATGTAATACGGGCCGTCTATTCCCTTTACCAGGTATGGCGACTTCGCCGTGTTCGCCATGCGCAGCAGGAAGCCGAGGGCAAAGATCCCAACCAGCGCCACGGCGTACTTGGATTGGCCAAGACGTGCCGCTTTGCTTGCCGATTTCATCCGAGTGGCAACGGCGCGCAAATGGGGAGCATCCTCAAGCCGGCGGAAACGTGAAGGCCTATTATCTGTTCTCGGAGCGCCGTGTTCCCTGCTAGGCGGCTTCTCGGACGCGTTCGAGGACCCGCTCCGGCCGAGGCGAAGGCGAAGTCAAGGCTTTACCCGAGCATCGGGAAGCGGGCTCGTATGCAGCAGTTGAGGTGCGGCCGCCGGGATTTGAACCCGGGTTGTTGGCTCGCCTCGACGGAGGGTCATGGAAGGCCAATGTCCTAACCAGGCTAGACTACGGCCGCCCCGCGTTGCGGCTTCATCCGGAGCCTTCATCCCTTGAAAAATGGCACGACCTTTCCGGGAGAGACGAAGGCGGACATCGGCTTCGCCAAATGGCGGCGGTCTCGGGCGGCAGTAGGCCTTTCGTATGGAGTTTTGGTTTTCGGCGCTGGCTGTGCCAGGCTGGAGGGCTCGAAGTCTGATTGTCCGGGTGCAGGCAGACAGACAAGGGGCCTCCCTCCAGGGCCTCATGTCACCGTGACGGAGAGCCCAAAGTCACCTTGCCCACTTGGTCACGGCCGTCTCCCTGTATAGCGCCCTTTTGACCATGAGGGTCCAAAGGACCGCGCCCGCCAAGAGGAAGACCCCCGTCGTCGTTGACCATTCGACGAGATAGACCCATGCGAGGGCCCTGTCCTTGAGCTTTGCCGCATCGCTCTCCACATCCGAGAGCTGGCGCGTCGCGGACGTCATGGTGTCATATGCAGCATCGAAGTCGCCGTCCAAGTAGAGTTCGGAGGCCCTAGCCTCGACCTGTTCGACCTCCCCGAGCCTTGAGTAGATCCTCGCGGGGTTCGCGCCGAATTTCTCGGCGAAGTCGAGCAGTGAGACGAGCAGCGACTTGCGTATCTTGAAGTTCATGATCTGGCGTCTGTATTCATGGACCTTGAAGGGGTCGTCCGGCAGCTGCCTGCCCGTCGAAAACCAGATTATGTTCGCTACGATGTCGAGCGTGTAAGGGTTGGAGACCGGGCTTTCCTTCGGGCTCCAGAAGGCATCGTAGACCATGTCCCTGAAGGTGAACGTCACCGACCTGTTCCAGTTCCAGTAGAAGACGTGTGCTATCTGCCCTGGCACGGGAGATCCTAGGCCAACGTTGTTCTTCGTGTAGGAGAGGATAACCGAACCTGGCTTGGGCACCGTGTTGAGCCCCGAGTACTGGGGGAAGAGCGGTTCTATCATCTTCTTGTAGGATTTCATGATGTCGGGAAGATCCTTATCATCCTTTATGACGAGCGGGCCTGGCGCCCCCTCCTTGTGCTGAATATCCGCTATGACTGCGTCCACATCATTGGGGAAGGCTTTGGAGATGATGCTGTCCCTCCATGGCTCATAGTACCACGAGTGCGTGCTCATGATGCTTCTCGTGTTGACTCCCCCCTTCTGGTGTTCCGTCAGCGCGTCGTAGATCCATTTCTGTTGTTCGGGAGAGAAGAAGGTCATATCAACTTGGGCTAGGAAGAAGAACTCGAACTCCAGCAGGTCGGTGAAGCTGCGCGGGAAGTATATCCGCATGTAGCGCCTGATATCATCCGGCGTGACGGTGCTTCCCTCCCAGACCCTGGTTGGGAAAACGACCGCATCCGTCGAGGGCTCCGTGGTGAACCAAACCGTGAGGATGGGCGTGCTTTCCGCCTTCCCCGTGCCCAGCACTTTGATCCTTCGTGGCTTATCCTGCGCCTGGACTCCGGGCCCAAGTAAGATCCCAAACAAGATGACTCCAACGAGCGCGGTTCGGAAGCTCAGCATGCGGTACCCCTACCGATGGGCCCTGTCGTGGGGCTGAGACAAAAACCTTTCTGTACAACTTGCCATAGCCAGCAAGATGAAGGTTCCTACCAAGGCTGCCGGCACCTCAGGGATCGGCACGGCGCCGGTGTTCATGCTATCCCTTCCATACATGGGCCATACGAAGGTCTCGGCTCGATAATTCCCGCCAAGCGTCAGGCAACGAAGAGTCGGACCATCGAATAGGACCACATCCGACGCACCGTCATTGTCAATATCGCCCGCGGCGACGGATCC
>CAZJVP010000060.1:0-1792 GCA_964549615.1 uncultured Thermococci archaeon | reverse complement strand
AAGCGATACGTGAAACAGTACTTCCCCAGAACCTATGAGGCTCTCACCAGTTACGAGTTCATCATGTACTCGATCCCGTACGTGGTGCCTCTGACGGCGAAACAGATCTCGTGGCTGAAGACCGCCGTGGAGGCCGGCGATTGCTCGGCCCTCACCGATCAGGGCGGACTTCGGATGGACGTGCAATATGCGGAGTTCTGGGTCTCGTGCGGCATGAGCAACCTCTTCGCGAATGATGCGGAACAGGTCCTGCGGACGGGGAGGGTGCCGTATTCCAATGCTAGATGGCGCCTGAGGGTAGTTCGTGACGCCCCCAAACAGGTGTTGCTGCCCCTGGTTCCGCTGGGGCTTGAACAGATTCCCGCTCTGGGCCTTTTCTACGTCGTTCCGAAGGAGGGTTCGATCGCCCTGGCTGAGGCCGTAGGCACGTTCACAGACATTCCGGGCTCGCCCACGAGCGCACCGTGGCTTCTGTACTACGAGTACGGCAAGGGCTTTACTTGGACCCTGTGTGACAACTTCGTTAATCCCTTCTGGTGCGGCATGTATTACGGAAAAGTGGAGGGAGACCTTCAGACGGACGTCTTGATGAACATCATCTGGCCCAGCGTCGGCTGGCAGCTGCCCGCGGACGCGGCGCAGGTCCACAGGATGCGGATCGGGTTCCGGGACTATATAGCGAAGAGATCCCTGCAGGTGGGCCTGATAGAGTTCGTCGACAGGTTTGGGGCGAACTTGGTGCCGGCCGAGAGCCTCATAGCCCGCGCGGACCGGGCGAAGGGCGAGGCGGAGGAACTGTATCTTGACCAGAACTACGACGATTCCTGGGCGCAGCTCTCGCAAGCCTTCGATTGGCTCCAGGAAGCGGCCGAGGTTGCCTTGAAGCAGAAGAACAGGGCTTTGATGTGGATCTTCATGATCGAGTGGACCTCCGTGACGGGCACGCTCATGGTCTGCGGGTTTGTGCTCTACAGCCTCATGGTTAGAAGGCGTTACTACAGACAGGTGGGAACCACGCGGATCCTTTGAGGCTCTGGGCTCTTTCCGACCGGATTTCTTGGCAAGCATTGCACTCAGCCGGCAGCTGGGTGAAAGTTGTCCGCGATTTCCGACCGTAATATACTTGAGGGTCGACCGCGGCACGCCCACCTGATGGTGCGGGCATGGACAAATCGCATCCGAGGGGGAATGGCTCCTTCGGTGCGGCGGTCCGGAGATATTGAGTGGCATAACGGTTTTGGAGGGATGCGACGTTGAGAATCCTTGAGAAAGTGAATGTCGGAAATCTCGTTCTCAAGAACCGGATCGTCATGCCGCCGATGAACACGGAACTAGCGACGGAGGCTGGAGAGGTCACGGCGGAGATGATCCAGCATTACTGCGCGAGGGCTCCGTGGGTGGGGATGGTCATGGTCGAGCACACATACGTTACGCCCGACGGCCGTCTATCGCCGAAACAGCCAGGGATTCACAAAGACGAACTGATGGGCGGGTTGGCCAAGCTCGCTCAGGCCGTCAAGGACTGCGGGACGCCGATAGGGATCCAGATAAACCATGCTGGCTTGAGGTGCGATCCCGTGCTGATCGGGAGGCAGCCGGTCGGTCCCTCAGCCAAGGAAGGCGCCAGGGAACTGACGGTCCGCGAGATCCGGAACATAACCGAGGCCTTCGGGAAGGCGGCGGCTCGGGCCGTTCGATGCGGTTTCGACGTGGTCGAGGTGCATGGGGCTCACGGTTTCTTGCTGTGCGAGTTCGCCTCCCCTCTGGCAAATAGCCGAACCGACGGATACGG
>CAZJVP010000059.1:0-1839 GCA_964549615.1 uncultured Thermococci archaeon | reverse complement strand
TGGTCCCAAAACAATGGGTCGGGAAACGCGTCAGAGCTGTCAGAGTCGATTGCACAAGGCTACTAGCGGAAAAAGACTGATCCGCTCCCCTTGAGACCCAGGGCCGTGGACGGGGGGTGGTCTCGAGCCGAAACCAGATTTGATATCTTCATGGTTCTTGGTGCTCAGTGGGCCAAGGTTGGACACGTTGCCTAACGGGTCGTTCATGATCTAACAATTGGGCAAGGGGGGTGGAAGAAAAGCTTAAGTACCGGTCCATGGTCTCATCGATGCGGTTGTCGGCTCCCAAGTCGTATGTGCGAGCACGACGCCGCCCCCTGGCAACCAGTGTGGGAGTGCCAAGGGGGAGGGGAAAAGGAGAGAGTTATGCTGCTTTCTGACGTTGAGATTCTCCAAGCGATGAAGGAGAGGAGGATAGGCATCGAGCCCTTCCACGAGCCGAGTCTGCAGCCAGCGAGCTATGACGTGAGGGTTGGCAAGAGAATGCTGGTGAGCGGCATGGTGGAAGAGATAGACATGGAACGCAAGCGCAGCGTGGTGCTGAAGGCAGGGCAGTTTGCCCTGTTGACATCCTTTGAACGGATCAGGCTCTCTAACGACGTTGCCGCGCACATAGGGATGAAATCGTACTACGTCAGGAAGGGGATAGTCCTACTGGCCGGGCTGCAGGTTGACCCAGGGTGGGACGGATACCTTGTGCTGGGCCTCTACAACGCATCTCCGCGGAGCATAACGGTGGACTACCAGAGCCCGATATGCACGGTCGACTTCTACGGCCTCGCCGCCCCGGCGTCCGAGGGCTTCCAAGCCGGCGAAGAGCAGAGGGCCGGCGAGATACCAAGAGTTGACAAGGACTACCTCAGGACCCTCGAAACCGAGACGCTGTCCGAGATGTCGGAGTCTGTGAGGCGTCTGTCAGAGAACGTCAGCACGTTGACAACCGTTACCTACAGGTTCGTCGTCCCGATCCTTCTGTTGATATTGGGCGGGGTCATGGCCAAGTTCTTCGTATGAGGTGGTCCGGGGATAGGGGCGGTTCGCGCCCTGCTGGACGGTAGGACTTGTTAGAGAAGGCGGGAGGCGGGGGCCGGGAGGGAAGCGTTAAATTCCCGATCGGCACCTGTGGGTGGCACCCCGGCGGAGCACATCTGCGGGGTTCATGGTCACGGTGGCGTGGCGATGGAGAAGGAGATCGTGCGCTGCGCGAAGTGTCACGCAAGGCTCGGCGTGGTCCGCCGCTGCGAATCCTGCGGCCTGCCCTTCTGCAGCATGCACCTTGCGCCCTCCTCCCACGGATGCGGCAAGGCCGAGGCGCGCCGGCCATCCGGAGCAAGGCCCGCGGGCAGAGCTTTCCGCCTTCCAAGGAGGGTCCTATTAGTGGGCCTGGCTTCGGCGGCCGTCATATGCGCGGTGGCCCTGTCCTTGCTCTGGAGCGCGTGGCAAGGCCAGGCGGGGAAGCTTGCTCCGGCCGCGGCATGGATCGCGGAGGAGAGGCTCAGGGCCGGGTACGGTTCGCCCAAGAACGAGACCGTGCTCTCGATGATGAGGGAGGCCGGGATGAACGCGATCGTCTACCCGGTGGGATACTTCGACGGCCAGAATCCTGAGCAGGTTGCTGACTTAAAGGCCAAGGCCGAGCTGTGTCGCCAGGCCGGGGTGAAGCTTTTCGTCTCCGTCTTCTACTTCACCCGGGACGCTGGAAGGCCGGTCGAGGCGCGGAGCTACGTCACGGCGGATGGGGAGGCAAGAGCAGCGCCCTGCCCGCTGGACTGGTCCTACTGGGAGAGGGCGATACTGCCGCAGGCCATGGCGCTGGCCGAGCTTGCCAAGGAGGTTCCC
>CAZJVP010000058.1:0-22162 GCA_964549615.1 uncultured Thermococci archaeon | reverse complement strand
AATCGGCGTGGAGGGCGCTGAGAAAGCAGGAGGATATCAAGAGTTGGGCCGAGACGTTGGAGAGGCTGGGAAGCATCCTGGACGACGTTGTTGATGCTCTCGATGTCTTAGCCACGTTCTATCCGCCCTTTCATGATGAGGGCCGCGCGGTCCATGGGCTGATCGCGGTGCTGGATGGATTCCAGATACTGCCGAGGGCGATCGAACTGGGCCTGAGGGTGCAGTGCCTGGACACGTTCGGCGAGAAGACGGAAGCCTTGTCCAGGACAGCCTTCGGCGAAGGGTAACCTGCGGTGCATACAAGGCGGCGGGGCTGGATCTTGCCCAACCTGAATAAGCAGCAGTCGTGGTTTGCTCTAAGTCCTACGGGCGATGTCGCGGGCTTCGCAATAGACTAGCATCGGTTCCCACATTCGGCAGGATGAGGCTGGATCCGTCAAGTTGAGTGGAAGTGGGTTGAGCCGCCTCCTTGCGCGGCGCGTGCAAAATATGTCAAGATTGTCCGGCGAATCCAAAAACTTTATAAGGAGGCCGTGGCCTCTTTTCGGAGGGTCACCTGAGTGGAAGCTCAACCCCCTAAACCCCCAAAAGAACCCCCTATTTCCCCGAATTGTGCGCTTTCTATTCCGTTCAGGTGGCCCCTATAACCCGAAACCAATAAGTTCGTCGCCCCAGTCGTATGGCCGTGGGCCAGTACAGGGGCATTCGAGGAAGCTCGGGCGGTCGAAGCTTTCGCAAGGAACTCGTTGCAATAGCTGTCCTTTCCGCAGGGGCACTCTCATCTGAGATCGCGCTGACCAGGATACTTTCGCTGGTTCAGTGGTACCACTTCGCGTTCATGGTCGTGAGCATTGCCCTCTTCGGCTACGCGGTCGGCGGATCGGTACTTTACCTCACTCCCTCCCTTGTTAGGAGCCGCAAGGTCGTGCCGGCAGCCTGCGCCGGTGCCTGCCTGTCCACCATCTTCTCGGTCTTCTTCGCCGTCGCCTTGAGGTTCGATCCGATCAGGGCAAATGCCAGGCCCCTCCACGCTTGGGTGATCATACTGCAGTACCTTGCCCTTGGACTGCCCTTCTTCTTCACCGGGATCTGCCTCGCATGCGTCGTCACACGGAATCCATCCCGGGCTAATCTCGTGTACTTCGCGGACCTCGTTGGGGCGGGCGTGGGTTGTGTGTTCGCCCTAGCCGTGATGCCCTTCGGAGGGCCACATTTGGCAATCCTCGGATCGGCCGCATTCTCCGGGTTGGCCTGCGGGCTCTTCTCACGATCGGAGGGATTCATTGCGCAAAGCCGTCTGGCGTTCGCAGGCGCCCTGGGCTTGGGCCTGCTAATGCTAGGTCAACCCGGATTCAACCCGACCATCTCTGAGTACAAGGCTCTGAGTTGTGCCCTGAGGTACCCCGACGCCAGCCTAGTATGGAGCGATTGGAACTCGGTCTCGCGCGTCGATGCCGTAAGCAGTAGGCTGATACATTATGCGCCCGGGATGGCCTTTGACTCAGCGGAGCGGGTGCCGGAACAGATCGGCTTGACGGTGGACGGGGACAATCTCGAGCCCGTGACGAGTTTCGATGGCAACCTCTCGAATCTTGGCTTCCTCGAGACTCTCCCGTCGAGGGTTCCGTACGCGATCGCCCCGAGAGGCAAGGTTCTCGTCGTTGACTCCGGAGGTGGACTGGATGTCCTGTCTGCCCTTTGGAACGGCGCCTCCGAGATCGTCGCGCTGGAGAGGAATCCGAGCATAGTGAAAGCGGTCAGGACGAAGTTTGCTGCATTCTCGGGCTTCCTGTACTCCCGTAGCGAGGTCCAGGTCCACGTAGTGGATCCGAGGTGCTATCTTGCGTCGTCGAAGGAGGTTTTCGACCTTGTGGAGATATCGCTCAAGCAGGATCCGGTCACCGCCTCGGTAGGGCTCTACAGCCTCTCGGAGAGCTATCTGTTCACCGTGGAGAGCTTTCGGGAGCTGCTGCGCCACCTCTCCCCCGACGGGGTGCTTGTGGTGACGAGGTGGTTGTCCCCTCCTCCGCGGCAGTCGCCGAGGATCGCCTCGATCATGGTTGCGGCCTTGGAGGCGGAAGGGGTCAGCGACCCGTCGGTTCATCTTGCGTCGTTTCGGACCTATCTTACCGTGACCACAATGGTGAAAAGGACCCCGTATGCGGACGAGGAGCTTGCCCGCATAAGGGAGATCTGCGAGGAAAGGCGTTACGACCTGGTGTATCTGCCTGGACTCTCGGCGGGCGAGACGAACAGGTTCAACAAGTTCCAGGCCGAGGAGTACTACGAGGCGTTCCGAAGGATAGTCGACCCGCAGGAGAGAGACAAGTTCTATCGCGCATACCTCTTCGACCTCACGCCGCCGACCGATGAGAGGCCTTTCTTCTTCGATTTCATGAAATGGACTAGGTTGCTTGAGCTGCGGCGGACTCTGGGGAAGCTTTGGAACCCGTTCCTGGAGGGAGGGCTCCTTGTTGTGGCGGTACTCATGCAGGCGTGCATCGCATCCGTGCTGCTCGTGGGCCTCCCAGTGGCCGTAGCGTCTAGGAAGAGGGAAAGGCCGACGGGGATCTGGAGGTGGGTCGCCTACTTCATGCTTCTGGGAGCAGGCTACATGCTGGTTGAGGTCACGTACCTTCAGAAGTTCATCCTCTTCCTAGGCCAGCCCGCCTATGCGATGTCGGCTGTCCTTTTCTCAATGCTCGTGTTCTCGGGCCTGGGTAGCGTTTGGAGCAGGAGGTGGCAGCCGGCCCCGAGGGCGATCTTCGCGGCGGTTACGGCTGTGTCGCTCCTTGTGCTGGCCGAGGCATTCTGCTTGGGGTCCGTCTTTCGGACCCTTCTTGGCTGGCACGTGTGGGCCAGATTCGGCATCGCGGTCGGGCTCATGGCGCCCCCTGCATTTGCCATGGGCATTCCCTTTCCGACGGGTCTGAGGATGCTTGGCAAGAGGCAGCCCGCGGCGGTCCCTCTGGCCTACTGTGCGAACGGATGCTCGTCGGTCGTGGGTTCGGCAGGCACAATCGTGCTTGCGAGCCTGGTTGGTTTTTCCAACGTTCTCGTCATCGGCGCGGTGGTTTACCTGGCCGCCTACGTCGTCCTGCCCGCTTCTAGGTCCCCTCCGTAGGTTGCTCCTTCTCGATCGCGCCCGTCATGGGCACGAATATGACCTCGCCGAAGTACTGCACAGTCGTCTCGCCACCTTTCTTCTCCACCACCGTCAGGGTCTGCCACCTATACGGAGATCCGAGAGGCAGCACCAGCCTGCCGCCGTCGGCGAGTTGGCTCACGAGATCGGGGGGGATGTGGGTCGCCGCGCAGGTGACCACAATTGCGTCGTAGGGTGCATGTTCCTTCCAACCGTAGTAGCCGTCCGCGTTCCTGACGTGAACGTTCGTGAAACCGAGCCGGTCGAGGGTGAGGGAGGCTCTCTGGGCCAGAGGCTCCACGATCTCGACCGAGTAGACCTCCGAGCAGATCTTGGCTAGGACCGCTGCTTGGTAGCCCGATCCGGTGCCGATCTCAAGGGCCTTGGATTTGCCGGGCTTCAGCGCTAGGAGCTCGGTCATTAGAGCGACTATGTAGGGCTGGGAGATCGTTTGCCCATAGCCGATCGATAGGGGACGATCATCATACGCGTTAGGGACCTGGTAGTCGGGAACGAACTCGTGCCTGGGGACCTCCCTCATCGCGGCGAGGACTGCGGCATCCTTTATGCCGCGCGCCTCTATCTGGGTTCGAACCATCTGCTCCCTCATCTGGGAGTACTTGTCGCCCGTTCCTCCGCCTGGCGCGGAGGAAGAGTCGTTGTCGGTTGGGACGGACCCGCCCGGCGGGCCTTTCCTGGGGTTGGCCCAGCGGAGTCCGGCATATAGGCCCGCAACAGCGAGGATGAGCAAGCAGACTAGCAGGACTCGTGCCTTGAGTGTGGAAGGGCGGTCTGCCACGGATCAAGATGGTGTCCGGGCCTGAAATCGCTTTCTCCCTAGGCTTAGGCTTGAAGGGATCGGTGGGTGTGCGGAGGCGTGCAAGCCCGCGCTTGCGGTAAGATTTAAATCCGTTTTTCCGGCCGTGGGCATGGGGCCCGTGGTCTAGTTGGTTATGACGTCGCCTTGACGTGAGCGGGGTTCCCCGTTTCAAACAGGCGAAGTTCTTGGGTTCAAGTCCCGACGGGCCCATATGCCCTCTCACACGCAATGGGGTCTTCCACTCCGCGAATTGATGAGAGAGCCTCATGAGATGAAAGTTGGCGATTCGCTCAACCCCTAGGGAAAGGCCTGCGCTTCTTCAGACCATCTCGGTCTTTCAAATCTGCCCGCGGATCTCGTCCGAGAGACGGCTGTGCGGATGGCCCGCGGCTTCCCAGCAGTCCGGACTTAGCCCCTCCGCCGGCTCGAAATTTGGGGCATTGTGGGCCGGAGGCGCGGGTACACCGCCTTCAGGGGCCATTCGAGCTCGCAGCCGGCATATCTGAGCCTGGCGAGGGTGGTTTCGTAGGGGTCGACGACTTCCTCCTCCAGCTTGTAGCCCAGAGCGGGCTCTATCTCTGCCAATCTCTGGACCAGAGCCTGCCTTTCCTGCCAGCTTGTGACCCTTGGGTCGGCCGTCATGGCGGCCACGTGAAAGCTGACGCCCGAGTCAAGCAGGGCCTTGATCGCTTTGAACGGAAGTTCGAAGCTTTCGGGCCTTGCCCCCGTCTTTCTCGTGAAGGCTTCTGGCGTCCCGGCTTTCAGCGAGATTCTCACATGCAGCTTGTTGAACTCCCCGATGGACTGCACGAAGTCTGGATCCGCCCCGAGGACGATGCCGTTCGTCTCTAGGATGAAGCGGTTGAACTCGGATCTTTCGACGCTTTCGAGCAACGATAACAGATGCTGCTTGCCAAGGGTTGGCTCGGCCCCGGATATCCTAAGCTGGCTGACGCCGGCCTTCCTTGCAGCCTCTTTGAGCTTCGCGAAGACTTCGCTTGCCGAGTAGAACCGCCCGAAGCGCTCAGGGAAGTCGCGGCTCCAACCCACCCAGCAGAAGACGCAGCGGAGGCAGCATCCACATGCATAACCCGTTGCTATCCCGCCGTAGACTCCGGTTGAGTAGAAGTCAGTATACTTTCTCTGGTCTCCCTTGCACACGATCGCCTCCGTTTCCCTTGCAAGTTCGAGGGGATCGAACGGCTCAAAGCCTGGGGTCAGGTATCTGGGGTAGGCTTTCAAGCAGGGCTGGTGTGTCCTGCTTGCCTCTTAAGAGCTTTCCTCGCTTAGCTGGGGTTAGTCTGCACGGCGGGGAAAGATTTGATAGGCAGCAGCGGTTATTCGGGGCAGCTGCTGCAAGCAATCGGGGGACGCGGAAGTTGGGCGATTGGTGTCGGTACTGCGGCGAAGAGTTCAGATCGCTGATAGGCAGGAGGTACGTCCTCTGCGAGGGGGAGTGCTACCCCATACATTCAAGGCACTATGTGGAGTATTGGGAGAGAGGTCGTCTGCCATACAGGGACGGTCCGAGGCGCGGGATCGTGGCGGATGAGGGCATGGACCTGATCGTGATCGGCGTCGTTGCCGCGGTCTGGGTCATTCTCATCGTGATAGTTCCGAGGTTGGCCGAGGTCGCGAATCTGACGATGCCCATGTGGTGAGGCACCCCGCTTTGAACCGGTATCGCCTTCCCACTAACCGCATGCGGATGCTACTGCGCGCAGTGCGCAGCGGCCAAGATGGGATACATTTCTTGGCGCCGCGCCAAGACCTGTGTGCGCAGGCTTCCCATAAGGGAAACGTGAGCAAGGATGGTTCCCAGCACCTCGCGGTGAGCCCTCCGAGATCAAAGGGCGACACCCTTCCGGCTGTACCTGTGGCTGCGGCGTCGGCCTTCATCATCTTTGATCGCTGATAGCAGAGATGGACCGCGGCAAGAATGCTTTTTACAACACTGTCGGGTTCACTTACCTGGACTGTCGCGAGGAAAGACTTTACAACTTCTTTTGCCACGCGGACTGGAATTGAAGCCGCTTTTGTACATACCATACGGCGCCCTGAAGGATACCAGCCCGTTCTCCATAACCAAGAAGCCGATTGACATCAGGTCGAGTAGCTATTTCATCTTCTTCGACGACGAGAACTTCCACTACGCCGTAGAGTATGTGCAGCCGCCGCCAGGGAAGGGTGGCATCGAAGGCCTGAGGGCGAGCGTCCCCTGGCCTCCGGACCAGATCGCCGGCGCAAAGAAGATCACAAGCCAGGAGGAGCTCAGGTACACGCAGAGCCAGGTCTGAGCCTGCGGGGCGCTGGGTTACAATTAAGAGCGACCCGAAGTCCTCGGGCCCCGGTGTCTATCATGGACGTGGACGAGCTTCGCTCCGAGATACTGGAATCGATAAAGGACTTTCCGGTCATCGACTGCCACGACCATACCATGGGCCCTAAGACGGCCCCGGACTACAAGGAACCGATCACGGCCCTGATCCAGGGCTACTTCCAAAGCGACCTGGTCTCGGCCGGCGGGGAGGCCGCGCTGGGAAAGCTGAACGATCAGACCATCCCCACGGAGGAGAAATGGCCGATATTCGAGAAGCTTTGGAACCGCACCAAGCACACCGCCTACGCAAGGGTGACCAAGCTCGTCCTCCGCGATTTCTACGGGGAGCAAGAGATGAGCCTTGAGGCGGTCAAGCGGGTCGGCAAAAAGCTGCTCGAGCTCAGGGACGAGAAGGTCTATGCAGAAATTCTGGACAAGGCGCACATCAAGTGCAGGTTAGTCAACGTCAACCCGGACCTGAAGGAATTCATCTCGGGAAAGCATAAGATGTACCGTCTGGATCGGCTTCTGATCCCCCTTCCGGGGTTCCATTCGGTCAGGAGCCAGCCGGGAGTGGAAGGGATTGCTAGGATCGTGGACGGATCGGTCTCGGATCTGGACGAGTATTTGGACGTGTGCATGCAGATCTTCTCCGGGATGAAGGACGCGGGCGCGGTCGGATTCAAGGACCAGTCTGCGTACAGCAGGACGATCAGGTACGATAATGTGCCCCGGGAGGCGGCCGAGAAGCTCTTCAACTTCATCATGGAGGACCCTAGGAGGAGCCTCGGCTGGCCGGAGGCCAAGCCTCTGGACGACTACCTCTTCCATGCTTTCATGAGGATGGCGCGAAAGCTTGGTCTGCCCGTGCAGATCCACACCGGCCACATGGCGGGTTGGAGGAACGATATCGTGAAGACGAACGCCGCGAACTTCACCTCCGTGCTTGAGCTGCACAGGAACGTCAACTTCGACCTCTTCCACGGGAACTGGCCCTACTTGGGCGAGCTTCTCTACCTGGCGAAGAACTACCCCAACGCATCCATCGACTGCTGCTGGGTGAACATCATCGATCCCTTCTACACCGAGCAGCTGATGGCCAACTCCATCGTGACGGTTCCCCATTCCAAGATCCACGGCTTCGGGGCCGACTATGGCGATTGTGTGGAGTACGCGGCCTGCCACCTAGAGATCGCGAGGGACGTCATTGCAGGTGCCCTAGCGCGATCGGTGTCAAGGGGCTGGCTCGAGAGGAGCGATGTGGAGCAGGTGGCCGCCGACTGGCTCTTCAACAACCCCAACGAGTTCTTCAGGCTGGGGTTCGAACCGTTCAAGCCCTAGGCGGGCGCGTCGGAACATCGGCCATTGACGGGAGCTCCGCAAGGTCTTAAAAGGCTGGCGCATACGGTCGGGGCCCAAAGGGAACGCCATCCAAGAGGTTGGAAGGATCGCTTGGATGCCGGAGACTCAGGTTTTGCGTGGGGCGCTTCCGGTCAAGGATGGACCCGGACGCGGGTTGGGCCGCCGATGTGGAATCAGGCGCGATGATGTCCCCGTCCCCGATCCCGACGTACGGCACGGCAGAGGATTGCTCCCGCCCGGCTCCACAGCACATCTCTTGGTTAGGGCTTCAAACCGCCAGACACGGTAGCGATGCAAGCTTTTTCTAGGCTGCAGCTAATCGTTATCCGTGACCAGAAGGGGGTTCAGGTTCGGAAATCCGTCCGATGAGGTGGCTTGCCTGAAGGCTACGAAGTTTCAGTTTCAGCACGGATGAAGGTGGAGGGTTGGGCAGAATATGGGCAGAAGGGCAATCGAGCAGAAATGCGCACGATGTGGGAAGAGGATAAACGGGACCGCAACGGAATGCATAGGATGTCTGAGGCTCTTCCACAGCGCATGCCTCCGGAGAGTTAAGCTGAAGAACAAGAGACCGTCCTACATGCTGTGCGAGTATTGCATCTCCCAGAAGCCGATGCAACGGGTCTTCGTTGGACCCGTCGCAGACCCGGCTGAGATCGTCGCCCCGTCCCCGGCGCGGCTTCAGCCCAAGCCCGTGCCGGCGATCGCACACGATGTGGCCCGCCAGCGACCGGCGCCGCACAAGCCGGCTCGCTCGAGAAGCGCCCGATGATGGCCGTTCGGCTCCTGGCAAGGGGCTACATTCCGGCTGACGGTCCGCCGCAGCCGGGTCGGGATTCCTGCACGGATTAGATCTATAAGAGCCACAACTCAGGAACGGGGTCGGAGTTGTGGACTTGACGGTCAAGGTCGTCGTCGGGACCCAGTTCGGCGATGAGGGCAAGGGCAAGATAGTGGATCTCCTCGCGTCGAGCTTCGACGTAATCGCGCGTTTCAACGGCGGCGCCAACGCGGGGCACACCGTGGTCGCCGAGGGCCAGCGTTTTGCGTTCAGGCTTCTGCCGTCCGGAGCTGTCAGACAGAAGCAGACGGCAATCTGCAACGGGGTTGTGGTGGACGCGGAGCAGCTGCTCGGCGAGATAGCCGACATAGAGGAGAGGACTGGAAGGGAGGTGAGGCTCTGGCTGAGCGATAGGGCTCACGTGGTCATGCCCTATCACAAAATCCTTGACGAGGCGGAGAAATCCTTGGTCGGCAAGCTAAGCTCGGGCAGCACGGGCAGGGGGATCGGCCCCTGCTACGGCGACAAGGTCACCAGGACGGGGATCAGGATCTGTGACCTGCTTGACGAGGAAAGCCTCAGAGCCAAGTTGGATGTGTACTACCCGCTCAGGGAAAAGCTACTCGGCGCGTACGGCCTGAAACTCGGACTGTCCAAGGAGGAGCTGGTGAAGTGGTGCCTTGAGAAGGGAACCATGCTGAAGAGGTATGTCGCTGACACCTCGCTTCTGCTGAACCGGGCGATCGACGAGGGCAAGAACGTTCTTCTGGAGGGTGCCCAGGGAACGCACCTCGACATCGATCACGGGATCTACCCTTACGGGACGTCGTCCAACACGATCGCCGGCGGTGCATGCACCGGAACGGGAATCTCCCCCACGAGAATCGACCAGGTGGTCGGAATCGTCAAGGCCTACACGAGCAGGGTGGGGGAGGGACCCTTCCCGACCGAGCTCGACGAGCCGATGGCATCTCGCATCCGCGAGAAGGGCGGCGAGTACGGGACGGTGACAAGGAGGCCTAGGCGTTGCGGCTGGCTTGACCTCGTCATGGTGCGGTATGCGCTGCGCGTCAACGGGATATCGAGCCTTGCGATGACGAAGCTGGATGTGCTGGGAGGCCTGCGCGAGGTCAAGGTCGCGGTTGCCTATGAGCACGATGGTGAGGAGATCACCGAGTTCCCGGCGAACATGCGGGTTCTGTCCGCGTGCCGCCCGGTCTACGAGACGTTGCCCGGATGGCCAGACCTTCCGGCGGCTGTGTGGAAGGAAGTGGCCGGGCGGGGTTATGAGGAGCTGCCGATGGCTCTGCGGGAGTACATCGCCTACGTCCAACGGTCCCTCAGGACGAACGTGGACATCATTTCCCTGGGGCAGGATCGCGATGCGACCATAGTGAAGGGGAGCTGAGAAGTAAAGCCTGGATTCGCGGGTGTAGGCCTTGCAGGAAGGAGCGGTTGGAAGGTGGCGGCACTAGCCCGACCGCAGGGCCCAACCAAGCCAGGATGCGGTCGTCTCGATGACCTCGGCCTCGTTTCTGCTGAAGGTGTGGTCTGCTCCGCCGATAACGTAGAGCGACCGGGGATCCTTCGCGTTCTCGAAGAGCTCGTGAGCCTCCCTGATCGACACGACGTCATCGGCCGAGCCGTGGACGATGAGGACCGGCCTGGGCGATATCCCGGAAACGCTCCTTCTGGGGACATTCCTCTCGACGCTGCGCCTGAAGGCATCGGATCTTCGGGACACGATCGACTCCAACCTCCTGAGTCGGGCCTCGTCTTGAGATAGGTCCGACGGCGCTGACCACGCGACAACCGCGGCTACCCTTTCGTCGTTGGCGGCCTCGCAGATGGCCGTCAATCCGCCCATGCTGATTCCGATGAGGGCGATCCTGGACGCGTCGACTCCAGGATCCCTGGAGACGAGGCTCACCATCCTCCTAGCATCGCTGATCCATTCGGAGGGGGTCATGTCGGCGATCTCTCCCTCGCTCTCGTTGAGGTTTGTCCCGGCCTTTCCATACCGGAAGTCGAACCTTACCGTGCTGAACCCGCGGGAGACCAGGTGGTTGGAGGCCTTGAGGAAGAGGTCGTGGGCCTCGTTCTTGGAGCCGGTGAAGCCGTGTAGCAGGATGGCCGTGGGTCTGGGCCGGTCGCGGGGAATGTTCCGGATCCCAACGATCTTCATGCCCTTGTTCAGGACCGTGAACCTCTCGTCCATGCGGGAAGCGGAGGGTCGCGGGTTAATAGATGGAGTACATGCGGGGATGCGGTGGCAAAACCGTTTTCTAGGTCGCTTGGGAAAGGGCCTGGGCGTGAGCATGGACGATCGGACGAGGTGGTTGGCCGAGATAGTTGCGGGCGAGATCGTCCAGAAGAGAGAGGAGGGATGCGATCCCTCGCCCTTGGAGGCGAAGTTCAAGGCAAGAAGGGATCACGCAAGCGTCCAGGAGCTCGAGTCCCTTTGGCACGAGCTCTACGCCTTGCCGCCCCGGCCTGGGTGGCGATACTCGGAGCCATCCGATCTTGATGAAATCAAGGCGGCTAGCCCCGGCGGGTGGACTAGGCCTTCAGAGGTCAAGATCGAGAACCTCCTGGACCGGATGCTTGGCGCGTGGCTCGGACGCTGCGCAGGGTGTCTGCTGGGCAAGCCGGTGGAGGGATGGACCAAGGAGCGCATTGAGGAATGCCTGCTGTCAGAGGGCGCATATCCTTTGGATGATTACTTCCCCCGACCGTCCCGTACCCAGGAAAAGCGGAAGCCCCAGGGATTGTATCGGGGGGAGATCGACCACATGCCGAGGGATGACGACGTGGACTACACCATCCTGGGGCTACACGTGCTTGAATCCTTTGGGCCGAATGTGACGAGCGAGCAGATTGCGGGCGAGTGGCTTGCCCGGCTGCAGTACGGCTCCGTATACACGGCGGAGAGGGTAGCCTATCGCAACCTTGTGAACCAAATCCCGATACCCCAGACCGCGATCCATCTCAATCCGTACAGGGAGTGGATCGGCGCCCAGATCCGGGCTGACGCCTGGGGCTATGCCATGGCGGGCAGGCCGTCATCTGCGGCGGAGCTTGCATTCCGGGACGCTAGGATCAGCCACGTCAAGAACGGCATCTACGGGGAGATGATGGCATCCGCCATGGTCGCAGCAGCTTTCTGTCTGGAAGAGCCCGAGAAGATCATTGATGCCGGCCTCTCCGTCATCCCGGCCAGAAGCAGGCTGTCGGAGGCCGTCCGAAACGTGGTGGAGTGGTCGCGAAGGGAAGATTCATGGCAGGACTGCTGGTCGCTTGTCAAGCAGAACTACGGCCACTATTCGCCGGTCCACACCATCAACAATGCCCTTAATGTGGTTCTTGCCCTGATCTACGGCGAGCTCGATTTCACTAGGACCGTTGGGATCGCCGTGATGGGAGGATGGGACACCGACTGCAACGGCGCAACGGCCGGCTCGATAGTTGGGGCTGCAATAGGTGCCTCGAAGATCCCCAATGCATGGAAGCAGCCTCTCCATGACAGGGTCGAGAGCCACGTCAGGGGCTACCAGGAGTGCAGGCTGTCGGAGCTTGCCTCGAGGGCAGCTAGGCTGGCCGCGCAAAACACGGGCGTCGAGGCTGGGTGAGACCGTCATCACCTGTTCGTCCCGGCAAAACGATCCTACGGTCGTGGAGGGCAAGCACCTAAACGGTACTGGCACTTCTATAGATTCATGACCTGCAGCGTTGTCGAGGCCGGCAGGAGGTTCGCGCTAGGTTCGATCCCAGTACATAAACTCTCTCGCAAGTAGAAACTGCTCGGGAGGGTGGTGGACCTTGCCGGCAGGCAGGTGCGGATCCACATCGTCTATCTGGACTGGGGGTTCTGCTGCCTGGACTGGGGGTTCTGCGCTGCCGGCGTAATCCGGGAGCTACGGGTGAGGAAGCTCAGGTTCCGCATGCTCGCCGCCATGGACAGGAAGGTGAAGGCTGTTGTTTCGGGTGCTGTCGGGCGAACGGTCATCGAGTACCATGGCGGGAGGGTCGAGTACGGTCAAGTGCAACCCTGCCGTGGTCAAGAAATAGGAGGGCGTGAGGAGAGCGTTCGCCACGAATCTCCAAACCTGGGGCGGGGTGCACTCTTTGATTTGTACGGGAAGAGGTGGGGAATCGAGGCCGGGTATAGGACGGTGACGAACTCCTTCGCGCCGAGAACCACATCGAGAGCTACGTCGTCAGGCTCTTCCGCTTCCTACGATCGGTATGCCTCTAGAACTTGTGGGTCTTAGCCAGCATGATGCTTGGCGCACTCCTCTTCCAACGCGTTCCGGGCAAGGTGCTTGTACCTGCGGCAGAGTTCACCCGGCCTTTCCAACGCCTAAGAGACTCCTGACAAATGCCCGAGACTCCTTGAATTCATTCACGGTTTGCCATGCCAAAATTCTCTTTTTGTTTCTTGAAACTCACCTCATCTCCCCATGGAACCAACCCGGCCTCTCGTGTCGAGCGAAAGCTTCAAGATAAGGCTCTGCGCCGCATCTCTCGATCCGGGAAAAGCTTAAGTACGAGTGGGGCAGGAAAAAACCGGTTTGGGGTGAGGAAAACGAGGAAGGCAGTTCTGTTCGCACCGCTGTTGGTCACCGCTTTTCTCATGTGCCCGGCATTGGGAGACGTTGCTACCCCATTGGTCATCGACGCCTTGTATATTAGCCGCGCTCTCGGCTCCCTTCACCGCAACCATCTTGACGCGGATCCTTGCGTATCGATACATTTTGTCCCTATGCCCGGACACTACACGGTTCACGACCTCGGTATGGACGCTAGCATGTTGAACAGGTGGATGAGGATGTATATGCCGAGATCCTACGAGGACCTGGTGGGACATTACGACCTAGTGATCTTGCACGAGGCACCGGTCAGCCTAGCTCAGATCCCAGAGATCCGGTTCGACACCAAGTGGATGTCCTGGTTCGTGAGGGCCGTAGTAGACGAGGGAAGATCCCTGACCATGTGGCACGGAGACGCCTCCTGGGGGGCAGGATTGGAAGGCCCTTGGCTGTATGGGTCGTGGGGAGAGACCATGCTCGACCAGATCCTTCCGTTTGAATGCTTCGGCGGAGAGCAGGCAACCTGGTACGGCCGGTTCCGCCCACAGTTCCTTGACTCAGAACATCCACTTGCACGTCTGCCCTGGGAGCCGGATCTCCTCCTTGAAGAGATGAAGAAGGTGAGACCCAAGCTAGGAGCAACGGAGATAGCTCGAACGGTCGAGGTTGGAATAGGAGGCGCGACCTACCCTTGGATAGCATGGTGGAGAACAGGGAAAGGCAAGGTGTTGGGCGAGGCTGCGGGTGCGTGGGAAAACGATTTTGTGCTCAGGCCGTGGATTATGTGGGGCTGGTATCAAGACTTCTTGATCTATCTGGCTTACTTGGCAGCAGACAAGCCACTGCCATCCGACATCTATCTTGTGCACAGACTCAGAGAGGATGTAAACGGTTACATCGCGAAAGTGGGCTTGGCGGTTTCTGTTCTCGATTTTGCAGAGAAGTTCGGCGCCAACACCGTAGCGCTGCGCGCCGAGCTGGAGCAGATTGGTTCAGTGAAGAAGACGGCCGAGAACCATTATCGGATGAATGAATACGAGGAAACTGGACGGCTTCTGCAAGAGGTGCATTCGGCTCTGGACAGGATCAGCACAAAAGCAGTGGAGATCAAGGACAGGGCTTTGTTCTGGGTCTACCTCGCGGAATGGCTAGTGGTTACCGGTGCCTGTTTGATATCAGGATTCGTTCTCTGGAGCCTCATGGTTAGGCGAAGGCTCTACCGGGAGGTCGTCACCACGCGAGGCAAAGAGGAAGCCGGCTGAATTCCACGCGGAGACGCGAGGGGGCACAGTTATGTGCCCAACGCGGATCGATCTTCAGGGGCGGCATGCGGCAAGCCCCGATCTCGTACAGGAGATTGGCAGCAGAGCTTGCACGGACACCCTCGAGCCAGTCGCGGGCTTCCTTCGCAGCTCTCATTATGCTCCTGGGAACGGACGCGTCCTCGGCGACCTAATCAAGAACGTGTGAAGCGGCATTTATCTTTTCCTCGACCTCAATGCCTGCAATCCTCCTCCCTCCCCACCGAAACACTAATAGATTCGGCTCGGGGTCGGGGGTCCATGCGGAGCGCCAAGAGAAGGGCTATCGTTTTGGGCCTGCTCCTTACGGTGACCGGCTTGACCATCCACGTCTCTCGAGCTGAGGATCGAGTGTATGAGCTGTCGACGATGACGGTGCGCGGGATGATCTGCGTGACCCCGCAGGGCGATCCGGCGTCCTACCCCAGCGAGATTTCGACGATTGCGGGTATGGGGGTCAACCTTCTTAACAGCTTCCACGGGAAGACCTCAAACAGCCGGATCTTCCTGGACATCGCAGATCAGGCCGGGATGAAGTGCATCCCGTCCATCCCGCTCATCTGTTGGATCAGGTTCGGGGATCCGCCGTACGCCAAGGTCGGGGACATCGCGCTCAGGTGGGACAACATCTTGGAGTGGCTCAAGCTCTACGGCTATGTCTGGCCAGATGTGCCCGCGCCCTTCAACCAAGGTCCAGATGGCACGAAGCCGTTGACCGACGAGGAGCTGGACGAGCAGGTGAAACAGACGATCCAGGAGCTGGGGACCTACCACCCGTCTCTCGTTGGCTACTACGCCTTCGATGAGCCGGAGGCGAATGCCCCGGGGGTGATCGATAGGATTG
Source organism: uncultured Thermococci archaeon (assembly GCA_964549615.1). GTDB lineage: Archaea > CAYQAE01 > CAYQAE01 > CAYVLA01 > CAYVLA01 > CAYVLA01. Next base: position 7,000 of record CAZJVP010000058.1, on the reverse strand, counting down.
CGAGGGTGCATGCCGCATTCTGCAGGCTCGGCTCGTCGGTGAACTCGTCCTTCCTGCCGCCGACCATCACCGGGATCTTCATATGGGGAGAGGAAGGCCAGGCGGCGGCCAAGCAGTACATGGCCAAGGCGACGGGGTACGGCAATCCGCCCGCCCCGAAGCCGCCCGTCCTGATGTATGACTGCTATGTACTCGCCTACGCGGTCGGGAGCGGATTTTCCGAGTACGAGACGTACGCCAACCAGTGGGTGAAGATTGGGGACCAGTACGGGGTGCCGGTGATCGTCGTCCCCCAGGCGTTCAAGATAAACCAACGGCCTGCTCCAAACGAACTGCGGGCGCAGGCCTATCTTGCCTTGGCGGCGGGGTGCAAGGGGATCAACTGGTTCCGGTTTGAGACCCTCGAGGGCATCGGCAACTACACCTTCGATGAGATACGGGAAATAAACCAGGACCTTGAGATCATCGGCCCGACGTTGATGAAGCTGACCAAGGTCCAGAACGCGGCTACCATCAAAGGATGCGGGGGCAGGTTCAGTGCCGGCACGGTGAACACCTTCCTTCACTCCGATAGTGGCCGGAAGTACTTGTTCATTGCCAGCAAGGACGTGACGAAGAAGGACACCGCCTACATCACGCTGTCAAAGGCTGGAGTTGGCTACACGGTCGACAGGATTCTGGACTGCCTCACCAACAGTCCGGTTGGATTTAGGGACGATGGGGACACGCTGTCCTTCAGCTACGATCTCGAGCCGGGACGGGGCAGGCTGCTGGAGCTGGAGGGCGACCCCACCATTCCCATTCGGGAAAAGGGGCTGCCGTGGGCGCTCTCGCTCTCGTCGTTGTGGTTGGCCGCCGTCTCAATGCGATGTCACAAGGAGCGCTAGGCTGAGGAGCTTCAGCGCCATGATGGACAGGCAGGCGGTGGCGACGCCTACGAGCGGGATGAGCATGATCGAGAGGGCCAGGGATCCGATCACCGCCCCGATGAGGTCCCAGGCGTAGACGGCCCCGGCAGCCCTGGATAGCCTCCTTTCTTCAACCAACCTCGCCCGGCTGGAGAGGGAGAACTCGGCCCCGACCAGAAGGCCTGAGACCGCGTTCATCCCCAGCATCAGGATCTTGGCGAGGGCCGAGTAGCCCCTGAGCCCGGCGACGCCCCCGAGGGGAAGCACCACGAGGACGAAGATCGGGCAGAAGATGATGATCGTACCCTCCACCCATGCGAGTCCGGGAGATCTCCCATCGGCGATCAGCCTGTTCATGGCGCTGCCGCCCAACGAGAGGCCAAGCATGAAGGCGGTCAGAACCAGTCCGATCTCCTGGTAAAGGTAGCCGAAGAACGACTGGAACGCGAGGATCACGGCGACGCTGATCCCCATCCCGAAGAAGCCGGTTGATGCGACGAGAAACGGTATGGGCAGAAGCCCCCTGGCCCGCAGCCGCGTTTGGAGGCAGATGCAGATGAGCGCGAAGGCGCAGATGGACGCTAGCACCGGGAGAGCTCCTGCGGCCTCGATGGCGTTCACGGCCCAAAGGAGGCGCGGCGAGAAAATCGACGTCCAGTATGCCAGCGAGTAGAACACGGCGCATGGTCTTAGGTCACGGTTCGTCCGGGCGCTGACTGCTTCTAGGGAGTCGTGGTACCACTCCTCACGGGCGGGATTGAGCAGGTCGGTGAAGAGCTGGCACGGAACGATCAGGTCCAACCCCCTTGACCTCGATCTCTCGCACAGCACCTCAGGGCTGACCCTCGAGAGGTCGAGGTCGTTTGAGGCGAGGAAGATGCTGGGTGCGCCGGGCACTGCCCTGACGTGGGCGAAGGACCGTTCCAAGCTCTGGAGCATGCAGCCGTTCATCTTGCGCTCTTCCATCGAAAGGTATCCGGTTGCGCCCGGAACCGGGAATGCCAAGACGCCGCCACTGGCCAGCTTGGACCCCGCCAAACTCAGGAATTCGACCGTGTAGAATCGGTTCAGGTTGAGCGATGAGGGGTAGGGGAGGTTCATCAGGATGACGTCGAACGCCTCGCCGGTGTTCGTCAGGAACCGCCTGCCGTCGGTGCCCTCGATCTTGACTCTGGGATCGGAGAACTCGTACCTGGTCGTGTCGGTTGGATGATCCCGCAGAAGCTGGATCAGGAGGGGATCCTGTTCGACGTAGACGACCTCGTCCACGTCGTACCTCAGGATCTCAGACAGAACTCCCCCCGCTCCGCCGCCGATGACCAAGACCCTCTTTGGATCACCTTTCGCAAGGAACGCAACGTGGACCAGCGTCCTAGCGGCGTCAAAATCCGGGGGCGAGGTGACCGTCGCCACGCCGTCCACGAAAAAGGTGACCTCGCCGGCCTGTTCGATGACCGCGATGTTCCCGTAGACGGAGTTCTCCGAAACGATCAGCTGATAGCCCTTCCATCGGGCCTTCAGCGTCGCGGCGTCGATGATCCTCGCTGTGGGAGAAACGAGCAGGAACGCGGTGCCCACGAGGGCCATGGCGATGAGGGCGGGGCGCCCGATCCTGTAGAGCCTAGTCGGAGGGCCCTCTCCGATGACTAGAAGCAGTCCCGAAAGGAGGTTCAGCGCACCGATCGTGAGGGCTGAGATCACGGGGCTTACCCGGGGGACGAAAAGGAATGTGGCGGCCATGCCGCCTGTGACGGCCCCTGCGGATTCCAAGACGTATGCCCAGCCTATCGTCACGTGGGCGCCACGGGTCGTCGAAAGGATCTTGCAGCCCAGCGTGAACTGGGCCCCGCCGCACAGCGCCAGTGGAGCTAGGACCACAAAGGAGAAAAAGGCGATCGATGGAAGGCCCGCACCCTGTCCGGGCACGAAGCCCCCGAGGCTTCTCACGATCCTTGATTGGGCCACGGCCAAGGGCAGGAGCAGGGCGACGAGGGCTTGGAGCGCGATGTAATGTCCAACGGACGGCTCGGTGTCCCGCGAGAACCTGCCAAGCCCCCAGCTTCCCAACGCCTCGAACAGAAGCCACTCGCCCAACATCACCCCGATGGACAGCTCATTGCCAAGGAAGCCGACGAGAAGTTCCCTTAGGAGGACGACCTGCACCACCGTGGAGGTGAACCCCATGACAGGAAGGGCAGCGTGGATGGCGCGGCGCAAGGCTCTCTGCGGCCACGGTCCGTCCCAGTCTTGTAATGATTTCCCCCGCCGGCCGGGCGCCGCTCCTAGTGCCATCCGAGCGCCAGGAGGATTCGGTAAAGGAGTCCTCCGGCCGCTGTCGCAAAGACGATCTCGAATATGGTCACGTAGGCAGCGTCCTTCCAGTTGAACTCCTCGACGAGGGCGGCGATGGTGGCTACGCACGGGATGTATAGCATGACGACGAAGGCGAAGATGTACATCTGCAGGGGGCTCAGAACGGCGTCGAAGTGTGGAGTGCCCAGCAGCGTTGCTAGCATCAACACGGTGAGCTCCTTGCGGAGGATCCCAACTATGAGAAGGACCCCCACGACGGAGGGAAGGCCCAGTAGGCCGACGGTGATGGGCGATATCGCGTCGGACAGGATGTTGAGCACGCCCGCGATCTCCGCCGCCTTTATTGCGGCGCCTGCAAAGGCGATGATCGGGAACGCGAGTTTGACGAAGCCACTGACTCTGAACCATGTCTGCCTAGCAATGACCCTTCCGGACGGCTTCTTGTAGGACGGCATCTCCATGATCAACCCGATCGGTTCTCCCGGAAGCGTCTTGTAGGCGACCCGGCCAAGCGCGAAGATGATCCCGATGTCGATGACGTAGAGGGAGAGGGCGTAAGTCACCCCGAGGTACTTTCCGACCAAGGCCAGTATCACGATGGTCCTGGCGGTGCAGGGAACCAGCGTGGAGACGAAGGCGGCTATCAGCCGCTCCCTGCGCGTCTCCATGATCCTGCACCCCAGCACGGCAGGAACGTTGCACCCGAAGCCGAGGAGCATCGGTATGAAGGCCTTGCCGTGTAGGCCCATCCTGTGCATCGCGGCATCCATCAGGAACGCGATCCTGGCGAGGTAGCCCGAATCCTCCAAGACGGAGAGCATGAGGTAGAAGGGAAGAATGAAGGGGATGGCGATGGCTATCCCGGCGAAAAGCCCTTCCACGAGGCCTTCCACCAAGATCTTGCCAACGGGGCCTGGGCCCAGCAGGTTTTGTAGGAGGGGGCGAAACAGGTCCAAAGCCGATTCCAAGATGCCCGAGGCCCACTTGCCGAAGGAGAAGACGGCATAGAACATCCCAATCGTTATGAGAGCCATCAATACGTAGCCCCAGAGCCCGTGCGTGGTCAGCGAGTCGATGCGGCCGGAGAGGGTCGGGCGAGGCTTTTCCCTGAAAGTTAGGGAGGTCGAGCAGATCCGGTGGGCCAGGGTGTAGCGTTCAGAGGTGATGACCGTCCCGATGGGTTCACCATGGATGGACTCGATCTCGGAGCGCAGCCTCGCGGCCTCGTCCAGGATCGCCCGATCGGAAACCATGGTCTCAACCTCGGAGTCCCGCTCGAGCAGCTTTATCGCGGTCCAGCGTGGGGGGTAGCTTCCTGACCTTCCCTTGCTTTTGATCATCTGGGTCAGGAGCATCACCCGGGACTCGATCTCAGGCCCGTAGCTCAGCCTCCTCGGTCTGGGCGGTGGGCGCTGAAGCGCCACTTGGATCGCAGCTCGCAGCATCTCGGTCAGTCCGACCCGCTTGACGGCCACCGTTGGGATGACGGGGACTCCCAGCTCAGCCGAGAGCCGCTGGACGTCTATGTCGATTCCTGTCCTCTTGGCGATGTCGTACATGTTGAGGGCGACGACGAACGGGACCTCCAGCTCCATGAGCTGAAGGGTGAAGAAGAGGTTGCGCTCCAGGACCGTGGCATCCACGACGTTGACTATGACGTCCGGCCTCTCCTCCGCGATGTACTGGCGGGAGACGAGTTCCTCCTCCGAGAAAGTCGAAAACGAGTATATCCCGGGCAGGTCGATTATGCTCAGCCTTCGGCCTTCGAAGAAGAGGGTGCCCGTGGCCTTCTTCACGGTCTTCCCGGGCCAGTTCCCTATGACTTGGCTCAGTCCGGTCAGCTCGTTGAAGATGACGCTCTTGCCCACGTTTGCATTGCCGGCTAGGGCAATGCGAAGCTCATCCTGGGCGTCAGACAAGGGACTCAGCCTCAACGAAGATTCTTGAGGCAATCCCCCAGCCGATTGCGAGCTTCGAGCCTCTCACCTCGATCTCAACGGGACCCTTCAACGGAGCGGATGTCACCATCCTGACCTGGGCCCCCGGCGTGAGGCCCATGTCGCACAGTCTCTGGACGGCCCCCCTTCCAGCCCGGATGAAGGCGATCTTGGCGGATTCACCCCTCTTGAGGAAGGTGAGGGCTTTGATCGGTTTCTCCCTTTTTGACTCGTAGTGAGTACCGGCGGCCATGCATTCTGCGCAGCTCGTGAACGGGCTGTCGCAGGGCGGTATGGGCATCTTGTCATCCGCGCAGAACTCCGGGTGTTTGAGGATGCGACAGAGGGCCTCCTCGGCCTCATCTGAGAGATGGTGTTCGAGTTCGCAGGCCTGCGCGTGGGCCTTGTCGCCGCGCATCTTTAGGACCGAAACTAGGAAGGTCTCGAGCAGCCGATGCTTCCTCGTCATCTTGGCGCCCTCGCTCTTTCCTTCCTGTGTAAGGCGGGCCCCTCTGTAGGGGATGTACTCGACGCAACCCCTCTTGGCGAGCTTCTGCAACATCTGGGTTGCGCTCGCTGCCGTGACCCCGAGTTGTTTGGCAAGCTCGGTTGTCTTGATTGGATTTCCGTCCCGGGTCAGCTTGTACAGCGCTTCCAAGTACTCCTCGGGCGCCTCTTCCACGCTTGGATTAGGTACCCCTAAACTTAAGAATTTTTGCCTCGCCTAAAGATCCGACTGTCTGAAGGCCGCCAGTCTGGGGAACGGCTTAGCATGTTGTTGGCCACATGATGGGTCGGGGCGGGCCAGCAGGCGGAAATGGGAAGGCTAGCTGGCCTTCTGACCTTCTGACCGGCATAAGGCTCGGCGCGAAGCGGCTGACGTGTTGATGGACAGGAGCCCGGACGACAACGTCATGCCGAAGGCGATCGATGCCGCGGAGTCCACCCAGGTGGTCAAGGACTACCGCGTGAAGCGGCCGGCGCAGCCGGGAACCACCTCTTTGCGGAGCTCGAGGTCGATGTCGATGTCGGAATCTCGATCCAGATCGGCAACCAAATCATCAGGGAAATTGAGCGAAGGGTTAGGCCATCGGTCCCGGCGGTCGAGTGCACGCTAGTCTCCAATCGCCGATCCGGCCTTAACAATGAAGAACTAGCCAGTAGCCAGGCTACGCATCCGGCCCGCCCTAGCCATCCTCCCGTGCGCCTCTATACTCTGCTACCATCCATGCCAACCCAGATGAGGTCGTCGGGGAGAGGAGATCTGTGCGTATAACCCCAGCCTTGAATCCGCGTTGATTGACGGATGGTTCGATCGTGCCTCCTTTCTTCGGTGATGGCGATCATCGCCGGCCAACATTTATATGGCTATACGGTAAACCATAAATATGGCGAGGCTATGGGCGTCGTGAAGACTACCATAATGATCGACGAGCAGCTGTGGAGGAGGCTACGGGAAACGATGCTTAGAAGATATGGCAGTTACAGGAAGCTGGGCGAAACCGTCGCGGAGTCGGTCAGAATATTCGATGCTGAAGGGGCTCTGACAGCCCTGCTGTCGGCCATGGGGGCGGAGCCCCGGGACTATCCATCTTCCGCCGAGGTCATTGCCAGCCGTCCCAAAGTGGACCTGTCGGCGGGAAGAACCATCAGGGAGATGAGGGCTGACCGAGTTGATCGCATATCTGGACTCAAGCGCGATGGCAAAAAGGTATGTTGAGGAGAAGGGATCCGACCTCGTCGATCGGATATACTCAAAGGCCGAGACTGGCAGCCTCCGGATCGCATTCTCGGTCTGGAATGTGGGGGAGGTCTTGGGCGTTCTCGACAGATACCGGATAC
>CAZJVP010000057.1:0-57116 GCA_964549615.1 uncultured Thermococci archaeon | reverse complement strand
CCCACCCCAACTTCATGGGCGTGATCGGCGCAGCGAGCGGGGAGCCGAGGCTCTTGGAGGATGCCGACCTCGTGATTCTCGCAGGTGCAGAAATTGACTACAGGTGCGGATTCCTATCCCCGCCGAAGGTAGGGCCCGGGACTCTTGCGATCGAGGTGACCCCGTATGCTGACCAACCGGCCGGGGGCGTACAGCCAGGCTTAACGCTGGTCGGGGATGTCGCCACGGTTCTGGACCAGCTTTCCGACGCCTCCAAGGCGGGTCCTTCTCGACATGCGGAATGGATCGGGCTTTGCCAAGAGCGCCTTGCTGATTTCCGTCGGCCGTGGGTCGGCGGCCCTATTCATCGCAAGATCAAGACGGGCAGGGACATCGTTGATGCGATCCGACCGCTGTTGTCCGAGGATGTGCTGTTCCTCATCGACGGCGGCAACATCGGACAATGGGTTCACATGGCCCTCGCCGATCGCTACCCGGCCCGTTGGCTGACCTGCGGTGCCAGTGCCGTCGTCGGGTGGGGATTGCCCGGGGCGATGGGTGCAAGGCTTGCATACCCGGACAGGCCGATCCTACTTCTGTCAGGGGACGGTGCGTTCGGTTTCACGCCTACGGAGCTTGAGTCCGCGGCAAGGCAGGGGCTTCCCTTCGTCGCGGTCGTGGCGAATGACAGCGCGTGGGGCATTGTTGTCTGCGGCCAGAGGGATCAGTGGAAGGGTCGCACCTTGGCAAGCCAAACAAGCGAAATCAGATTCGATAGGGTCGCCAACGCCCTCGGCGCAAAAGGCGTTAGGGTGAGGGATGCCCATAGCCTGGCGGCCGCGATCAAGGCAGGCTTCAAGAGAAAGATCCCGACTGTGATCGACGTTCCGATTCGAATATGCTCACCCGCGGATTGCAGGACGAAGGGGCGGTCCCGGGCGAGGCGGAGGCCGTGATGGGGCTGCAAGCCGGCTCAGACTATTCAGGGAATCGAAAGCCTCAGGTGCCCAGTTTGTGGGCAGAGCGGTCCCGACCTGATGGAGAAAAAGTCCTTCTTCGGCTTGGTTGCGAACCGTCATATGGAATGCGGCAGGTGCGGAACTGTACTGAAGCCCGCAAGTACAAACTACCAGTCGGACGACGTCAACGACAAGTCGTCCCACGTCTGGAGGGATTACGCCAAGAAGACGCTTACTGTCAGGGAGTGGAGCCGCACCTTGGACATTCGTACGTCGCCAAGGTCATTCCACCTTCTTGAAGTCCCTCCTCACGTCTTCCGCAACTGCCATCTTCTCACTCCGTCACACATAGACCTGAGAGGTCATGAGCCTCCCAGTGACGGGTCTCGTCTACAGTCCAAGCAAAAGGGCCAGCAGGGATGTCATCTTCGTTTCCGTCACCTCGACATCCTCCGTGATCGTGCGCGTCTTCTGGACGTCTCTATACTTGGTGACCGTTTCTTGGTAGGACCAAGTGGCCGTTACTGAGGGCACCTTGTTCGTGAACCATGAGAAGGTGTTGTCGAGGACGAAGTAGTAGTAGTCCGTGTGGTCTGGGACGAATCTATAGTCTTGGGAGGCTATCCGCCGGGCGTCCACATAGGCTGCTGAAGATCCTCCTTGCTTCCAGGCGTTGAAGCCCTTCTGGTCGAAGACGAAAAAGTTGATGTCGTACCCGGCGGTCTCCGTGACCTTGCCAGCGACGAAGTTCTGCTGTTTGCCAGCGACATCGACATACCGGCTGTAGTAGATGTACTGACCGGCAGAAACGGTGGGCTTGTCATCGACGAGAGACTGGGTGCGCTCTTCGGTGTCTTGGTACGGCTCCGTCTCCGTGTAGGTCTCTGTCCTTGACTGCGGCACAAGAACTGTGTGCTTGGTTGGAATCACAGGCAGAAGGACGGCTGCCACCAGAACCAGCGTCACGGCCACGATAACGAGAGGTTTCTCCAAACCCTCATCCTCCGAGCGCCCGGTGAGGTGCCAGGGTGATATAAAGTTACTGGCGGGAGCGGGAGCAAGCAAGCCGGAAAAACTTTATATGACGGGCTCGGAGTCTGCTGTGCGGACTCGGGGCTTGCTCTGTGCCAATCGATGGATACGTCGAGTACCAGCGACGGGAATACTGTAAGGACGTCAGCTGCCCACGGCAGGCCGAGCTTGAGAGCAAGGCAGCGGGCTCGACGGAGTACGAGAGGATTAGGGGGCTGTGCAAGACGGATTGCCTGCACACCGCTTACGAGTTCCATCACTGGCTGATAGAGAGAGGCTACCTGATCGTAAGGCCCGAGACGCATGGGAAGTGAGGATATGGATTGGGGTATGCAGAACAGGTTGTCAAGGATCATCAAGCCCAAGACGGGCAGGACCGTGATGCTGGCCGTCGACCACGGGTACTTCCTCGGCCCAACGACGAGGCTGGAGTCGCCGCGCAAGACGATCGCCCCGTTGCTCCCCTACGCCGACTCCGTTATGCTCACGAGGGGAGTGCTTCGGACCTGCGTGGATCCGAACACGGACACCCCGGTGGTGCTAAGGATCTCCGGGGGCACCAGCATCCTCAAGGAACTTTCCAACGAGGGCATCACGACCTCGATGGAGGAAGCCGTGCGGCTGAACGCTTGTGCCGTTGCGCTGTCCATATTCGTGGGGGCCGAATATGAAAAGCAGACGCTGATGAGCCTAGCCAACGTGGTGGACGTTGCGCAGGAGTACGGTATGCCGGTTCTTGCCGTCACCGCGGTTGGGAAGGAGATGGGCAGGGATGCGCGGTACCTCGGCCTATGCTGCAGGATAGCGGCCGAGCTCGGAGCAAACTTCGTGAAGTCCTACTACTGCGAGGACTTCAGGAAGGTCGTGGAGGGATGCCCCGTCCCCATAGTGATCGCGGGCGGCAAGAAGATCGGGGAGTTCGAGGCCTTGGAGATGTCGTATAAGGCCGTCCAGGAGGGTGCGGTTGGGGTCGACATGGGGCGGAACATCTGGCAATCCGATTACCCCGTTGCGATGATCAGGGCGGTCCGGGCCGTGGTGCACGAGAACGCAACCCCCAAAGAGGCCTTCGACCTCTTCAACTCCCTAAAGGAAGGCAAGGAAGCATAGAGCCACATGCGCGTCGCGATGTACTACCGAAACAACGACGTCCGGCTAGAGGAGATGCCGAAGCCTCGGATAGGGCCGGGCGAGATCCTCTTGAAGGTGCATGCCTGCGGCATCTGCGGCAGCGACGTCCTGGAATGGTACAGGGTCAAGACGGCACCGAGGGTTCTGGGCCACGAGATAGGCGCCGAGATCGTGGAGGCCGGGGAGGGAGTCCGGGGCTGCCACGTCGGGGATAGGGTTTTCGTCTCCCACCATGTGCCGTGCAATACCTGCCACTACTGCCTGAACGGACATCATACGGCCTGCGAGACGCTGCATAGGACGAACTTCGAGCCCGGGGGATTTGCGGAATACGTCAGAGTGCCCAGCATAAACGTGGACAGAGGAACCTTCATACTCCCAAAGGAACTGACCTACGAGGATTCGGTGTTCATCGAGCCCCTGGCTTGCGTGCTTCGCGGGCAGCGGATCTGCGGGATCGAGCCAGGCTGCAGCGTCCTGGTCCTGGGCAGCGGGGTCGCGGGCATTCTGCACATACAGCTGGCGCGAGGCCTCTCCGCCGGTCGTATAATGGCAACGGACATTAGCGAGTATCGGCTGACCGCCGCTCAGAGATTCGGGGCCGACGTTTCGATTCAGGCTGCCAAGGACGTGCCGGACGAGGTGAGACGCGCAAACGATGGTCGACTTGCCGACGTGGTCATAGTCTGCACCGGCGCACCGGCCGCGATCCAGCAGGCATTGTCGTCGGTCGACCGTGGGGGAACCGTCATGTTCTTTGCCGTCCCTCCGCCCGGAACGGATGTGGCGGTTCCCATGAGCCAGTTCTGGCGGGACGAAATTTCGTTGAAGACATCGTACGCGGCCGCGCCGAGCGACATAGCGAGGGCGATAGAGCTCATAAGGCAGCGGCGCGTCAACGTGCGGGAAATGGTTACCCACAGATTGCCGCTGGAACAGACCCAGAAGGGTTTCGAGCTCGTGGCTGCGGCCGGTGAATCCCTCAAGGTCATAGTCAACCCCCAGGAATGAGCTGGGCACCCCGGCCTGCATCTGGGACCCATGCCTGCATCTGGGACCCATCTCATGCTGAGGCGGCGGTCAAGCATCATCGTTTGCTGCCACAAGACGTTCGTTGGCGGAGGCGTGGGACCTGGTCGGCGAGCGGGAAAGTGGGACTCATAGTTCGCTCAAACTGTGTGCATTTGGGGAGAAAAGGAGGATTCGAAGGCTAGGAACCTGTGAAGGGCACATGCCGAAGGCCCTCACCGCTAGAAAGGCCCCGAGTAGTAAGAGAAGGCAGGCAGGCAGAGCCTCGGCAACATCTTCCACAACGAGAATCCATGTCCCAGGGGTAACGTAGCCTCGGTACACCTCGGTGCCATTACAGGCCGCCACCACATGCCAAGCACCGGCCTTGGAAAGGGTCACGTTTATGGCGTAGCGCCCCGCAGGATCTGAAATTACGTGGTACCTGAACTCCGACCCCTCGGAACTGATTGCATCGACGACTATCGGAATCGACATGGGCGGTCGAACCTCGCCGTGGATTGCCACAGGTTGGTCGGGCTCAACGTAGGGCGGCTGCGCATGGCAGGAAAGTGAGATATCTGCTTGTTCGGACTTGATGGTCAAGACCTCGCTCGATGCTCCGAGCCAATCGTCGTTGCCCCGCCAACTGGATCGTATGCTTGCCTCTCCGACGAAGTCGACTTGCATGCTATAGCCATAGTGCCCATCCGGCGCGGATGGCACGATCGTGACCTGGTTCCACCCACCGGAGTCGAAACGCTCCAAGACGACCTGCGTGGCAAGCGGAGGCCATATCTCGCCCGAGATCGTCACACAGCTTCCGTAGACAACTGGCGCCCCATCGAATGTCAAAGAGATCGAGGAGGCTCCCTTGGACACGTACGCCTCGACGGTCTGCGATTCGGATCCCTGGAACCGCTCGTCGCCCATCCGGACGGCTCTAAACCGGTAGTGTCCAGCGTGCGGCGGCAGCCACGAGCATTCGTATCCGCGGTCTGGGGAGCAGTCGACCCAGTCCAGGTCCGTCCAATCGCCGCCGGCATACGCATACTGCAGAAGGATCTGACCTCCGGCGCTTGAGCAGGAACCCGCTATCTGGACCCGGTCACCGAATGCCAGTGCGGAAGGCGAAACACAGCATTCGAGGTCCACGCGCGTCCTCTCGACGGAGAACTCGGCTGTGTATCTGGAAGGCTCAAAGCAAGGGCTGCCGTGCGATTCGGCGATGACCTTCCACGCCCCCGCTTTCTGAGGCGTGAAACGCACGGCGAACTCACCTGACGGGCCAGGATACGCCTGGGCTCGATCGATCGATCCTTTCGGCGACTCGATGCCGATCTCAATAGCGGTTTCATGCGGTGGATGGATCTTTCCTTGGATCGTGATCGACTCATTGATTGCGACAACCGAAGGCTCGACCAGACAGTACAGGGTGGCGCGGGCCCTGCTTGACGACAGGTAGATCAACTCGCTCATGGCACCGTTGTGGTTGTGGTCGCCTTCCCAAAGCGATGCAACGAACAACGACCCCACTGCATCGACGGTCCATGTGTAGCGGAAACTTCCGTCTTGATCGGCCGCGGCTATGCCTATATCGTGCCATTCCGCCCCCTGGATGTATCTGATCTTCACCGACGCGGAACAACCCGGGGAAATGGTTCCAAAGATCTGTACCTGCGAACCGTAGGCCGTAGATGTGGCGTCCAACATGCACGTGATCGACGAGTTCGCCTTCAGGACCTGGAGCCGGGCCGGGGGCGTTTCGAATCCCAGGAAGTCCTCGTTCCCCGGCCATGATGCTCGGAACTCGTAGTTCCCGGCTTCGGGAGGGACGAACCACAACTCGTAGGCCAGCTCGGATGGGCAGTCAGGTTGTGCCAAAGACAGCCACGGGCCTCCCGACACTCTTTGTTCAACGGCGAACGGAACGGCGACCGGGCCGACTTCGCCACTGACTCTGATCGGTTCGCCATAGTTGCTAAGGTCAGGCTCAACGATGCAGGTGATGTGGACGGAGCCCCTCTCGACGGGTATCTGTATGGTCTCGTTTGCGGGGGAGGAGTTCGAATCTCCCTCCCAAAAGGCACGCACGTGCCAGAGCCCGGCCCAGGGCGGGACGTAGTCGAAAGAAAACTCGCCGAGGCTAGTGAGGGGAATCGTATGGTTGATGCGGGTGCGGCCCGGGGGCTCGAGGGTGATGGTAACGTATGCCTGCGGCGTTTCCGGTTCCAATCTGCCCGATACGGTGACAACTTCACCTGCGCGCGGCGTCGGTGGAGCGAACTCCAAAGAAAGTCGCGCAGCCAGCTTGAGGGAGGGAAGGTGGTCCAACTCGCACCTGATCATCAGGTTCGAATCATAGTCCTGCCACCCGGCCCCTTGTCGAAGGAGGCTCGCTGCAGAACTGCTTGTATCCACCCCTATCCTGGGCCAACCATCCTCAATATGTTGCAGGGCTACGAGGAAGTCCCCGGCAAGGTCCACGGGGTCATCGAGCTCGATCACCAGCCAGCCGTCGTTCTTGGGGTCGATCGGAATTGGGGGAACTAGGTCGTTGCCGTCCCGGCGCAGGATGCGTACGAGGGCGTTGTTGTTCCCTGCATCCGAGATATCCTCGAAGAACAGGCGTATGCCGGCGAGCCGGCCCGTGATGGGTGGCGAAAACTCCACTGCAAGCAGCTGGCCTCGGGACGCGCCGAGGGCAAACTCGCACGTGCCGTCGTCATAAGCATAGGTCGCCTTCGTGGAGTTCCCTTTGGCGACGACGACGCCGGGCCCCCAGACAGTCAGGATGGTGGCGTTGGCAAATGGATTGGAGACCGACAGTGCTCCCTCGGCCTGCCACATCTCGAAATCCCATCCGGGGAGGTAGGCCAGGGGATAGGAACCTGCGATGACGGACGCGTTCGACGGGAGGCTGCAGATAATGCCGCCTATCGAGACGCGGCCAAGGTTGCGGACCACGCCTCCCGGGCCAACCGACGAAAACGAGACCCGGTGAAGATCGCCCGTCGTGTATCGAACGACGATCAGAGGACGAGCTTCGATCTGGTCCGACTCCCCCGACGCAAATAGCAGGGTTCCATTTCCCGAACACACGGAGATCCGCAGGCTGATCCGTCGTCTCGGCAGCGCGGTCCTCACAGCCCAGGATACGTTGAATCTCGCGTACATGCCCGGGAAGGCAAGGAACTCCTTGCTCTCACAATCCATGTCAGGATGCAAGGGTGCATTGTCCCAGCAGATCTCCGCCTCCGTCCAGGAGTCGTCCTCGATGTAGGAAACCCTAACGTGCGGGTCCACGAGTCCGATGCCAGATTGGAAGTAGAGGCTTAGCCCCGCGTCGAGGATGGTCGCACCGGTGGGGATTGCGGACAGATCCATCGCCAGGTATATGGAGCTGCCTTGGGAGTCGCACAAGAGCAGCGGTTCGTGCCCGTGGTTGACTGCAGGCTGATCCGGGGATACGTAGGAGTCCTCGAGGGCAAAAGCTCCGAAGAGGCTCGACCCTATGATTGGCTCCCAGTCTTTGGCGACAGATGCGACCAAAAAGTCGTCCGGCGCAGGGGTGGCTACGCGGATGTAGTCGGTTTTCGAGATGCGGTCGTGGTCCCCGTCAGATTCCCAGACCTCAAGCGAGACCGAATAGACGCCCTCGCGAAGGTAGAGATGGACGGGATTGTTCTCCCGGCTGGTGCAGCCGTCGCCGAAGTCCCATGACCAGTTGGTGATCCCGGTTCTGGAGAGCGAAAGGTCGGTGAACGCGACGGAGAGCGGCTCGTACCCGTTTCTGGGCGCGGCCTCGAAGTCCGCGGAAGGCAAGAACCGTACGGCTATCCTGAAGTGGGAGGCCGGACCCCAGTTGCCGGCGCGATCCACGCAGCGAACGTGAAAATACCAAAGTCCCTCTTGGAGGTCATGGTAGGATTTGTAGGTGGAATAAGTATCTAGGACCTCGTCCGGCGTCGTCAGGGCTTCTCGGTCCAGAAGGTAACTGTAGCCAGAGATGCCGGAGGTGTCGGGCAAGGGTGACCAGCTGAAGGACGGGTCATCGTTGGGATATTGGGCGTCTTGGTCTGGGTGTGTGCTGGACGCGATGGCTGGAGGCTCCGGCGGGGTGCAATCCACGTTGATGCGGTAGTGGCTCGCCTGGCCCCACCCAGTCGGCGTCTTCGCCCTGACGTGGAAGTACCATGTTCCATCTTGGAGGTTGGAATAGGTCGCGCTAGTGGTATTCGAATCGATCGAACTATCCGGGGTGGTGTATGGTGAGTGGTCGATCAGGAAGCTATACCCCTCGGCATCGGGGACGCCTTCCCACTCGAATACTGGGGAGTGGTTGGCGTACCAGAGGTCTCGGCTCGGATGGGTTGGCGAGGTAACGATCGGTGCCGGGGGAGCCCCGGAATCGTCGTATCCGCCGAAATCGGTGGTCCAGTACCAGCCATAGTGGGATGAGGCATTGTACGCCCTCCCGATGCCGATCACCACGAAATTCGGCCGCAGCATGTTGGCATCGTGGCCGGGGGAGTTCTTCCAGCCCTGGAAGACCTGAGCGGCCGTGACGAACCCTGCAGCTATGTTCTCACCCATCCACGTCGCGTAGTTGTACCCTGCCTGGACCATCCTGTCGTACGGCGATCTTCCGTCCAGGCTGTAGTGGGAGAAGTAGTCGTGGTCGGCCATGTCTTGGCTGTGAAGTTCGGATGCTTGGGTGAGCGTTGGGGACAGTGCCAGCGGGGGAACGCCGTTTGCCAGCCGGTACTGGTTGATTATGTCCAGGAACGCGGCTTCCTCGGCATCTAGCGCAAGGACAGGGGGGCAAAGCACGACCAGGGCCAGCGCCATGCCCGCCCACGCAGCCCGGTTCATCGAGAGGGGCTGTCGGCACGCCGAAAAATATGGTCAACTCCTAGTGGGATTTCTCCTTGCGGAAACCTCAAGTGCTCCAGTTCGCCCTAGGACAGGCCAAGTTCCTCCAGCCTTTTCTGGTCCCCCAGGTACACTCCCTGCCTTAGGAGTTCCGTTTGGACATCTCGCACCGAGACTTCGGACGGATGGGCTGCCGATCTGACGCACACCGCCGCCGCGACCCCGCAAGCTTGGCCCAACTGCATGCAGGCGACCTGCCCCCTTATTGCCGCCGGCGGATCCGTCGAGACGGCCTTGCCGCTTGCGACGAGCAGGTCCTCGACCCCTAGGGGAAGCAAGATGCCGTAAGGCACGTCAAAGGCCCCTTCGTACCTTGGGCCCCCGATCTTCCTCTCCGTTGCCACGGCGACCACATCCGGAAAGCGGTGGAAGCCCTCACGCTCTGCCTGGGTGAGGGTGTGACGGCCCCTTATCCTGCGCGTGACCCTGATTCCCAGCTCGGGCGCGGTCTCGGCTAGGTACGCATTCTCAAATCCCGGCATGTTCTCGATCAGGAACCGAGCTGCGACGGACGCGGCCTTGCGCGCGTCGGACTCCGCCTCGGATAGGAAGAACGGGTCCAGTAGATTCCCGTTCACAAATCCGGTGTTCACTATCAGGGTTCCCGTTCCCCTCAAACCGTACATGCCGAAGGCATCTAAGCCGTGTACCAGCCCGAGTTCCCTCGGATAGCGGCCTTCGGCGATCGCCTTCTGCACGACGGACATCCTTCGGCCATTTCCGTGCGGGACGTGGATGATCCCTCTCTCCTTCCAGTTCCGCTCGAAGTCGGCAAGGTTGGTCTCCACATCACCGTACTCATCGTACTCTGACGGGCTACGCAGGAAATACTCCACAACCCGGTCCAAGTCGACGTTGCCCATCCTCAGCTCAAGGCTTCCGTTCGCGGGAACCGCCTCCACCTCGGCGCCGGCCATAAACGCCAGGTCAGCATCTCCAGTGGCGTCCACGAAAACCTTCGCCCGAACGGCGGAGTGGCCGGCCTTGTTCTGCACCACGGCTGCCCGAAGGCTACGCCTTGCAACTCTGGCGCCGCACACCGAGGAGCGGTATAGGACCTTCACCCCGGCATCCTCAAGCATCTCTATCAAAATGAGCTTCATCTTCTCCGGATCGTTCGGTATCTGTGGGATCTCCCTCGTGAAGGGTCCCCTGGGTGCTCCGCCTTTGGCGGCAAGGCGGTCGAGCACCTCTTGGGCTATCCCGCGGACGACCTGTTGATTGCGGCGGGTGACGTAGAAGTTGGTGATCGTGGACATTAAGCCTGAGGTGGAAGTGCCGCCTGGAAAGGCACATCTCTCGACGAGAAGCGTCCTTGCCCCGGCCCTGGATGACGCCACTGCAGCGGCAACCCCCGATACGCCCGCCCCCACGACCACCACGTCGGTGGTGTAGCTGATGGGAAGCTTGCCGTAACCCTGCATCGCCCGCATCAAGGTCTGACCTCCAAGGCTCCGACCTGCACCGCGGAGCAGGTGTTGCTCGTTGAGGGGTCGAGGTTCTCGCCGCCCACCGTGTAGACGGTACGTTCCAGGATCGCTGCTCTTATGTCGTGTGTGCCCATCGGAAGTCGCCCGTCGGCCGTCTGATAGCGGTCCTTCCGCGCATCGTAGACGATCACGTTCTCGTTATACCAGCCCACCCTGACCCCGCGCTTGGGATCCTCCCTGTAGGTCAGGACAGCGTCCCCTCCGTTCTTAGAGGTCGGCATCGCTCCGCCAACGATGATTATGTGCCGGTCGTCGAGCGGAAGTGCAGCGGCCCCGCTCAGCCCATTGCACGGAAGGGGGGCTATCTCCATCCAGTCGCCAGATTCCGCGTCGAAAAGCCACGCATCATCAAGCCGAATGACCTTCTGCACCTCCCGCTCCTTCCAAGCGTACACGCCGCCGAACACGTACACCTTGCTGCCCAAGGCCGCGGCACAGCAGTTGGATCGTCTCCTGCCAGGACACTTCGGGATCTCTTTCCAGCCGTCTTTAAGCCTCTCCAGGTCGAGCACCTCATCCCCGGGGACGTCGTCCGCGAGGAAGGTCCCAGTCCCCCAGCTGCCCCCTCCGATCGCGTAGAGTCGCGACCCCGACAGGGCGAGGGCCGGGGCACCCCTCGGGTACCGGAGTTCCGGCAGGTTCTGCCACTCCCATCCCTGTGCCGCCCGAACCAGCCTGAAGGCGTCTCTGCGGGGCAGCCAACCCCGTCGTCCGCCCACCACGAACAGGGAGTCCTGGTCCGATGCACCAATGGTGTAGGCCCTTCCCGTCCGCAGCGGCGGGAGGGGTTGCCACTCCGGCTCTGCGGGGTCAAGCCACCAGCCGGTTTCGTTCTCCCTCCAAGGATAGGTCATCCCCGCGGCATGCACGACCATTCCATCGACCGTCCCCATGGCGCCTCCCTTGACGAGGTCGGGGAACTCCGGGCCCAGCTTCCAAGCGATGCGGATCTGCGTGTTCGACTCCTCCCCTCCGAAGATGGACCTACTGAAAAGACCCACTTCATCTCCATGTGTACTTGCCGAATCTGACGAACGAATCAAACATCGCCTTCACGTTCTCCAACGGCACATCCATGTTCAGCTCACCTCTGCCGAAGAGCCCGCCCTCGTTTTCCTGCCCGAATATCCGGATCAGATAACGGATGTGCGACGCCACCTCGCGTGGGGATGCATGCGGGAGTATGTATTGCCTGTCGACGTCCGAGTTAATGCAGAACCTGCCCCTCGTCCTCGAGGCAAAGTCATCGAGGTCGTGGCAGGAGAACTGCGGGTTGAGGATGTCCACCCCGATCTCGTACAGGTCGTCGAGTATGTCCACGATGTACCCGTCCGAGTGCAGCTGGACGAAAGCCCCGCTTTCGTGAACGAGGTCGAACATCTTCTTGTAGCGGGGCTTGAAGAAGCTGCGCCAGATATCGGGCTTGATGAGGAGGCGATCCTGGGCCCCCCAGTCGTCGGCAAACGTCACGCAGTCAGGCTTTGCCTCGAGGGTTCTTCCGATGGATTCGAGGCAATAATCAAGTAACCTGTCAGCGAAGCGGACGAACTGGGAAGGTTGCCGGACGAGGCAGGAGAGGACCGTTCTAAACCCCAAAAGCCATTGCAGGCGCTCGAAGTAGTTGCCCGGGTTGAAGCCGTTCATCACGAAGAGGTCTTTCTTGGCCTCGGCAACGCTTGCCTTCCTCTTGGCGATTTCCTCGTCGCTCGGCAGGGGCGGGAACTCATACTCCTCGGCCTCCTCCCAGGTATGTATTGGATAGTCAGCGACCTGTCCGTGTATGCCGTCCGTGGCTGATTGCCAGACCGTGCCCCAGCTGTCCTGGTTCCTTCCAGCCCTGTAGTCGGGCGGGAGCTCCTCTATCCTTGGGATCGAGTGCTCCGATGATCCGAAGTCATTGGGATACTTGGCGAGGAGATCGACCAACGCCTGGCCGTGTCTGAGCAAAGCGGCGGGCAGGATGGAGTGGACGATCGGGCAGCGATCGGGCCGCCTCAGTTCGACCGCCCTCAAGACTCTCTCCCGTCGGTTCATGCGCCGGCCTACGGGCTGTCGGGACATAAAGGTTTGCCTGCGCCCTGCGCCCCTGGGCCTTTAGCGGCGTTGTTCAGCCGGCAGCTTGTGATGGCGGACGGTGTGTTAGGTGAGACTCACCACAGCTTCCGCGATCTGTCCAAGGTGAACTGAGTCTATCGTTACGTCGGCGGCTATCGCTACCCTGTCGTTCCTTGACTTGCCGACCTTTAGCCTGAACCCCATGCTGGATCGGGCCCCGGGGTCGATCCGAACTGACGCGGTCCTCGGGGTCGAGGTCCAGCCCGGGGGCAGGGCGAGGCTTGCCTTCGCGACCACGCTGCGGGCCCAGTAGTTTTGGACCTCTACGCACACGCGGGCGGTGCCACCTCTCCTTGCCGTTAGCTGATATGGAACGATCGCGATCCAGCGCGGGTTGACGCCGATCTCGGGGGGATCTGGCAGGAGGATTTGGAACATTTCTCGCGTGGATTGCGCTCTCACGGCCAGTGTACGGATCTTCTCTCGGTCGACGGGGATCCAGCTGCCGTGTCCGCCAGCCAGGACGACGGGTTGGAGCTGCTCCAGTTTCTCCGCACATTTCATATGCCTCGCGGCCGTGACGACGTTGCGGTGGATGATGGGCTGGGCCAGCGCCGCTCCAGCGTCCCATATGCTGTCCCCGACAAACGCAACCCTCTGACCGTCCACCGTGACAGCCATGGCCATGTGGAACTCGGTTTGGCCCGGGAAGTGCACGACCTTGAGTTCGTACTCTTCCCACTTGACCGTTTCGCCATCTGCGATCCGGCGGTCGACCTTCATGGGATACGGCAGGAGGCAGGGGACGTTGTATTCTTGAGGGTTCTCCAAGATGTTCGCCATCAGGTCAAGAGCCCAAAGCTTGACCCCGTGGTGCCTCTGTAGATGCGGGATGCCGCACGTGTGGTCGTCGTGGTAGTGGGTTGGGATCACGACCTCCACCGACTTCACCCCCCAATCGGTCTTCAGCTCATGGATCGAGTGCTCGACGAACCTCTGCTTCTCCCAAGACTCGAACTGCCGCAGATGGGCGTAGAAGTGGTTGCCGCTCGCAGCTCCGTAGTCGATCAGCATCGCCTTCCCCGAGTCGCTCAGCAGAACGTAGAACGTGCAGCAGGCGTGGGGCGCAACGAGGAGGTGGGGGCTGAGCCTCTTGAAGGTGCGGTCGATCGTGGGAGGCTGTCCGGTGAGGTAAAGGTGGTAACGTCTCAGATTCTCCATGGTCTTGGAAATCGCCTCGTCCGGGTTGTCCATGGGATCCCCGTGTGAGGGCAGGACGATGTCGGGCTGCATCCTCTTTAGGTCGCGTAGCGAGAACAGGTTCAGGTCTATTCCCTCCGCACCGCCGTATGAGTGCTGGAGATCGATCAGATTCCAGACCTTCCCGGGCGCGTAGATCAGATCGCCGGTGAACGCCAGCTTCCTTCCGTCCAACTCCGTCATAAGAACGATGGATCCATGGGTGTGTCCAAGCGCAGGGAGGATGAGGAATCGGTACGAGCGCCACTCGAAGAAGTCGTAGTCCTCAAGCGATCGGTCTACCCTGACGTTCCGGGTCAGGGTGAAATAGGTCGACTGGTCGTTGTAGCTGTCGAATATCTGCTTGTTCCTCCAGAAGTTCTCGGCGTCCTCGAAAAGAGGCCTCTCGTGGTAGGGCACCGCGATCTTGGTTCCCTTGGGCAGGAGCGGGTCGCCCTGGCACTGATCCCGATGGTGGTGGGTGTGGAGGACCCAGTCCAGATTCCTCACGCCCAACAACTCCAAAGCCTTCAGGATGCGGCCCGATCCGAAGTCGACCAGGAGCGCGCGGCTTCCATCCTTGACAACGTAGACGTTGCAAGTGTCCCTGAACATGATAAGGTTCTGGGATATCCTTTGCATTGCGGCGCTGGGATTCAAGATTCCGCCTCGGTCGTGCGGCTACCCAGAGTCTGGAAATGTGTTGTCCTGGTCGGAGACGTCGAAAAAGGACGGGGACCCCCGCTGACTTGGTTCGGGCGGCCTAGGATCCGCTGGCTGGTGGCATCTCCAACATATTGGTCTCCGTTGCCCGGCCCGCTTTCGAGATCTTGACGGTCTTTATCTCCCATGGGGCAAGGGGGAATGAAAACTCCAGTCCCCAGAGGGGGAATCTCACCTTCGACTTCGTTCTCCTCCCTGCCGATTCGAAGAGGCGCAGGACCACGCTCTCGTCGCGTTCGCCCATCTTCAAAGCTCCCAGCACGACGTTGCGAGGGCTGACTTTTAGGAGGCTGGAGGTCGAGGGCAGAGGTCCGTCGTGGGCATTCGAGAACGGAATGATCGGCGGATTGTTCAGCCTTTCGGCGTACGCGAAGGACACGTGCGGCTGAAAACCAGCGTGGGCGAGCAGGCCGAGCTTGATGCTTTGTCTGCCTTGATCCGTGTAGAGGTATCTCTTGCCCGGCTCGACCTTGCGCGGCGCATGGAAGGCGTAGATGGGACTTCTCACGAGGCTGATCCTCATCTCCGACCCCAGAACGTCGAAGCCGTACTTGCAGTCGTTGATCAAGAGAAGGCCCAGTCTTGACCCGTCGTCGGACCTCCCCGAGACATCGAGCCACCTTTGGCCGGGCTCCTCTTCGCCGGTGGTGGCGCGCCTCATGATTCCATACGGAATCTCGTAGGTTGCCGTTGGGCTCTGCACCGCGACCGGGAAGGATAGCTTGAGCATCTTGTGTTTCTCGTGCCAGTCCAGGTCGATCCTGCATTCAACGAGCGGAATTCCCGCGTGGACGATGTAGGTCTGGATCACCTTGGACCTGCCATGCCTGCCGAATATCGTGAGGGATGCCCTGACGGGCCCAGCCCTTACGATAGGGGGCCTTTCCAGATCGAATGTTCCTATCTCATCCCTGAAGGATGCGACGTCGTGGCTCCAGGTATCGCTTTCGTCCCGGATGACCACGAACCTACTAGGCGAGGCGAGCAGCTCCGCTCCCATTCTCTTATCGAATATGCTTGCGATGAACCCGGACTTCGGGTCGACCGAAATCCTCACGAACGTGTTCTCCACCCCGTTCGAGGACGCTTGGAGGTCGGAGGCGGCCGGGCCCTTGCCTTGGGTTATCCAGAATACCCTGTAGCCCAAGGCCGGCAGCCTAGCCACAAAGACGCCGGATACCAGCCGGTTCCCATCAACCTTTTCTGAGGACAGGATCTGGATGGGGTGTTTCCCTCCCTTCTCGTCCAAGGCAACTAGATCGCCTCCCGGCGGCAAGACGGCCTGGAACTCCACGGGATCCTCCCTCTCGCAGTAGGCGGGGTTGAACACGAGAAGCTGTTGGCCCTCTTTCCCAACGGTTCTTACCCTGGCGGAGAAGGCTGCGAGGGCCAAGTCCCTCGCCGAACCGGCAACGCCCTCAGCAACATCGAGTGCCCTGAAGGCGTCCATGTAGGCGGGCTTGATCGAGGTGCCAGCCAATACGTCGTGGAACTGGTTGAAGAGGAGGGTCTCCCATGATTGTCTCAAGTTGCTACGCGGGTACTGGACGCCAAAGAGCATGCTGGCCATTGAGCAGAACTTCTCCGCGTTCAGCAGGGAGGTCTCGAGCTTCCTGTTCCTTGCCTTGATCTCCGATACAACCGTATAGCATCCCCGCGAGTGATGCTGCAGTTCGTCCTTCACAACAGGCAGGTCGGGCGCTCGCCCCTTGACCGATTCGAAAAATGAGTCGGGGGTGCTGAAGACTATGTCAACGTCTTGGACCTTTGCGGACAGCTCCTGTATCTTGAGTATCATCTCCTCGGTCGGCCCTCCGCCGTGATCGCCTCTGCCGTAGAAGGCCATCCAGTCCATGCCGGTCTCGCGGCATCGCGCAAGGGCCCTTTCGATCCTTCTTTCGAGGCCTTCGACGTTTCCCGTTGCGTATCCCTCGATTCGGCATGCAAGGACCTGGCTACCGTCGGGCCCCATCCACCGGAAAAGATCGTTCGGGAGGGTCTTCTCATGGCGGCCCGGCCTGCTGAAGACGTAGTACTCGAGGCCACACTTTCTCAGTATCTGGGGCAACGTACCGCAGTGGCCGAACGTGTCCACGTTGTAGCCGACCCTCGCCGCCTTGCCGAACTTCTCCAGGAAGTAGAGCTGTCCGTAGAGACCCTGGCGGATCAGAGACTCGCCGCAAGGGATGTTGCAGTCCGGCTGCTCCCACCACCCGTTCACAATATTCCATCTTTCCTCAGTAACGAGCCTCCGTATCTCCTCGAACGTCTGAGGATCCGTCTGTTCCAGCCATTTGTAGGCTCCGGCCGAACTCCTCGAGAAGACGTAGCAGGGATATCTCTTGAGAAGGGCGACGGCATCTCGGCAGGTCGACAAGACCACCTCCAATCCGTCCTGCCATCGCCACAGCCAGACTGGATCGATGTGCGCGTTCCCGACCATGTGCAGTTTGGGTTTTGTCAAGTTGTTTCCCGCCCCGCGGATTCCGCATTCGGTTGAAAACTGTGTTTTGCATCGGTCACGCAGGAAGAAAGGTCTGCATGGCGGAGCGCGTCAGAGTATTCGTGACTTGGTCGACGGAGCTTCCGTTTCTATCCGGCTTCGAATAGCTTGATGAGCCCCTGCGTCCCGAGATCGCCGAGGCCCTTCCTTACGGCTTCTTCGAAGAGCGAGTGCGTGAGTTCTGTTCCAGGTGCCCTCATCCCCAGGCGCAGCATGGACTCCCTGGCCAGCCTCAAGTCCTTGCATTGCAGGGCGATCCTGAAGCCGGGCGAGAAATCATCCGCCAATATGGCTCTCCCCAGGTTGGAAAGCATCCAGGAAGCTGCGGCGCCCGTTGAGACAACGTCGAGCGTGGTCTTCATGTCCAGTCCAGCTGCCTTCGCAAATCTCAGCCCTTCCACGACGGCTAGTATGTTGAGACCGCAGATGACCTGATTGACGAGCTTCATCCTCTGTCCGTACCCGTGGGGTCCGACGTAGAATATGTTCTTGCCTAGAGCCCGGAAGATCGGCATGCATCTGTTGAACACTTCCTTCCTTCCACCGACCATTATTGTCAGCGTTCCTTCCACCGCGCCTTTCTGACCTCCGCTAACCGGGGCGTCCAACATCTCGGCTCCTAGGCCAGCGATTCGGGACGCGAACTTCTCGGTCTTGTCGGGCGAGATCGTGCTCATGTCGATCACTGTCTTTCCCGGGCAAATGGCCTTGGCCACCCCTTCGGGGCCGAAGAGCACTTGCTCGACGTCCGGCGTATCGGTCACCATGGTTATGATGACGTCCGTTGACGCGGCGACCTGTGCGGGGTTTCCGGCAATCTTTGCCCCGGCGTCCTGTAGGGGTTTGCACTTTGCCCTCGTTCGGTTGTAGACGGTCAGCGAATGCCCAGCCTTCAGAAGATTCAGCGACATGGGCGTCCCCATGATGCCGAGGCCTATGAAACCGATCCTCAATTGCATCGCCTCAGGAAGTGCAGCTGGGCAACGTCTTCGGCAGGTCTTATACCTGTTTCGTGCACCTGGGATGTGCCCGGGTTGGGAAAGAAACATGCTTGGCGGTTGGCCGGAGGATGGGATTTTTATGGAGATCGCATCCGGTATGATCGATCGAGATGGCCTCGAACATACTTTGTCTAGCCACCTACGCCGCCGAGTTCGTCCGCGTCGGCGGAACCCTGATGAAACACAAGAGGGCGGGCGGTTGGTCGGGCGCGGTCGTCGCCATGGAGTATGAGGATGATCAGAAGGAAGAGGTCAAGGAAGCTGCGACCATCTTGGACGTGGATCTCTACTTCTTGGACCTGCCGCGCGGCAACGTTTGGCCCACGATTGAGGAAAAGAAGAAGGTTGTGCGCATCATCCGAGAGCGCAAGCCCGAGATAGTCATCATGTGCGATCCGAACGATGTCTGGTCCCCAGGCGACCCGGATAAGCTTGCCACCTACGAGATCTTCAGGGATGCCGTGTCGCATGCCAGCCGGGCGGCGTTCGCACCCGAGCAGATCGAAGAGGGCCTGAAGCCTCACTCCGTCAAGGCCATCTACTACCCCACCTTCGAGAATCCTGATTGTGTTGTGGATATCTCCGGCTACTACGCGACCAAGAGGAAGGCGGAAGATGCTTTGCGGTTCCAGGTGATCTTCGGACTCGAATCCTGGAGAAGCATCGCTCCCGAGAGCGTCTTCAGGTCCTTGGTTCCGAACTTCGAGGAAGTCAAGGACGATCCCTACGAGCTGGGAAGATCGGTCGAGGAGATCATGGAGAACGCGAGGCACATCCTCCAGGGGACAAAGGGCAGGACGGCCCTGGGCGAGAGCTTCCGCCGAGAACTGAAGATGGGCGTCTACACCTTCGATCAGCTTCCGATCTAGGGTTCGAAGGCAGCTAATCGGAATCTCGGCTCGGGGCCTTCTCGGCGCTCGCGGCCGGTTGGCTCTTCTAGATTCCTGCAGACCTGCGAGCCACTTCGCGCAGGTGACACGATCGGGAGGTTAAGCGGAACGCATGGGAGATCTCATCCGGTCTTCGCGGATGAGGACCCTGCTGGAGACTTCTCCGTCTTCATCGCGACGAGGTTTGCCGTTTGAGGCTCCAGATCGGTCCTCCGCTCGGCCCGGTCTAATCTAGTTGGGGCGACCGAGATGTGGGGCTATCCATGCCACCGTGAATGCGAGCGGCGGACCAGCCTAAAGACCAGCGAAGCCACCGGTGTGCCTCGGTGCTCGTCTCCGGGGGCCCTGTTAACTTCGGATCTGGATGCGAGAGGCAAGAGTTGGAAGCCGATCGGCATGGGTGCGAGGGCGTTTGGTCTCCCTTCAAGAACGGTGATCGAGCCTACCTAAGATTTATCAGGGAAAGGGGTCCGGCGATCCCGTAGGTGGATGCAAGTTGCCTAAGGCCGGAGCGCAAGTCGTCCGGGTCACGAAGGTCGTGTTGGACGTACTTAAGCCTCACCAGCCCAGCATTCTTGAACTGAGCAAGCTTCTCGCCGAACTTGCTGGGGTTAGGTCGGTTCACACGGTGCTCCGGGAAGTCGATGCGGAAACGGAGACAGTCGTCCTGTCGGTGGAAGGCCCTGGAGTTGACTACGATGCCGTGCTCGACGTGATCCAGGGGTGCAGCGCGAGCGTCCATAGCGTCGACGAGGTCTCGGTCGAGAAGAGGGAGGAAGGGGTGCACTAGCGGCGCGTTCCCGCGTCGGCGGGCGGAGAGACCACTAGATGGTCCTTTGGAAAGGAATCGGGGACAGAATAGGCCAGTTTAGAAGGTACGTGAGGATAACCGAGGCCGATGAGATAGCTCGAAGATACTTCGTGATGAATGCGTTCGACGGCTCTCTCACGATACTCGGGATCGTTCTGGGCACCTCTTTCCTCCGCGTCCGCGAGCCTCGGGTCGTGATCGGCGCTGGTGTGGGTGCAAGCCTTGCCATGGGGATGTCGGGCTTCTTTGGGACTTACTTGACAGAGCGGGCCGAGAGGACACGCCAGCTAAAGAGACTGGAGCGCGCGATGGTGACGCAACTGGACGAGACGGTGTGGGACACAGCTTCGAGTTTCGTCTCGTTCTGGGCTGCCTTCGTCGACGGTGCGTCGCCGGCGCTGACCGCCTTCGTGGCCGTGATCCCCTTCATCCTCTGTCATTTCGGCCTATTTGGCTTTGAATCAGCGCTAGCTGCCTCCCTGGTCCTCGTATTTGCCACGCTGGTCTTCCTGGGGGCCTATCTCGGGCACATATCCCAAGAGAGCATCGCCATAAGCGGCGCGCGCATGCTCCTGGTGGGCATCCTGACTGCCTTCGTCATATGGCTTCTGTCAGAGAATGGGATCGGGACGGCGGCAGCGCTGGCAAGCTGCGCGGCTTAGCTCGCGGCCGGTGCGCCCCCGAAGATTTCTTGCTCCATTCCGCGGCGGTCCCCGCTCGTTGAGTTCTTGAGCGTTGCATGATCGGCGCCCCGCTCTGCCGGTTTGAAGGAGGAAACTATGGACCTTGGGACAGCATTTGGGAAGGACGGTCAAGCGATCTGCTTGAGCTGCATGCGGTAGAGTTCCGTCAGCTCCTTCACGGTCGTAGCGTCCTCGGGGCCACGATCCTCCCTCCGCTTGACGAGCCTGGGGAACCTTATCGCCAATCCACTACCCTTCCTAATCGAATTGAAGGCGCAGGTGTGGACCGGCGAGAGCGTTATCTCATCGCCTATTACCTCTAGGACGATGCGCGGGGAGACCCACACGTCGGGCTCGAGCAGTGCGTTTATCCTGGGATCCCTTCTGGGAGTGACGAAGGGCTCGAGCATCTTGGGCAACCTCGACAGCTCCTCGTCGGTGAAGCCGCTTCCCAGCTTGCACGTTGTATCGAAAGTGCCGTCTTCGTCGTTGTAGGCTGCCATGAGTAGCGCACCATACGTTCCTGCCCGTCTACCCCTGCCCGCGAAAGCCCCGACGACGACCAGGTCGACGGTGTCGGCCATCTCGGATCGGTAGGATCTCTTCCACTTGATCCACATCCAGCCTCTCTTGCCCGCCTCGTACGCGCTTTCGGGGGAAACGGATTTGCAGACGAGGCCTTCCGTGCCCTCGTTGATCGCCTTTTCGAAGAAGGCCTCGATCTCGGCCGGATTATCCGATATGAGCCGGGTTGCGATCCGGACCGTTTCGCTCTCCTTGACTATGTCGGAAAGGCGTGCCGTTCTTGACAGGTAGTCCTTCCTCGTGAGGTCCTCTCCGTCCACGAGGAGGGCGTCGAAGAGGAAGAGGACGACCGGAACCTCCTCGGTCATCCTCTGGATCTCGTACTTCCTGCCCCTCCTCTGGGAGACAACTTGGAAGGGCATGAGTTCGCCCGTGTTCGGGTCCACGGGCACACATTCTCCATCCAGAATGGCCGTGTCGGCCTTGATCGACTTCTTCAGCCCTTCGACGATGTCGGGAAACTGGCCGGTTATGTTCTCCTGTCTCCTTGAGAAAATGTGGATCTGGTCCGGCGAGATATGGGCTTGCATGCGAAGGCCATCGTACTTATACTCGGCCGCGCATCTGCCGCCAAGCTTCTCCATGATTTCATCGAGGGTTTTGAGGCGTTCGGCCATCTGGGGCTTGATGGGCCTGCCCAGCGTTATCCTGTAGTTCCTCACTGCCTCGACGCCCCCCTCCGCGAGCAGCCGCGCGACGTAGCCGATGTCGGAGGAGAGGTTGTAGGCCCTTTCTATGTCGGGCCTTGATTGCTTTCCCTGCCCGTAGGCGATCGAAAGGGCGTCGAGAAGGGTCATGTCGGCTATCCCTAGCCTGAGTTTTCCAACGACCGTTCTGACGATATACTTTGCCTCCTGTGGGGTGGCATCGTTAACCATGCTGCTGAGCAGACGGATCTTGGTCTCCTGGGTTCCCTTGCCGGACGCCCTGGCAATCCGGTCTAGGGTATCGTAGACGCGCGCGACGGTGAGTCTCTGGTTGGAAAGCGTTCTCTGGGGCCGGTTCTTGAGGATCTCCTCCACGGTCTTTCCAAGGTCGCCGCTGACCTTGTAACTCTGCACGACTTCCCTTGTGTCTATGCCGGATGCTTCGGATATGGCCCTTATGGCGAGCTTCTCCGCAACACCGAGCTCGATGCCAAGATAGGGAGGATGGAGCTCGCCAGTTGAGAGGTAGCAGACCTTGTCGATCTCATCCGGGGGGCTTTTCTTGAGGAGCTCGACGAGATAGCTTGTCATCTCCAGCCGCTTGGAAGTCTCCTCTACTCTCCGGAA
Organism: uncultured Thermococci archaeon; assembly: GCA_964549615.1. Taxonomy (GTDB): domain Archaea; phylum CAYQAE01; class CAYQAE01; order CAYVLA01; family CAYVLA01; genus CAYVLA01. The sequence continues at coordinate 34,818 of CAZJVP010000057.1, read as the reverse complement.
GGTGTCGGAAAGGACCTCGTAAAGCATCGTCGGACCGCAACCGCCCTAATACGAGGTGCCTATTCTTTCTTTCCCTGCGCCCAAGATCCCTGTCCCGCTACCGCCGCGCGGGCCTTGCCAGATTGGCGTCGCTCCAGATCCGTATTCGCACGCCTCTTCTCGACCTGATCTGACGAAGGAAGCGACTCGCAGTTGGGGTGGGACCGTTTGGCGCAAACACGATCGCCTCGTGGGCGCCAACCTTAAGCATGGCTTTGAGCGCGTCTTGGCATGCCAACACTCCGGCCTGCCCCTCGCATATCTTGACAACTACGCTTGCGCCATCCGCGGAACGGGCAATCAGGGATACCTTTGAATCGTGCGAGGGCGCGCACCTGTATCCAAGCTCGCTCAGGACGCGCTTGATATGATTTACAGGTGCGTGGCGCGGGGCGTTCCTGGCAGGTCTCTTCCTCCTCGGGAGCGCTTTCTGCCAGTTGAGTCCGGGCGGAGGCGCGGGCAGCTCCGGTAGGCCCTGTAGGGCCGGCTCTTCGGCCAGCGCCCTATAGGAGATCGGAACGACGATCATCCAGATGAGGATGATCGCGATGACCGGGGTCACCAGGGTCAGCATCACAAGCCGGGCCATCACCACGAAAGCCAAGATAGCCATGAGGGCGGTCACGGCATACCTGCCGTTTCGCTCCACATGCGCTGAGCCCATCATTGGCGTGTCTCCTCCGCCCCAGTTCTCATGGCGGGTCTGGGTCTTAGGACCGTGTCGGAGGCTTGTGTCGGCCGGGAGAGTGGCGCGGCTACGCGCGCCTTGGCTGAGAATTGGCCTCCATGCCGGGCTTTGCGTGGCCTTCTGTGCGGAATATCAGGATTCCTTCCGACCCTAACAATTGCGGTGAGGCCCAGCTCCCTCAGCACCCTCTGAACGCGAGACGCCAGCGCCTTCACCAAGGCCGGGGACGCAGCCCTCTCTTCCATGTCCCTTATGTCGCTTATCACTATGCGTTTCTGACGGATCTCAACCCGCTTCAATAGGAATTGGGTGGCTGTTAGAGTAAGAAAAGGGTGTTGTTTTCTGCCTTGTTTCGGCTAATCACTGCTTTCAAATCCTTCTGACCGGTCCTGGTTTCTTGCAAGGAATTCCTGGGGGCCTGGAGCGCAGGGGCCCCAATGCTGGAGCGCCTTGTGATCAACACTTCCACGCCGAGAGAGCTCGCAATTCTTTTCAAAACGGCCATGTTGTGCTGTTTGGCGGGCAAACGGGTCTGATGCTGCGTTCCGACGGCCATCGGGGCGGCCTGGGCCCCAGGTGGGCGACGCTCTTGCCCGCCCGGATATGGGCCTGCCTTATGCTTTCGATGGCGCCCTTCCCTAGGAGAAGCCCCGCAAGAAGGGTCCCCGCGAAAACGTCCCCGGCGCCCGTCGTATCAATGGCCCTTCCCGGTGACCGAGGAGCAGGAATGCGGGTCACAGAACCATTGCGGCAAAGTATGCTACCACGCCGACCTAGAGTGACAACGAGGAACCCAACGAGGGCTTGCAGTGCGTCCAGTGCAGGCCTCACAGCGGTCTTGCCACTGAGGGCGAGGGCCTCCTTTTGATTGAGCACGAGAATGTCAGCATTGCTGGATATCATTCGACGGAAGCGTTCCCGCCTCCTCGTTATTATGTTGAACGCCCCTCCTCCGACCGCTACCTGGCTGCCCCGGGCCTTTGCCCTATTGCATACCTTCTCGATCTCCGTCGCAGATTTGGCAGTCTCCATAGAGAAACCCGACACGAAGACCATTCTGGTCAGGCGAAGTAGGGAGTCGGGGACGTCCCGCGAGACGAGCAGGTCGTTTGCCCCGCGGGTCGTGTACATGGTCCGCTCGCCGCCCGGGTGGATGAAGTTGATGCAGATCCCGGTGGGAAGGTGGGATCTGCGCACGAAGCTGCGGACGCCGTTCGAGCGCAAGTCCCGGATGTACATCTCGCCAAGGACATCCTTTCCAACCCTGCCGGCGAAGCCCACCCGCGCCCCGCAATCAGCCGCGGCAGCCGCAACATTGCCTAGGCCGCCCGGCGAAACAACGATCGTGGATGGATAGGCGCCTCCCTTGCGGCTCGGAGGTGGCTTCACCGTCAGGTCCACCATTGCGTCGCCCACGACAAGCAGATCCAGGCCCGCCACATGACCCGGTGACTGCAGCCAAAATAAAAGGCTATTTGGCTGTTTGGTGCTGGCGACCGGTGACTGCGAATCTCTGGTGCCCAGCGAGCGATCTACTTAAGGACGGCCATGGCCGCGCCAAGGGCCGTGCAGAAGTCCGGGTCCCGCGGAACCACCATCTTGACTCCGTAGAGCGCCCCCACGCCCTGCATGACGTCGGTGATCTCCTTGTTCGCAGCAACCTTGCCGACCAGGACAACGTCCTGCTCGAGGCCATTTGCCTTTGCGGCCAGGCACGCAATGGTTCCGATCACTTGTCCGACCATGTTGATGACGCCGAGCGCGAAATCGGCCTCCGAGGCGTCATCCGTGACCTTCCCGAAGTTGGACGCGGTCGCATTCTCAGGAAGGAATCCCACCGACCCGCCAGCGATATCCTTGACGGATAGGTCAACCTTCCTGAGATCTCCGTCCTTGGCCAGCTTCCAGAGGCTGCCTATCTCGTACTTGTTGAGAATGCATCTTGCAAGGCCCATCAAAGTACCGCCTCCGACAGCGGTACCTGCGACATGCTGTACCCGTCTTCCTCCGTCCCTGACGGCGAGGATCGCCGTCCCCGTGCCCATGCTGACCACGAGAGCTTGCTTCTTTCCCGTCAGCTCGATTCCCCCGAGTCCGATGGCCCGCATCTCGTCCACCTTGCACACGGGAAGGCCGAGGAGGTCGGGTGCCATGGCGCGGGATCCTCCTCCAGTAACAGCTATACGTTGGACATCGCTCAGGCCTTTACCGATATCGATGAAGAGTTTCGCCAGTGCACCTGCGGCCGCTGCATAGGGGTCGGTCGTTGTGACGGAGGTCTTCCCGACCATCCCGTTGCGATAGGCAACCGCCTTCGTGGTGCTTCCTCCGATGTCTATCCCTACGATCATTCGACCTCCTCGTTGTTGCCACAGGATTTATCTCTTCCCCAGGAGAGCTCCGAAAAGGCTGCCCCGGAAAGGCAAGCGAACTGGAGGCAGTGAACGTCCCTGCGTCCAAGAAAGCCGGGAACCTTCTTCTCAAGCACACCTAGCGAGTCTATGGATGGACACAGCCCACAGATCAGGCTTGGGCCGACCTTTCCGGTGTTGAAAGGTGGTTCGGCGGTGCCATCCAGCGTGGAGGTGTCGGCGCTAAGAGCCGGGCGTCTTACCATTTGATCAGAATCACGCCCACTGCCGCCAGTATCATGAGTAGGTAAAGGGCAATCCCCAACACATCCTGCTTGCTCCATCCGACCCTGCTTTCCTCCGAAACCACCTGCTCTCCGCCTCTCCATTTCCATCTTGGCTCCATATAGTGGGGCGCTGATACGAGGGCAATGCTCAGAGGTATGGCTTTGAGCAGGGTGTACGGGAGGGCGTCGCCGGCTGGGGACCAGACGACCAAGAGGGTGGCTTTGAATGGTATGAGGTGGAGAACGTTGTCGAACATCAGTAACCAGTACGCAGGGGCCACTATGTAGGATGCAGTTGCTGAGTAGAGCCATATGAGAAGGTGGCCGCCGAAGCTGTTTCTATGCTTCCAGATCGTCTTCGCGAGGAAACACAACCCGAGCCCTGTGATGAAGTAGCCGAGCATGTCTATCCAGGTATCCCACGAGGGTATCCCTATCAGGATCGCAATTGCAGCTGTGACATAAGGTCCTCCGGCAAAAGACCCGAGGAGCACTATGGTATGGCCTAGGTCGACGACGAAAGGCGGGACCCAGGGTATGTTTAGGCCGAGGGCCCTCCACGCAAAGGCAAGGCCTCCCAGAGCGGCGGCCAAGCCCACCTGCCTAGATGTTATGAGTCTCCTTCTCTGTTCCACGGCACGATTCCTCCCATTGCGACTCCCTACATGCGCAGCAAGATCCTGAAGAAGTTCAAGCTGAACCTGAAGTCACCCAGGTCGAGCCCCCATTGTCCGGTGACGAGGGCGACTCCGATCGCAGCGAGAAGCGTGGCCATGACTGGCCAGTCGTCGCGACCGAATTTCGTTTGGGTTATCGAGGTTCTCTTGCCGAGGCTGTAGCCGAATCCCCTAGTCTCGATGCTCAGGGCTATGTCCTGGGCTCTTCTGAAGGCGCTCATGAACGATGGCATGATCACGGGGATGTAGTTGAGCAGAAGCCTCACCGGGTTTCTTGACCTGTGGCTAAACCCTCTCGCCTCTTGCGCGTTCAGGGTCTCCCTCACCTCGTTCATCAGAACTGGTACATAGCTAAACCCTATCGAAAGAGCGACGATGAAATCAGCTGGCATCCTCCACTTGGCGAGGGAGCCTACCAGACGACTTATGGGGGTAACGTAGAGCACGACGTTGAGGACGGTTACGATGATGAGAACCTTCAGCTCCACCCCGATGCTGTAGACCAGTGCCTCGAGGTATATGTTCCAGAAAAGAAATCTCCCCAGCGAGTACTGCATCCCGAACCCGCCCCTATAGCCAAAGATGTTGAAGAGCGGGTAGACGACTAGGAACGGAAGAATCGCCTTGAGTGCGGGCGCCATCTTCCTCAGGGGTATTCCAGCCGCCTTTATGGTCCCCAACGCTAACAGGTAGACGACGCCCAACACGATCGGATCTGAGTAGACGATGGCGAAGAGCGTGAACGTGAGGTAGAGTACGATCTTGACTCTTGGATCTAGCCTGTGAAGGAGGGAATCGCCCTCGAAATATTCAAACGCCATTCTTGGCCCATCCTGCGCTATTTCCCGCTTCCTCTCCACCTGGAGTTGCCATAGTAGACCACCAAGATCGTTAGCACGACGATGACCGCTACGGCGAGCCAACTCCATGGTGGCTTAAGTGGCAGCCATTGCACCGGGGTCACCCCTGTCTTTCAGGCTAGCGCCTCCTCAAAGGCCTCCAAAGCCTCCTCGACCGTAAGTACCGTCCAGTCCACAGTACCGTTGAAGACTCGGTTAAAAAGCTCCGAAACCTGTGGGGGCTTGAGATGGGCCTCCCTCAGGATCTGGGATCTTGCGAAAACCGTCCTCGCCGGCCCTTCAGCGATAATCCTTCCGCTTTGCATCACTACGATCCTGCTGGCGTACTGGGCAGCAAGATTCATGTCATGGGTTATGACGACCAGGGTCGCGCCCTGGCTGTTCAGCTTGCGGTAAAACTCCATCATCCTGAGGCTTGACAAATGGTCCTGGCCGGTTGTGGGCTCGTCGACTATGAGGATCTTGGGCCTCATTGTCAAGACCGAGCCCACCGCCACCTTTTGCTTCTCCGCTTGGCTGAGCTGGAATGGGTTTTTCCTGAGAAGGTGGGTTATGCCGATGGCTTCAGAGACCTCTCTCACCCTTTCCGCAACGACCTTCCTGTCCAACTTTAGGTTCCTCGGCCCGTAGGTCAGCTCTTCCTCGACGGTCCTGCAAAAGAGCTGGCTATCGGGGTTCTGGAAGACGTAGCCAACTTTTGTGGCAAGGTATGCCGTGCTGTGCTCGGAGGTATCCTCTCCGTCAACGTAGACCTTGCCCTTGGTGGGCTTAAGTAGGCCGTTGAAAAGCCTCGCCAAGGTCGTCTTGCCGGAAGCATTCTGACCTATCAGCCCTACGAACTCCCCCTCTCGAATCGTGAGGTTTACGTCGCTAAGCGCTTCGGTGCCATCTGGGTAGGTGAAGCTGAGGTCGACGGCCCTGGCGATCTCCTTTCCACCTTGGGTAGCTTCGGTGCGTGGCTTTCTGGGCGCGCGTCTTGGCTTTCCGGCCAAGAGTTCATAGGCCTCCTCAACGGTTAGCGGAAGGCTCTCGAGGTTGACAAGCCTCTTCCTGACGAGGTGATGGAAGAGCAACGTCACCTGCGGAATCCTGACGCCGTGACCGAGCAGTTCTTCAGCTTGGTTCAAGGCGTCCTTCGGCCGTGCATCCAGCAACACAGCTCCGTCGTCCAAGACGATCAGTCTGTCCGCCAGGTGCGCCGTTTCCTCCAACTTATGTTCAACGATCAAGATCGTTCTGCGGCCATCTCTTGCGAGCCTCTGAATCTGTGCCATCACCCGTTCGGTGCCGAGAGGATCGAGGTTTGATGTCGGCTCGTCGAGCACTAGGATTCTGGGTTCCATTACGACAACGGATGCCAGCGCCACGGCCTGTTGCTCCCCTCCAGAAAGGAAGTGCGGGTTCCTGCCCTCACATCCCTCAAGTCCCATCTCTTTCAAAGTGCGCTCGATCCTGGCAAGGATCTCGTGTGCTGGCACGCCGAGGTTCTCGGGACCGAATGCCAGCTCTTCCTTCACGGTTGGTGCTATCAGATGGGCCGAAGGGTTCTGGAAAAGGTAACCGACGAAGGTGGAAAAGAAGCCTGGGTCGCGGCTTTTGGTGTCGTATCCTTTGACGACAACGGACCCTTTGAAAGTGCCCCCGAAGAAATGGGGTATGAGACCGTTTATGAGCCTGAGGAGCGTTGTCTTTCCGGCCCCGCTCGGACCGGTTATGAGCACGACGTCTCCTTCATGGATATCAAGGTTCACGTCGCGGAGGGCCGGGCTATCGCTTCGAGGGTAGGTGTAATTGAGATTTTCTATTCTAACCATATGTTCGTGAGATTGTTTGGCTCCTTCGGTGGCGGGTGCAACTGGAACTTCGAGGGTGGAGACGTTGGCCATTTCTACACCTCGGAGCAATCACGATCTCCCAGCCGCGAGACGCGGTTTGGGATCGCCAGGGCAGTCGAGCTTGCGGTGAAATGGGCGCGGCTTCTCCCAGTCGGCCACGCCTATTCGAACAGGGAGCGGCTTTTCTTTTTTTCCGGCGAAATATTCAAATATGTATGTTTGGATATGAACATCTCATGGAAACCCGGTATCTTCAGGAGACGTCCGGAGGCAGCTACCTGATATCGCTTCCGAAGGATTGGGTGGCTGAGAATGGACTTACGAAGGGAAGCCAGGTGGGACTTGCTAGGCTCGGAGCTTCAACGCTAATGATAGAGGCCAATCCCATGGCCAAGCCGAGGGCGAGGGCGACCGAGCTGGAGCTGACCGAGGATATCGGGAGGGAGCTAACGGCCAGCTACCTCTCCGGTTACGACAGGATACTGATCAAGTCCAAGAAGATGATTACGTCGACCGAGAAGGAGACAATAAGGACGGCTGCGACGCGCTTGGCGGGGATGGAGGTCATAAACGAGACCTCGGACAGCCTTCTGCTCGTCAGCTTAGTGGTCCCCATGGAGCTCTCCGTGGAGGAGGTCATGAGGAGGCTTCACCAGATAGGCAGCTCGATGCTGGAGGACGCGATCTGCGCGTTGGCGCGGGGGAACAGAGTGCTAGCCCAAAACGTGATCGAAAGGGACGATGCCCTTGACAGGCTCTACTTCCTCGCCATACGCCTGCTGAGGACTGCGGTCAGCGACCTGAGGACGGCCGAGAGCGTCGGCGTACTGCCGTCGCAGTGTTTGGACCTGCGGTTCGCTGCGAGCATGATGGAGAAGGTGGGAGACGAGTCGGTTGACATGTGCTCGCACTACCTCGAAAAGGCGACGAACGTCGTGATTGCCGAGAAGGCCATCGACCTGGCGGCGGAGATGAAGAGGCTCTACCAGCAGGCGACCAACGCGTTGCTCAAGGGAGACTTCAAGTTGTCGAACATGGTGACGAGAAACCGTCAAAGCATCGTGCGCATGATATCGGAGCTCAGGGAAGAGTCCGCACAGGAGCCAGATACTGCCAAGATCTGGTCGTGCGTGGAGCATGCGGCGGACCACATCTTCGACATAGCGGATGTCGTGACCGAGAGGTAGTCTTCGGTAAAGCCTCAGGCGCAAGCATGCTTCTCGCTGATGCGCTGGCAGATGTCGATCAGCGCGAGGATGCGCTCATCCGGCGTATCGTGCGTGATGTCGGCGAAGACGATGTCGCATGGGCCGTACCGCTCCGCGATCCGCTCTAGGTCTTGTTCGATCGCCGGTAGCGGTCGGTTCCTGATCGCCTGGGGTGGGTACATGATCGCCCGGCGCGCTTCCGGAAAAGCCTTCTTTGCCCTGGGAAGATCCGATTCGACGCCCATATCGATGTATGCGACCTTGGGGAGCGTGGCATACAAGTCGATGTAGGGGTCGGCCGACCAGGCGCAGTTGTGTATCCCGATCATCCCGAAGGATCGGGCGATCCTGCGATCGAAGGGCAACTGGAACCGGGCGTATTGCGCGGGCGAGGTCATGTTCACCAAGCAGTTGCTGATGGTGAAGTGGTCGATCCGCACCCCGGTTCTCCTCTGGCGTTCGTAGAGCCGCCTGGCTCCTTCGATCATCGTTTCGGTCACGCACTCGAAGACATGTTCAACCCTTTGCGGGGCCCTTGCCATGTCCAAGAAGATCCTGTTGCCCCTCAGCCTGAAGGCGTTGTTCAAGACGCCTTGCCAGTTCAGGAACCCCTCGATGCGGCCGCGCTCCCTTTCAATCCAGTCCAGCTGGTCCATGAGTTCGTTCCACACCGGGTTGCTATCGAGCTCCGGAGGTTCCAGCTCATCGGCTTGCTGATCGGTCAAGAACCATCCGGGCTTCACCGAGGGCCAACCGTTGCTCGGGTATTCTATCGGAGCCCCGTAGATGCCAGCGACGAAAACGGTGCCGTAAGTGCCGGTGAGTATGTCGCGAGGACGCTCGGGGTCCTGCATGATCCCGATGTCAGAGCGGGCGCCGAATCGCCGCCTCGTTTCCTTCGACATCGTAACGATGGTCTCGCACCTATAGCGAGGGTCGGTGTGCCATCGCTTGCCGAAGTCTATGCCGAGCCTCTGCTGGAACCATGCGGGCACGAAGCCGATCTCCGGCCGCAGGAAGGGCTCCTTTGGCCGAGCCGGCCTGCGGGTGGCGGGGGCCGAAAGGGCTATGTAGCTTGCAAGCTGCGAGTATGCCTCTTGGGCCACGTCTTGGACTTTCCGGGGGCGTGCAAATATCTTGCGCTCGGCCTTCGTTTTTTTGGCGAAGCCTGGCCATCCGTACAGCTTCCCGTTCCGCGTTCTTCGCGACCCGGCGCCGTGATGGACAAGCTACAGCCGGTGAGCGGGCTCTAGACAGCCGAGTCCCTGCGACGACGGAGACCCCAGATAACGCCACATGCGCCCCCGCCGAAGAGCATGAGGAGCAGGGCAAGGGTGAGCGGGCCAGCCCGAGGGCTTCCCGTTCCGTGACCCGTGAGCAGGGCCTTGAGCTTGGCTTCGATCGCGGGTGCTATCTTGGGCCCGACGGACATGGACTCCTCGTATTTCGTTGGATCGAAATCCTCCTCAGGTATTATGTACCCAAGCTCATCGTTCCCGAGGCCGATGAGGATCTTGTATCTCGCAGTCATGTAGCTCTTGATTGCAAGTCCGACCTTGGGAAGGGCCTCGCCCGGGATGGTGGCCATCTCGACGTCGCCGAACCTTATGACGTGGAGCTCGGTACGAACCTTGCCGTGATGGAAGGTTCGCGTGATGACCCCGGCTTTGCGCAGGGCGAGGAAGTTCTTGTTGGCCACGGGGATGTCTAGGGTTGCGCTGAGGTGTGTGAGGTTCTCGCACGGCATGACGGGGCTGCCCTGGAGGCATTCCACGGCCCTGAGCCCCGTCGTGGCGCCGATTCGCTCGGCCTCCTCAAAGGTGTGGGACGAGACATCCGGGGTCACCATGCCGCCCAACGCGCCATTCTGGAGGATGCAGATTCCGCCCAGCGCTTCTTCAACGGTGGCGTAGAGGTAGTGGGGCCAGTCGGCAGAGATCAGGGTGTTCCTTGAGCCCAGGGCCTCGGGATGGTTGGCGAAGTTCACCAGGGTCGCTATACACCTGCCCTGATCGTCCTCTGCCTTCAGCGCAACAAGGACGGGATCCAGTATATCCTTGTCCCTCGCGTTACGCGACACGCCCTCAACCCTTGTCTGGCCCACCCGCAGTTGGGCCGGAACGATCTTCGATTCGGCCTCTTTCACGCACTCAACTGCCTTCTCCCTCACGAGGAGCTTGTACCTGCTGTCCACCCCCGATCTGCCGATCTCAGGCCCCCAAAGGCCCAGCGTATCGGGCCCCTCGTGGTTGTGGGTACATGAGATGATTATGTTCTCCGCGGGCAAGGAGGGGGACGCCGCCCCCTTGCGGATAACCTCCACATCGTCCCAGAACAGCCCTATCAGGTCAAGGGATAGAAAGGCGATCCTTGAGCCCGCGATCTCAAGGACGATGCAGCGGGCCCAGATGGGATCGTGGACGCCCGTGCAGATGCGGTTCTGGCCATAGCCCGCTATGAAGACTCGGGAATCGGGGGTTATGTCGACCTTCGCGGCTCCTGCCCTCACGGCCGAGTGGCCTGCTACGCCGCTTGTGCCAACGATCAAGCCCACCAGCGGCAGGGCAGCCTTTTTCACAGCAGCTGCGACGCCTCTTGCAGGATAAATCTATTGCGGCCGGAAGCCGGAAGGATGGATGGCGGCGTTCGGTCTCCACATACCGGGAGCCTCTCGCGGTTTGATGGTTTCGCAGGGCGGCCAGACCCCGACGAAGCGACCCAACGAGAGGCAATCGGCTGTTGCGTACAGGGATTGAGCCCCCGTGGAGGCTAGGGCACTGCTCTTGGCGATCACAGACTCGGTGAAGACCTACGAGGAGGGAAGACCCCATACAACCTTTGCCCAGATCCACGGCTGCTTCACCTACGCTAGGTCGGTGTTCGGGGAGGGACAACAATGCCACCGAGGGGTGCCAGTGACGCAGCCTGGCGGTTGAGGGGCGGGAAATGAGGAAAGATGGCCTACTTGGTCTCAAACAATGGACTGAATAGCTCAAAATTGTTCAAGAGAATGGTTGGCCTCGCGAAGGAGTTGCGACTACGCGGGCAAGCTGAGCACCAGCAGTTGACAATATTTATAAAAGTGCTCGAAGCTTTTACCGAGAAGAGGTCGAGATATTGTTGAGGCGGGACTTTTCCAGCCAGGACAAGCGGCTTGCCGAACTCCTCGTTACAGGCAGGGAGCCAAAGCGCATTGCCAGGGAGATGTCCGTGCCCGCCAGCAAGATATACTATCGAATAAACCGCCTGAAGAAGCTCGGCGTGATCGCGTCCAAAGGCTACACGATCGATTTCGAGAACCTTGGGTACAACATTTCCGCCTTTATTGTCGCTCGGACGAGGGGACCTAACCCTGCCTCCATAATCAACCGGCAATCGCCCATCGATGCGATACTGGAGCAGAAAGTGCCGGGCATGATCATAAGGTTCGTGGGTTCATCCGAGAATGGCACCGTGATCTTCATCTTGGCGTACTTTGAGCGCATCCAGGTCATAGACGACTTCACGATACATCTGAGGGAGCTTCTCGAAGTCGAGAGCATGGAAAAGTATCTGATCTCGTCCTGTTTTCCCTAGGCTCGACAGGGTCAGCACGTCGCGGGTTGCAAGGCGCGACTAGTCCAGTTAGGACCGTGTGCGATGCTGGTTGCCCCTGCCGTCAACCGTGAGCTGGGGCTCGCATGCGCTTTCCTGTTGGACAGGAACCAGCTGCGGCGAGCCGTAGATGGACCGGGCCCCTGGGGTCTGGGGAACATTCCCCCTGAGAGCCGTTCAGAATTTTTTTGGTGGAAGATGGTGGTTGTGGCGAAATATTTATCAGACGCCGCACGCTTCGTGCAAGCTGCCGAGGCGATACGAGCAGAATCTGGAAGTGACAAGGCATGCCGGAACGGGTCTCCAAGCACTTTTGTATTCTTTGCGGCCTGCTGATGGCGATCGATTCGTTGGTGGTTTTGGCGTACCTTCTGTGTTGCACGTCCAATATCGTGCTGACCTCCTGGGTCTTGGCCGGAAGCAAGGTGGTTGGCTCGGTCTTTTGCTGATCGAGCGGGCTGATAACCCACCGGGCTGGAAACCGTTTTCTATGACACAATCCACCGCGACGTATGAGCAGCCAAGCACTTCTTGGCTACATAGACTTTCATGTTCACACTATACATTCCAACTGCGGCAAAGGCGGAATGACGCCGACGTCGGTCGTTCGCACCTACGAGTCGCGGGAATACCGGGCGATTGGTTTTACCGACCATTTCGACCCGATCCTTACCCCGGACAAGCTCAGACAGACGAGGGAGGAACTGGAGGAGCTGGAGACCACCATGGAGGTGTATGTGGGCACGGAGGCCTGCGTCTACCTCCCGGGATGGCCAAGGGACGAACTCGCCAGGTTGAGATCCCGAGATCTGGATTTCTGCATCCTTTCGCCGAGCCATCACCCATGCGGTGCCCAAGCGGCAACGTTCGGTCGCCTGCCACTTGAGGTTCAAGCCCAGATGGTGCTTGACTCGTTCATAGAATCCGTGCGGACCGGCTTCGCCGACGTGGTCGCACATCCTTTTGCGTATGGGCCAGGCCAGTTTCCTCGGCGCGACGAGGTGCTGTCTCGGATCGATGATGCGGACCTGCTCTGGGCCCTGGAGCTTGCCAGCAGAAACGAGATGGCCATGGAGTTCAGCCCCAGGGTTCTGGGCCTAAGCAGTACCTTCATCTCAAGGTTCGTACGGTTGTGCAACGAGGCTCGCGTCCGTTTCTCAATAGGGGGAGACGCACATTCGACGGAGGGCATAGGGAACGATCGCCTCGTCCTTCCGCTCTTGCGCAAGTACGGGATACGGGAAGATCGGATCTGGCTTCCGCAGCGCAGACGCTAACGGCTTAACTACCGCAGGCGAATACTTTTTCAGGGGGCGACGGTAGGTGCCCGCATGGCGGTGGAGCCGCTTCCGGGAACGATTGATAGAGGAGTTACCAGGGAAAGGCTCAGGGTCACGTGGATAATGGAAGAGGCATTGAGCTTCTACAAGAAGCACTTCGTCTCCCTCTTCGTCGTTTTCCTGGTCGCGAACCTCATCGTTTGGATGGTGCAGTTCTACTCGGCCGCACAGGTGGCGAATATCCTCGAGGAACATGCCCTGAACCTGACGGAGATAATGGAGCACCCCGAGCAATCAGCCTCATTGGGGGTTTCCCTGCTGGCGGACCTGCTAGTCCTGTTTCTTCTGTCGATGGTCGCTGTTTACCTGATCTCGCTGCTCTTCGACGGGGCTGCCATAAAATACGTTTACGATAACCTGCAGGGCGGTGCTCCTGAGTGGCCGCAGTGCTTTTCCGAGTGCATTCAGCGATTCCCTAGGCTGGTTGCGGCTACCATCGCCGCAGGCGTGATCGTGGCCCTTGGGCTTATCGCGTTCGTCATCCCGGGCCTAGTGTTTCTGACGATGTTCGTTCTCGTTCCCCAGACGGTCATCCTCGAGGGCAAGGGCCCTTTGGCTGCGCTGAGCCGTAGCAACCAGCTCAGCTCGGGAAACAAGATCGCCATCTTTTGTTTCTTCCTGTTCTGGGCGATGGTGTTGGTGTTGTTCTACATGCTCTTGCTGCTGGCCGTGCCGGCCCAACTGGCGCAAGTTGGCGAATTCGTGGCCTCGGCGCTTTTCAGCCCGGTCGTCCCGGTATCGACGACGCTGATCTACCACAGGGTCAGGGAGAGTGCGATCTAGGGACTTTCAGCGGCTTCAAAGAAGATGGCTGGGTGAGTCGGGCGGCTGGCCAGGCCACCCCGATATTTTTATAGATGACCGGGCTGCCCTAGTGGCTGAGGGAGGCCGCGGGTTTGGCTAGGTCAAGGGAGCTTGTTGGGGTGGTCCTGATCGCGCTGACCGCCTCGACGATCGTTACGCTTTTCCTGGTCGGGGAGAGATCCAGGGATTACCTAGAGGTACTGGAGAACACCTTCCCCGTACAGATTCGGCATGACTTGCGCAATACGTTTTCCGTGGCGGCGATCGCAAGGAGGCCGGTCAAGTACGTCCAGATCACGGTCGCGTCCCTGAGCCGCCTCGACGTGAAGGAACTTGGCATAAGCACGGACAGATCGGGTAGAGACGGCATGCTCTCGCTGGGGTTCATCTCGGATCTCTACGGCATGGCCCGTTCCTTGGGCGTGGAGCCGGTCGAATACGAGATGCGGGACGTTGACCGGAACAAGACCAGATACCTCATGTATGTGTTGGACTTCACCGATGTTCTCCTTCCGCTCGTCGAGCCCAGCGTCCTGGGCGGTTACTGGGGTGCCGGCCTGACGACGATCTACGCGGGGCTATTCAACAAGACTGGCCTTCAGGACCTGTACGCAGGGTCGAGGGACTTCTTCTCGTCGAGAAACTCAACCATAACGGAGCTAAGCGTAGTCCTGAACGATCAGAAACAGGTTTACAAGAGGGTCAAGGAGCTTTCCCCGCAAGACCGGGCCATGGGCGTCGCCCCGATGCTCGATGCCCCAGGCCTCGGCCAGGCTGGCTTCTCGGATCTTCGGAGGGACGACACGTTTAGGTTGTCCTTCTCGATAGACCGGGCGACGGTTCCGGGTTACGACAGCATCTACAAGGTATACCGTCAGGACCGGCTGCAGCTCGTGGCCATCAGCGCCAACGGCGAGGTTCAGCACCGCATGGCTAACTTCTGCTTCGCCGTCTAGACCGGCTTGGCGTACGTGTGGGTGAGCTGTCGATCGGCCTCGTAGGCCTGGCTTATCCTCCGGAGGTTCCTCTCAAGCTCTTCCTTCTCTTTCAGGGCAAGATCCGGATCCTCAAGGGCTTGGTAGAGTATGGCTCCCTCGGCCTGGGCGGGGATCGGCAGGTTCATCAGATAGCATATGGTCGGCACTATGTCGGTGAGCCATGCGTTCCTCTCGAGAACGTGGCCTTTCTTGACTCCCGGCCCTGTCAGCACCAGCAGCCCCTCGAGGGATCCCATGCCGAACTTGGCGGTCGGCAGGTGGTTGCCGTGTTGGCCGCCGAACTCGGGGCCTATCGAGTAGACGATGTCACCCACCTTGCGGCCGTAGAGCCCGAGGATCCTGGCGTCCTCTTTCCTGAGGACGAAAGTGAAGGGCTTCTTGCCGGTTTCAGGATCCGTGTAGTCGTACAGCGCCGAGATGACTTCGTCCCTGACCTTCTCGTAGTCGCCCGGATCGACGACGCCGTCAGGATCTCGGCCTTTCAGGTTGACGTACACATAGCAGGATCTCTGCGGGAAGGCCTTCGTCTTTGCCCAGTCGATGGTCCTGGATTTGGATTCTCCAGTCTCCTTGAAGGCCAGCAAACCCTTCTCTTCGAGAATCCGGTATGTCGGAACCGCGCGTCCCGTAGCCTTCGCCCCGTGGTCGGAGACGAGGATGAAGAGGGCGTTTTGCCCCGCTGTAGCCACGATCCTCGAGATCATCCTGTCCAGGCTCTTGTAGAAGCCCAGCTCGACCTCCGTGAAGATCCGTCTCTTCTCTTCGTCGCGGTTCGTGAGGGGCTCTATCTTTGTTGCGTAGGAGTGGTAGGCGTAGTCCGGGATGTGGTTGTGCATGAAGAAAAGGTCCCATTCCTTGTGCGTCATGAGGTAGCAGGCAGCGTCCGCAAGCCATACGTTGTGCATCTCCACCAACTCAAGGTACGTTGACGGATCGATCCACTCCAGGTTCAGGGCCTCGTAGCCGGCCACGGGCACGGGTAGCCCTTGCGCCGACCTGATCTCATTCGCAAGCTCTTGTGGCTGGGACCAGCCGTCCAGCGCGCAGAGCGGCGTTACGTAGAGCTTGAAGTTCTTGCCATCCGGCGAAAGGTCGAGGAGCTTGAGGGCAAAGACGGCCTTCCTCGGTCCGTTCCGTGTTTCGAACGTGTCCACGATGAAAGGCGACCACTGTCCGAGCCTCAGGAGCGCGATCGTCGACTTGCCTTCCCTATCCCTGGAGACGCGTGCAAGGTCGTAGCCGCTGCCGTGGGTTTGCTCGACCCGAAGGTGCCAGGTCACTTCCTTAATGGGGTATCTGGCTCTCCTGTAGGTCAGCTTCAGCTCGGCCTCCAGTGCTTTCGCTCCTTTTGGACCGGCCACTTCGGAAAGCGCGATCGTGGTTGCGTGCGGGTAGCTCTCTGTGGAGAAGAGCTGTTCGTCGGCCAGCGTGCAGCAGTATGGCATGTTGTTTGGGTTCTCAAATCTCCACTCGTTCACGCTCAGCCCGGCCCCCGCGATCTGATAGCCGGACTTGAGCGAGGGAGGCCACGTGGTGGGGTAGTTTAGAACAATCGACTTCTTGCCTGCCTCGGCGGCCTTGTTCCAGATGAGCTCAGCCTCAACGTGCCTTACGTCGAAGGCTGGGACGGTGACATCGAGGGGGTCGCCAGGGTTGTAGTCGTTGAAGCATGTGATCTGGTGCGTTCCGGGCCAGGCTCCAGTGACTATCGTGATCCAGTTTGGCGGCGTGATGGTAGGGAAGGGCACCATGCAGTTCGCGGCCACGGTTCCTCTACGGATGAGGTCCGCGATGGCGGGGAGCTCACCTCTCCTAGCTAGATCGAGGATCCTAGGCGTTATGGGGGCATCCAGGCCTATCAATACCAGTTTCTCCGGTCTTTTCACGGCTTCACCGACGCTCCCGCGACGGGGGGTTACAAAAATCTTTGGCAGCTTGGGCTCGGCCGCTGTGCAGACGAGAGACATTTCTTTCAAAGACGTCGGACCGATCTGATCGATCTTGCTAGGGCTCGAGAGTCCATACCCTCTGCGCGAGGGACAGGGTGACCTCGTTCGATACTTCAGCGAGGTCTTATGCTCCGGCGGCGTTTGTCTTGCCCATGCGCCCACGGGGATTGGAAAGACTCTCGCAGCTCTCCTAGCTGCACTGCCGAACCTTCCCGAAGACGGGAAGATCCTCTATGCGGTGAACAGGAAGAATCAGATCCCCATAGTGCTCAAGGAAATTCGAGGGATAAATGCAACGAACGGCACCAACTTCAGGGCGGTTGCGTTCGCAAGCAAGGGCGATCTGTGCAGGGACGCCGACCTGAAGAAGCTCGGATACCGCGAGCTCCTGGAGGCCTGCGAACTCCGGAGGAAGAGCCGGTCTTGCCCGTGTCATAACGCCATATATGCAGGGGCCGAAGAGGTCCCGGCCCCGCGCCACCTGCAGGGATTTCGCCGCCTCACGAAGTCCCAGGCGGCGCTGGAGCTTGAGCGAAGGATCCTGGAGGAGATGCCGGCTCCCCACATGTTGGAGCGGATGGCCGAGCAGGTCGAGGAAGACTCCGGCAGCCCTCCGCTCTGTCTATACGAGGTCCTAAAATCGGCCGCGAAGAGTTCTGAGGTGATCGTCGGAACCTTCTGGTACTCCTTTCATCCACTCGTCTCGCAGAGCCTTCTGAGGTCACTTTCCCTAACGATGGGTAGATGCGTCCTGATATGCGACGAGGCTCACAACCTTCCTCGGTTTTGCCGCGAAGCCATGTCGCACGGCATCTCCGAAGGTAGGGTTGAGCATGCGATCGACGAGCTAAAGAGGTACTCGAACGAGTTGGAGAAGGCCGGCATGTCCGGGAGGGGGATA
The DNA here is from genome assembly GCA_964549615.1 of uncultured Thermococci archaeon. Lineage (GTDB taxonomy): Archaea > CAYQAE01 > CAYQAE01 > CAYVLA01 > CAYVLA01 > CAYVLA01. The sequence goes on along the minus strand of CAZJVP010000057.1, from coordinate 17,287 downwards.
GAGGAGTTCCTGCTTGCGATCATGGGCATTTTTGATCGCTTCAAGTTCACGCCGGATGGCAAGCACCTTCCCTACGGTCTCGTCAGGGCTTTTTTCGGAAGATTGGGGATGGGCTCGCTGGAGGGTTCCGTTGAGAGCCTCGAATCGGCAGGCGAACTGATCTTAGAATCCAAGATAGCGGAAGGCCAGCCCCCTATCTCAAGCCTTGCGACCGCAGGCTCATTCATTCGCCCGTTCCTCCTCTGTAGCGATCGAGCCTTCGAACGGTTCTGCGTTCTCTCCCGCACGCCCAGGGGGAGGTCGGTGAAGAGGCTAGAGATAAGGTGTCTCGATCCAGCGCCCTTATCTGCAGCCGTTCTCGATCCGAGGCAGCCGACGGCGGCTAGATGCTCGGTTTTGATGTCGGGCACCTTGGTGCCCGGTGAGTACTACAAGGACATTCTGGGCATCCCTTCAGCGCCCCACAGGGAGTTCCCAAACATCTTCCCGCGGGAGAACCGCGCCCTTTTCCTCGACGACACGATCTCGCTTGCCTGGAAGGCTAGGACCCAAGACATGTACCGCTTGATAGTGGAGAAGGTCGCCGTCATCAAGGCGCATACGCCCGGGGGGTGCATGTTCTTCTTCCCATCGTACGAGGTGATGAACGAGGTGCGAGGTCTGTGCCAGGCGGAGGATTTCTTGGTGGAAAGGAGGGCCTCGACCAGGAGGGAGGAGGTTGTGTCTGCGCTTGAATCGAAGCGCAGCGTATTTGCCGTCATGGGTGCATCACTGAGCGAGGGCTTGGATCTTCCGGGCTTGGTGAAAGCGATCGCAATCTTCGGGCTGCCTCTTGATCGGATCTCCGACATGATCAGACTTGGCATGGACTACTACAACGCGAAGTTCCCGGGGAAGGGCCGGGACTACTTCTACTACCTTCCTGCCGTGACCAGGATAGTCCAGTCGGCCGGAAGGGCGCATCGGAGCAGCGAGGACAAGGCTGCCCTGTACGTTTTTGACCGCAGGTTCTGCAGATACTACCTGGCGAGCGCGCCAAGTTGGTGGAAGGAGGAGGGCATCAGGCTCAGAGGGACGGAAGACCTCATTCTCCGCACGGAACAGTTCTGGTCATTGAAGGGATCGTCTGAGCGAGCCACGGTTTGATTTTTATCCCAAACGGGGGTAGTCTGAAAACGGGTCAGGATGGCAAGGACGCTGCTCCGCATTCCGAAGATGTTCACCAGGGAGGATCTTTCCCGGATCGATCCCAGGCTTCCCGACGACTATGACGAGAAGGCGAGGGAGTTCTGGACCTACGTGGACTTGAGGCTGTCGGCGCTTGGGACGAAGATCAAGAAGGTCTACATGGAATCCATCGGGGTCGTGGGCAAGCGGCACTTGGACATGCTCGCCATCGCGGATCCTGCGCAGCACAAGGTCGTCAAGAAGCTGCTGGACAACGGCGCCGAGCTGGTGGAGGTGGAGAGTCCGGAGCTAGTGCTCGAGACGATGTCATGGATGCAGAGGATGCAAGACGCGCTTTCCGGGAGCCTCGGCCAAGACATGTCTGGCGTCCGGACGATTGCCGAGCTGATGGAGGAGAGCCTGCGGGAACGTGACGAGTTCGTCGGAAGGAAGGTGGATGAGTCGCTCAAGGACGGGGAAGTGGGAGCCCTTTTCATGGATCTGTCTAGAAGGATTGAGCTTCCCAGCGATATCAGGGTCATAGTCACGTGTCCGTTCCAGCCCCGAGATTACGTCAACAGCTGGCTTGCGGGGTTGAAAGCCCGGGAGCGAGTGGAGGCGGCCGGAAGCAAGAAAGAAGAGAACGAGAAGCGGAATGGGGACAGAGAGGCCAAGTAGACCGCGGCGTCTCGGAGAATGTCAAAGAGATTGGCGATTGAGTAGGTTATCAGCCGCGATGTCGGACAGGCCCCATGAGCCTAATTATGCGGCGTGCGCCGGTCGTCTTCGGGATTCTCCTGGGCTTGGTGGCGGCGGCGCTAGCGTTAGTTTTTCTGTCAGGCCAGGGAAGGCAAAGGCCGCCCGACAGCCTGTCGCTGGATCGGGTCGATCCCGGTGCTTGGAATGGACCCCTGCTAGGGCCCGGTGTGATCTACCTCGGTCGCACAAGCAGCATCAGGGGAACACAGGTCGTCGATGCTGAGGAATATGTTCTGACGATGGACGGACTCGCTCAAAATCCAATGAGCATGTCTTTCAGGAAAATCCTGGGGCATCCATATGTGGAAAGGCAAAACGTCATGTACTGTGTGGAGGGATGGAGTTGGTCGGCGAGTTGGAGGGGGCTCGCCGTTAGGGATCTCCTAGCGCAGGTTAAGCCGAAGGCGGCTGCAAAAAGGGTGATACTCCACGCAGCCAGCGAGTATACAAGCTCATTTCCGATCGAAGAGCTACAGTCGTCAGATGCGAAGGTGCTCGCCTACATGGCGAACGGAGATTACCTGCCTCGGGAGGAGGGTTTCCCGGTGGGGCCCGTGGCCGAAGGCAGGTGGGGATACAAGTGGGTCACCCGAATCGACATCAGCGGGAACGAGGATCATCGGGGCTACTGGGATAGCCGTGGCTACTCCGACCGAGCGGACGTCACGTAGATTGCTTGAGCTTGAGCTCCTCGGAAAGCTGGGCGAAGTCACTGCGGATATCCGAGATCATCCCCATGGCCGCTTCTTGGTCCTGCGCCGCAAGCAAACCCTCCAACGCGACGAGCTTGAGCTCCAAGGACGCAGCGGCGTCGAGCGCTCGTTCGACGTACCCTGTGTCGAAGGGCAGCTCGATCTTCTCCGCAACCCACCCAAGCGCTGCAAGCGAATTCTCGGTTTGCATCTTGCCGCTCCTCAGCGCTCCCAGTGCTTGGTCCAAGGTCAGCTCAACGATGCCCCAATTCCCGAGTTCAACCTGCCTCTGAAGCCTTTCAAGCTGGTAATGGAAGTCCCTGAAGCTTCTCGCTGCATCGACCAATGAATTCAGGCCAAGGGACAACTCGGAGAGCCGTTCCAGCCCACCTAGAAGGTCCATGGCGCCCTCCAAGAGCCCGACGCTTGATGCGGCAAGGTCATTCGCATATCCGTACTGCTTGTTGGCCGTCTTCACCATCATGAGCTGGATGCCCTCTTCGATCATCTTCGTCCTCTGAGCCAGGTCGTCGGCGTCGTCGATCAGGGCTTCTACCGCCCTTTCCCACTCCTCAAGTTGGATCTCGGTCAAGTTCTGTATAGAACTCGCCCCGAACCTCGCACGGATGCTTTCTATGTCCACGGCGATCCGTTTCGCGTGATCGCCCAAGCCAGCCATTTGCTGGGTGAGATCAACGGTGTCTGACAGAAAGGATAGACTGTTTCCCACATCGCCGCCCTGGTTGCGAAGTCGGCGGATGGCGGGATCGCCTAGGGCCGCGCTGACGTCCGAGAGGTTCAAGACCACGTCGCGCATGTCGGGCAGCTGCTCGGGTCGTCTGATGTCGGTGAAGCGCGGCGCCAGGCGCGCCAACGCATAGGATGCGAAGAGAAAGCTCGTTGCGGGTGCGCGGCCGTTGTTGGCATGTCGAAGGAAGACTTCCATGGCATCCATTCCGTCCGCAAGCTCGGCGGCGCTCGCCAAAACCGTCCGCAGGTCGCTTGAAACGCCCGGGAACTTCTCCTCGAAGATTTGTGGTTGGACTTGGGAGAGATTGCCTAGCGATGATCGGATGCGGGGGAATCCTTCCATGACTTGGAGAAACGCCGAGTCGATGCGAAGGATCCCCTGCCTGACGAGATCTGCGTCTAGGTCCTCATTCATGAGCCTCCGGCCCACCACGTCGAACGAGTCGATTCTGACGCTCCCGCGGCTACCGAAGATGCACAGGATTCCATCCAATATCGTTACGGCTCCTAGGGCGCAGGTCTGCAGGCCGATAGCGGCGTTGGGCAGCGCCCAGGCGATGCTCCTGGCAGCGCCGGAATATTCACCGACGATCGGAAGGAATCCAACGAGCTGGAAGAGCCTTAGCCTTTCCAGGCCGGCCAACAGCCTTTCGCTTCTGAGAAACCGGTCGCCCGCGGACCGCAGATGCAGCGTAGCCTCGGACAAAGTTGCGTTGCTGATCTCGCCCTTCTGCACCAAGTCCACAAGATAGTTGGCCTCCGAAGCGCCAATTCCCAGGTTCGCACCGAATTCCAATGATCCCACTCCGATCGTGTAGACGTGGGGGATCAGGATCCCGGGCACGAGAAGGACTAGGACCAAGATCAAGGAAATGATGGTCCTTCCGGAGGGCCTACTCAGCAAGGCGTTGGTAAGCACGACCCCTGAGACGCCAACCAGAACGACAGCCACGCCCATGACGACTGTATCCGAAATCACGGCGATTCGGGAGATCAATGCGGATGCGAACTTGAGCCCTGCGGTGTCTGCGAAAGGCATTTTGGCCGTGACGGCCTCGGTAACGAAGGACTCCGCGTGCAGTAGGGGCATTCCTGTCGGATAGAGTCCCAGGAGCAGGTTCGCCAAGGAAACGGAGAAGATCAAGAAAAGCCCGAGAAGTACCGTCTTTGCCTTCTTCCTGGTGTAAACGCCCAGGATCGCAACCCCTGCAAGGGCGGCCATGTAGGCCCTGTATCGCCAGAGTAGGTTGCTGGAGAGGTCCCAGACGACGGGGATGAGCAGCAAGCCGATCGCGAAGAGTACGGCCGAGGAAACGAGGACGTACTTTTTCGTCTCGCTCCTGGCAATAGCCGGCGGTGCCATGCGTCGGCCGGGCCGAAAGATGCTCAACTTCCCGACACCTGCAAGGTAGATGACGACTCCGAGGATGAGCCAGATGCCTGAGCAGAGGAGCAGGCCGCCGAGGGTAATCCCCGATTGCGTGGTTGCGAGCCAGAACGCGTTGAACACGACAAGGATCGCCGCGAGGGCCATCGACGAGATGGCCCTGTACCCTGCCCGGGTTTTGGGCCACGCCGCGTACGAGATCGGCACGGCCGATGGGACGAAAGCGACGTATGCCCAGGCGAGGCTTTCGAAGAAGCTCATCCCATGCTTCGTGGGAGGCACGTTTTGATAATCCTTGCCCAAATTGCACCGAAGTTATGAGGAAAAACGCAAGACGTCCCTTTCGGCTGTCTCTGACCAGGGCCCGGTCCACCCAGTTTTCCGGACCCATGGAGGATGCACGCCCCAACCACCTCGCTTCAGCGATGGCTTCCACGGAGCTTCTTGGATTTCTTCACGTTCAAGCTGCGCCCTAGGACGCATCCTCCGGCCAGCCAGGCTGCGGAGAGATGAAGGGTATCAGGCACGCGGTAGCATCGAACCGCGTACGGACCGAGCTCATCCCTCAGAAGCCCGTTCTCCAACCTCATTTCCCGCCCCTCGAACATCACGTCGACCTCGCCCCGGGAACCGGGAATTGCCAGCTCGAGCACGGCAGGGTCGGTTCCAACGTTGACGGCGATCAGATACACGGTATCGTTGAGGCGCCTTTCGAGAAGGTGGACGGTCGATATCCTTGAAGGTTCGGGCCCGGGCCTGACTAGGATGGGCGCCAACTGCCTAGTCTCCTCAGCCAGACGCGCTATCTCGCTCCACAGCGGCGTCGTGACCAGGGTGTAGTTCCAAGCCCTGACTTGGAAGGTGTAGTAGAGCAGCCCGCTGGCCCCATGAACTAGTGCCTGATAGGTCATGCATCGCAGTTCCTGAGCCGTGGGGAGGCGTTTCCCCGGCCATGGAAAGGCCTGGAGAACGGCCCAGACCGGCTTGCCGGAGTCCTTGCGAGCCCTTTCAACGCACTCTGAGACGTAGTCGAGCTTGATTCCGTGCCCGATCTCGACCGGGTAGGGGTCCGTCGCGATGATGTCGCACGAAGACGCATACTCCGAGTAGGCCCATGGGTGATACCAGTATGCGGGCGAAACCGTTAGCACGACCGGCCTCTCTGGATCGACGGACTTTATAAGTCGGTAGACTTGTTCGCACCGAGAGGCAGGCACGCCCACCTCGTTGGGCTCATCGAACGTGTACCAGGCGATGTTCAGAGGATCGTGCTTGTGTGCCTCGACGATGCGGAGGATCTCCTCATCGCTCTTCATTCGGGCGTTCATCCAGTAGAGGCAGTTGAGTCCGGCCTCCCTAGACCATCCGAATATGCCGTCGAGCATGCTCTCTGCCACGTTGAGGTTGGCGGACCTCGCTGCCACCGCGTCTTCCCGGCTGTTGATGTCGAAAACCCCCACCGGGATGTACGGGGTGCCGTTCACGCATAGGAAACCCTGGCCGTCCATGCTCGGAGCGCTGATAACGGGCCCGGTGATCGCCGTCGCGATGGCCGAGAACCATGCCAGGCGTTCAAGTGTATTCCTTGGGGGCATAGCCCACCCTCTCGGAAGGGAAGATCTCCCTGCAAACCTCGTTAACGGCTCTTGCCAGCCTGGGTTCTGAAAAGACGAAGAAGTTCCATATCGCTAGGTATTGTCCCTCGATGGCGTCCAGGTCGCGAGAAAGGGACCTCCTATGCCTGTCAAGCTTCTCCACCATGCCCTCCTCGTCCCTCGCAAAGACCTTAGCCTCTTTCATGGTGCCGAGGTCCGGGCAGTGTATGATGACGTCCCCCTCCTCTGCCCGGACTCCTTGCTCGTTAAGGCGGGAGATGATCTTCGATTCCGTCTTTTCCCTCTCGGCTCTGGGGAGGTTGTACTGGGCTATGAGCTCGTTTCGCTTGGAGCCCCCGATGTCGGATCCCAGCACGTAGGCCCTCTTGAAGAGTTTCCTTTCCTCAACACCCCGGACCAGCCCCGCGGCCCTCGAAGACGGGGCGAACTCCCTGAGGGCTTCCAGCAACGTCCAGTCCTTCATCCAAAGCAGGCTTTCGGGATCGAAACCATTGGCGATGCAGATCTCCAGTGCCTTGGATATCATGGCTCCCGACGCCTGCTTGGCATGATGGTAGTATACCCTCTCCGTTAGGAAATACCGCATGCGCAGGAGATGGAGCACCTCGGACTTGGCGTCCTGGCGTACCATGCCCTCCTTCCCCAGATCTACGGCGAGTACCTTCCTTGACGAGCCCCCAACACTGATGTCTGCTATGATGAAGTACCGGAAGACCCGGTCGTCGTAGTTCTGCGCGAGGCCGGTGAAGTAGGAGTCGCGGCGAAGGTAGTCCAGGAGGTCAGCGCAAACTGCATCCTTCACGATCTGTGGCATCCACGGATCCGGGTGGTTGGCTTCGATTGGTTCCTTTGCTTGGAGAATGGTCTTCACCTCCCTTGAGATCCCCAGATCGTTTAGCGCGTCCGCGAGCTCACCACGCGAGAGGAGACGCTCCAGCCGGTCGCCCTTTTCGTGGCCGGGAAGAATCTTGCGTTCGTCCTCGAAAGTATGGCCAAATGGCACATGGGTCACATCATGGACGAGGGATGATATCGTGACCAGCTCCTCCTCGTCACGGCTGATCTCGTACCCCCTGGATCTCAGCGAGGCGATCATCCTCTTCGCGGTTGCCATCGTCCCGATGGAGTGGTCGAACCTTGTGTGCAAGGCCCCGGGGTAGACCAGGTACGCCGTGCCGAGCTGCTTTATGCCCCTTAACCTCTGTAACTCGCGCGAGTCCAGAATAGATTTCTCAGCGTCGGTGAACTCCACATCTCCATGGACCGGGTCGCGGATTATCAACCACTCGCCCCGTTGTGCTTCCCAAGCCGAGATGAAATTGTTTTTCCCGGCCGAGCGCAGGGCATCTCGGTCTGGAATGGCCTGTGGCCGCTTGGCGGATGATGGCAGTGGAGCGTGAGATCAGATTCACCAACTGGAAAGAAGCATCGAAAGGAGGAATCCTCGCCTTCTTTCTGAATTTCGTCCTCGTCCTAGCTCTCGACGGTACAGGCGTCGTTACCCTTGGCTTGATGAACCTCGGCTCGGCCTTCGTGGGCGGCTTGTATGCGGGCAGGCGCACTCCGTATCAAGAGATGTACCACGGGATGCTCGCCGGACTGGTCAAAGGGGTGCTTGATCAACTGCTGATGGTGTTGGTGGGCACTGCTCCGAGTGCTACCGGCATCATGGCGGTTGTTGCCGTCGGATTGCTGGGCGGGATCTCGGCCAGACGCATCTACAGGACCCGGGGTGGAAGAAAGTAGATGTTTCCTGGAACTGGAGGTTTGGCTACGCCGCGTATGGTCCGACGACGGCGGTGCAGGCCTCCTCTGGTCTGAGGTACGCTTGACACACGCGCCTGATGTCTTCCCGCGAGACGGAGTTCACGATCTCCTCGTACCTGTCAACGAAGTCGAGTCCGAGGCCGTAGATCTCGATGCTGTGCATGAATGCCGCTGCAGCTTGGGCTGTTTCGAGCTTTAGCGCCAGGGAGCCGACTTGGTGGGTCGCGGAGTCGCGATGCTCGTTCTTACTGACGAGCTCCCGGGAGATCTTCTGCATCTCCTGTTTCATGCTTTCGACGGCCCTGTCGACGTTGGCCGGATCGACGCCCGCGAAAGCGGTCCAGTAACCCCCTGTGATCCTAGGGGAGTAGGAGCATGTGGCATAGTAGGCCAGTCCCTGTCTATCCCTGATCGTCTTGCCGAGCCGCCCCATGAGTCCGAGCTTGCCCAGGATGACGGTGGCGGAGGCCAAAGGATAATGGTCCGGATGGGACCTGGGCACCGTCTGGCACATCATGACGATATCGACCTGGGACTTGTGCATCATGGGTAGGACTTTGCAGGCCGGCTTTGTCGGCCTGGGCACCTCAACGGTGGGTACGTCGGGCCTTGGGTAGCGCGCGTCCCAGTCCTTGCAGTAGTGTTCAATCCTCCTCTTGACCTCGTCGGTGGTAACCCTACCCGAGAAGGCGAGGATGGTGGACTCAGGGCCATACTGTCGTTCCCAGAAGCGGGCCACATCGTCCCTCGTGATGGCGTTCACGGTCTCCTCATACCCGCCCGGATCCGAGTGGTACGGGTTGCCCTCTGGGAAAAGCATCTCCCTAGCAAGACGCTGTGCCACGGCTTGCGTGCTATCTTCCCTCTCCTTGATGCTGGTCAGCATCAGTCCCCTCACCTTCTCGATCTCGGCCTCCGGGAAGGTCGGGTTCATCATGCAGTCAAAAAGGAGCTCTACGGTCTTGTCCAAGGTGGCAGGCGTGCATCTTGAGGTGGACCATGCCAGATCATCATCGGCGTGGAACCTTATTCCAGCACCGAGGGACTCCGTCTCGTCCACGATCTCCATGTGCCTGCGCTTCTTCGTTCCCCGCATCATCATCCCCGATGTGAACTGGGATAGCCCGGGCTTCGATTTGGGATCGAAGACGGCTCCTGCGAGTGAAGATCCGGTTATGACTATCAACTCGGAATCGGGCCTCGGGTTGACCAAGACGACGAGACCGTTATCGAACTCCAGCCTCTCGATGCGCAGTGAGCCCGCGAGGGTTCTCATTTGGAGCTCTCCTTTGTCGGCTTGAATATGCCAACCGTTCGGTTGTCCTCCGCTAGGTAGTTTTCAGCCACCCTCTGGACGTCCGAGGGCGATACGGCCTTGAGCTTGTCAAGGATTCTGGCCAGATGCTGGTATCCCAGGTGAAGCTCGAAGGCCCCGATGAGGTACGCTTGTCCCGTGACGCCGTCGGTTGCATACGCAAGTTGCGCCTCGGTCTGAGCCAGGGCCCTTCTTGACTCCTTGGGTGACGGGGGCCTCGATCGTATTCTGTCGACCTCGCGCAGCAATGCCTTCTCGACCTTCTCGGCCGGCACGCTTGCCTTGGCCGTGACGAAGAAGGTGAAGAGGTTCGGGTCCACGGACTCCTGATAACTCGAATGGGCAGCGGAGGCGAGCTGCTTCTCAACGAGGGCCTTGTAGAGCCTTCCGCTTCTCTCGAAGCTCGGGCCGGACCTCACTGCCTTTGCACCGCTCATGATCGCGTCCAGGATCATCAGCGCAGAGGCGTCGTCGTGCGAGGGAGGCGGAACGTGGTAGGCGACCATAACGTACTCGGTGTTCCCCGGCTTTCTCACCAACACCCTCCTTTCCCCGCTTTGCGGCGGCTCGGGGGGCACCTGCCTTCTCAGCCCTTTCCCGGGTGGGATGGCCCCATACAGCTCGCTTATCCTCTCAAGGGTCTTCTTTCGGTCGAACCTACCGACCAGCACGAGGAAAGCGTTGCTCGGCGAGTAGACCTCGCGATAGTAGTTGTACAGGTCATCCCGCGTCATTGCCTTCAGGTCACAGGTCCAACCTATCACCGGCCAGCGGTAGGGGTGAACCTTGAAAGCGGATGCGAGAACTTCCTCATACAGGAGATAGGTTGGCTCGTTCTCCATTCCTTCTCGCTCCGATATCACGACCGTTCTCTCGGCCTCAACCTCCTCCGGCGGAAACGTGGCATTCTGCATCCGGTCAGCCTCGATCCTCAGTGCGAGGTCCAGCTGGCGGGCGGGAAGAGTCTCGAAGTACGTCGTATGGTCCTGGGAGGTGAACGCGTTGTAGGTACCCCCGTTCTTGCTCAGGAGGCGGTCGATCCTGTCCTTGGTGAAGTTCTTGGTCCCCTTGAACAGCATGTGTTCGACCCAATGGGAGATACCGGTGATTCCCGGCACTTCGTAGCGGGACCCGGCGCGGTACCAGACCCAGTGGCTGATGGCCGGGGAGGACGGAACCTCCTTGGTCAGGATCTTCAGTCCGTTGGGCAGCAAGGTCTCCTGGAGGTTAGATAGTAGGGTAACCAAGGGTATCCTGAAATCGCGGCATGCCGGCCAGAAAAATCTCTCCGGGTCGCATCCGTATGCCCCTTGTTAGGGGGCAACGGCGCGTCGGGCGCGGCAAGTTGCGGGATCGTCGCAGTGTTCGGGTTCACGCGCGGCTTCACACCATCTCATTGTGCCATATGTGAAAATCTAGCGGAAAGAGCCCGTCCAAGAACCGCGCGTCAGCGCGGAGGTCCGCGATTGCTCCGGGGGACCACGGGCCAAAGAGGAACTGAGCCATCTCCCTCCTAGGCAGGACTATCGCATCCTTTCCAACGGGAACCTGTCTGGCCTTCGTCCCTCGCCGCGAGAATCTTACCTTGACTGCATGCGGTTCCCCCTCGATTCCGAACGTCAGCGTTCTTGTGGACACCAATCCGAGATCCCTGTACCGTTTGCAGATCTGGGCTGAGAAGGCCTCGACAGTTGCCAGCAGGTCGATTATCTTGATGTTGCGCAAGCAGTTGACCTGCCAGCTCGAGCTCACGCCCATGAGCATCTCGTTCGCCGGATGGGACCACGGGGAGGGGACGGAAATCGACTCGGCCCCGAGGCCGACGAGGTGCACGAGGATTGAATGAACGCCGTCCGTGGCTCCGGCGAATTCGCCGACGTGGGCCCATTTCTCCTGGCGTTCGATGACCGCGTAGGCTTGGATCACGCGCTTCTTCTTAGCAAGAAGAACCTCCTTCCCGAGACGCCCCAGCAGCAATGAATGAAGCTTGCGGTCCCTTCTCACGCCGATCCGCTGGCGCCGGTTCAAAGCAAGCGTCCTGTCAACCTCGTCCGGAGTTGCCGAGTACCGGAGGACCTCATATCCGCCGGGTTCGTCTTGCGACGCGAGGGAGCGAGCGGTCAGGTTGAACTGCCAGACCCTCCCGGCAAGCTCCCACCCGAAGTGGCCGTAGCGCTGCCTGTCCCCGCCCAGATCAGACAGCGCGTATCCCTGCTGCTTGAGGAAGTCCTCTGTGTAGAGAAGGATCTTCGTCATCAGTCCCATTCCCCTGTACTCCGGTTTGGTCGCGACGCCGCTGATCCCGGCCACCCTCACCTTCCCCCGCTCCAGCATCACCGTCTGGTCGACGCATCCCACGTGGCTTACGACTTTTGTCCCATCCTTGATGATGAGGGAGTTCCGGATATTTTCCTTTCTGAAGCAGTGTGGCCACCTCGGGAGCATTCCTCCCAACGCCCGATCTCGCGGGAAGCACTCATCCAGAAGCTGGATCAGTGAGTCGATATCCTCCAGGCTCGCCCGCATCGGTCCGGTCAGGCTTGCAACGTCCGGTTTGCGGTCTTCCATGGGCTTAGACCCCTCTAAGGACGAGCTAGCCCGCCGACTTCCTCAGGCGTGCCGCCATCATGGCGTCACCGCCCTGTTCGAGGGCTTGACATCGATGCTCGAGAAGGACCGACAAGGGGTCCTCCTCAAAGCTACACGAATCCAGATCTAGTACCTGCAGGGCAGCCGGGAGCTGCCGGTAGAGGTTGAGCGCCCTGGTGGCGTTCTGCTTAGAAGATCGCACGTAGAGTTCCAGGCCCGTCGCGACGTACCAGCGCTCGATATGGGGGTGGTCCAGGCGCGAGATGGGCCATGATTCGTCGCCGAAATACTCTCTCCCGGTGGGCTCCTCTCTTTGGGAGAAACGACGCATGAGCTGCGCGAGCTTCTCCTTGTTCAGAATCTCGGGCCTGAACGTGGACCGGGACATGTAGTACTGGAAGAAGTCCTGATCTTGAAGTTCGTGGTGATACTTGGTGTGGCCACAGAAGGGCTCGGGGTACCCCTCGTCGAGGACGAAGATGGATAGTCTCTTGGTCTTGCTCCAGGTAACCGTATGGCGCGGAATTCTGGAAGCCTCATCTGGGGGCATCTCCTCCCTCTTCCTGAGGATCGTCGGGGAGTTCCGCGGTATCCTTAGGCATCGAAGCGAATATTGGTTGGGCCGGAGGACGCTCATCAGGGTCTTCCTCTCTGACCGGTTTGGGACGAGCTTTGACATATCGAACGTGTAGCCCTTGGGCCACAGGCCCGGCGGCGGTTCTCGGACGAGATCCTCAGACAGTTGTTGAATCGGAACTAAGACATCCGCGGTGCTGTAGGTGATCAGGGTCGGGAAGGTCATCAGGTCCGTCCGAAAGGTCGGGCTGAAGGGCTTCCAATCTTGTTCGTCCGGCCTTCCTCCCTTCGACGTCTCGGTTCCAACGATCATGACGGCCCTGACGACCGGCGCCAGGGGCTTCTGGGGGTCCTGGGGGTTGACGTTGAGCGGGTCATTCTTGACGAGGTAGTTGATATTGTACTTCAGGTTCAGCGGAGGGACCAGGGCGCAGACTGCCGTGAGTGGGAAAACCATGGAGGAGGCCATGAGCGCGTGGTAGCCGCCCGCGCTCGCTCCGAAGAGGATGACCCGCCGCTGGTCCACGAAGGGCATTCGCCTGGGCAGTTGGGCCATGCAGGCGGAGTGGTTCAGGCCGTGTCCCATGAGGTTTGCAGCTACGTAGCTTCTCTCCCCGTGCGGGGTCATGGTTGCCCAGCCCCTGGCTAGGAATCGGCCCGATGCCTTTGCGTCCATCTCGTAATGCATGCTGACAACGATCGGCAGCCTTTCGCGGGGCCTCTTGGTCGGGATGAAAAGCCTGCCAGATCCCTTCAGGTCTCTTCCGTTCGTGCCCCTGAAGCTGAACGTGATGTCGTACTGCCGCACCGAGATCTCCCGCTTCCTCCCCCCAACCCTGCAGGGGACCTGAATCAATTCCTCCTTCTCGACCCTGAGCGGCGTAGTGATCCTCTGAAGGTCGACTTCTTCGGTCAGCGTCTGCAGCCAGGTTTCTGCCTTCACGAAGGGCAGCACCATTTCCGCGCCTCCGCAGCAGCCGGGCCGGCGGCCTTTTGAATGTACCGGAGGAACTTCGGGATGCAAACGGATGATTCTTTGAAGCATTGGTTGGACGTGGGCCCGCGAAGTCGAGGGGCTGGGATTGGGGTTTTCCCTAATCTAGGCCGCAGGATCCGTTCATGGGCGGAATCGTTATAAGCGGTTCGCGACGGCAATGGTCGGAGGAGAATCATGGAAGTCCCAGAGGGGCATACGCCCTTCGTATACGAGGGCCCGGCCCTAAGAGCGCTGGCATTTCCCTTAGGAGGCATTGGGACGGGGCATTTCTGCATCTGCGGGGACGGAGGGTTCAGGCAGTGGCAGATCTTCAACCAAGTCAACCATCTGGCCTACCTTCCCGGGACCTTTCTCGCAATCAGCACCTGCAGGAGGGGACAGGAACCGAAGGCCATGCTGCTGCAGTCCAGTGCGCTGTACTCGGACGAAGGATTCAGTCCCGCGCCCCTGGTGAGCGATCACATCGTGCCTGCGGAAGCGAAGCGTCTGATGGAAACCCTGCCCGGAGTGGCGAGGATAAGATTTACCGGGCAGTACCCGATCGCACGCCTTGAGTACAAGGATCCGGATCTACCCGTAGACGTGGAGCTTTCAGCTTTCTCTCCCTTCGTTCCCTTGGACCAGAAGAACTCTGGCCTCCCCCTAGCCTTCCTCGTTCTTCGCCTCCGCAACCCTTCCCGAGAGGATGTGAGCGTTTCGGCCATGGCTTCTCTGCAGAATGCCGTCGGCTGGGACGGTGTGACCCCTGTCTCGGGGACGTCCTGTCCCCTGTACGGTGGAAACAGGAACACGCCGGTTTCCAGAAGGGGCGCAACAATACTGCTTATGGGCAACGACCTCGTCGACAAGAGATCCCCCAGAAGCGGCGAGATGGCCCTTGCCCTCCTTGCGGAAGATGCATGGATGCGGCCGCACTGGGAGGACCCGGGCGAACTTTGGGCGGATTTCGTTTCGGATGGTCGTCTGACGAGCGGTCCGTCCTTCTCAAGCGAGCTCGGTCGGACGTGGAACGGGGCGCTGGGCCGATGTTTGCGCCTCAAGCCGGGAGAATCGCAGGAGACAGTGTTCGCGATCGCCTGGTACTTTCCGAATCGGTACGTGAACTGGGACCAGAAGGGGCTGGGCGTCAACGACGACAAGACCATGTTCTGGCTCGGCAACATGTACGCGAACTGGTACAGGGGGGTGCTCGATGTGCTGGACTACGCCATCGAACACTACGACGACCTGCGAGCGAAGACTGAGCTGTTCAGGGACTGCCTCTTCGGGACGACCCTGCCGCCCGCCGTCTTGGACGCGGTCTCGTCCCAGATCTCAACGATCAGGAGTCCCACATGCTTCTGGACGGAGGACGGCATGTTCTACGGCTTCGAGGGATGCTGCGGGGCAAGCACCGGATCTTCGTGGGCCGTGGGTGGTTGCTGCCCGCTGAACTGCACGCATGTGTGGAACTACGAGCAGGCGCTTTCCGTTTTGTTCCCGGAACTGGAGAGAAAGATGAGAGAGGCGGACCTGGTCTGGCAGATGGGCGCCGACGGCCGCATCCCTCACCGCACGGTCCTACCCCTTTACCTTCCGAGGTGGCACGATGAGGATCGGACTTCACACGTCTACGCAGCGGACGGACACTGCGGCACGATCCTGAAAACCTACCGGGAATACAGGCGCTGCGGGGACGCAGGTTTACTTGACAAGCATTGGCCGGCGCTTGTGAAGGCGCTGGACTACGCAATAGCGACGTGGGATCCCGATATGGACGGGATGTTCGATGGGCCTCAATGGAACACCTACGACTGTCACCTTCAGGGTCACAACAGCTTCGTCAGCGGACTCTACCTTGCGGCGCTTCGCGCGATGGAGGAGATGTCCAAGATCAGGCGCCAGAACAGCCTCGCAAAGAAGTGCCGAGCGATATTTGCTAAAGGGTCATCGTTGATCGACTCGGAATTGTGGAATGGGGAGTATTTCGTGCAGCGATACGATGAGCAGAAGCACAAGTCGATGCAGTACGGAAGCGGTTGCCACTCCGATCAGCTGCTGGGCCAGTGGTGGGCGCACGTGCTCGACCTGGGCTACATACTCCCCAAGGAGCATGTCAGGCGGGCCCTTGAATCGATATGCAAGCACAACCTTCGGCAGAGGCTGGGAACACACTTACAGAGACCCAGGGTCTATCTGAAGAGCGAGGAAGGTGGGCTGTTGATCTGCACTTGGCCGAAGGGCGGCAGGCCGGACCCAGTGACCCTGTACTGCGATGAGGTTTGGACCGGGATAGAGTACTCGGTTGCCGGCCTCATGTTCTATGAAGGCATGATCGAGGAGGGCATGCGGATCGTCGGCCTTGCAAGGAAACGCCATGACGGCACGCTCAGGAACCCTTGGAATGAGGTCGAGTGCGGCGACCACTACGTGCGCCCGCTGAGCAGCTGGACGATGCTGGAGGCCCTCAGCGGATATGTCTACGACGCATCAAAAGGAGTGCTGGGATTCCGGCCCCGGCTGAACCAGGAAAGCTTCAGGTGCCTTTTCGTCGGGGCCAAAGGATGGGGGACATACACGCAGGAGCTGGATGGCAACAGACAGGTGTGCCAAATAGAGCTCAAGTTCGGCGATCTGAGCCTCAAGGAGATTCGCATACCTCGGTTGCTAAAGGGTCCCAGTTCCGTCAAGGTGTTCCTGGGCGGGAATGCCGTGGAAGGGGCTTGGATCGCGAGCAATAGGAAGCAGATAGTCGTCAAAGCGGACATCAAGCTCTCAGGCGGTCAGTCGCTGTCGATAGTCTCCGAGGCTTTTTGATTCGTTCAAGCCCTGTTGCGAATACGGCAAACCAGGTTCGGCGAACTCGGAAACGGTTTATATCGATCGATCGGCCCTTCGGACTCTGAGCGTGGATATGCGTGAGCGGCGCCACTTTGCTGATGGATGGACTCCTGAATGCCGCGTCTGGGATGTGGGCCGATTTCTGGGAGAGCGACGCGGTGACTCTTGTCCTGGCGGGGGTCGTGATCGGCTTCTTGCTCGCATTGACCCTCTTCAAGGTCACGAGATGGCGCGGCTCTCCAGGCCCCGGGGATTCTCATGGGGAAAACACCGACGGCGCTGTGCAGGAGGCCGGCGGCCCCTTCGGGGAGCCCCTGTATCCATGCGCCTAGCCGGTTCCGATTATAGACCGAATGCGGGTACAACTCGGTAGGGCAGACGGACCACTCGGCCGTCCTGTCACTGCGAACTAGGCGGATTAAGCCTCGTCCGTCACATCCCCTTTGAACTTGGTGGGCGCCTTTGTCGGCAAAGCTTCCGGAACGATCAACCTGGGGGCCGGGGGCCTCCGCTTCTTTTGCGATCCGCCGACCAGCAACTCGTGCAATACCCTGCCCTGCGACTGGCGAGGGAGAGGAAGGCCCAAGATATGGCATAAGGTGGGGACGATGTCCACGAGGGCGATCGACGGGTCGAGATCTCCCCTGATCTTCTTGGCGCGAACGCCCGGCCCGGCCATGATCAGGGTCGCGAAGTTTGACGAGATGTCGGTCTCCGTCCAGGGTGGCTGTGGTCCGTGGTTCGCACCCGTTCCAGGGAAGATCACCCTCCTCTCCCCCAAGCGCAAGACCTCTTCGCCAGTCCAAGCGTGGCCCGCTGAGTAGACGAAGATGATGTCGCCCACCCCTTCTC
>CAZJVP010000056.1:0-5178 GCA_964549615.1 uncultured Thermococci archaeon | reverse complement strand
TACACCGGCCAGTTTCTGAGATCGATGCTCAAGGTCACGCCGGAAGCCGTCATGCAGCCCGCGCAAGCGAGCCCGCAGGTGGAAGGTGCCCCGCTTGCTAGGCGTTCTCGAACGCCTGGTAGATGATCGCGCCCTCCGCATCGCGGGGCACGGGTATGCCGAGGATGTAGCATATGGTTGGGGTGATGTCGGTGAGCCACACGGTCCTCTCGAGCTGGACTCCTCGCCGGATGCCCGGTCCTCGCATGATGAGGGTTGAGGTGTTAGAGCTCAGTCCCCACCTGGCCGTGGACAGCTGTTCGCCGTGCGTCCCGCCGAAGGGTTCCCGCAGCGTGAAGACCACATCGCCGATCTTCTTGCAGCTCGGGTCACCGTAAAGGCCGATGTAGCGCATGTCCACCTTGCGCAGCACGAGGTTGTAGGGATGGAGGCCGGTCGTTGGGTCGACGTAGGCATGGAGGGCCGATATCACCTCATCGCAGGTGGCATCGAACTGCTCGGGCGGCACGATGCCATGCTCCTCGCGCCCCAGAAGGTTCACGTTGACGAAGATGCTGTTCTGAACGTAGGCGCGTGTCCTTTGCCAGTCGATGGCACCCTCGGAATCGATGGCGAGTAGCCCTGCTTCCTTTAGGACCTCCCTAGTGTTGACTCGAATGCTTCCGGGCAAGCCCCCGTGGTCCGAAACCACGAATATGGCCGTTTCCTCGTCGGCCTGTGCGACGATGTCTCCGAGCATCCTGTCCAAACTCTCGTACAACGACTCGATGAAAGATAGGTACCGGTCTCCGGTCTTGCGGTCGTCGGGGTTTGAGGCGGGGTCGGCAACCCCTAGGCAGTGATGGTTCGCACAGTCCATGCAGTGCACCTGCAGCATGCACAGGGACCAATCACGGGTCTTGGTGAGGTATCTGACGGCCTTGGCGAACCACTCGTGCTGGTAGTTGGCTAGGTCTAGCATCACCGACTCGCCGAAGAGAGCCTTCCTCCAGTCGTGCCCCAATCCCTCCCACCCTATGTCGGTTAGGAAGGGCCCGACCTTCTCATAAAGCTCCCTGCCGAGGGATTGGGGAGCCGTGTAGTGATCCACGTCCATGATCTGCGTGCAATAGATCTTGAGGATCCTTGCATCGGGGGATAGAGCCTCGAGCTTGAACCGGAGCGTCCCCTCGCGAATGCCATCCATGGTGCGGAACGATTCCAGAATCCAGGGCGACCACTGGCCGACCTCAAGGTGTGCCAACTCGCGACTCCCCGATCGGTCTGCCGTGATGGAAACGCTGTCGTAGGCCTTGCCGTCGGAGGAGAGGACGAAAACGTAGAATGCCCTGCCCGGCGGCAGGAGCTTGCAGACCGGCGTACTCAGGCTTATCCCAGATGGCTTGGTCGAATGCGAGTCTGGAACGCCGTAGAGGGCCGTCCGCTCGTCGAGGCCCTCGCCGACGGACTCGCCTCCTATCCCTCTTGGCTCGAACAACAACTCCCCGACGAGGTGCGGAAGCTGACTTCGCGGAGCTTCCCGTCCCGGCTCCAGGCTGCTGAGGTGGATGGGCGCCGTCCTCGGCTCGACCGTTGAGAAGAGGTGCGCACCGTCGATCTGGTGGGCGCACGGGCGAACGTGGCATCCGCAGACCTGGATGCCCCTCTTCATCGTGGGCGGATGCGACGCCGGGTACTTCAGCAGTATGCTTTGCTTGCCGGCCCGCTCCACGGCGTCCCATATGAACTCGGCCTTGCTCTCCTTGGAACTGTACCCGGCCATCCACCTTCCGTGCAGCTCGGGCGGCTGGTATACCTGGAAGGACATCACCTGGTGCGTGCCGTTCCAGGCCCCCGTTGCGATCGTCGTCCAGTTCTCGGGGGTGGATGTGGGGACGGAGGATAGGCAGTGGGGGGCAAACGTCCCGTTCTCGATCATGTCCTTGAAATTGGGAAGCTTGCCTTTCTTGATCATCCACTGGATGAAGTGCGGGCTAACGCCGTCCATTCCAATCACGATACACTTCCTTGACATATCTCCATCTCCCCGTTCGCGCAGTGCGGATGTTCCTCTCACCCATCTTTTCTTCTTGTTGCCCCCATCTCCGCCAACGCTGGTGCGCTTGGCCTCAGCCTGTTCGGAGGGTCGAAAGCGTCGCTTCCCGCATAGCGGAGGATGGCGGAGAGGAGGTACCTTGACTCGGGCCAACTCTGGTTGAGGTCTAGGGCGGTCAGGATGATTCCTCCACGCCCGAATCTGAACTCGACCAGGTAGGCGAGAGGGTGGCAGACGAAGTATGTGCTGAACGCCCTGATCACGGGCTGGATGGATGGGCCTCCTAGGGCGAGAAGATCGATCGGGGCTGACTCGGCGATCGGGCGGTACAGCTGAAGGTCCGCGAAGCCTTCGTGCGGTAGGTCGCCCAGCATGGGGTGCTTGGTGAGCATCGTCCCACTGTGCCCGTCCTCGAAGGGCGGATAGTTTGCAGGCGGAAGGAAGAAGTACCGCCCAACGTCCAATCCCAGCTTTGGGTGAAAGCGCCTCAGCAGGGGCTCGGGCGCCGCGACAACCACCCTTCCTCCCCGCCTGGCGTACTTCATGACGGCTCGGTCAATCACGCCTGAAAGCACCACGGTCGGGGGTTGGATCGAGCCAAGGCCGGCGGCTGAGAGCTCGGTCATTTCGGTGAGCGAAGAGAGCCAGGTCCCCTTGCCTGGGCGGTATACGGCCGCCTGGGGGATATCGATCTTTCTCGGAAAGACCCAGAAGTCCCACTCATTCGTGTAGGTACTCTTGCCTTCGCCGAGGATGGCGCGAAGCTTCGCGGGATACGGCCTTCTTGCATCCGGAACCGTTGCCACGATCGACCCTGCCCGCGTTGTTCGGAAGGGCTTATGTCCAAAACGAAGGCGCCCCTTGGCGAGCGTCCTGCCCCGGCCGACAAGTTCCCACCGTAGAGCGGGGTGCCTGAGGGGCGGATGGGAGAAGTCCGAAACGAAGATCGTGCACGCAAGACGGTCCCCGCCTGAGAGCACGCGATCATCGAAATCCCGATCGATCATCAGGACAACGTCCCCCCACGAGCGTTGCCAACTGGCGGCGTCGACCCACTTTCGCCCGTAGAACTCGTCCAGGATTCCTTGAGGCGAGAAACCGACGTCCATTGCGGTGAAGTGGCATATGCCCGCGAGCGTCGGATTGTCGCGCCTGAGGCTTTCCATCTTCGTACGGGCCTCAACGTACTGAAGCCTCTGGCTATTCCTTGCCATCCACGTCAGAAGGTGCGACAGGCGGTTGCGCCGGGCAACCGTTTCGGCAAGTTCGATCGCGTATGGGCGCACCGCTCCCCTGTACTTGTGCCTGATCCGGACATCCGGGCAGGTGCTCCACCAGCGGTACTCGTGCTGTATGACCGGGAGCTTGCACTTGGCGTCGATCGCGGCATCCGCGTTTACGAAGTCTGATGGCATCAGCGCGTTGTGCCCTCCGTCCGTCCAGATGACGAATGCCCACGGCTTGATCTTCTTGGTGTCCCGGTAGCACTGCCATGCCGTCTCCGGGTAAAGCGCGGATGAACCCAGCTCATTGCTCATGCAGTAGATCGCTGCGGATGGGTGGTTCGCGTCCCTTGCGACCGTGCGGTCCCACTGCCACTTCAGTTTCTGCCGGTATTGCGGCCATGGCTGGGGCCATGCGTATCGATGCCAGGGACTTGTGCCCGACCATGCGCCAAGCATGCCCATCTCGCTCTGGACCAAGATCCCAACCTCATCCGCGGCATCGAGGTACTCGGGCGTCGGCACGTAGCTTTGGCATCTGACGTAGTTGTAGCCGTATTCCCGCAGCGCGGACAGCTTCCTGCGCCAACGTCGCCTCTCTGTGTCAGGGCTGCCCGTCTCAGGGTTGATCGCAAAGTCCCCGGTGCCGCGCATGTAGTAAGGTTGGCCGTTGATCAGGAAGTGTTTGCCTCGAGTTGAGAGCTTGATGAATCCGATGCGGTCCGTGCATGCATCCAGCACCTCGCTGCCCCTCGTGAGGATGGCCTCGACCGTGTACAGGTTGGGCTCATCAGGGCTCCACGGCAACGGGGATTGAACCGGAATCGAGAGCCTCGTCTGCCAGTCCCTGCCGATCGGTGACCGCGCCCGAGCTACCTCGGACCCTTCGGGGGATCTGATGACGAGGTGGATCTCCGTCTGGTCGGCCGGGTCGCCCGTGCCACCGATCCATGTACGGACCCTGGCACACCGAGCATCAAGGTCACCGCCAAGGTAAAGCCTTTCCAACCAGCGGTCGCCCGTGGCCGTTATCTCGACGCCGCGATACATGCCGGACCAGTTGCCCTGCCAGTTGTAGGCAAGGCCCAGCCAGCGGTCCCTTTCGTGGACCCTCAGACATAGGAAGTTGTCGTCGTCCGACCTGAGCTGGTTGGTGGCGTCAAATGCGAAGGAAAGGAATGGCCCGCTGTGGGATCCGAGTTTCACGCCGTTTAACCAGACGTCGGCCGAGGGATGGACGCCGCCGAAGTTGACCCAGATCCTTAGGCCGTCCCAGTTCGGGGGAGCCCGGAAGGTCCGGCCGTACCAGCCGGTGCCGACGTAGGTTGCTCTGAAAACCCTCGCATCGAGTTGGAAGTCCCAGACCCTATCCTTGCCCTCGTTGCCGAAGCCCTGTCCCTGCCAGCACCCGGGCACCGTGATTCTTTCCTCGAGAGCCGACGGATCCGTGGCCCAGCCCGAGCGAATACCTCGATCCCTAGGATCGAGCTGAAAACTCCAGACCCCATCCAGGGTCTTGCGCCGCTCCTGAGGGTGCCTGATCAAAGGATGAACCCGGACCGGGCACCTTGCCCCGAGGGCCCGCCTCATCCCCATCAGCCGCCTTCCCTTGTGTTCTCGTCGCCCGCATCCTGTCGGTGCCTTGGCGCCTGAGCAGCCCATGTCTCCTTGCCTTCAGCCTCGACGCGCCTCTCCAAAACCGGCTTGGGTTTCCATGTTCGGTCGTGCTCAGAGGGCTCTTTGATCATCTCCCACAGAACCCTTCCCTGCAACCATGGCGCGCACATGCCCATCATCGCAAGGACGGTTGGGGCGAAGTCAACGAGGTGGACGGGGCCGAGTGCGCCGACGTCCCTCTCTCCTCCCGGGTATCCGGAGAAAGCCATGAACGAATAGGTTGAGCCGATGTCGTCTTCGTAT
>CAZJVP010000055.1:0-37222 GCA_964549615.1 uncultured Thermococci archaeon | reverse complement strand
GCTCTGGGCGGGGGCAAGGTGGGGGTGGAGGTCTAAGAGGCCATCACCGAGAACTGCGAGGTGGTGTTTGTCGACGAACGGCTGCTCGCGCTTTCCACGGAGGTTTGCCTGAAATACGACGGCACCCTATCGTTGGCCGATGCAGCTTCAGTTGCCGTAATGTGTGAACGTGGAATCAAAGAAATCGTCTCGCTCGACGCGGACTTCATATCGAGGATTCGTTGAGGCCTGGGCATGGCTGTAGAACCGCTTTCGGTGCGTACTCCTACATCGCTCAGCTGGGGGTCGGGTCACAGGACCGCCCCTCATTTGCAGGCTGAGACGACTGCTGGTTTCCTGGGCCTCTCGATTATGGAACCTAGCTATGTCGCCGAACCTGAGGCGTCACCACGAAGGGTGCCACGCAACCGACCTAGTCCGAGAACCGGATCTTGGAGGACCCGCAGCCCCTAGATCTAGCGCCCTACCCTCCGACGCCTCAGCTATGGCCATTCAGCTAGCCATCAGGGCGGGTGATGGAATTGCGTCCCGGCATTCTTGGGGCAACAAAAAATTGCCTAGGCAAGAGCCAGACCCGGGGCGATCCTCTGCGGCGTACTCTGCTTTACTCGATGGTCCCTTGTCCGAAGGCGGCCAGTACCCTCCTCGGCACCGGGTTCAGATACTCGAACTGCTCGCCTTGACACAGTTTCTGGAAGTGGGCATCGGTCGTGAGGATCTTATGTGCCGCTTCTCTCCGGGCGAGCGCGACGTAGAGGCAGTCAAAGACATCGTGCCTCTTCTCCTCGGCGATCCGATACGTCGCCTTGATCGTTTCCGCGTCGGCGCTGACCATGGTGACCGGCTGTTCTAGAAATGATGTGATGGCTTCCCTCGTGACTGCCTCTGGGATGTTCCACTTGGATGTCAGCACCCAGTGAACCCTGAGGGGCAGGTAATCGAAGATGAGAAGCTCGCGCTTCCCTTCAAGTCCTGGTTCGACTTCTTTTTTGATGTACGTATGTCCCGGATGATCCTCGACGAGGTAGATGGCGAGCGCGTTGACGTCGATGAGGACCCTATCTCCCACCGAAGGTCGCCTCCCCTGCGTCGAGGAAGGCTTCCCTGTCCCAGTTTCTTGAGCTTCTTATCTTGCGCGTCGGCCTAGTCTTTCTGCGCAGAAGAAGGACTCCTTCGTCCTCTTCCACTGTGAACTCATCTCCGGGTCGGATCTGTAGTCTTTCACGGAACTCTCTGGGGATCGTGATTCTTCCGCGATCATCGATCTCAGCTGTGGATGCCATTCGCCCACCTTTTTGTACCCACTTCTTCTTGCCCACCCCCTCTTAACTGTTCCGCGTGCGATGTGCGGTACCTAGCTGCAAGGTTGTGCCTCAAGGCATGTGCCCTGAATCGGACATCGGTCTGCCTCACTCCGCTTCGGAGAAGAAGCGTTGATTGTCTTGAGGAACTCGTCCTCCCCGCGTAGGACCTTGAGCCTTGCCTCTTGATCAGATATGTTCTCGAAAAGCATGGTGTCCCCCTCCTTGATTTTCATGGCGTCCCGTATCTTCTTTGGGATGACGAGCCTGCCGTTGGCGCCAATATCGGCAGAATCTATTACCACAAGTGCCATTTACGGCAGCCAGGGAATATAATTGTCGCCCCAAACAAACAACCGGGCCGGTTGCGAAACGCCGGAGCCAGGCTTGGGTGCGAAAGGACTCCATTCTCCTTGGGGTAACGGCCCTGGAACTGTTGGGCTTTCAAGTGGACCTGTTGGCCGGGAGACCGGTGCCGCTTGAGCTGATCAAACTGTGAGACGGAGCTCGGCCTGACGCTGTTCGAGGCAGATCGCAGATCAGGCGCCATCCTGGATGGCTTCTCTGACTATCAAAAAAGGCGGGTGGACGAGGAGGAAATAGGAAACGCGGCGCTTAGAGCGCTAGCGCAAGCAGATTTTGGGCAAAGCCAGGCACGGCGAAGCGCTACAACGCCCCGCGATAAGGGCAAGCCTCCAAGAGAATAATGGAAGAGGTCCGAGAAGGCAAGCTCGAGGGCTACTGCATTCTATGATGGGTCACACATCTTGGCAGCTGAATCGGGGGAAGCCTCGTGACGGAGGACGGGAAGATGCGGCGAGCAGCAGGCTGTCGATGAGGAAGTTGACGTATGCCGAGCTGGAAACGAGGCCATCTTGAAAGCGGCAGTTAGCGGCCATCCGGCCCGAGATGGAATCGCCAGTTCGAAGCCGGCAGGACCCGGCAGGCCGACGGTTGGGTTACAGCCCAGTGCGAGGGTCGTGGTGGGCGCGCCGGGCGCCCGTTTAGGTATGGGTCATCGGAAATTGTGCGCGTCGTTCTCTTGCGCGGGGCGGTGTCAAGGTAACGGGCCCAAGGATTCAGCGGGCGTAGGGTAGGATTCCGAGGAGGGCTAGGGTCTGGCGGTCTTTCACCCGCTCGTCGTTGCCGGCAGCGTCAGGGCGCTGGGCAAGGCTGTGGGCATGCGCGGTGACCGTATCGGCCGATAGGGCCGGTCCATTAGCCCGGGCGTCGCTGAGGAGTCGAGGTCGCCGGCTTTAGGATGGCCCTCTTTTCCTATACAAGACAAGCCCCAGCACGAGCAATGCCGCGACGGGGCTGGGGTTACTGAGGATTATGACCCCCCTTTCCTGAAGCTGGGGGATGTACGTGTTGATCGATAGATTGCTCAGGGGGTTGTCGCCGAGGTCCACATGGTCGCCGGCGGAAAGCCCGGGGTTGGCGACGAGGGGCTGTATGTCGGTGATCCTGTTGCTGCCGAGGAACAGCCATTTGAGGTTTGTCAGGCCGGCTAGCGGCGTGATGTCGGCTATCTGGTTGCCCTGGAGCGCGAGTTCCGCCAGGTTGGTAAGCCCGGCGAGGGGCGTGATGTCGACTATCTCGTTGGAGACCAGGGAAAGCTCCCTGAGGCTCGCGAGGCCGCCAAGGGGCGTGATATCGGTTATGCTGTTGTATCCCAGAAGGAGCCGGGTAAGGTTTCCCAGACCGGAAAGGGGGGTCAGGTCGCTCACCCGGTTTCCGACGAGGTTGAGCGACTGCAGGCCGGTGCAGTGTTCCAGGCCTGATAGATTGACTATGTCCTTCCTTATTGCGTCAAGCTGGGTGAGGCCGGCAAGATCGGATCGTTGGATCTCGCCGTCGGGCCTGCCCAGAGCTTGGCGGATCGCCGACTCGAGGTTGCTGTCTGGAAAAGAGACGGCCTGCCCAGGGGCCTCGCGTATGAGCAGCGCGGCAACGATGCCGGCGAAAGCGATGGCCAGGATCAACATCCTTCTGGGCTTGTGGACCCCTCGGGGTCTCCGGGTCGTTCCGCGGCCTTGAGCCGGCCGTGAGGTCTTGCCAACCGAGTTCTTGGTTTGCCTGGGCATGTCTTGCCTCGCCCCGCCGCTGCATCCTTGTCGCGGGGCTGGCCGGTGGGCCTGGGCCATAAAACTATTCGCCTGAAGCGGGCCCTGGGCCGGTTGCGAAACGGGAGTATGTCGCCATCGCATTCTTATGGCGCTACCGCTCAAATGCGAGCGGCGTGGCACCGGATGGTCCTGCTTGTGATCATCGTCTTGGGTTTCTTGTGCCTGCTGATTGCCCTTGGAGGGGGCGGCTGGGTCTGGGCGGTTTGCAGCCTATCCATCTTCGGCTTCCTCTTCCTGCTTGCGCTGTTGCCCCTGCCGGAGGGCGGCCCGGAATCACCACGCGCCGCAAGGCCCGGGGTCGAAGAGAGTCTGGACGAGCTCGATGACTTCTTGGACATGCAGGACGATGTTTGATCAACTGTCCAACCGGTGTCTCGCCGGCTCTCGTGTTCCCGGCCCGCCTCGGTGGGAAGTGCCGGTCTTCCCGAGGGGCCCGGCTGCCGCTCTGCCGCGAGCCGCCGCGCTCGTGCCTAGGCGTGTCCGCGGTGCGTGTATGGCAAGCCGAACTGCCATCAGGAGCAACGACCAGCCCGAGTAAAGGGGAACCTGTTGGCGGCCGGTCGCGGCGACCAAGTTGCATAGCCAACCGGGGTTGACTCGTCGGTGGCGCCCCACAGCCGGGTGGACCCGGGGCCAGGCCTGGGTGCGAAAGGGCTCCCTTCTCCTTGGGGTAACGGCCTTGGAATTGTTGGGCTTTCAGGTGGACCTGTTGGCCGGGAGACTGGTGCCGCTTGAGCTGATGAAACTGTGAGACGGAACTGGGCCTGACGTTGGGTAGGTGCCTTCACTTTCTCCGACAATCCTTCTCCGTCCAGAGGCCGTCTCCTCTCCACCGACGTCAAGCCTCCAGGCAGAGTTCTGCCGCGCTTCTTGGGTTCTCCACGGTTCTTAACGAGTTCTTTGCGAGGCGCGGCTTGACAGCAGCACCATCGGCCTCTCTAGTTGGATGAGCTCTGCTGTGTGGCAGTGGCCTTCCTTGTCGACCTCTTCCTTGCCAGCAACGCCAACAAAACGGCAACCCCGACAATCGCAGCCATCGCGGCCACGACGGCCGCCGGGAACGCAGACACGCCCTCGCCCTGCTCTTCTCCCTGGTCTGGCTCGACCTTCTGGCCGGAGGGGAGGAGGACGGTGCCGTTCGTCTGGGTGACCGGCGCAAGGGTTGTTGACCATTCTCCCCGCTTTATGGTTCCCTCCTTGGTCTGGACTGCGACAAGCTGGCCGTTTTGGAGGGCCTTGACCTCCAAATGGTAGGAGCCGTCGCCCGTGCCTAGGAGGTCGATTTGATATAGACCTAGGGGGTCGGGTATGGTGACGCGCTGGGGTGAGGAGTCCAGCCCGCTGTAGGTTGCTCCTTCTATCTCGTTTGTCTCGCTGCCTGTTTCCGGGTCGTATCCGACTCGGTGGCCGAGGGAGTCGCTCACCATCATGCGTACCGGCGAGTTGGCCACGATCTCGAGCTGGGTTGTGTTTCCGAATGTTAGAAGAGATGCCCCGCTTGCCTCCACCTGTTCGATTGTATCGCCCTGGGCCGTGAACCAGAAGGTCGCGACGTCACCGGGTCTTCCCGTCCCAGCGCTCAGCTTCCATGTGGCTTGGGCCGTGGCTCCCGGGGCTATCTCGCCGAGATCGATGGTTGGGTTAGAGTTGATGGTGAGCGTGTCGCTGACCCAGAGCGTGACCTTGGTGTTTCGAACCGGTTCATCTCCCACGTTCCTGACATCGACCGATACTTCTGCCTGGTCTTGAGGCGTTATCCTCTCCGGTATCTTTGGGGAGAGGAACAGGAAGCCGGGAACGGTCAGGTCGGTGATCGGTCCGAGCGCCCGGTAAAGGGCGTTCCATGCATCTGCAAGCGCGCGTGATGTGGACTCGATGCCGGCCGTGACGTCGGCGGCATCCACTGCCTCGCCCCTCAGCCACATGGCCGTTGAGGCGTAGAGGTCGGCCTGCTCGATCAAGGCGCGGGTGTAGGCGTCTACTGCCTCTGTGTAGGCGTTGTCGAATCCCTCGGCTTGGAACAGAGCCTTGGGATATGCTGCGGCCAGCCTGAGGAAACTCGACTCGAGCTCTGTTGCCAGGCGGCCGTCTGGTTCCTCCAGTTCAAGCACCGCTGCTGCGGCTGCATCCTTGTCATCGGTCTGAACGGAGATGCCGAGTTTGCTCAAGGTGGCGAGGTATGCCTCTAGCGCTGGGGCGGTTTGCAGCGATGACGGTTGGGAGGGTGGGTTGCCGATTCCTTTCGCTGGGGAGCCGAGTCCTGATCGGCTTGCGAGGGGGGACTTTTCGCCGAAGGATTTGTAGACTGCGTCCAGCTGCTTGCTCCATGTCACATACAGTGCGCGGAGTTCTGTGATGATGACGCCTGCGAAGCTGCCTATCCCGGCTACTGTGAGCCAGACGTTGGCCGCTCTTAACCGTTTGATCAGGGGTGTGGCGGCTTCCCAGATGAAGGGGTACTCGACGCCGGTTGGAGCGGTCCAGGTTCCCCAGATGCCGCCCACTCCCCGGAAGACGTTTGCTGCCTTGAACCATGAGACTGCCCAGCTGTGCTGGGTCTTGTGCCAGTCCTCATGTTCGGTGTCCATGACGCTTATGGCGTTCACTGCTTCCAGGGGCTTGTTGATTGCCTGGGAGTTGTTGGCGGCCCAGAGGGCGTTCTCGATCTCTCCGCGCGTCAGCCAGAGGTAGAGTTCGAGCAGGGCGGCATCCCCGAGCGTGCGGGCGCCTTGGAAGATGACCTCGAAGAGGAGGCTTGTGCCGAAGTTCTTGCGCACAAGGTCGCTGATGGCTCGTATTCCCTTGGCCATGACCGTCTTCCAGGTGGCCCTGGTGGCGGGATCTTTGATTCCGGCTTTCTCGAGGAGCCAGTCCACCCCTCCGAGTCCGAATCCGCCCGCGAAGAGGCTGATGTGAAGAGTGCTTGCGATCCTCTTCATGGTCTCATCGCTGCCTTTCAGGAGCTTCTCTTGGGCCCATCTCACTGGTTTGGAGGTGAGCTTGTCCACGGTTGGCAGTCTCGTTTTGGCTGTGGCCCTCATTGCGTCCATCATGAGGCTGGTCATCACGGCCACGGTTGTGGCTTTGACCACGTTGTCGACGGAGATGTAGGCATCGTCCACCCGGTTGCGGATGAATCCCAGGACTAGGGTCAGTCTGAGCAGCATGTTCCAGGGATCGTTTGATGCGGCTTCGCCTTTGAGAAGGCTTCGGCAGGGAGGGGCGTCCGCCAAGATCTTGTCGAGGAAGGCCTCAAGGCGCTTCTTCAGGCTTTGGTTTGGCTGTTCGATTTGGATTCCGAGCTTGGCCAGTTCGCCTAGGGGTCCGTAGACCGAGGCTTCCTTTAAGGGTCCGCCGAAGCCCAGACCTAGCATCAGGTCCACGTCGCTTAGGGACGGCAGTTCGATCGAGTCCAGCTGTTCGACAAGGCCGAGGTAGTTCTTCACAAGGGTTGCCGGGAGGTAGAAATCGACGCGCTGGGGCCCGGTGATGTTGCGCCACTGCCTGAGCTCCCTTCCCTCCACCATGCATGTCGCGCGAACAAGGTAGCGCTGCTTGGGGTCGAGGCTTTTAGGCTTGAGCATGTAGCTGCCGTCGGTCAGGGTGACGTTCTGGGCCACCACGGTCCGGTCAGGCAGGGTGAGTAGCCGGACCTTGACCCCGGACATCGGTGTTTCCCGAATGTGCGCGGCCTGGGGGATGTTGGTCCAGACATCGTAGACTGTGCCCCTGATGCAGTCTGGTTCAACTTGAAGCCACAGCACGGCCGATCTGTACTGCTCAAAAACTTTCATTTCGCCAAGGTCGTAAGTTGATACCTGGACAAGGTGGGCCCATCCGGGATCCACATAGGGATCCAATAGTGGCTTTCCTAACCGGAAGGTCGCCGTGAATGTCGTTCCCGAGGGATAGTACTCGGGTCCATTCTTCTGAGGTAGTTTTTCCCTCCACCAGACCGTGCACTCGTCAGAATATTTCCTCATGCCGCCATAGGGCGGTTCGCAACTAACGACGTCGACTTCACCACCTAGTACGTTTATGCGCACCCCGGATATGAGTCCGGTCAAATTACTAGGGGGGTCTCTTGACTCGCTGCAGGTGGCCTTGACAATCAATATCCCGCCCTCCTTCCACTCGCGAGTGGATATGCTCAGATCGATGACATGATGATATGTTACGGTGTGAGGAGGCCATGGCCACTCCGCATACACACTCCTAGTGAACTCCACATGGGGCCTGTCAGTCGGGTCCCAGTCTACATTGCGAACATATCCAGTCGGAATATCCTCCTGTCCGCTGGCTGAGGGAACGGCGATCCAAGGAGCGACCGAGCCCAGCAGGAATAGGAATGAGGACGCCGCACAGAGAAGTTTCCTCAGAACTTCCAATCTCTCGCTCCGCGCGAGGCAGGTCGCTCATAAAAATTCTTGGGTTCCTTTCTGCTCCGTGGCACAGCGCGCAGGCAGATAATCCATACGGCAAGGCTCATCCTCAGGCGAGGTGGAACCATGTGCGGTGATCCAATGCCAGATAGCCTTCAGACGGTGAAGATCTCGGTGCAACTCCGGTGAAACTCCCACACAGGCTGTCTGTGTCAGGAAGAGCGTTCCGCCGTCGGCAGGGGTCGCACTTCTCATTCTCTGGTCACCGGGCGAATCAAGTGCCACGCTCCAGAGCTTCTTTGAGCGTGTTTCCTTACATCACCCAAATGGGGCTCCAGCCACGAGACACAACAACAGGACCTAGCAGAGCGCCCGGTTGTCATCTCCAGGATCTCAGGATCGCGATCTTCCCTCGCGAAAGGTCCGTGCGTTCACATGAGGTGCGGGGGGTGGGATTTGAACCCACGGACCCCTTCGGGACAGAGTGTCTCGGGCACGAGCCGCCTAAGCATCGCAAAGCACGCCTACCTGCGCCTTTGACCAGCTCGGCAACCCCCGCGCGGGTTTGGCGGTTCGGAAAGCGCTTGATATATATTTTCGGACTCCAAGACACCCCCATTCGGGCTCCGAGAGCATCGGTTCAGGGAGGGTGAGGGATGACGATAAGCGTGGGAATGGTGGGCCTGGGCATGTTCGGAAGGTCGTTTGTGTGGCTTTTCAAGAACCATCCCGATGTGCACAGGCTGGCGCTCTGCGATCTGCGCCAGGATCGGTTGGATGAGATGTCGAGGAAGTACGAGATCGACGAGACCTACCATAGCCTGGACGAGATATGCAAGTCGGACTTGGACGCCCTCGTGATCATAACCCAGCCCTGGCTCCACGCCCGCCAGGCCATACAGGCCATGGGGGCGGGCAAGCACGTCTACTCGGCCGTCCCGGCCGCCTACCGGCTGGAGGAGGTCGGGCCGCTCGTGAAGACCGTGGAGAGGACGGGGATGATCTACATGAACGGCGAGACCAGCTACTTCAGGCCGGAGGCGGCCTACTGCCGCAGGAAGGCGGCGGAGGGGGCGTTCGGCAACTTCGTCTACTCCCAGGCCGAGTACTTCCACGACATGAGCCACGGCCTCTACGATGTGGCCAAGAACCGCTGGGGGGAGGAGTTCGGGCCGGACAAGACGGGCGAGATCCCGATGCACTACGCCACGCACTCAACCTGCTTCATAGTCTCGGTGACCGGCGCCCACATGACCCACGTCTCGGCGCAGGGCTACGTTCACCCGAACGATGACTGGTACCGCCCGGACACCATCTGGAAGAACCCGTTCTCAAACGAGGTCGCGCTGTTCAGAATGAGCGACGGCTCGTCGGCCCGCGTCTGCGAGTTCCGCCGGATCGGCCACGTGGGCGGCGAAAGGACGAGCGGCATCTACGGCACCGAGGGGAGCTTCGAACACAATCTCGCCGGGTCGGTCTGGACCGACAAACAGGGCAAGCAGGCCGTTGACCCGCCCGCCCGGCACGAGTACCTGCCCGAGCCGCTCGCATCCAACCTTGGCGGGCACGGCGGCTCGCACGCGTATCTAGTCCACGAGTTCGTCGACTCGGTGAACCGCGGCAGGCTTCCCCGGATAAACGTCTGGGAGGCCGTGAGGTACTGTGTCCCGGGATTCATCGCGCACAAGTCGGCTCTCGCGGGGGGCCGCCTGCTCAAGGTTCCGGATTGGGGAGACGCCCCTGATCGCTAGCCGCGGGTTGCTGCCTCCCAGGCCAGGGCGCGTCCATTGACCTCCGGCTCGCCGATGGGTGAGCGGTGACCGGTGCTTGGTCGGCAAACCGTTTGGTCATCAGACGCGATCGGTCGGACGGATTTGGAACCTTCACAATTTCCAGATATATCCAGCGCCCAAGACTGCTAGATTGTGCGCGTGCCTTTCGTCGATCTGCGCCGCCAGAACGAGTTGCTCAGGCCTGAGATCGACGCCGCTTTAAAGGAAGTGATCAAAAGAGGCGATTTCATCATGGGGGAGGCGCTTGAGAAGTTCGAGAAGGAGTTCGCCCGTCACTGTGGCGCAAGACATGCTGTGGGCACCAGCTCAGGTCTGTCGGCTCTGGAACTTGGCATGAGGGCCCTCGGCATCTCGGACGGGCAATCCGTCCTCACCCCCGCCAACAGCTTCATCGCAAGCAGCTCCGCCGTCTCCTCGGCCGGCGCAACCCCGCTTCTCGTGGATATGAATCCCGAAACCTACAACATTGACGTGGAAGACGCCGAGAAAAGGATTCGCAAGGGAACCAGGGCCATAATGCCGGTCCACCTCTACGGCCAGCCCGCTGAGATGGACGAGGTCAGGAGCCTGGCGGAGAGGCACGGCCTTTTCATCGTGGAAGACGCCTGCCAGGCCCACGGTGCATCCTACAGGGGAGATAGGGTCGGTTCCCTGGGAGACTTCGCCGCCTTCTCCTTCTATCCGAGCAAGAACTTGGGCGCCTTCGGCGACGGAGGAGCTGTGGTCACAAACGACGACGACTTGGCGGAGAAGGTGAGGGCCATGCGCGATTACGGCCAGCGGGGCAAGCACAACCACGTTCTCCCGGCCTTCAACGCTAGGCTGGACACGATCCAGGCTGCGGTCCTGCGCGTCAAGCTGCCGCATCTGGACGAGTGGAACAGGCAAAGACGCCAAATAGCCGGAGTCTACGACGAACTACTCCAGGGTACGGGCGTCTGGACTCCCAGATGCCCTCCGCACTGCTATCATGTCTACCACCAGTACGTGGTCCAGCTCGAGGCAAGGGACATGATCAGGTCCCGGCTCGCCGAGCGGGGGATAGGGACCGGGCTCCATTACCCCGTGCCCATCCATCTTCAGCCCTGCTTTGCCCATCTGGGCTATGGGCGGGGTCATTTCCCGAAGGCAGAGGCGGCCGCTCAAAGGGTTCTTTCCCTCCCCATCTTCGTTGGCATGACGGAGGAGGAGGCTGAGCATACGGCAATGGTGCTGGCCGAGTTGGTCGGAGCAGAAGGAGGATAGCTGCATGGCCTTGGAAGGAAGCATGGTGCTGGTCACCGGTGGGGCAGGGTTCATCGGTTCCCACCTGGTCGATCTTTGCCTTGAGCACGGATGCAAGGTCCGAATCCTAGACAATCTCGACTCGCATCTGCACGCGGGCGGAAAGCCGCAGGCAGTCCGGGCGGGCGCCGAGCTCCTCGTCGGGGACATCAGGAGCTCCCATGATCTGAGAAGATCCCTGGTCGATGTCGAATATGTCTTCCACGAGGCGGCCTTCACCGGCTCCCCCCTGCAGGCCGCCAAGTTCCTCGACGTCAACGCCACTGGAACAGCCCGCCTATTCCAGGAGATGCGGAGAGCGGGCAAGGCACTTGAGAAGGTTGTGGTGGCCTCTTCCCAAGCCGTTTACGGCGAGGGCGAGTACGCCTGTCCAGACCATGGCCCCAAATGCCCCGATCCAAGGCCGCTGGGACAACTTCTCAGGGGAGAGTGGGAACCCGTCTGCGATGAGTGCGGGCAGCCGATGGAGCCTGTGCCCACGCGGGAATCGGCACCTCTCAAGGGGGCCACCCCCTACGCCATTTCCAAGATCGCCGAGGAGCGTCTCTCGCTCTCGATGGGACGGGAGTTCGGCATCCCGGTCGTTGCTCTGCGTTACGGGGTGGTGTATGGGCCCAGGCAGGCCTTCTCCAATGTGCACGCCGGGGTCATCTCCGTCTTTGCCAGCAGGGTGGCCAAGAACATGCCCCCCATCGTATACGAGGACGGGGGACAGAAGAGGGACTGGGTGTTCGTTGAGGACGTCGCGCGGGCGAACCTGTTCGCGGCCGAGACGACGGCGATGAACTACTCGGCCTTCAACGTTGGGACGGGGATCGGCACGACCGTGCTGCAGGCTGCTCATCTTCTTATCAAGGCCCTGGGCGGTGGGGTCTCCCCGGCAGTGCGAGGCGAGTTCAGGCCGGGGGACATAAGACATCTCCTCCTTGACATAGGTCGACTTAGGTCCCTCGGCTTCGAGGCGAAAACCAAGCTGGCGGAGGGCCTTCGGAGATACGCTGACTGGTTCAGAACGCTCGGTGAGGTGCGGGAGTACTATTCAGAAAAGGAGAGAGGGCTCAAGGAGAAAAAGCTGGTGATCTCGCGGGGAGAGGCGTCCTGAGATGCAGAAGGTCGGGAGAGACGCCGTGGAGGTCGACCCCATCTCGGATCCGTCCTGGCATAGACTCGCTGCGCGTGCCTCCGTATTCCATTCGCCGAACTGGATAAATGTCCTGAGACAGACCTACGGCTTCAAGCCGAAGGCCATCATCCTCCTGGACGCCGAGGGAATACCTGGGGCGGGACTGGCCTACTGCATGGTGGAAGACCCCCTCTTCGGGCGCCGGATCTCATCCCTGCCATTCTCTGACTATTGCGACCCCATCGCCAGCACAAGGGAGGACTGGGAGATGCTCTTGCATGCCCTTTCCCTGCACGACTGTCCGGTCAGCTTCAGATGCCTGCGAAACGACATGGTCAAGCGGGACGGAAGGCTCGAGACAATTAAGACCGCGAAGTGGCACGGCCTGAGTCTTGCCGGCACCAGCGAATCCCTTTGGGCGGTCATCCGGGACTCTACGCGCAGGGCGGTGGAGAGGGCCAGGCGCGGCGGGTTGTCAGTCCAGGTGGAGACGAGCCGTGAGGCTTTGTCGGATTTCTTCAACATGCATCTTGGGGTCAGAAAGCGCAAGTACAGGCTCCTGGCCCAGCCGCGCCTGTTCTTCGAGAACATCTCGGGCCAGTTCTTCTCAGAGCGAAAGGGGTTCATCCTGATGGCCAGAGACGGGGCGACTCCGGTTGCGGGCGCGCTCTTTTTGGTATGGAACGGCACGATCTACTACAAGTTCAACGCATCCGACCCGAAATACTTGGGACTGAGACCCAACGACCTTTTGGTCTGGGAAGGAATGCTCTTGGGCAAGAGGCTCGGCTGCCGGTCCTGGGACTTCGGCCTCAGCGACGTCGGCCAGGAAGGGCTAGTCCGGTTCAAGAGGCACTTCGGCTCAGTTGAAAGGGAGATAAGGTTCCTCCGATACGAGCCAAGGTCGGACCCCATCGCGAAGGAGAACGAACAGCATGTCAAGCAGCTCCTAGGCGAGGTGACCCAGCTGTTCACCGAGCCAACCGTCCCCGACGAAGTAACTGAGAGGGCGGGCAACCTGCTATACCGTTTCTTTGCTTGAGGTGTGCCGGGTGCCGCGCGTGAGCATCATAGTCGCGACCTACAATCAGGCCGGTTTCATCAAAGAGAGCCTGGAAAGCGCTTTCCAACAGTCCTTCAAGGATTTCGAAATAGTAGTTGTTGATGACGGTTCCACAGACGACACGGAATCTGTGCTGGAGCCTTACAGGGACCGAATAAGATACTTCTACCAGACCAACTCGGGCCCCGCAAGTGCCCATAACCTGGGCATCGAGAACAGCTTTGGCCAGCTGGTCGCATTCCTCAATTCGGATGACCTTTGGCTGCCGCATAAGCTGGAGATCCAGGTGCGCTACCTCGACCAGCATCCCGAGGTGGGGCTTGTCCACGGGGATTACGTACGCATCGATGCGGAGGGGAGACAGATCGGATCCAGCATTCACACCAGACGGCCCCCGTCGCTGACGTTCGCGGATCTGATCCGACACAACACCATAGGCATGTCAACCGTCGTGGTCAGGAAAAAGTGGTTGGAGAAGGTATCGGGACTCGACCCCGGGTCCAACCCCACCGAGGATTTCGATCTGTGGCTGAGACTGGCCCAGGCAGGATGCCGGTTCGCGTACGTGCCTAGCGTGGTGGGGAAGTGGCGGAGACACTCGGCAAGCATAAGCGCGTCACGCATCAGGGTCCATCAGGCCCACATACGCATCCTCCGCAAACTCGAGGGCCTGTGCGATGCCCGGTCCGCGGAGGGAAGACGCACACTCAGGATGATAAGGAAAAAGGTCCTGCGGGAAAAGAGGATCCTCTGCATGGAGCAATGCCGGGAGGCCGAGCGGGCTGAGGCCAGGCGACTTGCCCTGGAGATAATCAGGGAGCGAACCGTCGATCCGAGGTCCTGGTTTGTGCTCGGAACCGTCCTGCTGCCTCCAGGCGCCGTTGGGATTCTGGCCCCACTGAGACAACGGATTGGAAAAACGATCCGGCGATGGTAAGACCCAGCTAGGTCGGCGTTCTTCCACCCGTTCTTGGAATTCCCAAGGCGCCTCTCACCCTCCCCAATTCTGAGGGCTCGCCGCGGACGCGATCCGAGTCAGGCGTAACGACCATATTTCCTGGCGGCCCTGACGTAGGCGTACATGTTCTCCATGGGCGCCTCGAAGAAATGGTCGTTGTTGTAGAGGATGTAGCCCCCGCCCGGCCCAGCCGCCTCGATGCACTGCCTCACCCTCTCCTCGACCTGCTCCGGCGTTCCCCTCTCTATCGCTGACTGGTGGAACCCTCCAATCAGGCAGACCCTGCCGCCGACCAGTTTCTTGGCCGCCGCAAGGTCGACGTCGCCCCCAAATGGGGGCGGGGTCAGGGTCTCGATGCAGTCGGTGCCGGTGTCCGCGATGAGCTCTATGACGTGCATCAACATTCCGCAGTCATGGTAGGTCGTGGGGAGGCCGCGCTGGTGGAGCGCCCGGACTACTTTCTTGTCAAAAGGCATGATCTGTCTGCGGTACGTCTCGGGGGAGACGAAGTTGCCTATGTGTCCCGCTACCTCAACCAGGTCGATGTACTCGGTTGGCGCGCCTTCGATCCAGTCCAGGGCCCACTCCGTCAGCAGCTCGTAGAGATCCTTTACCCAGTCCGGGCGGACGTGCAGGTCGATGCAGAGCTGCTTTGGCCCCCGAAGGATGACCGCCTCCCCCTGCCCCCACACGCCGGCCCTCACGATCCCCTCCGTGTACCCGGACCCGAACTCCTTTCGGTAGCGGTCTCCATCGGCATAAGAGGGAGGCCGGAAGCGCAAAAGCTCCAGGTCCTCCGGCTTCTTGAGCAGTGGTTCAATGGTCCAGCAGGTGATGCTCGTCCTCTTCTCAAGCGTGGAGAGCTTGCCCTTCGGCGTCTGAATCGTCCTTCTGACCAGGACCTCTCCGTCGGAGCGCGATACCAACTCCTCCCTCTCCCTCCACCTTGGCCCCTTGAAGCGGCAGGGCGGTTCGTAGACCAGGCTCGCATCGGCGGGCAGGTTCTTTGAGTAGGTTCGGTACAGAGTGGGGTCCAGGCCGAACAGCTTCAGGGCGTCCCTGTCGCTGATCGGGCCTCCCAGGATGCGACGCATGTGCGGCAGGTATGTGCCTATGTTGTGTATTCCAACCGGGACCGTGTCGGGCTGCTCGCCCCTTATGGCTGCAAGAAGCCTCTCCCTTGAGTTCACCGGCTTTCTCCTCCGGGCTCGGCGCTCGCTCCGAAGCTACAGCCGGCCGAGCTCCATTAGGTCGCGCTTCAGGATCTCGACGTTCTTCTCCTCGCACGAAACCAGCGGAAGCCTCAACGGGCCTGCAGGCATGCCCGCGGCATTCATCAGAGCCTTTATCGGGCCGGGATTGGTTTCCAGGAAGAGGTGCTTGAATAGGTTCAACAGCCTGTAGTGGGCACGCCTGGACTCCTCGATCCGCCCCTTGAGAAAGTCGACGACCATCCCCTGGACAAGGTCCGGCACGATGTTCGATGCGACGGAGATGACTCCCTTGCCGCCCAGGGCCATGATCGGGTAGGTCATTATGTCGTCGCCGGAAAGCACGGTCAGCCTATCGCCCGCATCGCGGATGATCCGCATGATCTGCTCCATGTTGCCGCTGGCCTCCTTGACTCCCACGATGTTGTCGACCTCCGCGAGCTTGATGACCGTCTCCGCCTCGATGTTAAGCCCGGTCCTGGATGGCACGTTGTAGAGTATAAGGTCGCCCTCGCATTCGGCGGCCACCGCTTGGAAGTGCGCGATGACGCCCTTCTGGGTTGGCTTGTTGTAGTAGGGGGAGATCAGCAGGCAGTAGTCGGCCCCCGCCTCGAAGGCGTGCTTGGTCAGCTCTATCGCCTCGGCGGTCGAGTTGCTCCCCGTGCCGGCTATGACCGGCACCCTTCCCCTCGTCTCCTCGATCACGATCTCAACGACCCTCTTGTGCTCGGCGTGGGTCAGGGTTGCCGACTCTCCCGTGGTTCCGCAGGGGACCAGGCCCGCGATGCCCTTTTCAATCTGGAACTCAACGTTCCGCCTCAGGCCTTCCTCGTCTATGGCCCCATTGTCCTTGAAGGGGGTGATCAGTGCTGTAAATGCACCCTCTAGCTCAGCCAACGACGCATACCTCGGTCTCCGTGAAACGCGCTTATTGGTTATAAATCTTAGACCCAGCGCAACGCGGTCGTGCACGGTCCCGGCTCTTCGTCGGCGGTCGGGCGCTCATCGAGCAGGATATGATGGGTCAGAACACTCTGACGTTGCCTGCCACGATCTCGTCCGTGAGCTTTGACACCCGGCCCAGGTGCTCGGTCACGATCGACTCTATGTCGGAGAAGCTGCATTCGCATTCCCCGACGAGTTCGACGCTCGCCATGAGCGGCTGGTCGATGGGCTTGCCGATCTGGGAGAGCAGCTTGACGTACACCTCGCAGCCCGCGATTGCCTGTATGTCCATGGCGATCCGGCCGCTCAGGATGTTGTACAGCTTTCCGACGTGGTTGACCGGGTTCTTCCCCGCCGCGGCCTCGAGGCTCATCTCCCTGTTGGGCGTTATGAGGCCGTTGACCCGGTTGCCCCTGCCCACTTCCCCATCGTCGCCGTTCTCCGCAGAGGTCCCCGTCAGCGTGAGGTACACGACCCCCTTCTTGTAGTCATCCGCCATGTTCATGAAGATCTTGGTCTCCCTTTCCGCGTTGTCGGCTAGGTAGTCCTCGATCTCGTCGACCACGTCTTGCTTGACGGAGATGTAGTGGTCGAGGTCGGGCACGTATCCGGCCACGAAAGCCGCGGCTACCGTGAGCGTGATCTTGTGATTCTGCCTAAGCCCCATGACCTTGATGTCCTCGCCGAGCTCGGGGAATCTGTTCTTGAGCTTGTCCGAGTTGAGCAGGTTCTCGGTGCCCAGCACGAGCCTCTCCGTCTCCGAAAGCGGCGCGTACCCTACGCCAACGGAGGTGTCGTTGGCCTTGGGCAGGCCGCTTCTCCTCTCAAAAACGTCGACGAGCTCGGCCGAGCCGTGGCCTATCTTGGACTCGAAGACGACTCCATCGGGGCCGAGGTTCCTCAGGGCGCCGTGCATGTACTTGCTCGCCGCCTCCGTGGCTATCTCGTGAACCGGTATGTCGTCCTCGCCACACCGCGTGGTTGCCCTGCCGGAGAGAAGCACATAGATCGGCCGCAGGATCTCCCCTCCTCCGAACCGGGTTCTGACCTCGCCTCCGACCACCTCCAGCTTGTCCGTGTTGTGGTGCAGGATCGCGCCGTACCTCCTTAGGTACTCGCGGCAGAGCGCGATGGAGACGGACTCCGCCATGCCGTCGGCCAGGGAGTCGGGATGGCCCAGTCCCTTCCTCTCGACTATCTCGACCTTCTGCTGCTCTATGGGCGTGCGCTGGACCGACTCGATCACGATGGGCATGGGTCTCACCGGATAAGGACGGCTGATATTTCGGCCGCTTGATATAAATATTTCTAATGAGACGCGCGTCCCTTGAAGACCCACCTGGAGCTCAGGCCGAAGTTGGCCAGGACGGCGACTCCTATGGCCAAGAGTTGTGCGAGAATGTACCAGACCGCCAGACCCTCTACGAGCAAAGCCAACACCGAGAGGTTGATCCCGAGCGAGACGAAGCTGGAGGCCAGAAACCTCCCGAGCTGGATGCCAACGACCCTTGGCCCGACGCGCCTGTCCCGAAATGTCCAAACCTTGTTCCAGACGAAGTTGTTGACCGCCACGATGAAGAATGCGGCGGTTGCCGATGCCACGTACCAGAGATGCGCAAATTCGACCAACGCGTAGACTATGGCGAGGTTGAGGAAGACGCCGATCCCGCCCACCGTCGCGAACCTGCAAAAATCGGCGAGGGACGATCCGAAGCACCTGTACGCGTACAGGTCAACAAGGTTCACCAAAAAACCGGCGATCGTGCCTAGCCCCATCTTGCTTTTGCCGGACGCGCGGTTGGTGAATGTGTATGGTACTTCAACCGCTTTTCCGGGGCGGGCCTTGACGAGTATCTCCAGGCATATCTTCCAGCCTCTTGTGGTCACCGGCGCGCCCTCAAGGAGGTCGCTTGTGACAAAGAAGAAGCCGGACATCGGGTCCCTCACGGAAGTCAGGGGTCGTGATAGCAGGCTCGCTATGCCGGATACCAGGCGGCGCCTCATCGGCCACCCGGCCACCGACCCGCCCTTGACGTATCTGCTTGCGACAACCATGTCCGCCTCGCCGACCAAGATTGGTTTCACGAGGTCCGGGATCTTCTCCGGGGGGTGGCTCAAGTCGGAGTCCATCGCGCCGACGATGCGCCCTGATGAGGCACGGAACCCCTCCAGGACGGCCGAGGTGATGCCCATCTTTGAGGGCCGCTTGACGAGTTTGAGCGGGTAGGCCCTCATCAACCCCTCGACGATGTCCAAGGTGCCGTCCGTCGATCCATCATCCACCACCACCGCCTCGGCGGCGATCCCGTGCCGGAAGCACGTTTCGAAGATCCTCGGGATGAGCGCGCCGATGTTCTGGGCCTCGTTTAGGGTAGGAATCACGATGGAGACTAGCGGAGGAGTCCCGGGCATGCAGGCTCAGCTCATAACGGCATTTCGGAATATGGTGCCAAATAAATATCTTTATAGGAGAACTTTTGGAAAGAAAATACATCCCGTCTTGTGGTTAGTATTGTGGGAATATGGGAGCTATCTGATTACATTTTTAAGATCTCCGGCGTCCACCGGCCTCGGGCGCGGAGTGTGAGCGAGCAGCTCGTTTCGTTGGCAGATCTTCTTGTACAACCCCCACCATCCGACGAGCGGGCACCAAGACTCTCTCCATAAACGGAAGAGATCCTCAACCCCAGGAGGGTTCTACATGGTTGGGCCCGAGCCGCTCACGATCCACATAACGAAAGATCCGTCCTCCTTGAACAGAACCTGCGGAGGCCATAGACCATGATCGACAGCTCCAAGCCTCCTAGGGCCGTGCGTTCAAAGCTGGATCAGATCCTCCTGCCCTCGGAGAAGGTCGCGGCCACAGCTGCATCCGACATCGACAACTCCGGCAACTACGGGGAGAGATGGGTCTTCCTGACCAGCGCCCGGCTGCTGGTGCTCGAGAAGGACGGCGCGGTCGCGTGCGAGTTCCCCGTCCAGAAGATCAAGTCACTGGAGGTGAGAGAGTACGTCGGCAACGGGATGCTGACCCTGGAGGACAGCGAGGGGAAGCTCGTCGACGTCGTTCGATTCTCCAAGACGCAATCCAAGGACTTCCTGAACCTCGCGAAGCACGCCGTCAAGCTTCTCGCCGCCAACGGGGGAGCGGAGAACGGCAACGGTAAGACGATAAAGGCGATGGCCCTGGTCGGCGACGAGGGGACGCCCGAGGATTCCCGGTGTCCCAAATGCGGTAGGGCGCTCCCGCCGTGGACGAACGTATGCCCCGCGTGCATCGAAAAGAGGAAGGTCTTCCTAAGGCTAATGGGTTACCTCCGGCCCTACTGGAAGGCCGCGGCCTTCAGCTTCGGTCTGACGGTTGCCGTCACTTTGCTATCTCTCGTTCCTCCGATGCTCCTGAGGGACCTGATCAACTACCTGACGGGGGGCGAGGGCAAGATCGCGCTGCTCACCACGATCCCGCTCTCGCTCCTGCTGGTATACGTCGTGTCCTCGGCTGCATCAGGCATCCGCACGTACGCCATGGCTTGGCTCGGCGAGAAGATTATCTTCGACATCAGAACCCAGGTCTACCGGTACCTGCAGATGCTGTCCCTCAGCTTCTACGACCGGAGGCGCACCGGGGAGCTCATGTCCCGGGTGACCAACGACAGTTCCAACGTCCGGTACTTCCTTGTCTACGGGTCCCAGCAACTGATCGTCGATATCATACTGATGGTGAGCGTGGGAGTCTACCTCTTCACGATGAACTGGAAGTTGGCTGCGATCTCCCTTCTGCCGGTTCCCGTACTGGTCCTAGGAACCGCGGTCTTTGCGAGGAAGATCCATGGTACCTACCACAGGATATGGAGGACCTGGGCGCGGATGAACTCGGTGCTTGCCGACACGATCCCGGGGATCCTGGTGGTGAAGGCCTTCGTCCAAGAGGACAGGGAGATCGACAAGTTCCGGTCCAGGAACGTGGAGCTCTTGCAGGCGGACCTTCGCTCGACCAAGCTCCAGTCGTGGTTCTTCCCGGGCATAGGCCTTCTGATGTACCTCGGCGCGGTCTTCGTCTACTGGCGCGGCGGCCACATAGTGGCTGCAAACGGTCCCCTAAGGGTTGGCGATCTTACGCTTTTCGTTTCGTATCTGTGGATGTTCTACGGGCCCGTCCAGCGCCTCAGCCACCTGACCGATCAGGTCGAGGTTGCGGCGACGGCGGCAGAGCGGATATTCGAGATCCTTGACTCGAAGCCCGAAGTGAGGGACGCCAAGGATGCCATCAGCCTTGGAGAGGTCAAGGGAGAGATAACCCTGACCAACGTCTCTTTCTCATACAACCCGGAGAAGAAGGTTCTGGACAACATCAACCTTCAGATAAGGCCCGGCGAGATGATCGGCCTGGCCGGCGCCAGCGGCTCCGGGAAGACCACCCTGGTCAAGCTCATATCGAGGTTCTACGATCCTGACGAGGGGACGATAACCATAGACGGCGTGGATCTCAGGAAGATCAAACAGAGATCGCTCAGGGAGAAGATAGGCGTCGTGCTCCAGGAACCCTTCCTGTTCCATGGCTCGGTCGCAGAGAACATAGCCTACGGGCGGCCGGATGCTACTCGGGAGGAGATAATAAGCGCAGCGAAGGCCGCAAATGCGCACGAGTTCATAATCAATCTTCCGGAGGGATACGACACGGAGGTCGGGGAGCGCGGGGCTAGGCTGTCCGGCGGGGAGAAGCAGAGGATATCGATCGCGAGGGCGATCGTGAATAATCCCAGCATAATCATCCTGGATGAGGCGACCTCCTCGGTCGACACCGCCACAGAACGCAAGATACAGGAGGCGCTTGTAAACCTGACCAAGGGCAGGACGACGATCGCCATTGCGCACAGGCTGTCGACGCTCAGGAACGCCGACAGGCTCGTGATACTGGACAAGGGCAAGATAGTGGAGATCGGCACGCACGACGAGCTTCTGCAGAAGAACGGCGTCTACGCCAATCTTGTGAGGATGCAGACGGAGATTGCCAAGGTCAGGGCAATCTAGGTGGGCTGGATGGAGACCTTTCTGGACCCGACGAAGTTGAGTATCGGGAGGGATCCGCACAGGAGGGTCCTGCTCAAGATCGGCGAGGAGGAGAAGGTCGTCTACAGGATCATAAGGAACTTCCCTCTGACCGCCCCGGACAAGTACATCTCGCTCCTCGATGAGGACGGAAAGGAGCTCGGCATCATACGGCAGCTCAAGGAGCTGGATCCCCCCTCGAGGAAGGTCCTCGAAGAGGAGTTGGAAAAAGCGTACTTCGTTCCCGCCATCAAGAGGGTTCTCGCCGTCCGGGAGCTCTACGGTGGGGTCACGGACATCGCGGTGGAGACCGACAAGGGATATCGAGAGTTCGAACTTAGAAGCAAGGACAGCATAAGGTTCGTCGGTCCGTCCCGGATCATGATCACCGACGTCGACGGCAACAAGTACGAGATACGCAACATGGCTGCCTTGGACGCGCGGAGCAAGTCATTGATCGAGTGGATGGTCTAGGCTAGGCTAGAGCTCGTCGATCCTGACGGCCCTCTTCTCCTTCTCCGAGAGGTAGGCTGCTTGGGTTATCTGCACGACCTTGAGCGCGTCTTTGCCTGGGGAAAGGCATTCCTCGTTTCCTTGGATCACGCCGATGAAGTTGTCGTCCGGGTTGCGGGCCGCCGGCATGGGAGGCAGTTCCTTGTACTCGCCGTTGGGCAGCCTCAGGCGCGTTCCATCGCCGAAGGTAAGGGTGCCAAGGGTCCCGGATATGATGAGCCTCTCGTACCAGGGCGCGTTGCCGTTGATGCAAACGGAGCCTATCGCCCTGTTCGAGAACCTTATGCAGACCGATGAGAGGATGTCGACCTCCTCGTTCACGGCAAACTCGTTGCTAACGAACGCGGTGACCTCGACGGGGTCGAGCTGGGTCAGCCAGCAGACTATGTCCACGATGTGGGATCCGCTATCCATGAGCTCGCCACCTCCGCTGAGCGCCATCCTGCCCCGCCACGTGCTCGTGATCGGAGCCCAGCTCTGGCTCAGGTAGGCCGAAATGTAGAAGATCTTGCCCAGCTCTCCCCTCGCTATCGCGTCCCGCGTCCACATGAATTCGGGCTGGTAGTGCCTCTGGTACGAGACCATCAGGGTCTTCCCGGTCTTCTCCGCCTTGGCTATCAGCTGCTTGGCATGGTCCACTGTGCAAACCATCGGCTTCTCGACTAGCACGTGTATGCCACGGTCCAGGCAGTCCATGGCCTGTTGGAAGTGAAGAGTGTGCGGCGTGCAGATCACGACGGCGTC
The DNA here is from genome assembly GCA_964549615.1 of uncultured Thermococci archaeon. Lineage (GTDB taxonomy): Archaea > CAYQAE01 > CAYQAE01 > CAYVLA01 > CAYVLA01 > CAYVLA01. Next base: position 14,727 of record CAZJVP010000055.1, on the reverse strand, counting down.
TATCTCCTCCTTCGCGAGCATTGCCTGATAGTCGGCGTAGAGCGGAAGCCTCCTGCCAACCAGCTTGGCCCTCTCCCGCAGGGCGTCCCTGTTGGTGTCGCAAAGGGCGACGATCTGGGCCGACGGGTTATCGTTCATGCGCTTTATGTGTCCGCCCGACACTCCTCCAGTTCCTATGAAGGCGACCCTGACCGGCAAGCACCTCACCTTGGCACGCCGTACAGGCCCGCGCTATTAAATGATCAGCTGAGGCTGGTGGCGAGCGCTGAGTTCGTCGGACCTATACGGGACCGGCGTTCGCTGCGTCATCGACTATGGCCTGGTTTCGCACTGCGACTGGCCCGATCGCGAGACGATCTTGGCCTGGACGAGCATCCGTGGCCTTGGCGATGCCTTGTATCTCGTCAAAGACGGCAGCGGCGAGGCCAGAAAGGTCGGCGAGGGCGCCCTCGCCCGGGATGGCCACTGCAGTTTCTCGCGTGACCGGAGATGGATACTCACCGACACATAGCCGCGCAGGGACCAGGCGAGGCAGCTGATGGTCTTTGAACGGGAAAAGGGCGTGCTGGGCTCCACCGGCAGGTTCGCTTCACATCCCCTCCTCAGGGCGAGATCCGCTGCGATCTGCAACCCAGGTGGAGCAGGCGAGGAGACACGATATGATTTCGATTCCACGCATGAGGGATCCCTGCGGCTGTACGTCATGGATCTTCGAGGCATCTGGGCTGGCGATCATATGTTCGAGTAGAAGGCCTTCGGCTGCAGCTCCGGCCATTCGGAGACTGAGCAGAGGTGCCTCCTCACGTCGACGCAGAGGTGGCACTTCCCGGCGTATCCCCCGGGGTCCTGGACGTACCCGAAGCTGGATGACGCCATCTCGTACAGCCCGAAGGGCCCTCTGTCGATCAGGGCGTGGACGAGGGTCGGATATCGGCCGTGCTGAAAATCCTGGATCAGCTGCGCCATCCTCCGCCAGCTGCCGATGGTCAGTCCACCGCAGAACCAGGAGATGTAGTTGCCGTAGAGGTCCAGGTGCGAGTGGTGGGCGAACAGAATCTCGCGCCGGCAATCATCGCCCCTGAAGTGCTCGGCCGGCCACCTCCGGGTCAGGAAGCCGAGCCTGTAACCCGACCGGCCTGCTGGGATGATGTAGTAGCCGTCCCAGAGCATTCGTCCCGCCTTCTCCAAGCCGAACCTCTCAACGTACCTTGAGATGGGCGTCGTCCGGGCGGGATCAAACAGCTGTAGCTGCCTGACGCAGTGAGGAAGGTAGACCTGCACGCCCTCGGGTCCGAACACCTCGATTGCGGCCTCGATCGCGGCAAACGTCCGCGACGGGGGTATGGTCTCGGCATGGAACGGCGAACAGCTGATCAGGATCTGCTCTAAGCCGTCGGACTTGAGCTGAGAGAAAACGGTAACTGCCTTCTCCTTGCTCGTGCACCAGAAGGCGTTCGTCTCAACGTAGTGATGGATCCCTAGGCGGCTTGCCTCGCGGATGGCGTGCTTCAGGAGGGGGATGTTGTGGAACGGCTCGCCGCCCGTCAGGTGAACCCTGTAGGGATGGGTCCAGTGCTTGGTCGCGAGTAACGCTTCCGTAACGGTCTCCGGGTCCATCCAGTCCTTCCAGCCTGGGCCGCAGTTGTAGAGACAGTGCTTGCATGCGCTGGCGCACCTGTACGTCATGATTATGCCGACGTCCGACGGCTTGAGCACGGACTCGCCCACGCGGCCCCCGTGCGGAAGCATGCTGATGACTTTTTCCGTAAGTCAGTCCTGTTGCCTCCGGCCGCACGGACCATAGAGGGCAGGGCCGGGCCTCCACATCCTTTATGAAGGTGGAGCGGATGACTCGTGAACGAGGTCGGGCGACGATGGCGTCGGACGATCTGTGGAAGGTGCCGCTGTACAAGAAGGCTGAGCTCTTTGAGCGCAACATCCTGAGGAATCACTGGATCGACGGCCTTTACCCCTCGATCGTTGAGATACCTCTGGACGGCGGGCCGGTGGACCAGTCCACGACCGGATATAGCAACGTTGCGCACTCCATCTGCTGGACGGCGAACTACCTCACCGGACAGGCGTACAGATACGCCTTCACCAAGGATGAGAAGGTCAGGCGGCACGCCGACAAGGTTCTCAGGGCGATGATCAGGTGCATGAAGGTGACCGGAATCAGGGGCCTCCAGGCCCGAGGCTATGTGTTCGGCCACGGCGAATCCTACGAGGAGAGGGAGGGCTCCCCTAAGAGCAACGCATGGCATCAGGGCCAGGGCAGGTATTCGAACCTGAGGTGGAGGGGGGACCCGAGCCACCACAACTACAGCGATGCGATCCACGGCTATGCAGCCTACTACGACCTTGCGGCGGACGAAAGACAGAAGAGGATGATCAAGGAGGCCGTTCACGACCTTGTCGGGTACTGGGCTTTCAACGATGGCTTCATCAGGGACTACGACGGCACCATCACGACGCACATACTCGGCCTGACCGACGGCAAGACGCCGAACCTACGCACCATCATGGCCGCTGCCGGCCTGAAGGCCGCGCACCACATCACGGGCGATGCGCGTTTCGATGAGGAGTACCAGAAGCTTGCCGAACGCTTCAGCTTCCGCAAGTGGCAGAAGTTTCCCCAGAAGATGAGGAAGAGATACGGGCACGACGACGCTGAGCACGTTTTCGGGCATCTTGACAATCTCTTCCGCCAGGAGAAGGACCCGGATCTCCTCGGTTTCTATGGCAAGGTGCTCGACGCCCTTTGGGAAAACCACAAGGATGACAGGCAGTCGCTCTTCAGCTACATCTACCTCTCACTCAGGCCGGACTGCCCGGGAAGAGAGCGCGTGCTTAAAGAGGCCCTGTGGACCCTGCAGACATGGCCCGTCAACCGGCTCTTCCGGCCTAGGATGAATAGCATAAGGACGGATATCGAGATAGTCGACGGTATGGCCGCAAAGCCGCTGCCGATGTACGAAAGCCCCTGGGACAACGAGTACCAGTGGAAGGGCAGCCTTTACAAGCTGGACGGCTGGCTGAGCCGGATCGTCACGTCGGTCGCGGTCCCGCTGGAGGACCCGGCGGTGGTTTACGCGGCGGATGAGAAGGGCGAGATCTACAAGTCGGTCGACGGCGCTTTAAGCTGGAGGCAGGTCGGGCATTCGCTGGGAAGAAAGGCGTGTTTCCTGGCGGCGTCAAAGAGGGTGAGGATGCTTTTCGCGGGGTGTGAGGACGGCTTTTACGTCAGCTCCACGGGGGGCACCTATTGGTCCAGAATGCCCGTGCCAGGGGACGCGGGAAGACCCGTGGGCCTGGTCGCCGACCCAAGCAACGAGAACGTCCTGTACGCGATCACCGAACAGGCGGTCTTCAGGAGTGCCGATTACGGCGAGAGGTGGCTTGGGTCGCGATGGACCAGACTGACGGATGAGCTGCCGCCCTGCAGGCAGAGCATCTTCGCCGTGCACCCAGGGAGGCCGACCAGGATCTATGCGCTGCTTGACGGCACGGCGTACTCCAGCGAGGGGGATGGGAGATGGAGGAAGGGAGGGTTTGCGGGAATACCCGAGTACGGGCGTCAGCTGCCATACCTGGTTGTGGTACCGTCCGACCCGGACGTCCTCTACGCCGCCGCGGCCGTCTCGTATGAGGGTCTGTCGCTGAACATAGTCTTCAGGAGCGAGGACGCTGGCCTGACCTGGAACAACTCCCTTCCACGCCTGTATTCAAGGTACGTGGCAAGGTATGAGTCAGGGCAAGACTTCCTGAAGGGGGAGCTTCAGGGAGAGCTTTGTGGCATGGCCGTGTTGCCGGGCAAGGAGAAGGAGCTCCTCGCGGCGACGACTAAGGGCATCATGCTGAGCAGGGACGGCGGGGAGAACTGGGTCCAGTCCAGCGAGGGGCTCAACATCCCGATCGCAAGGTCAGTCTTCGCCCCAGTCGGCTCGCCCATGGCCTACGCGGGCACGCCCGGCGGCCTCTACAGCAGCGCGGATGGCGGCAGGACTTGGAAGGATGCCAACCTCGTGCTGATCTTCAGGAGCAACATCAGAAGGGAGGTCGGAGCTGCGGACTTCCTCGATGCATACTGGATGGCGAGATACCACGACTTCATAACGGAGGAGCAGGCCAGGGAGGATCCATCCAGGTGGGATCTGAACATCTGACGCGCCACGACCGCCACGAACCGGCGCAGCCGTGGCTCAACGCGTTCCTTTGACCTTGCTCTCCGCCAACCTGATGACCTTCTCGGCAAGTTCCATCGCCGTCCTCGCCTCGTCGGGATCATCGAAATACCGGGATGGCGCCCCGCCGGGGAGGGCGTTGGGGTAGCGGGTCGGGATGTAGTACCTGTCAAGCACCTTTGCGGGGAGAACCTGTTTGAAATCCGCGTCTAGCTCGGCGGCCATTCTTGACAGCTCATCCACGGAGTGGGTGAAAAAGACGTCAACCGATCTTACCTTCATGTACAGGTAGGCCTTGAGTGCCTTCTCCGCCGCCTGCTGAAAGTGGAAAAGCGCGATGTAGAACCTTCCCATCTTCCTGAGTTCCTCGGCATCTTGGAACTCGTCAGTTGCCTGCGTCAGCCACCTCAACGATTCCTCCCTATGGCGGCCTCTCATAGACGACCCTCCCCGAGTCGAGCACCTCCCTGACGAAGCTGCTTGTCAGCATCATTTCCCTGAACTCTTCCTGATTGTAGACCACGATGTCGGAGTCAACCCCTCTCTCGACCTTCTCGTATATCAGCCGAGACCACTCCTTGCCGCTCCTGTCCGCAGGCATGATGACTAGCAGGTCCAGGTCGCTTCTGACGTCGATCTCCTCCTTGCCGAGGGAGCCGAAGAGCACGATCATCAGCGCGCCCATGGCCTTGAGCTGACCAACGATCGAAGCCAGCGATTTTCTCAGCTGTGCTTCTCTCTCAGCCTTTCTGCGCAGAATCTCTGCAAGTCCCGAAGGTCCGCCCGCGCCGCGAAGGTTTCGGTCGGCGTGGTCCGATTGCATCCGGCAGCGATAGGATGCCTCGGGACATTTATTTCTTCCACCCGGCCTACCCGGGGCTTGACGTCTCCCAAGACGTTCAACGGAGCAACTGTAAAGACCTCCCGAATCCAGCACCAAGCGATGTGCATCCGCCGGGCTTCGGAGCTCCGAGGAATTTAATAGAGCTTGGCAGCGATGCGGTGCCATGGCCCTGAAGGTCGGCAAGATAGAGGTCGAGGACACGTACTGTGAGGCGTTCGACGGCCTGTTCTCGAGGATGCTCGTGACCGCCCGGGACAGGAAGCGGCTGGAGAGGGCGGCCACCGCCGCCACATCCCTTCCCTGCACCGTCTTCGGCGAGTCGGAGGGCGGGATCGAGAGGTGGGTTGGCGCGGATGAGACGCCCGACGGAAGGATCGGCGCGATCATCCAGATCTGGATAGGTAGGCCCAAACTGTCCAGATGTCCCAAGTGCGGCTACAGCTGGAAACCCTACCAGACCACTGCCGGGACCCTCGAGTTCGAGATAAGCAAGCGGATTAGGCAGGGCATACTGGTTGTCCCGACAACGCGCATCTTCAACCATCTTGAGTCCGAAAAGAAGATCGGGATGATGGAGCGCGTCGGCCACTGCGGGGACGGCTACGAGTGGGTTGAGGAGAGGTTCGGTAGGAAGATGATAAACATCCCTCTCATGATGGGCGAGTTCCTGATCGAGAGCGAGATGGGATATGACGTGGGAGTCATGGGGGGCAACGTCTGGTTCATGTGCAGTTCGGTGGACTCGGCCTTGGAAGCGGGCGACAGGGCGGTGGATGCCCTGGCCGGCATGGACGGGGTGATCACATCGTTCGACATATGCTCGGCCGGATCGAAGGTCGAGACCAAGTACCCCGAGATCGGCCCCACCACCAACCACCCATACTGCCCGACCCTGCGAGGAAGGATCGAGGACTCCGCCGTCCCGAGCGGCGTGGAGAGCATACCCGAGATCGTCATAAACGGGATGAATCTGGACCTGGTCCGGCGGGCCATGAAGGCGGCGATCGTGAGCGCGAAGGACATCCCGGGCGTCGTTCGGATCTCGGCCGGAAACTACGGGGGTAAGCTGGGCAAGCACAAGATCTATCTCAGGGACATCCTCTAAGGCCCTGGCGGATGGTGCGGGTCGTGAATCGACGTCCCCTCGTCAAGCGACGGCCCGTGCATGCCTTGCGCGAGCCGCTCGGGCCCCCCGGGCTGAGTGCGACCTACGAACATCCCGAGAAGGACCGCATTCCCCCCTCTTCGGTGAAGGCGTTTGAGTTGGTCTTCGGCACCGCCGAGAAGGTGGGGGCGCGGCGGCTTCAGTGGTTGGGCGTGCATGCCACGAAGGCCAACGGGGACGAGTACCGCTTCTGGCTGCTGACCAAGTCCTATCCACCTCGATCGCTCGCGGGGGCACATCGGGATATCGCCCGGTATGTGCTACAGGAGGGGGGAGAAGAGGCAGTCGAGTTCTCGCACAGGTATACGGGCCGGGCGGTGCTGCCTTGCTTGGGGGCCTGGAGGCATTTGATACCTCGCTCTCTCCGACCTCCTAGGGGGCGGACATTCCCGAAGGAGATGGCTTACCTGGGCCACGTCTACCGTCTGTCACGTCGCGGAAGAGGTGGCGACCTCCGCCCGCCCCGGGCCAGGGTGATCAAGCTCCTGCCCGACGTGCTCGTGGGGGTCCCACACAACACGAAAGTCAGGGACGATGCCCGACGCTACGACGGATCGGACTACGAGTACGTCCGCCTTGCGCCAACCGACTTCGACGAGATGATCGACGCTGGCATGAACTGTTTCAGGGTTGATGCGGAGCAGGCCGGCTGGATCAGATCCCGGGACGTGTTCTACTGGGGCCCGGGTGCACGCGACATCAAGTTCCCCGAGGAACTGTATCGAAGCAACTACCTGGGACCTGAGATCTTCCTGGATGAACCGGCCGTCTGCACCAGGGACCACGTCATCAAGCCGAGCCTGGAGAACGACCCCGCGTTGCGCAGGGAGCTGACGGTCGAAAAGGTGCTTGGGGAATTCATCGCATACTTCCGAAAGGCCAACCGCGATGGGACTCCCACCCATCTGATCAGAGGCCTCAGGTCCCGTGAGGATCTGGACTTGGGCGATATGTGGTTCCTCCAGCAGAACGTGTTCAGCTGGGAGACAATGGTGAGCACCGCTGCTTGGCAGCTGGGTCAGGAGAGGCACGGCCCGCCCTGCGCAGTCGTATTCGAGCCCCCCGGGCGTTTCGGCACTATGAGGACTCTCCCAGAGATGGACATGGCCTACGGGTGCCAGATCCCGGTGGACGATCCCAAGGCCTTGGCGAGCATAATCTTCGGGTTTCTTCGCGGCGCCGCGAGACTCACCAAGAAGGCATGGGGCGTGAGCATCTACGGCCAGGTGGATCGGGCGGACGCGCCTTGGCTTCTCACCCATGCATACGACCTTGGGGCCCAGTTCTTCTTCTACTGGGACTCCCACCAACTGGCGTGCGTTCCACGCCGCGAGTATCTGGCGCTTTCCCGCATCCTTCGAGGACACGTGGAGAACCACCCGCTGCGCGACGCGGAAGCCCTGAGGAATGCAGCGGAGGTGCTCGTCCTGCTTCCCGCGGGGTACAACCTTGGACACGTTGACATGGGAAGGGGCAACCTGTGGGGGCTGGGGGAGCTGAACCTCGAGCGGCCCAACTCAAAGGGGGTCAAGCACCGCGTGGTGATGGGGAATTTCTTCACGGAGATCGAGAGACTCATCAGGTTGGGCGTTGCCTTCGATCTGGCCTGGGATCTGCCCGGCCTTGATCTCCGCGGCTATAGGGAGATCGTCCGGATAGGCGAGGACGGGGATGTGCGGGTACTAAGCGGCGGATCGGAGAGGTCGCTAGGCGGACCGCGGAGACCAGCACGTCCGGACGGGACTCCACCGAGACTTGAGTTGGAGCTCTCTAGGGAGACGGGTAGGGCACCCATGGACGTGGTCGCGACTGCGGTGGTCGAGCCGGGGTCGGCCGCGGTCTATTACTCGACCGGGGCAGATTCGGAGGGCGTGTACCGGAACGCTGTCGTCATGTGGGAGCTTTTCGGTCCCGGCGAGGAGGACTACCTTTTCATGAATCCGTCCTGCCCCTGCTCGATCAAGAAGCATCGCGGTGGCTGGAACGTCAAGATCCGCTTCAGGTTGAGCCAGCCCGGGGCTTATCGCCTAAGGGCCGCCACCGTGGATCTGGCTGGACGGACGGCCGCGGCTTGGAAAGCGATCACGGTCAAGGCCTAGCCCTTGTGGTGTTCCGCGGCAAAACCTAGTTCAGGGGCCTCACCAGGTCTTCCGCGCTCTCCTTTCCGTCCCATTTCCTGAAGTCAGGGACCGTGAAGGCCTGGCCGTAGTTGAGGATGGATTTCTCGGATACGAGGCCGGGGACGGTGAAATCCATGGCTCTGTAGACGTCGATCCTGGGATTTTCATCCCTGAGTATGCTGTCGACGAAGTCGCGGATCTCGAAGTAGTCGCCCCCACCGTGGCCGGCCCGCAAAGCATCCTCGGGGGGGTTCTTCCACATCTCGGGCAGGAACTCCTCCTGAAAGTCCCAAAGTGATCGCCACTGGACCTTACCCTCCGAGAAATCCGCAAGCCAGACCTTGTGGTCGTCCCCGAAGCCGCGGGGTGCCTCGTAGCAGCCCTTCGTCCCTTGGATCGAGTAGTAGACCATGTTGTGGGGGCGGTTGGACATCATGTCGAGGCGGATCTTGATCAGGGCATCGCGCGTAGTCTTGCACAGCATGATCACGGTGTCATCGTGCGGGTGCTCGGGGTTTGTATGAACCCCAGACCCGGTGCATGTTATCCAGGCGACTCTATCGTCGAACCATTCCAGGACGGGCCCAAGGCTGTGGGTGCCGTAGGTGCAGCCCCTCTTGCCCACCTGCCAGATCGTTCGCCATGTGTGTCGGCCCTGTGCATCGTGGTGCATGTGTTTGACGTCGTGGATGTACTCCCCTTCGCCGAAGTAGACCTCCCCGAAGAGGCCCTTTTTTACCATGCTGCCAACGAGGACGTTAGGGCGCATGTAGATGTAGTTTTCGGCCATCATGTACTTCGCGTCGCTTGACCTGACCGCTGTCACCAACTCTTCGCACTGCTTCAGTGAGACGGCGGCGGTGACCTCGCTGAGCACGTTGATGCCCCTCTCGAGCGCTGCGACCGACTGCGGGACATGCAGCTGCATGGGGGTTGCCACCACGACGATGTCCAGGTCCTCCCCCTGCAACATCCTCTCATAGTCGGTGTACCTGTGCGGGATGCCGAACCTATCGGCGATCTCGGTCAACCGGCCGGCATCTATGTCGCAGATGCTCGCGACCTCGGTTTCGGGGATGGACCGGAATGCGGGAACGAAGGAACTACCCCTCGGAGCGCCGACGAGGCCGACTTTGAGCTTGTCCATGGACCCGCACACCGTTCGGGGGATATCAATGTAGCCATGGAGATCCCGGTGCCATCTGGTATCTTACGGGCCCCTATGCCGTGGGAGCCCGGGCGCACGGTGCACATTGGCGCTTCTTTGTCCGTCGGCTCGGCGAACATTTGGCTGGCGAAGCCCTCACCGGAGCCGCCCTCAAGCAGAGAACGCCGGGGTTTCCGTGTTCAGAGAGCTCGCGATGACAAGGCGCCGAACGCTAGCTTCTCTCGGGTGAGCGTCTGATGACCTCCTTGTCGGCAATCAAGACGAGAAGGGCGCCCACCTGCAGCACGAGCGCAAATCCGGCGAGCAGGTATGCGGAATAACCCTTGTCGATGAAGAACCCGAAAACGGCGCCCGCAACGAGCGTGCCCACGCCCAGGGCGGTGTTGAAGATGCCGTATGCCGTGCCCCGCCTGGCGAGAGGTATGATGTCCGCGATCGCTGCGCGGTAGACGGACTCCTGCATGCCGAGGACGACTCCGTAGACCAGGCATGCGGCGACGACGCCGACGATCCCAGCGTACGAAACGAGAAACGCCGGGAATACCGAGAGGATGAATGGAACCACCAGTATTCTCACCCCCATCTTGTCGAAGAAGTAGCCGGCCACCAAAGCCATCGGCGCGTCGACGATCTGGACCGCAACGTACAGTATGGGCACCAGCCACTGCAATCCCTGGGGTTGAAGGATCGATGATCCCTGGAACAGGATGAGCGCCACGGGGATGAGCCCGAAGGTGTTGAGGAGGATCGCCGCGCAGTAGAGCCAGAACCCACGGCCCAGCGATCCGCCCCCTTCCGACGCGCTCTTCGCTGCGGACTCGACCGTCCCGCCAACCTGCCTGTAAACGTAGAACAACGCGGCGACCATCAACGCGTACGGAATGAACAGGAACTGGAATGACGTGGAGTAGTTGTTCGCGGTCCAGAACATGATCGCGCCCAGGATGAGCGGCCCGATTATGGCGCCGACCTGGTCTATGGCTTCGTGGAGGCCGAACGCCTTGCCTGAGCCCATGCCCTTGCTCACGATCGAGACAACCGTGTCGCGAGAGGGAGACCGAAGGGCCTTTCCCAGTCGCTCAAGCAGCAGAAGGGCCATGGCGAGTTCGACGGTGGACGTGAGGCCCATGAGTGGGATTGACGCTATCAGGCCGTAGCCGAGGAAGATGAACAGCCAGTAGGCTCGGGTCCTGTCGGCAAGGCTGCCCGACACAAGCCTCATCGCGTACCCGATGAACTCGCCGGCGCCGCTTATCGCGCCGACCATGAACGCGGATGCCCCGAGGAACCGTAGGTAGTCGGGCGCGATGCCCCTGCCGGACTCGTAGCAGATGTCTCCGAGCATGCTCACGATGCCCATCGTGAGGACCGCGAGGTAGGCGGTTCTCTTCGTGATGGCCAGACCTTCAGCCACCGTTCACGCCTCCACGTTTGTCAAGGATTGAGGCGGTAAGGCCTGATTGCGGAGGGGGCGGCGATTGCAGGACATCCATTGCATCCAAGCCTCACATGAGTGTCGTTTCGTTCGCTATCTGGCCCACTTTGTGGCCGCAACCTCCCGGTAGAGAGCCCTTCTCACCATCAGTGTCCACAGGACTACGCCGGCAACGAGAAGCACCGCAGTCGTTACGGACCATTCAACCAGGTAGACCCACATCAGGGCCCTGTCTTTCAGCTTCGCCGCGCTCTCGTCGAGATCTTTTAACTGGCTCATCGCCTCCTTCATCACGTCGTACGCGCCATCGTAGTCACTCTCGAGATAGAGCCCTGCCGCGTTCCGTCCGACCTCATCGACGCGCTCCAGCCGCGAATACTGCTTGGCCGGGTTGGCACCGAACTTCTCGGCGAAGTCAAGTAGGCTCAACAGGAGCATCCTCTGAATGTTGAAATCGTACACGAGCCGCCTGTACTGATGAACCTTGATCGGGTCCTCGGGCAGCTGCCTGCCCGTTGCAAACCAGATTAGGTTGGCGACGATATCGAGCGAGTAGGGGTTGGAGACAGAGCTTTCCTTCGGGCTCCAGAAAGCGTCATATACCATGTCCCTGAATGTGAATGTGATCGAGTTGTTCCACTTCCAGTAGAAGACGTGGGCAATCTGGCCGGGTATGGGCGACCCGACCCCCTTGGTGTTCTTGGTGTATGACAGTATCACGGACCCTGGCTTGGGCACCGTGTTCAGGCCTCCGTAGGCCGGGAAGATGGGCTCGATCATGCTCTTGAAGGGCTTCATGATGTTGGGCAGGCCAGCATCATCTTTTATGATGAGAGGTCCGGCCACGCCCTGGAAGTTCTTGCTATCCGCTATGACCGCCTCCACGTCGTTGGGGAACGCCGTGGAGAGGATGCTCGCCCTCCATGGCTCGTAGAGCGGGCTGTTGGCGCTGATGATGCTCCTTGTGTTCACCCCGGCCCTGGGATACTTGGTGAGGGCATCGTACAGCCAGTTCTGTTGCTCAAGCGTGAAGAAGGTCATGTCAACCTGCGCCAGGAAGATGAACTCGTACTCCAGCAGGCCGTCGAAGGTCCTGGGGAAGTAGAGCCTCATATAGCGTCGGATGTCAGAAGGGTTGACGGCGCCCCACTCCCGGGTGGGAAATACCGTCGCATCGGTGGAGGGCTCGGTGGTGAACCAAACGGCAAGGATCGGGGTGCTCTCCGCTTTCCCGGTTGCGAGGATCTTGATTTTCGAGGGTTTCTCCTGGCCCAATCCCACTACCGCCATCATGATGAGAGCCGAAGCGACCGCACAGAACATGGCGCCGTTTCTCATGTTTCCGCCGGATTCTGCATGTGTCAGGCGACTGATAAAGCTCTGTTGGGCGCGCCGGGCAGCGCTGGGTCCGGGGATGTGACGGGTTGCATGACGCCGATCACGCTTCGCGCCAAACTTCCGTGATATGCCCCAAAGACATATCAGCCGACGCGAAGGAGCGCCGCCCATCATGTCTTCTCCGAGCCTTATCGGGAAAGTCGATTTCCACGTGCATCGTCGTCGGGATGCGGGTATGACTACCCATGCAGCCATAGAGGCTTTCCAATCCAAAGGGTACCTCAAGATCGGTTTCGTAGACCACTTCGATCCCGTGAACATGGCCGAGAGGGTCCGGCAGACCCGGGAGGAGATCGCCAAGGCAGAACCCGACCTCATGGTCTATGTAGGCACCGAGGCGTCCGTGCATACTGGGTGGCCCAGGGACGCCCTTGAGGAAATGCGGTCAACCATCTTGGACTTCTGCCTGCTGGCGCCCAGCCACTATCCCCGCTCGCGTGACGTTCCCCAGTTCGCCCAGCAGTCGCTGGAGTCGCAAGCTTCGTGGATTCTGGAGTCATTCAAGGAATCGGTTCTCGTGGATTTTGCGGATGCTGTGGCGCACCCCTTCGCATATGGACAGATACCGCGACTCAATGAGGTTCTATCGTTGATCGAGGACAGGGACCTCAGGCAGGCCTTGAGACAGGCCAAGAGGAATGCGATCGCGATGGACTTAAGCCCCAGGATCTGCGCCATAGACGAGGTGTTCCTCGGAAGGTTCCTGGGCATCTGCAAGGAGGTCGGGGTGAAGTTTTCCATAGGCTCCGATGCACACATTCTTGAGAATATCGGCAACGATCGTCTGATCGTCCCGATCCTTCGCAGATACGGCATAACCGATGACGATCTATGGGTCCCGAATTCTCGCCGCGGAGTCCGATGATAGCCACGGTCTGGACCGGGTTCTGCTGGTTGACGGAGGGGATCGGCCTGTCAAGCCGGACCTCTCTGTCGCCGGCTGCTAAACCGCAGGATCATGGCCAGAGGGGCTGCGGGAGAAAGAAGCCAGATCTCCGAGACGGCGACTATGCGCGGCTCTCCCCAGGCAGCCCAGTCGTAGTAGTCCATTCCATTGGGATCCGTCTCAAGGGCCAACAGCACCTTCCCGCCCGCCCATGGGGAGAGGTCGACGGTGAGGTCCTTCCAGTACGACGGCAGCATTTCCACACGGGCTACCTCCCTGAAGTTGGCCCTGACTATGAATAGCACGCCGGTGGACAGTGAGCCGTCCGCAATCCCGATTGCGGTCTCAAGCGCGAGCTTTCCCTGGGGCAGGTCCAGAAGGAAGATCGCACAGGTAGCACCCGAAGGCGGAGTGTGTTCGAAAAGGCCCTCCTTGGGCACTCCTCCGCAGCTTATGACGGTTCGATGGCAGGAAGCATACCCCGAAGGCTCCTCCTCAACGTCTCCCCTTACCACCCTGACATCGAAGGGAGCCTCCGTCAGGCTGAAGGGCAGAGCGACGGGAGTTGCGTCTCGAAAGAGAAGAACGTACGTCAACGGGAGGCGGCCCGTGATCCTCGTTGCCCCGGGAAAGCCCTCCAGGTCTGCGACCGAGATCACCCCTTCCTGGACGTAACCACTGTGGCCGGTTGGGCAGAGGATGTCGAAGGCCACGGGGTCGGGCACGTAGGGCAACAGCTCCGGCTTTCCCAGGGCGGCCAGATCGAACCGGGCGTCGTTGTTCGGCCCGGGCCCCACCCAGAACACGATCTCGATGGTCTGTCCCGAGTACGGGCACAGGTCAAGGTCCACCTCCACCCACGACCTGTTGGCATGGTGCAGCTGCAGCAAGGTGGCCTCCCCGACCGAGATCTTGAAGGTTGCTCCATCGCTGCTCCCAGGCCTCACCAAGTCGGTCAACCCGAAGAAGGCCCTGAGTCGTGCGCCGCCATCGGGAATCATGATCATGTAGGTTGCGATCGTCGCGCCAAGGCCGTTTCCCGGCGGCATGCAGTAGATGGCCGGCTTGCTCTGGCCACCGCAGCTAAGCACCCCTGCCCGCCATGTTGCCCCGCAGCAGAGCTGGCTTCTGGACCCGTTCTGCCAGACGACCTCCGCGGACGAGGAGGCAATCTGCTCGATGAAGTCAAAGACCGGCCTCTCATCGCCTGCCAATGAGACGCCGAACATCGACGAGGCGTTGGTCGTTCTGACCACCATCAGGTTCGCGGGCAGTGCCGATATGTGCGGGACATCCGAGCTCCTCTCTGTCCCCAGCAGGACGTAGGTCTTGGAGGGATCCAGGCCGAATATGTGGGTCGCGTTGTATGCGAGCCATCCGGGTATTGACCCAGCCGTCTTCGCCCAGTTGACCCCCTCGACCCTGCCGACCACGAGCCTGGCCCGTCCGTCGGGTCCGGCCTCCTCCAGGGCAACGCCGAAGTCCGTGCGTCGATACCATGCCGCCCTCCCCTCTGCTGTCCTAAAG
>CAZJVP010000054.1:0-42761 GCA_964549615.1 uncultured Thermococci archaeon | reverse complement strand
CAGGCATTCCCCAGTGGGTAGCCAAGTTCTTCCCGACGTACTACATAATCTACCCGATAATGCAGATCAGCATGATGGGGGCCGGATGGGCAGAGGTCTGGACGCACTTCGTGGTCCTGTTGGCGATCGTCGCCGCTGTCGGTGCCGCGTCGCTGTATCTGGTGAACAGGAAAAAGCACAGCCTTTGATCCGGGTTCAGACCTTTAGTGGGACGGTGGGTATCTCCCGTTGCACGGTCTTATGACTTGGTTCCTTGACGATTGGGCTGGGCGCGCATTGCGCTAAATTTAAGAGGCAGCGGCGATTGGCCGGTCTTGGATGAAGACATCGGGGGATATTCTCATTACGCTCTTCTGCCTCACCATACTCTCGGCGGCGGCCGGAGAAGTCCATGGGCGGACTGACCCTGCCACGAACAGGGTCCGGTGCATGATGATCGGGGAGACGAAGGCCGAACACCAGACGGCGACCGCCATAATGATCGCTGACCCCAAGATCGATCTCACGCTGATTCCGGCGGGGGATGTCGCGGATGTCAAGACCAGCAAGAAGTTCGTTAGAATATACATGCCAAGGACGAAGGATCAGCTCACCGAGCAGTACGATGTAATCGAGCTGTTCGACTTCGTGCCCTACGTCCTCGAGACCCAGCACATTCATTGGATGCGGGACGCGGTCATGCAAAACGGAGTGGGTCTGGCGCTGGTGGAGATGGGTTGGTATGGCGTGACGGACTGGACGGGCAACGACGCCGCGGCCTGGATGGCCAGCGTCATCTACGAGGCCTACCCCTGTGACCTGGTAATAGGGAAACAAAACGTGGACTCGGTTTACATGGACATCAAGCAGAGGACGCCTCTCGTGGACCTTCCGGATTTCGAGAAGACGTCTATGACGACCGTCGCCCATCACGGCATCCAGATTGCCAGGCCGGGCTCCGTGGTGCACACGGTCTGGAGGACGGGTAAGGAGGATGCCATAGTCTCCGGGACCTATGGGCTCGGTGCGACCCTCATGATCCCCATGGGATGGGACAACGTGCCCTCGGCAACCAGGGTCAACTGGTTCTACTTCGTCGACTTCGTGCTGAACCACGCCTATTTCGTAGCCCAGGTCAGAATTCCGGAGGACCTACAGATGATCCACCGTTTGAGGGAATCCTTCGTGAGGTACTACGACGAGAGGGCGATGGCCGATTCGCTTCTGGAGTTCGTCGACAAGTTCGGGGCGAACACGCGGCCCGTGGAGACCATGCTCCTTGGCCTTGAGAAGGAGAAGAAGGAGGCGGAATATCTATATTTGCGGGACGAATACGAGAGGGCGTCGGATGCCATGGAAGGTGTGCTTGATGGCTTCAGGAGGATATCCGAGGAGGCTGTCAAGATTCGAGAAAGGGCGCTGCTTTGGGTCTACATCACGGAATATCTCGCCGTCACGGGGACAAGCATCCTCGCCGGATCTTTGGTGTGGACCCTCATGGTCAGGAGGCGCCTATACAGAGAGGTGTCCGTAACGAGGGCTCACTACTAGAGGGTTGTTAAGATGGTTAGGATAGATAGAGGGTTCGTGGGCGTCCTGCTAGTAGCAGTCGTGATCTCGACGATGATCATGGGCTTCGTCACCGTCGAGAAGGTCAAAGTCGGCATCGAGATCCTGAAGAACAAGTACCCGTTGGCCATCAAGACCTCGCAGCAGGAACGGCACACATTCGTCATCAACATAATCGCTAGGAAGCCCTACGAGGAGGTCAAGCTCAAGTTCTCCTGCCTCAGCAAAGCGAAGCCCGTTCTGGCCGACCGCAACATCACGAACAAGCCCGGCGTGACCCTGAAGGAGATCGCTGCCGAGATCACGCCCATAAAGACGTGCCTCGCGGCCGGCAAGACGTCGCCGGTGGGCTACGAGGAACGGATGGTGGAGGTCGAGATAAACGGCACCACGTACGAGGCCCTATTGCTGGACTTCGGGGAGGTGATTGCTGCTGGGCAGCCGGTGAGCGATCTCTCTTTCGCTCCGACCGCCTACCTCCTTTGGAGGGACAAGCAGGGCAACCTCACGTACTATCAGGGAGCCTCGGACTTCTTCGTGAATCGAAACCAGTCGATCGAGAGCTTGGTCATCAGCTACAACGACAACGAGACCACCTACAGATCTTCCAAGGAGGCCGTCGCCTCCCCAGACATACCGACCGTGGCCCAGGCCCCGCGGCTGGGAATCGTGAGGTTTCAGCACGTAAAGAAGGACGACAGGATGTACGTCATGTTCGCGATCAACAGCCTTTCCGTGCCCGCCCATACGGGGATGATGCAGGTAGTCAGGGTCTACGCCGACGGCGAGCTCGTCGCGTACCGGCTGAACATGATCGCTCCTTGAGGCGACGGTGGCCGGGGACGGGCGGCCGGCGCCCGCCCGGGAAAGATTTACCTGTTTGGACTCAGGCCCGGGGGCGATCGAATTGGGTAAGACCATCGCCGAAAAGATATTTTCCAAGAAGGGCCATCGCGACGCGACAGCCGGGGACATCGTCATTGCGGACGTTGACCTTCTGATGGCCCAGGACGGGACGGCACCCCTCTCGATCCGGGCGTTCAGGGAGATGGGCGGGCAGAGGGTCTGGGATCCGAGCAAGGTGGCGCTGGTTCTGGACCACAATGCCCCGAGCCCGAGCGAGGGGGTGTCAAGGCTGCACGCCTCGATAAGGGAGTTTGCCGCCGAACAGGGCGTGCATCTGTACGACGTTGGGTGCGGCGTGTGCCACCAGCTCATGCCCGAGCAGGGCCATGTGCGTCCGGGCGACCTGGTGGTGGGTGCCGACTCGCACACATGCACCTACGGGGCGCTAAACGCGCTCGCAACCGGGGTGGGCAGTACGGATGCCGCGGCAGTCATGCGCACGGGGCGGCTATGGTTCAGGGTTCCTAGGTCGGGCAGGGTGGAGGCCAACGGCTCCTTTCCCGAGGGCGTGTACGCCAAGGATCTAGCCTTAGAGGTCGTCGGGAGGCTCGGCGCATCGGGGGCGAACTACATGTCCGTTGAGTTCGAGGGGGATGCCATAGAGGGCATCAGCGTTGACGCCAGGATGACGATCTGCAACATGGGGGTCGAGGTGGGCGCCAAGACGGCCCTGATGAGGTTCGATGCCAAGACGGCCCACTACCTCGGCGGTGGGGAGTTTTCGCCGGTTGCGCCCGATCCGGATGCCCACTACGAATGGACCGAGACGGTCGAGGTGAGTTCGCTTGAGCCGAGGGTGTCTAGGCCACACCGGGTAGACGATGTGGTGTCCGTCGGCGAGGTCGCAGGGACCCCCATCAACCAAGCCTTCATCGGGACGTGCACCAACGGCAGGTTGGAAGATCTGGAGATCGCCGCCAGGATCCTTCGAGGAGGGAGGGTACACAAGGGGGTCCGTCTGATAGTCGCGCCCGCCTCCCGCCAGGTACTGAGGCAGGCAATCGACAGGGGGATCTTCCAGGTCCTGCTCGATGCGGGGGCGGTGCCAGTGACTCCGGGCTGCGGCCCGTGCGTGGGCACCCATGACGGCATCCCCGGCGACGGAGACGTGGTCATCTCGACCGCGAACCGCAACTTCAAGGGGAGGATGGGAAACGGGCTCGCCTCGATATACCTCGCTTCCCCCGCGACCGTGGCCGCGTCGGCACTCGAAGGCAGAATAACGGATCCGAGGGAGTACATATGAGGGGAAGGGCACACAAGCTCGGTGACGAGATCAACACCGACTACATCATCTCGGGAAAATACAAGTTCAAGACCCTCGACATGAAGGAGCTCTCGAAGCACATCTTCGAGGACCTGGCTCCCGGCTTCGCGGAGCGGGTGAAGCCCGGCGATGTGGTGGTCGCGGGAGAGAATTTCGGGCACGGATCCTCGCGCGAGCAAGCTCCGCTCGTGCTGAAGGAGGCGGGCATCTCCTGCGTCCTTGCCAAGTCGTTTGCCAGGATATTTTACCGCAACGCTATCAACGTCGGACTTCCCGCCGTCACGTGCGACACCAGCTTGATCCAAGATGGAGACACCATCGAACTGGAACTGGAGAGGGGCAGGGTCAGGAACCTGACGACGGGCGCTATCATCGAATTCAAGCCGTTGCCCCCCATAATGGCTAGGATACTGGAGGAGGGTGGCTTGGCCAACTACGTCAGAAAGCACGGCGACCTTCCCATGGAGGGGGGCAGATGACCCGCGTGACCCTGATTCCAGGCGACGGCATAGGGCCCGAGGTCGTGGATGCATGCCTTCTGGTGCTGGATGAGACCGGCGTTCGCCTCGAGTACGACAGGGTGGAGGCCGGCATGGAGACGATGCAGCGCGAAGGCACCCCGCTCCCCGATCGCGTGATCGAGTCGATAAGGAGGAACAGGGTCGCGCTCAAGGGGCCCATCACCACGCCCGTGGCGTCCGGGTTCCGCTCGGTCAACGTCGAGCTGCGGCAGAGGCTGGACCTGTACGCCAACGTGCGTCCTGCCAAGTCCTTTGCCGGAACGGGCGCAAGGTACGAGGACGTGGACCTTGTCGTGATCAGGGAGAACACCGAGGACCTTTACTCGGGCCTCGAGAGGATGGCAGGGGAGGATCGTGCCGAGAGCGTGAGGATAATCACACGCCGCGCCTCGGAAAGGATAGCCAGGTTCGCCTTCAGCTACGCGATCTCGAACCGGCGTAGAAAGGTCACGGCGGTTCACAAGGCCAACATACTGAAGCTTTCAGACGGACTCTTCCTTGAGTGCGTCAGGAGGGTTGCCCAGGATTTCACTGCCATCGAGTACGAGGAGAGAATCGTGGACAACATGGCGATGCAGCTTGTCGTGAAACCCAACCTCTACGACGTGATCGTCACCACCAACCTCTTCGGGGACATACTGTCGGACCTCTGCGCCGGCCTGGTCGGCGGCCTCGGCTTGGCGCCGTCTGGCAACATAGGGGAGGAGTGCGCGGTCTTCGAACCGGTGCACGGCTCAGCACCGAAGTATGCGGGTCAGAACAAGGCCAATCCCACTGCGATGATCCTTTCGGCAGCCATGATGCTGGATCACATCGGAGAAAAGGATGCGGCCCAGAAGGTGGTGTCGGCCGTTGCGCGCGTGATCAAGGAGGGCAGGGAGGTCACATACGACCTCGGCGGCGCGTCGGGCACGATGGAGATGGCCAAGGCCATAGCGAGGCTGATCTAGTAGGACCGTCTTCCTTGGGCGTTCAGGTCCCGTTCGCGCAGCTAACCCCGTATCGACGTGCTGCGCCTTCTGATAGGCTTGGTGACGGGATGAAACCACGTCCAAGGCGTTTCGCCCTGTGCGGGGCGGCTGGAGAATAAGGCCCCTGGCGCTCGCCAGGGGCCGGCCCCTCTCTCAGGACGTTGCCTCCACGTCCTGCAGACCTTCCTTGGTGATGGTGAACCTCGCCTCTCCCAGCGGGAGGCATGGGGAGTCGACGACCCTCCCAACGCGGATGTCACCTTTGGACTTCCTGAGGTATACCCGCGTGGTCGTCGAATGGCCAAGGACGTGCCCTCCTATGGGCGCGATGGGATCTCCAAACAGCACGTCCGGTCGCGACATGACCTGGTTGGTCACGACGGTGACTAGCTGATATATGTCGGTGAGCCTGTGAAGCTTGGAAAGGTGCTGGGCAAGCTTCTGCTGCCTTTCGGCCAGCTTCCCGCGCCCTATGAACTCGGATCGGAAGTGGACCATAAGGCTGTCGATTATGAGGAGCTTGACGTTCTCTTCCTTTATCATCTTCTCGGCGTTCTCCAGGAGAAGCATCTGGTGGGCGGCGTTGTAAGCTCGCGCGGTGAGGATGTTATCCAGGGCTTTTTCAGGGTCGATGCCCAGATGAGTGGCCATCTCGTGCACCCGCTCTGGACGGAAGGTCGCCTCCGTATCTATCCAGAGGACTTTGCCGCCCAAGCCCCCGCTTTCCGGCGGCAGTTGCACGTTTACTGCAAGTTGGTGGCAGATCTGGGACTTGCCCGAGCCGTACTCACCGTAGAACTCGGTTATCGATCCGGGTTCCAACCCGCCCCCGAGCATGTCATCAAGCTCCTTGCACCCGGTGGTCAGTCTGGCCAAGGCCTGCCGACGTTCCATTATCTCCAACCCCCTGTACCATCTGACGAGGTGGCTGGCCCGTTCCTTGGCTGCGCTTATGATCTTTGAGGCGATTGCGTCGGATATGCCCGAAATCTCGCATATCTCGCTGGGAGAGGCCACCGCTAGGCTTTCGATCGAGTAATAGCCAGCCTTCTCCAACCCCTCGGCCGTCCTCGGCCCCACTCCAGGAAGGTCTTGTATTTCCGTGGACATGCACTCACTTCGGACGGAGGTCGTGTCTCGTGCTTAAAAGCACTCTTCGGGCCCCCCCTTGTTGGGACTTGTTTTCCCCGTCTGCCGAGGACCTCTTCCACGCAGGCAAGGGAACTCCGGCAGATAAGTAACAACGCGGGGTAAGGGTCATACTTACATTTATATCGGAGTTCAGCACAGCCAAGGCCATGAGCGGGAGGATGGGCGAAGTCGACAAGATGGTTGAGGGGATCCTGGGCAAGTCGACCATTTTTCGGGACGAATCCAAGCTCGACGCCGCGTACGTGCCCCAGTACCTGCCCCACAGGGAGAACGAACTCAAGCAGCTGGCCGAGTACTTCAAAGGCGCGCTCTCTCCGGCGCCGGTAGCTCAGACCGTGACGCTCCTAGGCGGGATCGGTACCGGCAAGACGATGCTGGCCAAGAGATTCGGGATCAGCATAGAGAGGGCTGCCGCAAGGCGGGGCATCAACCTCCGCTACATCCACATCAACTGCAGGAAGGAAAGGACAGACTACATGATCTGGGCATCAATGGCTAAGGAACTGCAGCCCGAGCTCGAGCTGAGGGGCTATCCGGCCGAGTACGTCCAGAAGGCGGTCGACGAACTCCTCGTCCACTCCAACACGATCCTCATCGTCTGCCTCGACGAGATAGACTACTACATGAGCAAGGACGGGAAGGACATAGTCTACTTCCTCTCCCGGCCGCTCGAGAACCATCGCCTTGACAACGTGGCCCGCTACAGCATGATACTCATCAGCCGCGACTTCTCGTTCTACTACAAGCTCGACGAGCCGACGCGCAGCTCGCTGAAGAAGAACGTGGTGAAACTGGAGAAGTACAACGCTTCCCAGCTCTTCGACATCCTGCGATACAGGACGAGCGAGGCCTTCATCGAGGGAACGGTATCGGATGACGTGGTGAAGTTCACCGCCGACATCGCGGAGCAGACCGGCGACTGCAGATTCGCCCTCGAGATGATCTACTATGCGGGCAAGCGGGCCGACAAGGACGGTCGGTCGGCGGTCACCTTCGAGGATGTGAGGGCCGCGAAGGCCGAGGTGTTGCCCGTCGTCTCAGAGACCGAACTTCGCGAGCTCAACCTGCACCAGAAGCTCACCTACCTGGCCGCGGCGAGCCTCCTCAGGGACTCTCCGAGCATCCTATCGGGGGAGGTGTTCTCCGAATACGAAAGGTTGTGCGAGCAGCACAACGAGCCGCCCAGGTCATACACCTCCTTTGCCTCCTACCTTAAGGATCTGGGCAACTTGGGCTTCATCGAAGCGAAGACCGAGGTGGGCTTGAAGGATACTGGCGGAATGTCCACGCGGATCAGCATACAGGACATTCCCGTGGAGATACTATCCCAGAAGCTGGAGGAGATCATCAGGGAGGAGACATCAAGCCCCGGCTACGTGCGGTACAGGGCCTAGAGCGCCTTGGAGTACCTGGCCACTATGGCCGAAATGCGTTCCGATATGGTCTTCTCGTCTATGGTGCAGATCCGCTCGGGCCTATAGATTCCCAGATCCAACACGATGTTGCTGATCAGCCTCGAGTCGGTCACATCGAAGGCCGGGTTGTAGAGGACGATCTTCCCCTTTCCCATTTCGTCGGAGATTCTGTCGGGCGGCGGCCAGAAGCTCAGCGCATCCGGCCCTATCAGCCCCTGCTTCTTCTTCTCGAGCGCCTCGTAGTGATAGGGCATGGAGATCTCTTCGTAGCTCCTCTGCTCGATGGGGATCTCCTTGCCCGTGTGCTGCATGTCCAGGGTCGAGTAGCTGGCGGCAACCACGAAGGGGACGCTGTAGAAGGCCACCATCCTTGCGATGTCGTTCGTGCCGACCTTGTTTGCCACGCATCCGTCCTTGGTTATCCTGTCCGCCCCGACCAGGACCCGGTTGATGCCGAACTTCTCGAAGCTCGATGCGACCATGTTGTCGGTTATGCCGGCCACCGGCACTCCCGCGGTCATGAGCTCCCAGAGCGTCAGCTTGAAGCCCTGGCTCCTAGGCCTCGTCTCCTTGGAGATCACCTTCACATCCTTGCCTTGGCTGACCGCGTACTCAACCGCCCCCAGCGCGCTCCCGCCGTAGGTGGTTGCGAGGGATCCTGCGTTGCAGTGGGTCAGTATGACGTCCCCGCTTGCGATGAGACGGCTCCCGTTCTCCGCGAGCGCTCTGCTGATGAAGATGTCCTCAACGAAGATGTCGTCGGCCTCCTGTTTCAGACGTTCGTAGACGTCCCCGGCCCTCTTCAGGGCGTTCCTCGCCGCATCGCACATCCTGTCGACCGCCCAAGAAAGGTTCACGGCGGTTGGCCTGGCGCTCTTTATCTTCTCGGCCGCCGCCAGTATCTGCTCGACGGTCCTCTTCTTGGTCGACTTTTTCGACTTGGCCGCGGCGAGAAGCACACAATATGCGCCCGTCACGCCGATCGCCTGGGAACCCCGGGTGACCATGCTCCCTATCCCGATGGCGGCGCCCTTCTTCCAGTCATCTGTCCTCCAGACGGACACCTCATAGGGCAGCTTGTTCTGGTCCAGCAGACAGAGCTCATCCTTCTCGTCGTCGTAGAAGAGCGTCAGAGGGAGGTTCGTGTTCTTGTTGATGTAGGTGCCTATCCGCCTGTCGAACTTGAACTCCAACCAGTCCAAGACCTTCTCCTTGTCGACGTGCATCTTCTCTGACAAGAGACCACCGCTAGGGGATGACCTTTCTGAGATCGTACTCGATGATGTCCTTGGCGCCGGCTTCCTTGAGCCTCGGGATCAGCTGGACAAGTTCCCGCTTTCCTGCAACCGTCTCCAATGCGTACCAGTCCTCGCCGTAGAGCCTGGAGATGGTCGGCTTTTCCATCGCGGGCACCATGCGGGCGATTTCGTCAAGTTTCCTCGCCGGCACGTTCATCTTGAGAAGGACCTTGTCCCTCGCGGCTATGGCGCCGGAGAGCATTATCCTCATACCGTCGATCTTGCGTTTCTTCCAGGGATCTCGGAGGGCCGACCGGTTGGCGAGAAACCATGCACTCGAGTCCATCACGCTGCCCACAACCCTCAGCCTGTTCTGAGCCAGCGTGGCGCCGGTTTCGAACCCGTCCACGATCGCATCGGCCTCTTCGGGCGGCTTGGCCTCGGTTGCTCCCCAGGAGAAGTGCACGCTCGCCTTGCGGATTCGAAGCTTCCTCAGGAACGACTTGGTGAGTTGCACATATTCCGTAGATATGCGTAGGTTTTCGATGTTCTGGAGGTCGGCCAGCGCTCTCACCGGAGAATCCTCGTTCACCGCCAGCACTATGCTGAATCTTCCGACCTGCAAGTCAAGAATCCTCTCAACTTTCGCGCCGCTTTCAACCACCCAGTCCATGCCGCTTACCCCAACGTCGTATACTCCCTCCTCAACCAAGAGGGGTATCTCCTGCGGGCGCAGCATCTTGACCCAAAGCTCCTCATCGTTGGTCTGAGGCCTGTAGGACCTGGGCTGGAGGTTCATCTCATATCCGGCGTCCCTGAAGGTGGAGAGGACTGCCTCCTGAAGGCTGCCCGTCGGAATCGCCAGCTTGACCCGCCCGTTCAAAGCCTCTCCCTTGAGCTGGCTGGCGATGCCAATTTGTTAAATCTATTCCCGTTCATCCTCATCCTGAAGCCTGAAGGGGAGCCTCGGAGCCTTGCGCGGCTCCCAGCTTCGGTTCGATTTTGCGATCGGGGGCCGCCCTAGAATACATTTAAGACAATTTTTTTGGCTGCCTCCAGCGATGGATTCTGGGCAAAGCGACCAAGCCTCACACGAAGCGTCCACATTTCTCAAGCGGAGCTGGATCAGGAACGGCGTCTATGCGTTCGCGATCATGGCCGCCATCGTGTTTGCGGCCGACGCCTTCCCGCCTGCGAGGGCGCTGAGCTCGTATTTCCAACTTTTGGGTTACCTTCTGGGCGGGACGGCAGCGGGTTACTACTTCTCGCAGGATCTCGACAGGAGGAAGATCGGGTTCCAGCCCCGCGACGGCATAATCTTGTGGTTCGTTTGTGCGATAGCCCTGATCGCCGGCATCTTTGCAGGGGGCATGCTTGCAAGGGCCATCGGGGGAGGTAGGTTGAGCAGCGCATTCGGGAGCATAGCGCGGTCCGTATTGGGTTCGGGGAGCTGGATGACGACGGCCGGATCCGTGGTGCTCGCGCTCTTTGGAATCGCTCTCGGGCATGATATCTACTTGCAACAGTTCACCATGCTCAGGCCCCTGAGCCGCGAGAAGGCGGCAGAGGTCCGGCAGGTTGCCTCATCGCTGCAGCCGTTGACCGAGGCGAT
Source organism: uncultured Thermococci archaeon (assembly GCA_964549615.1). GTDB lineage: Archaea > CAYQAE01 > CAYQAE01 > CAYVLA01 > CAYVLA01 > CAYVLA01. The sequence continues at coordinate 32,131 of CAZJVP010000054.1, read as the reverse complement.
GCACAGGTTTGGCCGGGCGTTCACCGTGGAGCAGCTTCAAAGCATCCTGCCCGAACAGGCCCGATCTAGCTACGTGGGGGCACCCGGGACGACCGGGGATAGGCAGTTGATGGGCGAGGTCCTCATCAGCCTGAGGGACCAGGGGCTTCTGACACTGAAGGATGGCATGATCAACATCACGCCCAAGGGTGAAAACCTCCTTTCGATCTCGCGTTACGTGGGGGGCTTGAGGGAGAGGGGGGAGGAGGGAGCCGAGCTGTGCGCTTACTGCGGCAGGCCCTTGAAGCTGTCGGACAAGCTCATGCGGCTGACATACTACGGCAAGCCGTACACCATGCACTATTCGGAGCGCGATGGGCTGAGCATATTCGGGCGGCTGCCCTACATCGACAAGATGCTGGGCCTAAGGCCCGCCGAGGTTGCTCGCCCGGTTTACCTGAAACCGAAGGTTCTTCCCACGGTGGATCATAAGGCGGCCCTAGCGTTGGGCCTTGTGGGCGGCGGGCTTGCCCTAGCCTCGTACGTGCTCATCGTGTTGAACGCCAAGCACCTCCCGATCCCCACCGAGGTCTCCTTCTTCAGCGGGACGCTGCTCTCGGTGAGCCTTATCTTCGCGCTGTGCGGGATCATCGGAGGCCTCCTCACATACCTCGATCCGGGAGGCTCCTATGGCGGCACCATGATGCTTGCCCTGCTACTCTTCGCTTTGCCGTTCATCGGCCTGACGAGGCAGATCGTCTTCGCCGGCTACTATGCGTCCGTCGGACTGATAGCAATCGGCGGGGCAATATCCCTGAGGGCGCATACCGTGATGGCCTGAAGGGGCTGCGTCGGTCGCCGGACCGTCCGCCTAGCCAAGCCGGCATCGCTGTCCTTGCGCCGAGCGACGAATAGTCACCTTTTTATTGCTGCAAGCGGAAATTCCGCGAATTATGTCCGACCAGATAGTGATGGGCGGCTCGGGGTCGCAGGGCCTGGCAGCCAGGGTCGCTCACAAGATGAACGCCACCTTCGGAAACGTGGAGATAAGGGAGTTTCCGGATGGTGAGAAGTATCTGCGGATACACACGCCGGTGAAGGGCAAGGAAGTCATACTCATTCAGACGATGGGCTTTATGCCCGATCGGCTGCTCATGGAGCTGCTCTTCCTCACGGAAACGCTATCCCAGCTCGGCGCGTCCAGGATCAGGACGGTCGTGCCGTATTTTGCCTACAGCAGGCAGGACACCAGCTTCAAGAGGGGAGAGGTGGTGAGCTTCAGGGTCGTCAGCAAGCTTCTTGAGTTTTCCGGCTCCGATGAGCTTTACACGGTGGATCTGCACCTTCATCGTGTGGTTGACACGAGCGACATCTTCAAGATCCCCTGCCATAACCTGACCGCCATGCCCTTGATAGGGGAGTTCATCCGCAACAACTATTCCCTGGACGACCCCAAGGTGATCGCCCCCGACGAGGAGGCCGAACAGTGGGCGCGGGACATGGCCAAGGAGCTTGACGCGGACTTCGCCGTGATGGCCAAGGTAAGGAAGGGCCCGGAGGAGGTTGAGATTTCGGCCGAGGACCTAGACGTCAAGGGCAGGGACGTCGTGATCGCGGACGACATCATCAGCACGGGCGGAACGATGGCGACGGCGATCTCGTTGGCCAAGCAGGCGGGCGCCAAGAACGTCATAGCCGCGTGCACCCATCCCCTTCTAATCGGTGGGGCCCTCAGTCTGATACACCAGTCGGGCGCGCTTGAGGTCATAGGGACGGACACAGTCCCAAGCAGCGTCCGCGTCGTAAGCATAGATCGTCTGTTGGCGGAGAACCTGGTACACTGAAGGTGCCGTACATGGTCGGAAAGTTGGCCATCCATGGCGGAGAGAAGGCGGTCTCGATCGAGACGTCGGAGAAGCTGGCGCTTCGCCCCAACTGGCCCATCGTGGGGGATGAGGAGATAGAGGAGGTCGTCAAGGCGATGCGCCGGGTCGACATTACCGCGCCCGCCGGCGGCGGGGTGGTGGCGGAGTTCGAGGAGGCCTTTGCGAAGTACGTGGGAGTGAAGTACTGCATCACAACCAACTCCTGCTGCTCGGCCACGCATATCGCGCTGGGGGCCTTCGGCGTCGGGCCCGGGGACGAGGTAATCGTCTCGCCCTACACCTGGGGGCAAACCGTGGCCCCGATCATCCACCAGAACGCGATACCGGTATACGCGGACATAGATCCCAAGACGTACAATCTGGACCCGGAATCCGTTGCCCGCAGGATCACGGAGAGCACCAAGGCGATCGTCGTGGTCCACATATATGGGCACCCGGCCGACATGGACCCACTGATGGAGGTCGCGGAGGAGCACGACCTCAAGGTTGTTGAGGACTGCGCCCAGGCCAACGGCGCCGTCTACCACGGACGCAGGGTGGGAAGCCTCGGGCACATGGCCTCTTTCAGCATAGGCGACGGAAAGAACATGGTCGGCGGGGAGGGCGGCATGATCCTCACCGACGACGAGGAGCTATATGAACGCGCCATGTTCGTCGGAATGCACCCCGCTCGGTCCGAGGGGGTTGTTAAGAAGCCTGAGCTGAGGAAGTACATCGACAGCCTGATTCCCACCTACAGGATCCATCCCCTAGCGGCCGCCATAGCCAAGGTCCAGCTGAAGCATCTGGACGAATGGAACCTGTGGAGGCGCAGACACGCAAACAGGCTTTCCCGAGGGCTTAAGGACCTGCCGGGCGTTGACCCTGTTTTCGTTGCCCGAGGATGTGAGCACGTTTATCACATGTACTCCCCGACCTACAGAACCGAGGAACTGGGGGGCCTTCCGAGGGACAGGTTCCTGGACGCCCTGCGGGCGGAAGGGGTCTCCGCGGGCGCGTACGTCAGGATGCCGATCTACCTCCGGCCCCGGCACCAGGACAGGTTTTACTACGGCAAGGGATGCCCATGGGACTGCCCATTTGCTAGGAGAAAGGTCGTGTACCGCAAGGGCGACTGCCCAGTGGCCGAGGAGAGGTGCGAGAAGACCGAGCTGAACATCGGCTCGACTGGGTGGTACGGGCCCCAGTTCCGGGATCTCATCGACATGTACCTCGAGGCCTTCCGAAAGGTCGTCGAACACGCGGACGAGCTGCGGTGAAGGGTCCAGCGGGTCGGTTCCCATGGCAGGTCCAAGCTTCTTCGATCTGACCTGCAGCTTCGGGATTCACAACAGGCGGGTTCCCGAGGCGCTCCGGACCGCGGAGGGGCTCTTGGGCGAGATGAGGAGATACGGCATAGAGAAGGCCCTTATCTGTCATGCCGTCGCGATGGAGCACAGCCCCGAGCTAGGCAACCCGATGACTGCAAGGGCGGCCAGGGGTACTGGAGCCCTTGCCCCCTGCTGGGTGTTCCTGCCGTCCACGGTGGGAGGCGACCCGGAACGGGGCGTGGCAAGGATGCTTTCGTCTGGAAGCCGGGTGGCGAAGTTGTTGCCCGAGTACTACTTCTTCGACGTCGGGGAGTGGTGCGTGGGCGACATCTACGGCGTGTTGGAGGAGCATAGAATCCCCGTGGTGCTCGATTTCTTCTCCCCCTCCCTTGGCTCGGACCTCGTGAGGTGGGGGGACGTTGTCGAGGTCTGCCTTGCGCACCCGGATTTGCCGGTGATCGTGTCCGAGTACCGCTACAGGTCAAACCGCCGGATGTACCAAGCGATGGCTCGGTGCGACAACCTGATGCTGGATCTGTCCGGGCTCTGGCTGTACAGGGCCGTCGATTCCGTCTGCGAGGAGTTCGGAGCCGATCGGCTGTTTTTCGGCACCCGGACTCCTTACCGAGACCCGTCGTCGGCGCTCGGGATGGTGAACTACTCGAAGGTCTCCGATGAGGAGAAAGCAATGGTTGCGGGTGGCAACTTGGAGCGGCTGATCAGGGGCGTCAGGGAATGAGTAGGTCGTCGATCAAGGCCGCCGCAATGAAGGGGACTCCCTTGGACTGCCTCGTGATAGACGCCCATGCCCATCTTGGGGGCTTCTTCAACTACTACCACATCCCGTATGGGCAGGCACATGATGTGGTCCGCCACATGGACGCTTTCGGCATCGACGAGGCCTGCGTGTTCTCCTTCGCGGGGGTCAACTCAGATTTCCGCCTGGGCAACGATCTCATCGCCGCCGCTATCTCAAAGTTCCCGAAGCGCCTCCACGGGTTTGTCACGTTGAACCTCAACTATCCTGAGACCTGGATTCCGGAGCTGGAGAGGTGCAGAGGGATGGGTTTTGTGGGGATCAAGCTCATAGGGGAGTACCAGTTCAGGAAGACGGAACAGACGGCGCTTGACCCGGTCTATGAGTATGCATCCGAGCACGGGATGGTCATGCTCAACCACCACTGGGGAGAGCCCGGCTACCTGAAAGGGATCGCTTTGAGAAACCCGGAGGCATGCTTCGTGATCGGGCACTACTCGCTGGCGTACGAAGAGGTCGCAAACGGTGTTGAAAACGTCTACCAGTGTACCTGCGTTCCGCTCGGGTATCGCCAGGTGGAGGAGATGGTCGAGCGCATCGATCCCAGGAAGATAGTCTTCGGCTCCGACCTCACCGATCTTGATCCAGGGCTGGGATTAGCCCCGATAGCCTACGCGGAGATACCGGAATCCAAGAAGAGGCTCATTTTGGGAAAGAACATGCGCAGGGTTCTCGACAGGGCAAAGCGGGCTTGAAGGCCTTGTCGCACCGCATAGGCTCATCTCGGCCGTTTACCGTGGACCCACACATCCTGGATCGCAGTTCTTGACTCCGGAAAAGCTGGACGTCAACGTGGAAGTCCAATGGAAGAGAGACCGAGCCGGTACATCCGCGCCGCTCTGGCCCGTGCTCGTCCTCGGATCCTGAGGTCCGCTGGGACACCGGCGGGTCAGCCGCCCCCAACGGTACCGATGAGACCGAGGTAGTGGGCGCGACGATTCGGCCGTCGTGGAGGGGCCAGCGTTCCGCTTCGGCACCGGCTTTCTACGGAATCACGAGGCGATCTCGAAGGGCGCGAGGATGACCTTCTTCACTATGACCGCGCACGCGAGGAGGCCGGCTGCCCAGACAACTAGGAGGAAGAGGGTTCGTCTCGTGCTTTCTCTCCTTCTAGCTTGTTCGGCTTGTTCGGCCAGCCTTTGCTGTTTGCTTCTTGCTACCTCAAGCTTGGCGTCCAGGTCCTGGCTCACCCGCTTGTAGTGCGTGCTACCCTTTGCCGCCCAGAGGAGGCAGTTGGAGAACATGCGGGTGAAGTTTCCATCCTCCAGCAGACGTCCGTAATACACGTCGACCCTGGTGCTGGAGATTACCCATATGCCTGGGAAGGCGATGGATCTGCCGCCCTTCGGGCTCTCATGGGTCAGAACTATCGGGGCGCCCGTCTCGCCGTCCCTATACAGGACGGTGTAGTTCCCCGCCACCTCTGCATACGTCCCGTTCCCGTATGCGCAAAAGTAGAAGCCCGCGCTCGGCAGGGAGAATCGGTCCGGAAGTTCGGAGTTGATCTCTGTGGATTGCGCCTTCGTGTAGTTGCGGGCCCGCCTCTGGCCGGATGCGTATTGTTGGCGGGATGCGTTCGCGTACGTCGGGAAGACGAGGGTGGCGAGATCCCCTGCCGATGGCTGGTAGCAGATCTCCCTGAGCCCGATCACGGCTCCACCGCCTTCGAAGAACCTCGTCAGCGCCGAGGACAGGCCCTCCAGCTCGTTCTTGTTGGACGCGTAGACCACGATGCACTCCGTGCTTGGCAGTGCCGCCGCAAGGGCGACCAGGTCGGGGCTGTTGACGACCCTTGCATCGCTGTCTATCCTGGGGTCCTGCTTGATGAGCTCGGCAAGCATCGTCGCAAAGCCCGTGTCGGCTCCTGTGTAGATCACTATGGTGGGCTTAAGATCCAGGCAGTAAACGGGCACTGGTATGAGGAGAAGCAACGCAACAAACGCCGAAAGTCCCGGATCCTGCCTCAAGGCCTCACCTCTTCTTTCCCTGCATGACGTTGATTATCGGTTCACCGTAGAGTTTGCCGTCAAGGTAGATTCTAATCATCTGGATGAATGATATGGGTTTGTCCCCCCCGGTCTGGCCGAAGCCCTCGGGCATATATCTTGAGTCTGGCTCGACGGTGAAGATTACGGTGAAGGTATCGTCCTTCGCAACCGGTCCGTAGTCCAGGACACCCCCGACCGGCGCCTTGGAAATCGGCATCCTTTTTGCGCCCTCCCATATCTGGTCGTCCGGGATGTAGTTCTGTTCGTCCGCGTTGTGCGATATGCTGAGGGACAAGACGTTTTCCTTCGGGGTGAAGAAGAAATCCGACTCCCCGCTCAGGTAGTATGCCTTGTCATTGGCATCGATTATTGCCCCGTATATCATGGGCGCAGCCAGCGCAACATCCCTGCCCGTGACGGACTCGAGGACGTTCCCGAAGTCGTACACCGCCATGCGGCACTCCGTGCCCTGGAACTGGAAGGTGTGGTTGAACCTCTCTGGCTCCAGCCCCATGAGCTTGGTCTCGTTGAACAGCCAGCCGAGCTTGACGAGGTTGTCGAGAACGTCCTGTGGCTGGTTGCTTGAGTTGAAGGATCTCTTGGGGTCGACCATCTGGGCGTACTTGGGGCTCATCGCGTTCAGGATGGAGAACCTGATCTGAAGGTTCTGGAACTTCTGCCTGGCAACCATGGCGAAGCTGAAGGTCGATTTCCGGCCTTCCTCCAGGACGGACGGGTAGTCGTTCTTCAGGATCTCTATGGGCCGCTCGATCCGCTCCCTCGCGATCGTGAGCATTATCAAAGTCGATAGTATGACCGATACTGCTGCCAGACCGAGAATCCTCTTGTCGACTTTCAAGGTCATCTTCCTAGGGGTGCTCGGGACGCCGGCGCTTTTGAACTGAGGAATTTGCTATTAATTGTTATCGGCCGCTGCCGCCGTCAGCCGGGAGTGAAGTCGGGGGATCGATCGACAAAAAAGTTTAAATAGAGGGTGGGCCGCAATTGCAGGTGGATATTGCGATCTGATGGGTGATCCGATTGCGTAAAACGAGAGCGGTTATCGTTGGGATCATGGCGTCGCTAATGGTTTGTCCGGCGCTCCTTTCGGCACAGGAGGAGGCGAAGCCCGTCATACTTCTTTACCACGGGCCGAAGACCGGGGAGCAGGATCTTCGCATCTACGGTGAGGCTCTTGCCCGGGTCATCAATGAGGATCCCAGGATGAAGGACAAGGCCGAGATCGTGCTCGTGGGCGACCAGGACCTCATGAACACGCTGCTTTACTTCCCGCAGGTGAAGTGCGTCGTGGTGGCCCTCACGACCTGGGAGCTTAAGGCCGACAGGATCGTTCCCTCCCTCCTATGGTACTTCAACCAAGGCGGGGCCATCGTGGGGATGGGGAATGCTGGGAACGGGGCGGTCACCAAGGCCCTCAACGGCTCCATCTTCCCACTCTTTGGCAACCAGTACCGCATGCCCGATCCCTCATGGTTCTGCAAGAACACCACGACCGGCGCGCTTAGGCCGGTGCCCACGCCCGTGTGTAAGCCCGGGGAGACCAGGATTTCGATGAGGCAGTTGGTCTACGTCAAGACGACGGATCACCCGATCGCGGAGGGCGTGGCGGACCAGTTTATGCTCAACGACTCAAGGTTCGTCATCCACATGAACACGACTGGGACGCCCACCTACCAGCACCTCGAACCCGCAAAAGGCACGTACACGCAGGTCTTCTCCGACTCGCAGCTGGGCGCACCCCTGGTGGTGGTATACGAGGAGAACGGGACTTCGGTGACCTTCGCGGGGACGGACAAGATCTCAGTGAAACCGACGGACGACTCGTACTTCGAGAGGGCGTTCCTCGGCGACCCCAACTTCAAGAAGCTTTTCCAGAACGCGGTCTACTTCGCCTGGAACAAGGAGAAGAAGTACACCGCAGCGATGGAGAGGGCCAAAGAGGAGTTCGCCAGGATGAAGCAGGAGGAGGAGGACCTGAAGGCAAGGGTCGAGGAGAGCCTGAAGAAGGAGAAGAGCTCGAAGCTGATGCGCTCTGTCCTGCTGATCGTGGTTGGGGTTGTCCTGATCGTGATAATCTCCTACTTCTGCTTCGTTATCCCGGCGAGGCAGAGGAGGGCAGCCGCGGAGCAGGCACCGCCTGAGACGCCGACCCAGAAACAGCCGTAGGGTGAATGACGGAACGAAGCCAGGGTTGGTAAAATGAGAGTCGACAGGAGCCTTGTTGGCGTGATAGGGATAGCGATTGTTCTCTCGACCCTCATCACGCTCTTCATCATAGGCGAACGGGCAAAGGAAGACGTGACGATACTCAGGAACGAGTTCCCAGCCAAGCTCTCGTCGATGGAGCAGAAGTACGCCTTCGTGCTGAGCATGATTGCGAGAAAGCCGCTCGTGGATGTGACGGTCAAGTATAACACGCTGAGCCGCGTGGCCAAGGAGAGCATCGGCTTCATAAACCCCAACAAGACCACTGGCTCCACCGCCTTCGAGACGATCACAAACATCGCCAAGATCAAGAGCCTATTGGATGAGGCGGCCAGGATCGGGGGGAAGGTCGACATGTGGAATGGCACGGTCAAGTGGAAGAACGCGACCAAGACCTACGAGTTCGACATGTACATGTACGACTTCACCGACGTGGTGAGGGCAACGGCGCCCAACTACACGGTTTTAGATACGACGACCACCTACGTCGTTTGGCTCAACCAGACCAACGGGTCCATATTCTTCTACTTCGAAGGGGTTTCGGACTACTACTACTCAAGGAACAGGACGATCGTTGACCTGACCATAACCCACAACGAGGAGTCCAAGTACTACAGGGCCGTAAGCGAGATCGAGGTTGAGGGGAAGTACGAGCAGATCATGCTCGCCCCACTGTTCGGGAGGGTCACCTTCGAGGACGTCAAGAAGGACGACCGTCTCTTCATCATCTTCTCCCTGAAGGGGACGACGGTCTCCAACCCCAGGGGAATGCTCCAGGTGATCAGGGTCTATAGAAACGGCGAGCTTGAGACGCTCGAAGCCAACTATATGACGCCGTAGACGCCTGGGTCCCATCTTTCGATGCGGATCCCGTGCTCAGCACCTAGCCGAAGGTCGCGAGAGGCAACCAAATGAGGGACAGGAGCCTAGCCGGGGTACTTTTGGTGGCCCTGACGGCGTCCTCGATCGCCTTCTTTCTCCTGAAGGGATCCGCCCAACTGAAGCTCTCCGTGATAGAGATCGGCGTGCCCGAGACGATGTTCTACTCCGAGACGGAGTACTACTTCGCCGCAAGCCTCGTGGCAAGGAGCGATCTTGAGGACGTTGCTCTCAAGTTGCACTGGCTCAGGTCGGTCTCGGAAGATCGGCTGGCGGAGGCGAGGGCACTCTTCGGGGTTAAGGAATACTCAACCGACGCATGCGAGGCACTGCTAAGCATACCGGTTTGGCGCGACATCGTGCAGCTCGCATCGGAACTCTGCGTTCGGTGTGAACCCCAGGATCTTCGGGTCTCGATCGACGGCCAGACGCATCGGCTGATACTGTTAAGCATTGAGCCTGCCCAGGAGATCTTCCTTCCCGAGAGGATAGGAGGCGGCGAGGGGGAAAGGCCCGTTGTACTTGGCGATTTCGCAGTGCTCATGAACCGCTCGGGGCATCTCGTGGGGCTTTACCAGGGATATCCTGCCTTCTTCTACGATGTCGAGCACACGGTCAAGTCCCTGGAGGTGGATGTCGGTGAGGAAAAGATCACATACCGGGACCGCGAGCCGGTCTCGTCCCTGCCGCGCCTGAGGGATATTCCGCCCTTGGGGGTCCTCCGACTGCGAACTGGGGTAAAGGAGGGGGTTCAGGTTGGCCTCCTCATCTGCATCGACGGCAGGGCGCTTAGATCCTGGAGGCCGCAGATGTGCGCGGTCGAGATCCTCGCCGACGGCAAGCTAGTCGAGACGCGAGCCTTCCTAATCAAGTAGGCTTCTTGGCCCGACCACCCTGCCCGACTTGGCCGACCTGTAGATGGCTTCGATGAGTCGGGCGCAGGAGAATGCGACGTCGATCCCCGTGTGCGGGGAAAGGCGGCCGAGGACGGCGTCCCTGAAATCCTCCAACTCCCTGCGATACCCGAGCTCGGCGGCCAGGATCTCGCGTTCCCCCGATGAATCCTTCAATACAAGCCGCTGGTTGGATTCGATGAGGAGTTCGGCCTTCAGGCCTGTGATCCGGGCGTAAACCGGAAGCCTTGAGATGCCGCTTCCGGAGATCGCCGTGAAGGGCCCGGTTTCGTGCTTCATCAGGATGGCGGCGTTGTATTCGGTGTGTTCCGCCGTCGCATCGGTTTGGGCGAAGACTGAGGCGACCGGCCCCAGCACGTATTCCATGGCGTCGATCATATGTATGGTGTGCTCGTTGATCAGCCCTCGCCCGAGCCTGCGCGAGAAGACGTATTCGTATCGGCCGAGCATGTAGCCGCAGTATCGGCAATCCGCCATTCCGACATCGCCGATGTCGCCGCGCTCCACAACCTCCTTAGCTTTCCGGTAGACGTCGCTGTGGCGCAATACGAGGCCGATCGAGAAGACGATCCCGGATGACTTTACGGCGTCCCTGACCCTGACTGCGTCGGAGAACTTCGTGGTGAGCGGCTTCTCGCAGAACACGTGTATCCCCCTTGAGCAGCAGTCCCTCACGACCTTCGCGTGGGTGTTGGATGGTGACGAGACTATGACGGCTTCCGGCTTGACCTTGTCCATCATTTGCAGGTGGGAGGGAAACGCGGGTATTCCTCGGTCCTGGGCTACCTTCCGCGCCTCGGCAGCTGGGTCCGCCACCGCCACCAACGTCATTCCCTCCAGTCCGGAGAGGGTTCGAGCGTGGCCCTGCCCCATGCCGCCGAAGCCAACTATGGCGACCCTGATCCCGGGCATGACCTAGGCACGCCCCGGCCGGATCTCTTTAATCTTGTTTGGGGAAAATGGCCGGCCGGCCCCAAACTGCAACCCTGGCCTGCCAGCTACCAACCGTACTTCTCAGGGCCCCACTCCTTGGTGACCTGTTCCTGCTTGGCGAGGACCAGGGTTCTTGCCGGGACATCATGGTACGCGATGGTTCCCGGCCCCAGTATGCTGTAGGGACCCATCTTGACGCCCGGCATGATGATCGCGTTCACGCCCGTCCTGCAGTATTCGCCGATGTAGGTCTCGTTGCTCCCGATTCTGGGCATCTCCTTTCTGCCCTTGACGTTGTGGATCGTCCTGCCATCATCGAACCTCAAGGTGCCGCAAACGGTTGCTGCGCCTATGTCTGTTGCCGTGCCGATGACCCCCGAAAGCTCGCAGTAGTGGTAGAGGTAGACCTTGTTCATCAAGACACCCGTGAACTCGGCGCAGTGGCCGATCACGCAGTTGTTGCCGACGACCGAGTAGGTTCCGAGCTGGCAATAGTCCCGGATCTTGCATGAGTCCCCGATGATGATGTGCCGTCCGAGCATGGCGCCGTTGGTGATCGTCGTGTTCGCGCCTATGCTGACATGCCCCTGTATGACCACCCGCTTGCCGATCTCCGAGTTGGGACCAACGCGTATCGGCCCCTGTATGTCCGCGTCCTCGGAGATCTTAGCCCCGTCAGAAATCTCGTCCTTCTTCAGCCTGCGGTTGAAATACTCGGCCATGCGGCCGTTCGCCTCGAGGAGGTGCCACGGCTTGTCCACGTCCACGAAGAAATCCCTGGTCTCCACTGCCGCAACCTTCTCGCCGCCGTCAACCATGTCCTGAAACGTCTGGGAGAGATCGGCCTCCATCGCGGGCATTGCGCCGACATCCAGCTTGGTCGAGATGCCTGGGTGTCGTTCGACGTATCCAGCAGCCTTCTCGCTTAGGACGGCGATCCCGCAGAGCCTGTGGGAGTGTTCCCCGCGGGAGTGGGCTGAGACCGACTGAAGCTGGCCGTCTGCCACGCTTGCGCAGAACCACTCGGCCGGGTCCTCACCCTCAAGCTTATGGACGAGCACGGCTGCGTCGCAGTCCTTTCTCCAACAATCCCTCAGTGCCTTGTAGCTTTCCACGGTTGCGACCACGTCGCCGTACACCACGTAGATGGGATCTGCATCGCACCTCTCTAGGGCGAGCATCAGTCCCTGAGCAGGCCCGCTTAGATCCGGCTGGTGGACGAACGTGACGTCAGCGCCCTCGCGGAGCGCGATGCTCTTCACCTGTTGTTCCAGATGGCCCGTGACTATGGTGAACATCTTGACGCCCACACTCTTTAGACACCTCATCTGGCGTGTCATTATGGGCACGTTCCCAACCGGCAGGGCGGCCTTCGGCTTCGTTTCTCCGTAGGGCCAAATCCTCGTGCCCCGTCCCGCGGCAAGGATCACGGCAGAATCGATCATCTCATCCCCAGCACTATCCGTCGCGTTGACCAGCCCACCTTATAACTTTCTTACCCTTCCTGCCCGGATGTTCGGTCCGTCGCAAGCCTACCAAGGAGCCCGAAAGGTTAATCTTCCGGTCAGGCTTGGTGTGCGGCGGTGAGGCAATGCCAAAGATGAAGCTGGGACTGATCGTGGGCGTGTCGGATAATCCGGTCGAGAGCTTCGAAAGGGTGATTGAAGTCGGGATACCAACGTGCCAGCTGGCCTGCACGGCCGAAAGGATGGTGGACAGGATTGACCCCAAGGCGCTCAGAGAGGCGGCGGATCAGACGGGCATAGAGATAAGCTCGTTCTTCCTCCTTTTCGAGGGCCAGGTTTTCAACCTCAGGGACGGCCCGGCGACGATGGGCCTTGTCCCCCCGCAGCACAGGAAGAGGAGGCTGGCGCTTGCCAAGAGGTTCTCGGACCTGGTCGCGGAAATGGAAATCGGCAGCATCACCTCTCACATCGGATTCATCCCGGACGATGAGCGCGACCCGGTGTATGGGGGTTTCGTCAAGGTGATGAGAGATCTGGCCCGCTACTGCGAGGACAATGGTCAGATCTTTTGTTTCGAGACCGGCCAGGAGCTTCCTTCGACGCTCAAGAGGACGATCGTTGACGTGGGAACGGACAACCTCGGAGTTAATCTCGATCCGGCCAATCTGATATTGTATGGAATGGCGAACCCCCTTGATGCGGCGGAAATCCTGGGAGAGTACGTCAAAGGCATGCACGCGAAGGATGGGGTTTGGCCGAACAGGGATGAGGTCCTGGGCCACGAGACCCCCTTGGGCCAGGGGAGGGTCAGGTTCGACCTCCTGATCCCGCGGTTAAAGGCCAAGGGATTCAAGGGGCCGGTCACCATCGAGAGGGAGATTCACGGCCCGCAGCAGAAGATCGACATTCTACGGGCAAAGGATCTGCTGGAACCGCTGCTATAGCGCTTCGCGTAGATCTTTTCAACGATGCACCCTAGGCATTGCGCTGTGCGGAATCAAGGCCCACTGCCCAGGGTTACAGTCTGACGGCTTCGCCGGTCTGCGCCGACGTTGCCATGGCCGTTGCGACCTCAACCGCCTTCATCCCATCGATCGCCGTCACCGACGGCGGCTTCCCCTCCAGAATGGAGGTGACGAAGTGCCTGTCCAATTGCTGATGGCCCCAGACCCTAGTGCCGGTGGCGAAGAACTTCCACACCCTCTTGTCGTACTCCTCCTGGTGGAGCTCGACGACGTTGTTGTCGAGGGCGTATATCCCCTTGTTGTCGTCGAAAAGGATCCGGAGCTCTGCTCCCTCCATGGAGCGTGGGCTGTTCTCGCTGCGCTCGAAGACCCCAGTGACGCCGTTTGCGTGCGTGACGTGGAACTGACAGTTCTCGGGGGTGATGCCGCCGTACTTGGGCTGGGACACCCGGGATATCGAGGCATAGACCCGGACCATCTCGCTTCCGACCAACCAACGCATCAGATCGATTGCCCACACCGACAGGGTGAAGCTGGTCCCCCCGCTCTTGGACCTGTCCCATGCCCAGCTTCCCGCGGGCCACTGCTCAGCGAGAACCGAGGGGGCTATGTACTCCCGACAGTAGTACATGGTCGGCTTTCCCACCTGCCCCGAATCCATGATCTCCTTCGCCTTGAGGAAGTTCGGGGTCCACCGGAAGGTTGCCCCGGGAACCACGAACTTGCCCACCTTCTCTGAGAGCGCCACGATCTCCGCGCAATCGTCCAACCTGTTTGAGAGAGGCATTTCGCAGAAAACGTGTTTGCCCGCTCTGAGGGCGTCCAAGGTGACCTTCGCATGCAGGAAGTTGGGAAGGCAGACCCAGACGGCCTCGACCTCGGGGTCGTCGAGCATCTTCTTGTAGTCAAGGAAGCCTTTGATCGGGGGCTCGGCCACCCGCTTGACCAGCTTCTCGTCTATGTCCGCGACAGCTACCAGCCTCGCCGCCTTTATCCCCTTCAGGCTTGGAACATGCACCCGGCTCCCGATGAAGCCGAGGCCGATGACGCCGCAACCGACTTGCTTCTTCAACGTACCACTTCCGCGAATCTTTTGTTTCCGGTGCTGGGTGCACGGGACGGGCGTTCTACTTAAAGCTTACTTCGGCTCTCAGAAGAAGGGCAGAGCCCCGATCAGGTCTAGCCAGACTATTATCACGACTATGATGCCGACCGCCAGGAGTGCCGTGATGATCATGGTGTTCCTGGCAACCCTGTCCGTTCTGACGCCTATGAGCTCCACCTCTTTGAGGATGTAGGCTAGGTATGCCGCGTCCGGATGCTGGGCCCAGTCCGGCTCGCCGCCCGGCTGGGCGGGCTCGGGTCGGGGCGTTTCCGGACCTTGGTCATTTGGTTCTGGCCTTTCGGTTTCCAACGCGATCCCTGTGCATCGTTTCGCCGGCCCTTGAAAAGTTGATCCTGACTTTGGGCTTCGGGCGGCCCGCGGGAGCGTCGGATCACGCGATAAAGATATTTGAGCCTGCCCTACACGTCGGTCTTTCCTTGACGGTGAAAATTCGGCTGACAAGGTCCCGACGGCACATCTTGATCAGGGCCTCCGTACTGGTTCTCGGGGCTGTCCTGATCGTCTGGGCGTACCCGGGTTTTGTAAGCGCATGGACTGCATTCAAGAATACGAACAGCACGAAGGATATACCGTTCTGGGTTCCCCCTGAGATGCGGGCGGTACTCGAGCAGGAGATCAACAGGGTGCACAGGGAGTTCTACCAGCAGGCCAGCCTCATGGGCCTCGGAGCTGTGCTACTCATTTGGGGCCTCTATCTTTGCCTTAGACTTGGAAGGAGGTCCCAGGAGTTACGGACGAAACGGTAGTACGAGTTCATTTTTCAGGTCTGCGTGGACGGCCGTGACCGTGAGAAAATGCGCGTGGCCGTTATCGGTATAGGTGGAATCGGCAGGGTCCACGTCGAGAATCTCGCCCGTGCCAAGGACGCCGAGGTCGTAGCAGTGGCAGACCTGGACGAGGCTCGGGCCAACAGGGTTCAGGTCGACTACGGGGTGCCCAAGGCTTATGGCGATTATCGAGAGATGATGGACAAGGAGAAGCCGGAGGCGGTCTTCATCTGCACGCCGCCATCCGCGCACCTAGACCCGGTGAAGGCCGCCGCTGAAAGGGGGATCGCTGTGTTCCTCGAGAAGCCGCTGGCCGTTAAACTGCAGGACGCGAAGAAGGCAGTGAGGGTCTGCAAGGCCGCTGGGATCGTTAATCAGATGGGATACCACTGGCGCTTCAACGACGGGAGGGTCGAGGCGCGGAACATCCTTCTGGAGAAGGGGGGCACCATTGGGATGGTCGAAGGGAAATGGTGGGGCGGCATATACAACGTCCCTTGGTGGGTCAGGAGAGAGTTGAGCGGGGGACAGATCACCGAGCAGACGACGCACATATTCGACCAGTGCAGATGGCTGGCCGGTGAGGTTGGCAGGGTTCAAGCGCTCCTGGCAACCCGGATAAACGTTGGCCTTGAGAACTACAACATCGAAGATGTCTCGGCGGTGCTCTTGAGCTTCAGGAGCGGCGCGATCGGCGTCGTAACCTCAACCAACGCGGCCGTCGAGGGCGAGACGGGCTTGAAGGTCATCGCGCAGCATCTGAAGTACGAGGATTACGCGAGCCGCGTGGTCATAAAGTGGAGGGACTCCCAGGCCGAGTTCACCGGCAAGAGGAGCCCTTATCTCGCCGAGGAGGAGGCATTCATTTCCTGCGTCAAAGCGGGCAAGCCCACCTCCGTGGACTTGGAGGAAGGCCTCAGGTCCTTGGAGCTGAGCCTCGGTGCCATCGCATCCAGCGAGAGGGGCCGCCCGATCGCTCTGCCCCTATAGGCAGGACGAGGCCAGAAGGTAGAAGGCGTTGTGGGGAAGCCAAGGCTCGTTGCTCTGGTAGGCTGGCCGCCCCGATGCTCTCATGTCGAACCTTGGCGCATCCTCATCCACCGACATCCTAACTATCCCGTTCGGCACGCACCCCGGCACGGCCCCGCGTTCCCTGCCCGGAATGGCGCTGTACCGGTGATGGTAGACGGCGGGGTTGACCGATCCCTTGCCCTCGAACATGCATATGCCGAAGGGGTTGGTTCCCAGCACCCAGTTGATCTGGGCAAGCGCATACCGTCTGAACATTCTTCGGCCGGTCAGCGCGAAGCCGACGAGGGCCGCCCATGCCTGGGAGAGGTACTGGCTGTTCTGCCCAACGTACCAGCTGGTCGGCTCAGGGTATCTGTAGAAGAAGCTGATGGATCCGTCCTTGGAGTAGATCGTCGAGAGCTGGAACGGGTTTCTCGCGATCTTGATCGAGAAGTCCAGATAGCGCGTGACTGCGTCGGTCACCTCGGGATCGGCACCGCCGTCTCCAGATAGTCCAAATTCTGCCAGGCATGCAGCTGGGAAACCTAGGTGGGTTATCGAGTAGTGTGGCGTGCCGTCGGGCAGGGCGAACCATCCCTCCTCGGTCTGGGCGGACGTGATGTTGGCAATTCTGCGTGACGCGTCGTCCAAGTAGGCCTTCTGTCCGGTCTTGGCGTAGAGGGCTTGGTCGCTAAGGAGAAGCGCGGCGTCGGACTCAAGGTGTGGACTGCCTTCCCGGGCCTTCTCCCAAAGCGCTACTGCCACCTCAAGGTAGAAGCGACCTTCACCCCACGGCGAGAGCTTGGCGAAGGCCGCGGATGCAAGGGCTGATGCCCATGGCCCCGCCTCTCCTTGGATGGGGCGGTCATCGCCATTGCCGGGGATGTTGTCCGTCTCCTTCTCCGGCGGGCCCCAGTACGAGTACCCGGAGAAGACCCTCTCCAGCAGCTTGCCCGGCACAGGCTGCATCTTCAGCAGCCACCGGGCACCCCAGAGAGCCTCGTCCACGATCGTCGGCACTCCCGCCCGGGTCTTGAACCGATCATAGTAGTCCCTATGTCTCTCGTAGGCGTAGGTGAGGGCGAAGACGGACAGCGGGGTGCCGCCGTTGTACTTGTTGTAGTCCCCCGCATCGTGCCATCCGCCCGAGACGTCTAGGTGAGACCCGTCGGGCAAGACCCCGTCGTCAAGATGACAGGGCGGATGCCACCCTTCCACCTCGGTGCCGCACCGCTGGTAGTAAAAGAACCTCTGCGCAAGCTCGCCGGTCTCCCCAAAGACCAAGCCCCGCCCAACCCTGAAGGGGTGGGAAAGGATCGGGCCGTTGCGGGTCTTGATGAGGATTCGCAGGGTGTCTTCGATCCTCAAAGGGGAGAAATCGCCGGTCCAGTAGAGGGCTCCCCACTGCTGGATCCTGCCCGCCTTCCTCAGGGTCCCTCTGTAAACGCACTTGCCTTGAGCGTCGATCACCGAGAACCTAGCGGGCATTCTCTGCCCGCTCGCTTGGACGACGAAGCGCTTCTCCTTCTCCAAGTCGTAGCCGACCTGGTTCACCAGTATCTGTGCAGGGCTAACCACAACTTTTCCTCCCAGCTAGTCCAATGACGAGGAGCGCGAGCAATCCGAATAGTGGCTCGGGTATCCTGATGTAGTCGATCTCGACTAAGGCGTCGGCGACGTTCGTCGGATCGAGCCTGATCTGGGTGATCGTCCCGTTCCATTCTGGGCTCCGCCCGACGCACACCTCGTAGGTGTGGAACTGCCCATCGGGGTTCACCGGGAAGACCATGCTCTTCGATTCGCTGTACTGGCCGGCGCCCCTACGGATCCAGAAAATCTGCGCATATTGTCCTGCAGAGAGCTTCATCCTGATCGTCACGATGTCATCCGTTCTCGCCTGGACTTGGATGTTCGGCCCGACCATGTACGGGTCGGGGCCGGTCGATCTCGTGGCAAGGGTTCCGTTCTGGACCAGGAAGGGCGTCAACATGTTGGTGTTCATCCAGCCTTCGGAATCGTACGACTCGAACTCCCAGATGGGCTCCGGCGCAAAGCGCATGCTCGGCTGGTACCGGACTCCCGCCACCACGATGCGGTCGACCACCGCGTGGACCATCTTGATGACTAGGATGCCGTCGCTCCTGTATGTCCAGCCTTGGACGATATTGGAAAGGTCCTGGCTCTCAGCTATGCTTTCGCCGTTGACCGTGACCGCGGAGGGCCTGGAGACGCCGCCGATGACGGCATACGATGAATCGCTCACTGGATACTGGACGTCGAAGGTGAGCAGACCACCCTGCAAGCTCGAGTTCCCGATCCTTCCCACCGTGCTGATGTGAATCCTCCCCTCGCCAACGGGGAGGATCTCGGTCTGGGTCGTCTCGTCGTATCCCATAAGCCCGAAGGCGCAAAGGGCGATGAAGCGAGGGTTGATGTCGAAATAGTATGCATCGTCCCCCTTGACAGCGCTGTAGGCATCGGGGTACATGCCGGAAACCTCGGCGTGCGGGCCGCCCGGGTAGCGCTGCATCTGCATCCCGCAGACAGTGATGCCCTCCGCGATCGTCCTCCACGGCAGGGAATCATCGTATCTGGACAGGTCCAGAAGCTTGTAGGCGTAGTCCAAGCCGTTCCACTGGACGATGACGCCGAACCACGGGCTCTCGAACCATGTGGCGCCGAAGACGGGTATGGATCCGTATCTCATGATCGGCCTGTCGGGTGGGTTCCAGAGATAGATGAAGGGCAACCCGCTGAGAGCCCAGAACCTCGCCCTCTCCAGGTAGTCCTGGTTTCGCGTTATCCGGTACGCCTCTAGGTAGCATTCTAGGACGTACGAAGAAGCCAGCACATCGGGCACGTGGAGCTGAAGTTCCCAGGTCTGCGCGCCTTCTGGTCTTCTCTGGGTGTCCAGGTACTCGAGTGCTTTCAGGCCTGCATTGATCGAGCTGGGATCGCCCGTGATCCTGCCGAATTTGAGGAGAAACCTCGCCTTGCTGGCGGTCCAGCCGGACGACGTATCTCCGGGACGCCCAAGCAGTTCATGTCTCTTGTCGCTGGGCGTGTAGGGCCAGGATCCGTCGTCGTTCTGAGAGTCGATGAGGGCTTGGGCATAGTTGTACCCGCTGGCCAGGGCCTTTTCAACCTCGCCGAGGTGGAGCGCCAGGTCCATGTCCACCCCCCATCCACCCGTCGCTGCCAGAGCCTCCATCACCTGGGCCCGGATCTCGCTTCGCAAGCCCGCATCGTCGGTCAGGGCCGATTGGTGCCACAGGGGAAGCGCCACAAGTGGGTCCCAGAAGATCCAAGCCGGGTCGGAGAGGTGGGTATGTCTCCAAGCCTTGGCCGACTCGACCCAGCAGATATCCTTGAAGCAAGCTACGCAGAGGTCAATGGTCTCCTCGAAGCTTCGAGGCTTGTCGGGCGGGGATGGCACCCCGTGTTCGCGAAGCCACCAGAGGAGCGTCCCGAGCACATCCGTATTCGCCTTGCAGAACACCTGGCAGTGGATCGTCACGGGCCCGTCCAGATCATAAGGGGTTGTCGCCTCATCTTCGTTCTCGTTCACCCAGCGGGGGATCGTGGGGACGAAGAGGGCCATGACGTGGTTGGATTGGTTCCGCGGCCAGTTCGGCGAGAGATACTTGGCCGAGATCAGGGCGTTTGTCCCGTCCCATCTTTCGAGCGGATCCCAGGATAGCGCAATGCTGCAGTTGCCCTGTTCCACCGCCATTAAGGGAATCGTTACCTTCAGCGGATGTGGCACGGCCCTGAGGTTCCGGGGCGGGTAGACGAAGTCCGTTCCCGACGAACTTTCTCCCGGAAGCAGGTACTCAAGGCCGCAGAAGAGGCCTTCACCCCTCGCCGTGCCAAAGCTCCCCTCTCCAGCGAGAATCTGCGGACCCGATAGGCGTAGGATCTTCCTGTTCGCACTGGTCCGGACCGAGAAGCTGATGTCGACGTGCGCAGCATCGTTTGCAAGGTCAAACCGATAGGAGACTGCCCAGGTCACCCCGTCATCATCCGCAATCCATCCTTGGAGCGAAAGCCAGGCGCCCGCTGATGCGAGTCCATAGTCGTACGCCTGGGCGGTCAGCAGAAGCAAACTCTTCTTGCCAGGATGGGCAACGAAGAGTGCATGTCCCAGAGGCATTGAAACCGCCATGTCCCTCCAGAACCCGTCCCAGCACTGGAGGCCGAACAGCCCAAAGCCCTCCTCGGCGACCGGGAAGACCAGGCGCAGGAACGGGTTCTCGAGAACTATCTCCTCTTGGGTGACGGAGCACACTGCTCGATTCGGCCTTGACGCCGGATGGGAGAAACCACCAGCCCCCACCACGGTGGCCAGAGGACCGGGATTGAATGCCTCGTCACTGGGGCTGAAGATGTTGATCTCTATGGGGTATGTCCCGGGCCGGTCGGCGACCAGGTTCCAGCTGACCTCGTAGGCCAATCCCGGCTCCACAACGCCCAAGATCCTCTCTGGCTCTTCACCAACAACCCGAAGGCCTCGGGGAAGGATGATCCGGGAGTGAAGGTCGTGGAAGAAGGCACCTCCCTCGTTGGTCAGGTTGAAGCTGATGGCGAAGGGCTTGCCGACCTCAACGAGAGCCCGAGTGCACGTGATCAACCCTATCCTGACCGCTGCCGGCGCCTCGAATATCTGGAGCTCGTCCACGATCCAGGACCCGGGCGCCTTCTCTTCTGCCCCGTTCACGCTGAAGGACAGGGCCATGTACTTCGCGGTCCTCGAGTCCCTGATGTCCAGCCTGAAGGTGTGCCTGTGCCACATGCCATCCGCAACGTGGGAGCTGGGAGGCGAGAACTGGACGCCGGCCACGACCTTGCCGTGCTGGTCAAAGAGGTCGAGCCTGAAGTCGATGTTCCTCCCGGAGGCCCCCGACGACAGGACCTTGTAGTAGAACTCGGCGGTCCCGGAATGGAGCATTCGGAGAGCATTGTACTCGATGGGCATCTCGATCCTCGCCGAGGCGCGGCCCGTCCCAAGGCTACCAAGGTAGAGTGCCTTCAGCCCCTTGTACGAGTCATTCACCAGAGCCGCGGTCGTCTTCATGCCGTCTGACGATGGGGCACTGAGAAGGGTCCAGTTGAGCGGCCTCCCTGCGTCATCGTATCTTTCGAAGGCACCGTTCATCGGCACGTAGCTCAGGTAGGCGCAGACTCCCTGGGCCCCGATCAGGGCCAGCAGGACGGCCGCACTCACGATGAGCCAGCCAAGGCTAGAAGACATTCCCAGTCCACCTATCTATGGTAGGGCCGATTGTTCAGTATGGTCAGCGCCCGGTAGATCTGCTCGATCAGGATCAGCTTCGACAACTCGCCCGTGAAGGTCAGTTTCGACAGGGAAAGCGAGATGTCGCTCGATTCCACGATATGATCGGGAAGCCCCTCGGGGCCGCCGATCAGGAAGTCGACGGCCTCCCTGCCTCGCAGGAACTCGGCAAACTCCTCAGACGATACCTGTCTGCCTGCGGGATGCAGGGCCACCGTCAGGCCGCCTCTTGCCTTTGAGTTCGGCACCTTGTTCCGCGATGCCTCGCCCCTGCGGGAATCTCTTGAGAAGCCCTTCTTGAGGTCGACGAGCTCAAGTCTCGCGAAGGGCGATATTCTCTTCTTGTACTCCTCGATCCCGTCCGCGACGAAGCGGTTCTTGACCTTCCCGGCCGACACCACCCTGATGCGAAGCAGCGTCCCTACCCAAGATCCCACCCAGCATCTTGGAGAAATATGTTCGCCCGGCTTTGCCCTTGCTCTCAGCCCGAAAGATAGTTCAGGTTCTCGTCCGAGGGGGTTGCGTGGTAGGTTGACCGTCGGGCTTGGGCTTGTCGGTACGGGAAGACACGGAACTAGGTATGCTGAGCACATCCAGACCGAGGTGAAAGACTCGGCCCTCGTGGCTGTGTGTAGAAGGGACAAGGAGAAGCTTGCGGAATTCGGCCAGCGTTTCAAGATCGATCGGCTTTACACCGATTACCGGGATCTGGTGAAGGATCCCCAGGTCGACGCGGTTCTCATCGTAACGCCCAACGACCTTCACATGCCGATCGCCGTTGCGGCAGCAGAGGGCGGCAAGCACATCCTCGTGGAGAAGCCGATCGCACGAAACGTCGAGGAGGCAAGGAAAATGATAGAGGCGGCTCGCAAGCACGGCGTCAAGCTCATGGTTAGCCACAACTTCCGATACCATCCACTAGTGAGGCGGGTGAAGGCCTTGATTCCTTCGATGGGCACGCCATACTTGATCTCGATGTGCAAGAGGCAACAGCGGGCGCCCGGGTGGCGGGAGAACCCCGAGGCGTCAGGCGGCGGGGCACTCATGGATCTGGGAGTCCATCTCTTCGACCAGGCAAGGTTTCTGCTGGAACGCGAGGCGCTGGGCGTGTTCTGCTCGACCGCGAGGGTGCTGGGCACGTCCGTCGAGGACTCCTTCGCAGCGGTGCTGGAGTTTCCAGGCTGTCTGGTCTGTTGCGATGCCTCGATGTGCTCCGGGAGCAGGATGGACCTGATAGAGGTGGCCACCGACGGGGGCCAACTTCTTGCCGACAGATACGGTCGCCTGATAACTGTGGCGCAGGCAGGCGACCGGAGGGAGGAGAGGATAACCGAGCCCGACTTCACCGTGGGGCTGGTCCTCAAGGACTTCGTCAGATGCATCTCCGAGGATAGAGAGCCTCCGGTCACAGGGATGGATGGCCTCAAGTCCGTTGAGATCGCCCAGGCATGCTACGAATCCGCTCGGGCGGGCCGGAAGGTTCGCCTGCCGGCTAGATCTTCCCGGTCCCCCCGCAGGTGGGACATGTAACGGCGGGGCCTACTTCCCTGGCGGGCGGTCTCACCCTGTATCGCAGGTTGCCTTGGTTGACGCTCTGGCTGAACCCGCTGGCCTTCAAATCGAAGGTGTAGGTCTGGCCAGGGGCAATGACGTGCTGGTCGGCGCCCCTCCATGCCTCCTCTCCCTTCTCTATCACCCAAGCCTCAACTTTGAAGATCCCATCCTCGTTGTCAAGGTTGGTGACCTCGATGTACACGTGCCAGTCAGATGAGATGGTGCCCCGATCCGAAAGCCAGCCCCGAGCGGTGTGGTTGAACTCCACGGTTTCGGGGATGACGCCGGTTCCGTTGCACTCCGGGCAGACCAAGTGGTAGTTGGGATCGTTGGGGAAAGCATCCGAGTTGTCGCCGTGACCGTCCTTGTCTGTATCCGCCCACTCTTCCCAGTCATTGGGGAAGGCGTCCGAGTTGTCGCCCACTCCGTCGCCGTCGGCGTCGATCCATTCCTTGGGGTCGTTGGGGAAATCATCGGAGTTGTCGCCGTGGCCGTCGCCGTCGGTATCGGCCCATTCCTCCGAGTTGTGCGGGAAGGCGTCCGAGTTGTCGCCCACCCCGTCGTTATCGCTGTCGACCCACTCGTTCGGGTCGTCGGGGAAACGGTCCTCCTCGTCCGGGTGTCCATCATGGTCAGAGTCCTTCGGCCCTATGCAGCCGGACAGGAGGATGCCGGGGATGAAGGCCAAAAGGAGGAGAACCGCATACACGCGTTTTCCGCTCATCGCACCCAGCCTCCGCACCTCAGGCGGTGAGGGCCGATATGATGGCTTTGGAGAAGGCGGGAAGGTCCTCGGGGAACCTTGAGGTTATGATGTTATCGTCCCTCCTCACTTCAACGTAATCGAAGTCCCCTCCGGCGTTCACGATCTCATCCTTGACCGCCCTGTAGGCGGTGAGCTTCCTTCCCTTCGCAAGCCCGGCTGAGACCAGCACCTGGGGGCCGTGGCAGATCGCAGCAAGTATCCTGCCCCTCTCGTGCGACTTCCTGACGAAGTCTAGGACCTCACGGCTCTCCCTCAGCTTCTTGGGAGCGCTCCCCCCAGGTATGATGACGCAGTCGAAGTCCTCGTTCGCAATCTCCTTCACGGTCCTCGTCGGCGTGAACCCGATTCCATGCTTGCCCTTGACCTCGTCCTTGGTCAACCCCGCCACGACCACATCCGCCCCGGCCTCGGTGAACCTGATCAGCGGATAGAAGAACTCGAGATCCTCGAAGCCCTCGGCAACCAAGATGGCAATCCTCTTCCCCTTAAGCTCGTCCACTCATCCTGCCTCCTCCAGGTAATATGCGCTCATCGCTTGAAAACTTTGGCTCGGGGAACGCGGAACGCGGACGGCCCGCATGCGGCTATCCGTGTAACAATTTTAGGCAGCTGCCAGAGCACTACGTGATGCTTCCCTCCAGCCTCTTGGTGAAACCCGTTTCAGCCCGATGTAATCTTGCCTGCGAGTACTGCTTCTATGCCAGGAGATCGGAGCTATACCATCCGGGCCCCCGGACGTGCATGAGCGAGAAGGTCCTGGAAGCCATGATCTCGCAGTACCTTGCGATATCGACCGAGCACGCATCGTTCAGCTGGCAGGGCGGGGAGCCGTTGCTGGCCGGCCTTGATTTCTATCTCCGGGCGGTCAAGCTGCAGGAGGCCCACGGAAGGGGGCATACGGTTTCGAATGCTTTCCAGACCAATGGCACCCTGCTGTCGGAAAGTTGGACCAGGTTCTTCAAAAGGTACAAGTTCCTCGTGGGCATAAGCGTGGACGGCCCACCCGACATCCATAACGCCTACAGGCGAACGCGGCGGGGGCGGCCAACCTTCGACAGGGCGATGGCGGGTCTGGAGCTGTTGAAGGAGGACCGCGTGGAGTTCAATGTTCTCTCGGTCGTAACCAATCTCAGTGCTTGCCGATGGGAGGACATATACCGGTTCTTCGTCGATCGGGGCGTGCGGTACCTCCAGTTCGTCCCCTGCCGTGAACTCGATGCAGCCGGCAACCCGGCACCGTTCAACGTCACCGCCGACCAGTACGGTGAGTTCCTCTGCCGCATGTTCGATCTGTGGAGAGAAGACTTCCCAAACGTCTACATCCGGCTCTTCAACTCGGTTCTGGCCGCGAGGATGGGCGCTGCGGGTGGACTCTGCACGCTGGGTCCCAGGTGCGGCGAGTACTTGGTCGTGGAATACAACGGGGACGTCTACCCTTGCGACTTCTTCGTGGATCGGGGCATGCTCATGGGGAACCTCATGGAAAGCTCGCTCGGCAGGATATCCGAGAGCACCCCGTTTGAGGAGTTCGGACGGGCAAAGCTGGGGCTCCCGCGTGAGTGCAAGGACTGCCCATGGCTGGACCTCTGCTATGGTGGGTGTCGGTATCACAGGCCAGATCGGCTTCATCCAAGCCGAACCGATTTCTGCGCTTCCTATAGGAGGTTCTTTGAGTACAGCGAGGAGGGCTACCGGGACATCGAGCGTCGGCTCTAGGGATGCACAGATGAATCCCCGGTCTCTGGCGGCACCCAGGCTCTCTGGTGTGAAACCTATTTGTGCTGGAAACGCTATCAGGATTCGTGGCATCGAAGGCTGACGAGAGGCTCGCCCGCTGCGTGGAGGCACGGACGGGGAGAAGACGGGCCTCGGCGGCCGATGTTGAGAAGATTCGACGCAAGCTCAGGTCTATGGCACCCGACCAGAACGCCTCGAAGGTCGCGATGATCGCTAGGGCCATGGCAGATCCGATGAGGGTCGCGATACTGAAGGCGATCGGGTCCGAAGGGGAGCTTTGCGTGTGCGAGGTCATGGTTCTGATCAACCGATCCCAGCCCTCAGCCTCCCACCATCTTGGCATCCTCAGGGAGGCAGGTCTGATCAAGGAGTCTAGGCGGGGGAAGTGGGTTTTCTACTCGCTCGTCGATACCTCCGTCCTTGACGCCGTTCGATCGCTGGCTCAGGTGGCCGCCCCTCGTTGCTAGGGCGGCTCCGATGAGCCAACCTACAGCCTCGCGACAGCTGGCTGGGGAATCGCCAAAGAACCGCGCTGGAACGGTTAGGAATCCTATGGTTGCAGTGCCCGGCTGCTGCGGAACCATCCGCGCGTTCGCAGGCAGAACTTCACGAGCGTCAGCATCAGCGGCACTTCGATGAGGACCCCAACCACCGTCGCCAATGCCGCCCCCGAGCTGAGCCCGTAAAGGGTGGTCGCCGTGGCAATGGCGACCTCGAAATGGTTGCTCGCGCCGATCATCGCCGAAGGAGCGGCGTCCTCGTACGTGAGTTTCAAGAGCCTTGCGGCACCGTATGTCAATAGGAAGATCAGCCATGTCTGGATGAAGAGCGGCACGGCAATCAGAAGTATCGTCTGCGGACGTTCGACGATCATCTTGCCCTTCAGCGAGAAGAGTATGACGAGCGTGGCTAGGAGCGCTACGATCGCCACCGTCGTCAGCCTGCCCACGAATCTCTCCCTGAACCACTCGATTCCCTTTCTCTTGATGAGCTCGCGCCGGGAGTAGTAGCCGGCGATCAGGGGAAGGGCAACGTAGATTGTGACGGACAGAACTATCGTCTCCCACGGTATGGGCATGCGGTTAACTCCCAGGAGGAATCCACCCAGGGGAGCGTAGAGGAAGAGCATGCTCAACGAGTTGATGGCGACCATGACGAGCGTGTGGCCGTCGTTCCCCCTGGCGAGATAGCTCCACATCAGAACCATGGCCGTACACGGCGCGATGCCGAGGAGTATGGCCCCCGATATGTAGGAGCGGTAAAGGTAGACTTCGGCACCGGTTTTGACGATCTCGGTTCCAGGCAGAAGGTCTTTGAACAAGACGGAAAGGAAGAAGGTTGCGATCAGGAACATGGTGAAGGGCTTCACCGCCCAGTTGGCGAACAGCGTGAGTGCCACCGGCTTCGGGGTCTTCCCCGCCTTGACGACCTCGCTGAAGTCGATCTTGACCATTATGGGGTACATCATGAAGAACAGGCATACCGCGATGGGTATGGAGACCTGGGCAACCGACAGCCTATCCAGCGCGGTTGATAGGCCGGGCGCGACCTTGCCTAGGCCGATGCCAGCCAGTATGCAGAGACCGACCCAGATCGTGAGGTACTTCTCGAAGACGCTGAGCTCGCGCTTGGGGGCCGAGGGTTTCATATTCATCATCTTCGATACGAAATCTCTCTCAAAAATGTTTCAAAGGCTGGGTTCGCGACCCTTGCCTGAGAGATCATCACGGCTCGCTCTTGGGCGGTCGAGCCGGACATGCGCTTATGCCGGTCCGCAGGACGCAAGATGCGCGAAGGACGTGCGCCGGGGCTCAACCCTTCGGTCACTCCGTGATGGCTTCTATTATGATCTTCTTCGCACGATCGACATCGTCCTTTGAGACATATTCCATCAGATCGCTCGGACCCCCTCATACTTGTAGGTATATCTCGGCTGGCGTCTTGGGGGTCTTCTCCAGGCCAACCGCCCTGAAGAGAGGAGTGGCCTCCAGAGCCTGTAGGCTTTTCTGACTTCATCCGGGATGTTGACCCATCTTTCTGGGCCGAACTCCTGGGCTAAGATCTGTTTTGGGGAATATCTTGGGCACTATGCCGGCGCCGGGGGCCTTGGTCTTCGGGTCGATGGTCGGAGGCAGGGGCTTATGCAGATCCGGCAGTATGCTGTACCACTGCTTTGGTATGTCTTCCTCGTCCAGCAGTGTCTTCCTCGATGGCATTGTCGCATCACCGCAGACTGATCAGTCTTTGGTGCATTAAGCCCGGGAAGCAGGTCTCGCCGGGGGCCGTCGGTCGCAAGAAACTCCCAGCATGCAGGAGATGAGCTGCTGGTCATCGCTGTCAGCTGAAGGCATGCTATGTCGTTGCGTTTATCAGTCGCCCGTGCTCGTCCGGGCATCGTGAAAGCGCAAGGTAGCTACCTGGTCCAGACTCCGAGCGGCATGGGTCTGGGCAACCGGTTTCTCTCGATTTCAGTGGGCACCTCGAATGGGCTGCAGCCGAACAGGCTGTTCTCCAAGAGTACCTCTCTCGCCTTTGCGGATCTTCCGTACCTTTACCGAGTTCTGGGCGGTTGGGAGACTCCGGCTTTCATGGAGTCGGATTAAGTCAGGGCCAGGGGGCGCTGATCCTAACCTTGACCGGAAAGGCTTCTTCTTCGATGTGGCGGAGTGGTGCATGGGCGACACCTACGAGGTGCCTCGCGCATCCGGACCTTCCCGTCGTAGCCTCTGAATTCCGTTACCGGTCCAATCGTCGAACATACCAGGCTATGTCGCGCTGCGAGAACCTGATGTTGGATCTGTCGGGGCTTTGGCTCTAGAGGGGAGTCGACTCGGTTTGTAGGGAGTCTGGGCCTGACCGATTGCTGTTTGGCACCAGGGTCCCGTATCGAGACCCTTCCTCGGCCGTGGCCATGGTTGCCTACTCGCAGATATCGGAGGAGGAGAAGGCGATGGTCGCAGGGGCAACCTTGAGAGCCTGATGAAAGAGGCAAGGATATGAGGGCTGGACCCATCAAAGAGGCCGTGCTTTCGGGCGCCCCCTTGAACTGCCTAGTGGTGGGTGCACATGCCCATCCGGGCGCTTTCTTCAACTACTACCACATCCCCTACGGTCGGGATGATCAGGTCATAGGCCTGGTGGATGCTCTTGGAATCGACGAGGCCTGTGTATTCTCGTTCGCCGGCGTCAATCCCGACTTGCGCCTGGGGAACGATCTCATCGCCGCCAGCACCTCCAAGCATCCGGAGCGCCTCCACGGGCTTGTAACCTTGAACCTCAACTGCCCGGGAGAGCTAGGTCCGCGAGCTGGAGAGATGCAGGAAGCCACGATTTGTAGGGGTTAAGATCATTGGCGAGTACCAGTTCAGGCGAACCTCCGAGGCGAAGCTTCAGGCCGTCTTCGCCTACGCTGAGGAGAAGGAGATGCTGATCCTGAAGCACGATTGGGGAGTTGCGGGGTATCTTGGGCAGGTTGGAGGTGCGTATCCCAGTGCTCGTTTCGTGATGGGGCACCACAGCCTGGCCTACGCGGACGTTGTGAACGAGTTGGAAAACGTGTATCAGTGTACGTGCGTGCCTCTTGGCTACCGCCCGGTGGAGGATCTCGTCGATCGGGTCGATCCCAAGAAGATCGTGTTCGGCTCCGACCTTACGGATCTGGACCCCGCTCTTGGGATAGCACCACTTGCCTGCGCCGAGATAGCCAGATCCGCAAAGAGGCTGATTCTGGGCCGGAATATGCGTAGGCTCCTCGATGCGCTCCGTCCCCCTCAGGGACCGGACCGGAGATCTTCACGATATTCGGTCCGGTTGCCGTCTTGGCCTTGACTAGGGATTGGCGTGGGTTATCGCGCGCCGGCCCGCGCCCACGGCGGGGCCGGAGACGGTTCGGGTGCGTCGTTACTCCCCCAGCGAGTTTGCGCTTACAGACACAGAGGGTGGATCATTCCCCGTTCCGATCGATCGAAACTGCAGACACCCGACGCGGTTCTCCATCGCGCGGTTGAGAGATCCCCTATTCTTCGTTCAGACCCTTCGCCAGAGCTTTTTCAACGATTTCCTTGAAGTGCCCCTCGGCCGGGAAGCTGCCGTGCCAAACGAGGCGGCCGTTCACGAAGATGACCGGCGGGTCCACCTTGCCAAGGTGGGGCTTCAGGTAATCAGGATAGGAAGTCGCAGGCCTTCTGCGGCTTAGAACCATCCTCTCGATCCGAATGCGGTCGGCGAAGTGATTGTTCAAAGAGTTGATGATCGCCTGCCGGCGGGCCAAGAGGCTGCGAAGCTCTCTAACCGCACTGTCGGAAACCGACACGGGCGCACAGCACCCCTCGAAGGGATCCCCTTCGAAGATCTCGACAAGCACTTGCCTCTTGAGAACCTCTCCGTTCTTGCGAATCTTGGAACCGGATATGATGGAGCCCCCAGGATCGCGACTCGTCATCCATCGCCTCTTTTCGCGGACTTCCTGATCCGGTCTAGGATCTCCTGCTCCCTCCGGCTCAACTCCCTTTTCCAAGGCTCCTCTATTCTCAGCGATATCTTCCTGCAGATGGCAGGCTCGGGCCATGCTCCGGGATCGTGGAGGGTGTAGCCTAGAAACTCGGTGGGCTTCTCCTGGATGCAGCAATGGACGGCCTTCCTTATCATCTCCGGGTCCATCGCCCTCTTGGGATCCTCTTCCGAGATGAGGTTGACTATGCTCACCTGTTTTCTGAACCTTTGGATTGCCTCCAGAGATATGTTTGGGAGATAGGGCGACGGAGCTCTGGCCCCGACTATGGTCCGCTTCTTGTCCTGTGCAACCCCGTTGTCGATGAGCTTACACAACGCATCCGCCGGAAGGTGTCCAGGCGATTCTCGCCAGCAGATGACCAAGTATCTGATGTTCGGATTGGCCACCACATTTGCGATCAACTTCTCAATGCCGATGTTCTCCGTTTGAAGCGTTCCTGCAAGCGCGGCTCCAGCTTCAATGGCTACCTCGATGAGCCTCACAAGCTCGGGAGGAATCTTGAAGTCGAAGGTGTCAAGGATTGCCACCACAGCCACCGGGGAGTAGTCATTGCCTCTAAGGTACCGGCCCGTTTCGGGCGGATAGCCCTCGGGGGGTTCGACCTTCAATGGTCCCGTTCCCGCCATGACGTCCAACTCTGATAGGCGTGTCCGGATCTCTTGCGCGTTCGCCCTAGCTGCACACAGCCCCGATTATGAGTTCCTTGGCACGCCTGACATCGTCTTCCGATACGTAGTCCATCAACGGCTTTGAGCCTTTCTCGACCTCCTCGTGGAGGGCTTTCTTCTTCATCCCGATGTCCCTGACGAGCACGATGCTCTTCGTAACCGTGAACCCTGCCTTTTCGAGCGTCTTCCTGCTGCACTCAAAGGGGCAACCGTCCACGGACACAATCCGTTTGGCCGCCTTGGTCTTGGCGAAGACCGGCGCGACGTCGGTTGGCAGGCCCGCGAGGCAGCCGATGGCAGCCTTCCTCAATCCGAGCTCCTTTACGGCTTCGATGCTCGCCAGCGCAGCGGTTATCCCGGTGTTTGAGAATCCGCCGAAGCAAGCGTAGATGACGTTTTCGTGCGTGTTTCTGCCGGCCTCCAATTCTGGTGGCTTTTCCTTCAATCTGTTACCTCCAACCAGATGTCTGCGTATGTGATACTCGGTCCCTATGGAGGGTTCTTGAATGCTCCAAAAAATATTGAACTAGTGATAAATGTTCAGTCTTTAAATCACTCAGCCTAGAGAAGAGAGACGCGGGTACGTATTTAGCTCGCGCCTTGGTTGGTCTGGTCGTGTGAGGTCTCCTTCCAGCTCTGGGTTAGGGCTTCGGATAATGCCTGGGATGGGTCCAGGCTCCAGGCCTCTCTGCTCCCATGTGGCAAGAAGGCTTGGAATCCTCTCATACATCCTTACACCCTTCCCATTCCTGAGAGTCCCTATGATCTTTCTCTGCACGACAAGCGTCCTCAAAGCCCGCTCCGAGCGATTGTTGGTCAACTCTACACCAGGATGCCTGACAGCGGTAAACAGGTAGGGAAAAGCAGCGCTGAGCTTCTTGACAAACTGCCTAACCTTGGCAGACCTGTACTCCCTGCCGAGCCAGTGCTGCAGAGCCCTCCTACCATACCTACCATACCTTGCAAGCCTATCCCTCTTTTGTGCTTGTGGAGGAGGATCGGTCTCCAGGGCTTCTTTGAGCCTGTCGTAGATCCTGTGCAGACCCTTGCTTAGAGCTTCGGCCTCCCTGTACCGCCTGTACCTCTCCCCGTCTCTGTCCTTCCACCTCCATCCATCATCCTTCTGATCCCTCTGATCCCTCTGATCCCTCTGATCCCTCTGATCCTTCCCGGCCTTCCCGGCCTTGCCAGCCTTTCTGTTCTTCCCAGCCGGCTGTGCAGACTGTGCAGACTGTGCAGACTGTGCAGACTGTGCAACTTCCAGGAGGTGTTGGGCGATCTGGTCGATCTCTGTCAGTATGTGGGCCCAGCAGCGCTGGATGTTGTGGGTGAA
>CAZJVP010000053.1:0-2121 GCA_964549615.1 uncultured Thermococci archaeon | reverse complement strand
GGAGCGTCACCCTGGCCTAAGTGACCCAAACAAACACCCGGCCGGTTCTTCGCTTTGCTGAATATAAAGTCTGGAAAAACCCGAACTTGGAACAGGGATGGCGAAGCTTGCCGGGTAATCCCCGCCGGCCATCACGATACGCCTTATCAGGGCGACCTCCCATAGGTAGGTGAGAGGGCCTGCGAATGACGCATCCTCAAATGACGGATCTTCGAAGTTTGCTTCAGAGGTTCGGAACCCTCTATTCGGAGGAACTCGGAATAGATCTTGCGAACCCCTTCGAGTGGCTGGTAGCATCGATCCTCTTTGGAAAGAGGATATCCACGACGATAGCCAAGAAGACCTTCAGGGTCTACAGAGATGAGGGCCTTCTCTCGCCGCAGAGCATCTCCAAGGCCTCATGGGAAGATCTGGTGCGGGTTCATGGCAAAGGAGGCTACGTCAGATACGACGGCATCACCGCGACTTACATGAAGGATATGGCGGAAAAGGTCCTCGCGGACTACGGAGGAGACATCTCGCGGCTGGACCGGGTCAGCGACGGCCCCAGGGACTTGGAGAGACGCCTCTTGGAACTGAAGGGGGTCGGTCCGGTCACGGCTCGTATATTTCTGCGCGAACTCAGGGGAATCTGGAAGAACGCAGACCCCAAGCCCGGCAGCATCGAGATCGCTGCTGCAAGGGCACTGGGCTTCATCGAAGACGACGGGCAATCGCTAAAGGATTTCTGGGAAAGAAACGCGGTGCCGGGCTATGATTTCCGCAGATTCGAGGCGGCCCTCGTCAGGGTTGGCCTCCTCCTTAGGAGGGGAAGGCGTCTGGAGGACATCCTAAGCAAATGAAGATAGACCCATGCCAGCCCCGATCGACACACGGATCCGGGCCGACTTTCACCGTCCCCCCTAAAGCACGCGAGGCATACGCCTAATGGTCGATCCCCACCCCATTGCCGACATGCACCGTTGGTACGGCAAGCCTAGCGAGTTCGGGCAAGATGCCCGAGCGGGAGTCGGATCGTCCTACCCGCCTCGCCCAGCGGCCTTCGGGGCGCAGGCCTGACGCCCGCCTCGGGCACGCCGACTGTCTCGAGGAGATCGATCTTGGAGAGCGCTTCCTCGACTATCGATTCCTTGAACGCGAAGGCATCGCCGTGGCCAGGCAGAATCATCTTGGGCCTGAGACCGGCGATCTTTTTCAGC
Source organism: uncultured Thermococci archaeon (assembly GCA_964549615.1). Classification (GTDB taxonomy): domain Archaea; phylum CAYQAE01; class CAYQAE01; order CAYVLA01; family CAYVLA01; genus CAYVLA01. The sequence goes on along the minus strand of CAZJVP010000053.1, from coordinate 922 downwards.
GAATCCCTGTGGTCGCTCAGGCACGAGCCCCAGTGTATGTCGGGCCAGCCGATGCCCCCTTGGCTATAGACCGTGTCCCCGACCGTGAGATTGCCTTCGAACATATAGGCTGCCCCACCCTGGGTGTGGCCCGGCAGGTGGTGGACCGTCAGCTCCAGATCGCCGAGACGGATCCTGTCGCCCTCATCGACCCGCTCATCCACCTTGGCGGCAAGAAACGGGACGTTCACTCCCAGGAAGGCGATCTCACTTGCCGTGACCAGCCTGTCGCCGGTTTCTATGGGGGGCGCCGCAAGCGCGTGGGAGATCACCGCACAACCGAGATCTGCCTTTGCCCGCCCGATTGCCCCAATATGGTCGAAGTGCTCGTGCGTGACGAGGATGGCCTTCACGCTGGAAACATCCACGCCGTCCGCCTCCAACATCCGGAGGTTATCAGCGTAGGTCGCCTCCGAGCCGCAGTCGACTAGGAGCCCGGGTCCGCCGCAGGCAACGTAGTACACTCTCTCATGCCGGCCAACGACACAGACCCTGGAACTCAGCCACATCCCGGAACGGCGCAGCATGCCCCTGGCACGCTCTTAAGTGTCAACCAAGATGCGTCGATGAGATGTGTCGACGAAGACCTGGGAGGGCGGTCCCTTTGGGCATGCGCTCACCGATCCTGTGGACCGATCAAGGAAGAAACCACTGGTGGAAAGGCCTCTTCGCGAGTACCGACGGCGATCTCTGATGGGCGGGTCCGAGGTGGACGGTCTACCTTGAAGACGGCATCACCTGATCAATGCGGTTGCCGGCGAGCTCCTCAAGAGCCACCCCAACCGCTACGTGAGCGCGTACGCATATTGGACGACCGAGGTTCCGCCGAAGACCATCCAGCGCCTGCCGCCAAACGTCGTGGTCTACCTCACGCAGGACTCCA
>CAZJVP010000052.1:0-55502 GCA_964549615.1 uncultured Thermococci archaeon | reverse complement strand
CGATGGACTCAAGGTTCGTCGAGGATTTCGGTGTGGAAAGCATAGACACGATCGAGCTGGTGGCTGCATCCGAAGAGGAGTTCGACATCGAGATTCCCTTGGAGGACGCCGAGAAGAACACGACCGTTGGCAAGACCATAGAGTACGTGAAGCGAAGGCTCGAGGAGAAGGGGCTCAGGGAAAAAAGGCGGTAGGCTAGCGGCCCACCGCAATCGATTGCGCGATCGCCAAACGGCCGGCATGGGAGAGCGTGACCTTCAGCTCGCCAACCCCCTTCCTATGCGCGCGTGCTCGCGCAGAGCCATGGAGCGCCACGCGGGGGGCGCCGCTGCCGCATCTGACGATCTCAATATCCAACGGGTTGACGTAGAATCCCAGTGCTTTCATGACGCTCTCCTTGGCGGCAAATCGCGCCGCAAGATGCGGCCATGGATCGCTAAAAGCCCTGCAGTATGCCAATTCTTTCTGGGTGAAGATCTTTTCGAGGAAACGTTCGCCGGTTCGATCCCACGCTCGCTTCAGGCGGTCGACCTCGACCAGGTCCGTGCCAATTCCAAGGACCAAGGGAGCCCGCATCGCAATGCCTCAGACTGGGAGGCCAAGCATCTGCATGGCCTTCGCGACGATCTCCTTCTCCTTCCTGTGCGTGACCATGTTCAGGGCATCCCTTGCTGGGAACCACATGGCCCGGTCGAACTCCGTCCCCACATTTAGATTGCTCGACTTGGCCTTCATGAGGTAGAAATGGACCAGTTTCTGATAGGACGTCTCGGCGGATCTGCGGTAGAACGCATAGCAAATGGTGCCGATCTTCTCTCCGACCTCCACCTCGCCGATTCCGGTCTCCTCGAATACTTCTCTCTTGGCGGCTTCCACCTCGGTCTCATTCTCCTCAACCCTACCCTTGGGCAGGCACCAGTAGTTCCCCCGTCTTCGCCCGACCAGCACGAAGAACACGTTATCGCCCATCGTCCGGTAGACAACTCCCCCGGCCGAGACTATCTCTTTGGAGGTCAATGGTCATCACAGTTTAAGAACTCACCATTTCGGTCTCCTTACGACTCAAGCCTCTGCTCACGCGACGACCTTTGCAACGATTGGAGCCAAATCGTGAGTCTGATCTGAAACCAAGCTGATCGCTCGGACTAAAATATCTTAGGTGCGACCTTCTCGGCTCGAAGTCCCGGAATTCCGGGCAAACCGGATTCCGCCGCACGAGGTCGATTGTGGAGACGTCGGTCGCGAACCTAGGCGGGGCCAGATGCCAAAAGGGTGATCCATTTTATTGGCTCCCGTGAAGGCCTCCGCATGGCAATGGGGCCCAGATGTGCAATTTTCGATTACGACCTTACGCTTGCAGATTTGAAGCTCGACAGGCAGGTGATGATGCGCCACCTGCTCCACGCCTGCGAGGCCCTAGGTCTCGAGGGCCTCGTTCGAAGCAACGAGAGCTCCTTCGCGGCCTATCGAAGGATCGTCGACCGGGATTTGGCGGGCGACCCCGATAGGGAACGCATCAAGCGGCTTCTGGACCAGTCCATGGCCGCAGGCGAGTTCGAGGCCCTCAAGAGGGCAACCCTTCTCCAAGGGGCAAGGCAGGTGTTGTCGGAGCTTTCGGAGAACGAGTTCAGGATCGGCGTAGTGAGCTCAAACTCGGTCCGGGTCATACGCGCAACGGCGCGCAGGCTTCGCATCGGTAGGTTCCTCGAGGCAGTCTGGGGTAGGGAAAGCCCGGGGAGATGCAAGCCCGCGCCGGACAGGCTTCTCGGTTGCGGCCAGGAGCTCGGCTGCCGGGATGCGTTCTACGTGGGAGACGACCCCACCGACATGGAGACGGCCCTGGCGGCCGGCTTTAAGGGAATAGCGGTTCTGAGATTCACGGAACGACTACCCACCCCATCCGAGGAGGAGCTTTTGGGTCGGGGCGCACAGGCGGTCGTTCGGTCACTGCTGGAGCTTCCCTCCGTGCTAGGAATGCGATAAGCAAGCGGTGGTGACCGTCCTGCGCAATCAGAAGCCTTTCGGACGCGGTACCGGGTTACCTTTTTCAGTCCAGAAAAAGCATACGGATCAACAGGCAATGATCCGGTGGATTGCTCGTGACTTCCCTGATGATTGGCGTATCCGGCGTGCGGGGAGTTATCGGCGACACGCTCACACCGGACGTTGTCGCAAGGTTTTCGGCGGCCTTCGGCACCTACTGCAAGGGCGGGACCGTCGTGATCGGGAGGGACGCCCGTCGATCGGGCCTGATGATGAGGGAGGCGGTGACGGCTGGTCTGACGGCGGTCGGATGCCGTGTGATCGACCTCGGGATCGTGACGACGCCGACCATCCAATTCAACGTGAAGCGGCACAACGCCAGCGGCGGCGTGGCGATCACAGCCTCGCACAACCCGATCAACTGGAACGCCATGAAATTCATAGGGCCCTCCGGCGTGTTCCTCAACAAGGAACAGAGCAGCAAGCTCGTCCACATCTACAGAAGCAAGAGCATCCGTTACCTTCCGTGGGAAAGGCTTGGCGAGGTGCTCACCCACTCGGGTGCAGCCAGTGAGCACGTAGAGCACATTCTTCGGACGATCGATGTGGAAGCGATATCAAGCACGGCGCCCGCAGTGGTGGTGGACTGCTGCAATAGTGCTCCATCCGAGATCATGAAGATCCTGCTGAACAGACTCGGATGCGAGACAATACCGCTCAACTGCGAAATGAATGGGACGTTCCCGAGAGGGCCGGAGCCAACCGCGGGCAGCCTCAAGGATCTCTGCAGAAAGGTGGTCGAGACCGGGGCTGATCTGGGATTCGCCACCGACCCTGACGGGGACCGCATATCGGTGGTGACCGAAAAGGGGATCGCCCTGGGAGAGGAGTACTCCGTGGTCCTTGCGGCGGAGTTCGTCCTGGAGCACAGGCCAGGGCCCGTCGTGACCAACGTCGCAACCACCAAGGCCGTGGAGGACGTCGCGACGAGGCGAGGCTGTCCGCTCCTCAGGTCCGCCGTTGGAGAGGTGAACGTCGTTGAGAAGATGATCCAGACCGGGGCAGTCCTGGGAGGCGAGGGGAACGGGGGGGTGATAAATCCCGCCGTCCAGTACGCGAGGGATGGCCCGGCGGCCACGGCGCTCATACTTGAGGGGCTCTGCCACTTCGGGGGTAAGCTGAGCGCTCTGGCCGAGAGGCTGCCGAGGTACTACATGATAAAGAAGAACATACCGTGCGATCCGTCTCGATCCAAGCAGCTGCTGGACTTGGTCAAGGAACACTTCAAGGGTGAGAGGATCGACCTCACGGATGGAATCCGCGTCATCAGGGACTCGAGTTGGGTGTACGTTAGGAAGTCAGGGACCGAGCCCATAGTTAGGGTGATATGCGAAGCGAAGACGAAGAAGGAGGCCCTGTCTCTGAGCCGCGAGACGACGAGCCTTCTCCAAGGTTCCCTTTCCGCTGCTTAGAACAAGGTGGTCCAAGCTGGCAAGGCGGCTGAGAGTCGGCGTCATTGGGGTCGGCACCTTCGGGACCACCCATGCTGAGGCTTACCGGGCCTATGACAGATCGAGGTTGGTCGCGATATGCGACGTAGATGTCAAGAAAGGCACTGAACTGGCCCAAAGGCTTCGGTGCGCTTTCTACCCGGACTATGCTCAGATGATCTCGAAGGCCAATCTTGACGCCGTTTCGGTCGCGACGCCCGACTTCCTGCACAGGGAGCCCGCCATCCTCGCTATGGAGGCGGGGCTAGACGTCCTCGTCGAGAAGCCGATGGCAACCACGGTCGAGGATGCCAAGGCGATCGCGGATGCTGCCAGAAAGTCAGGATCCATGCTGATGGTCGACTTCCACAACAGGTGGTCGCCGCCCCTCATGGCGCTGAAGCGTAGCATCGATTCAGGCGAGCTGGGATCTCCGGCATTCGTGCAAGCAAGGCTCAACGACACGATATTCGTGCCCACCAGGATGCTGGGCTGGTCTGCCCGCTCCAACGTCCTCTGGTTCCTCGGTAGCCATTTGGTGGATCTTTGCAGATGGCTGCTCGGAAGCGATCCGAGGCGGGCTTTCTCGGTCTGCGGATCGGGCGTGCTCAGCGGCATGGGGATCCAAACGCCGGACTTCTACCAAAGCCTGATTGAGTTCCGGTCCGGGTCGGTTGCGTCCCTAGAGAACTGCTGGATTCTGCCCGAGACGCATCCTGCCGTCTACGACTTCCAGCTCGAGTTCGTGGGATCGGAGGGAAGCTACACGGTCAACGCTAGCCACAGCAACATGGCCGAGAAGTACTCAAAGCTCAAGCGGGAGAATCCTGACCTCTTGTTCTCGCTTGACATGCACGGAAGGCGGATGGGCTTCGGGCTGGCCAGCCTTTGGCACTTCGTTGACTGCGCGCTCGAGGGCAAGACCCCGTTGGTGACCGCCGAGGATGGCATCTGGGCAACCCGCACCATCTGCAGCTTGCTTGAGTCCTCAAGGACGGGCATGTTCGTCACGATCCCGCAGGACTGAGGCATTCAGGGGCGGAAAAGCTATATCAGATCTTGAGACGGGGTCACGGGCGGTGGTACATACGAACGTTCCCTCGGCCACGATCGGCATCATCGGCGGGACCGGCGTCTACGATCCGAAGCTGTTCAAAGACGTATCGGAGCACAAGATCTATACGCCCTACGGGGAAACATCGGATCTGATCCAGACGGGCGAGCTAGGCGGGCGGCGGGTCGCATTCATACCAAGGCACGGGCGAAACCACCGAATCCCGCCCCACGCGATAAACTACCGCGCAAACATATGGGCGCTGCGGGAACTCGGCGTTAAGGCGATTCTTGCGCCTGCGGCCGTTGGAAGCCTGCAGGAGAGGTATGCCCCGGGCGAACTGGTGTTCGTTGACCAGTTCATAGACCGGACGAGGGGAAGGAGAGATACCTTCTACGACGGCGGACCGGTCTGCCACGTGTCCACGGCGGACCCGGTTTGTCCCGATCTGCACAGGCTGCTGGGAGAGAGAGCGAAGGCGCTCGGACTCCCCTTCCACCCGGACGGCGTCTACGTGTGCATACAAGGCCCAAGATTCTCCACGAGGGCCGAGTCCAACCTCTTCAGGTCCTGGGGAGCATCGGTGGTCGGAATGACCATGTATCCTGAGTGCGTGTTGGCGCGTGAAGCCCAGATCTGTTATGCGACGATAGCCATGGTGACCGACTATGACTGCTGGATGACCGGCCGGGTCGTCGATAACCAGGAGGTCATCCGTACGATGAAGGCGAACGTCGACAAGGTTAGGAAGCTCCTCGCCGACGTGATCCCGAAGATCTCTGAGAAAAGGCCATGTGCGTGCGGGCGCGCGCTCGAGGGGGCCCTGATCTAGGGGATCCGGATGACGTCGAATGCGGATTTGAAGAGAAGGGCGTCGATGACCAAGGCAAGTCTTCTCGTTGGCAAGTCCCAGGTTAGTGAGGGCGTCATCGGCGAATTGGACCGGCTCCTGGAGGCTAGAGAACTCGTCAAGGTGAGATTCCTCGGACGCAATCGTCTTGCAGAAAGAGACCAAATGATATCCAAATTGTCAAAAGAGACTCATTCTGACCTTATCGAAGCGAGAGGAAACACCATTACCCTCTTCAGGCCCCGTGCGGCGCCGTCAGGAAAGATATATAAAGATTAGCCGGCCCTCGATCCGTTGAGCACCCTCGAGGGGTCGCGCCTGCTCAAGGTGGTCTGGTTGACCACTGTTTTCGACGTGAAACCCGATGCTTTCATAAGGCTCCTTTCGGACAAGCTGAAGAGCTACCCGGAGCTAGCCCCGCCTAGGTGGGCTGCCTTCGTCAAGACCGGCGTGCACAAGGAGCGGCCTCCGCAGGATCCCGACTGGTGGCACGTCAGGGCGGCTGCCATACTTCGCACCCTGTACAAGGACGGCCCCGTGGGCGTGGAGAGGCTGAGAACGAAGTACGGAGGGAGGAAGGACGTGGGAACCAAGCCCCCGCACTTCGTCAAGGGCAGCGGCAGCATCCAGCGCAAGATCTGCCAGCAGCTTGAGGCAGCGGGTCTCGTCGAGAGGACCGAGAAGCATGGCAGAACGCTCAGCCCGAAGGGCAGGTCGCTTTTAGATAAGTGCGCCGAGGCGCTTTCCGCCGGGTGAGCGGAATGGAGGACATCGAGGAGATAAGGCAGAAGAAGCTGGCCGAACTCCAGAGGCGATTGGAGGAGGAGAGGTCCAAGCAGACGGCGGAGGAGAGCGCGCAGATACAGAAGCAGCTAATCCTTCGTTCCATACTCACGCCAGAAGCAAGAAGCCGCCTCACCAATCTCAGGCTCTCTCGGCCGGAGTACGCGTCCACCATTGAAGCACAGCTTATTGCCCTTGCGCAGTCGGGTAAGCTGGCGGGAAAGGTCACGGATGCGCAATTGAAGGAGATACTCAGAAAGCTTGCACAATCTAGGTCGCGCACGACGACGATCAGAAGACTGTGAGATGATCACTTGTCAAGGCATAGATCCCGGGCAAAGAAGACGAGGCTGGCCAAGGCAAACCGGTGGACCAGAAGGGTGCCCATCTGGGTCATCGTCAGGACCTCAAGGCATGTTAGGAGGCACCCAAAGATGCGCGTCTGGAGAAGGACAAAGCTCAAGGTGTGACGGGAGGGACCGTGATTGCCTGAGGAAAGGATCTACGTTGTGCCGCTGAGAAAGGTGAAGCGGAAGTCGCGCTCTCAGAGGGCTCCCTGCGCGGTCAGGGAGGTTCGTGCATTCCTCAGGCGGCATCTCAAGACCGATTCGTTCACGATAGACGAATCCGTGAACAAGAGGATCTGGGCAGGGGGAATACAGCACATCCCTCCCAGGATTCGGATCAAGGTCACCGAGGAAGAGGTCGAGGGGGAGGAAGAGAAAGAAACCGTCTTCAGGGTTTCTCTGGCGGAATAGGGTCTCGGATGCACTTCATGAGAGCTCACCTGAACGGTAACCCCTACTTGGGGATATTTGCGTGCGCGAGTCAGTCACATCTATTTGCCCCAATTGGCGCGCACAAAAAAGCTGTGGAACAGATGGCGGAGGCCTTGGGCGCCCAACCCGTCTATACGACCATCGCGGGCACCGAGCTCATAGGGACGCTAATGGTGGCAAACTCCCAAGGCGTCCTATTGCCCCCCGACGTCACCGAGGCCGAGATCAAAACCATCAGCAGGGCCGTGAAGGGCAGGGTCTCAATCCTTGAAACTAGGCACAACGCGCTCGGGAACCTGATCGTGGCAAACGACAACGGCGCCGTCGTGGCCAAAGCCTACAGCAAACAGGAGATCGACGAGATAGAAGCGGCCCTCGGCGTCCGTGTGAGGAGAGGTACCATCAACAACCTCAACCTTGTGGGCTCGCTGTGCCGGGCAACGAATTCGGCGGCGCTACTTTCGCCGAACGCCAGCGACAAAGAGGTCAAACTAATCAAGGAGACGCTCGATGTTAGGGTGGAGAGAGGCACCGCAAACTTCGGAGTTAGTTACGTCGGGGCATGCATCTTGGCGAACTCTGAAGGCGTGGTCGCCGGAACGCCAACGACGGGCATAGAGATGGGGAAGATAGAGGAGCTCTTTGAGGGAGAGACGGGGTGATCCCACGGCGGGAAAAGTTCCGAAGGTCTACAGGGTCAAGGGAAAGTTCCTTATGGGCACGCGCATGCAGCCGTTCAGCGTAGAGATGGTCTCAACCAGGCCGGAGGAGGTAAGGGAAAGGGTCTATTCGGAATTCGGCAGCAGACACGGGGTGAAGCGGAACAGGGTCAGAATAGAGTCGGTGGAGGAGATCGCTGTCACCGAGGCCGTGGATCCGGCCGTCAGGTACATGGCGGGTGAGCAGGTTGGAAAATAGGCAAGAGGAATTGGCGCGGCTCACGGCAGAGATCGAACTTCTCCAGAACCAGGCGAGCGTGCACAACCAGAACCTGGAGCTATTGACGCTATCCCTCTCCGAGCTCAGGGCGACGCGGGAAAGCCTCGAGCAGCTCAAGAAGATTGAAGCCGGCAAAGAGCTCCTGATACCCCTGGGGTCGGGCTCCTACGTGCGGTCCTCGCTCAAGCAGAACGACAGGGTAATCATAGGAGTGGGATCTGGTTTCTCGGTCGAGAAGGACGTCGATGAGGCAAAGGCTACCGTCGACAAGAGGGCCGCTGAGCTGGAGTCCGCCATCCAGAAGACCCGCGAAAGAATCCAGGAGATCGCCAGCCGCCTGGACGAGCTGAGCCCCAGATGGCAGAAGCTCTACAGGGAGTCTTCCGAGCAAGCGTCGGGCACTTGAACGATCTCGCTTCGGTGTGGGGCTTGTTTGATAGGCTCAGGACAAGGGTATCCCGATTCACGAAGCAACTGACGAGGCAGGCCCTTACCGAAAAGGACGTCCAGGACATACTCTCGGATCTTGAAAGCGGACTTCTTGAGAGCGACGTCGCAGTGGAGGTCGTAGACAGGATCATGAACGAGGCCCGGCTGGTTCTGACGGGCCGGAGCTACAGGCTGGGCGAGAACGTCGCCGAGATTGCGATGGAATCCGTGAAGTCGGCGATACGCGCCGTCCTAGGCTGCGAGACATACCCGCTTCTGGACCAGGTGGCCAGGGCCAAGGCCGGAGGCAGGCCTTTCCTGATCCTATTCGTCGGCTACAACGGGACGGGCAAGACCACCACGATCGCCAAAATGGCCAAGCTTCTCATGGACAAGGGGTTCTCCTGCGTCATCGCAGCGAGCGACACGTACAGGGCCGCTGCGATAGAACAGCTTGAATACCATGCCCAGAAGCTCAACGTCAAGATGATCAAGCAAAAGAGGGGGTCCGACAGCGCGGCCGTCATCTACGACGCCATGGATCATGCCCGGGCGAAGAGAATTGACGTTGTGCTGGCCGACAGCGCAGGCCGGGTTCACACCAACGTAAACCTGATGGACGAGATAAGGAAGGTCGTGCGGGTCAACAAGCCCGATGCGGTCATCTTCGTTGGGGACGCCCTGGCCGGCAACGACATAGTCCAGCAGGTCAAGGAGTTCGATCAGGCGTGCAACATCACGGGGATCATCCTAACGAAGGCTGACGCTGATGCGAAGGGCGGGGCGGCGGTATCGGTGTCGTACACGACCAAGAAGCCGATCCTCTACATCGGGGTCGGGCAGGGATACGACGACCTGCAGGAGTTCTCCCCTGACTGGCTGGTTGACCTGCTGTTCAGGGAGCCCCACTAGGCCTTCCCGAAAGAGTGTAACATAAGTCCCTTTACCTAACACGCTTGGATCCTCGACATAGATTTATAACCGTTCCCCGCACATCGCACGGATCGTCTGAAAACGAGGTTGCCGCTTTGCCCGTGACTGAACAGGACTATCGGAACATAGTCGCAAGAATGAGGGTGGATCCCATCTTCAAGAGCCTCGTCATCCAGCTGATACGGGACAACCTTGACAGCATCACATATCCCTTGATGAAAGAGGTTGACCGTAAGATCGAGCAGGCCATCCAAGACAAGAAGAGGTACTACTGAGGCCTAGCTGAACTGGAGTCCCCGTCGCCGATCTTGAGGGAAGAGTTATGAGGTCCCTGATGGCTGGCAGGGTCTAGCGAGTTGACCGTCCTTGGTCCTCGAAACCCTCGGCAAGTCCCTTCACAGCGCGCTTGCAAGACTGACCGGTGCGAAGGACATCGACGCTCAGACCGTCGCCCAGTTGAAGAGGGATATTCAGAGGGCCCTGCTTCTCGCAGACGTCAACGTCCAGCTCGTCGGCCAACTCACCAAGGCGATAGAGAACAGGGCGCTGAACGAGAAGCCCCCCGCCGGCATAACCAAGAGACATCACGTTGTCAACATAGTTTACGAGGAGTTGACGAGATTTCTCGGGCAGGAGAGACAGCAGATCGCCTTCGCACCCGGGCGACAGACGACGGTCGTGATGCTGGTCGGGATACAGGGATCCGGGAAAACCACGACCACGGTGAAACTTGCCCGGTACTTCCAGAAGCGTGGCAGGAAGGCGGCCATCGTCTGTGCAGATACCTGGCGGCCGGCCGCCCTGACTCAATTGGAGCTGCTCGCCCAGCCCCACGGCATACCGGTGTTCGGAGACCCGGCCGAGAAGGATGCCGTGAAGTTGGCTCGCCGCGGCTTGGAACACTTCTCCGGCAAGGAGTATGACTTGGTCCTCGTTGACACTGCGGGAAGACACAAGGAGGAGAAAGGTCTCATCGCCGAGATGCAGGAGATAGCCCGGGAGATCAAGCCGCACGAGATCATATTGGTCATAGATGGCACGCTGGGCCAGCAGGCAAGGCCGCAGGCGAGCGCCTTCAAGCAGGCGACAAACATAGGGTCCATCATAGTCACCAAGCTGGACGGCAGCGCGAAGGGTGGGGGAGCGCTATCGGCCTGTGCCGAGACGGGTGCCCCCCTGAAGTTCATCGGCGTTGGCGAGACCATCGACGATCTGGAGCCGTTCGACCCCAAGGCTTTCGTCGGGAGGCTTTTGGGTTGGGGTGACATATCGACCTTGATCGAGAAGTTCGAGCAGGCCACGCGTCAGGAGGAGATCTCCGAGGAGTCGGTGTACAAGTTTCTCGAGGGCAGATTCAGCCTCGAGGACATGTATACGCAGCTGGAGATGCTCTCAAACATGGGGCCGTTCCGCAAGGTCATCCAAATGATCCCCGGAATGGGCTTCTCCTTGCCAGATGAGGCCGTCAAGGTCGGGGAGGACAAGCTGAAGCGGTTCAGGGTGATCATGAGATCGATGAGTAAGGAGGAGCTCAAGAACCCCAAGATCATGAACAGCAGCCGGATCAGAAGGATAGCGAGGGGCTCCGGGTCGACCGAGAACGAGGTGAGGGAGCTGCTCAAGCAGTACGAGATGATGAAGAGGATGCTTAAGGGCCTGGGCAGGGACAGGAGGTTCCGGTCACGCGGCATGAAGAAGATGTTCAGGGTCCGGCCGGTTTGAGGTCTCAGCCTTGGTCTTCAGCTGCGCGGCGACGTGCGAAGCAGTAGGTCGGCCTTGAGAACTTGGACCGCATGGCGTGGACCTCTTCCCTGACGCTAGATACCTCCTCGTGCTCGATCAGAACCCGAGCGATGAGGTCCGCGATCATCTCCATCTCGCTTTCTTTCATGCCGAGGCGCGTCACCTCGTTCGTGCCGAGCCTGCCAACGCAATCGATGATTATGTCTGCCTGTTCCAGCTTCTTCGCAACATCCTCGAACGTGTCCTCGTGTAATTCTCTCGCAACTTCCGGCCCGTCTAGCCCGACCTGGTGGGATTCAGTGTAGTCTCTCTCCCGGCACTGCACCGGGAATCCCCACCGATCGAGTGCCCGAGCCAGCCTCTTCGCGTTGAGGACTACTTGCCTTGCATAGGCTTCCCCGAAGCTTTCCATCTCGAGGAGAGCCTGCGCTAGGCTGGCGATCCTGTTCCAGTGGGCGTTGTCGATGGATTTCCAGTGCAGCGACCGCTCGATTGAGGCCATCATCTCCCGCCTATCTGTGAGTATTATGCCGCCTTGGGGTCCGAAGAGGGTCTTGTGGGTGCTCCCGAAGAGAACGTCCACGCCTTTCCCCAAAGGGTCGCCGAAGCATCTCCCTGCCACGAGGCCCAGGACGTGGGATGCGTCGAAAAGAAGGGCCGATCCGGCCTCGTCGCACGCCTTCCTGATCGTGGAGATCTCGGGCGGAAACAGCATCTTCGAGGCCCCCAGGATCACTGCCCGCGGCCTCTCCTTCACTATGGCCTCGACAGCTTCATCGTAGTCGATGTCCCATTTCCCTTCGTCGAATGGGAGCGGCCTGGACCGAAGGCCGAGCATGCCAGCCATCTCGTCCGATTGGTATCCGGGATAGCCTCCGTGGGCAAAGTCCTGGGCCATTATCAGGTCGTCTCGCCTGCAGACCGATGCCAGTGCGATCAGGGCCGAGACATGTCCGGATATTGGCCTGACGCAGGCGTACCTGCATCGAAACACCTTGCACGCGAGCTCCACGGCGCATGCCTCGATCTCATCGAGGAATCTCGCGCCCCGGTACGCGTTCTCAACCCGCCTGCCATCCATCTCCTCGATCCCGGGGAGCGTGTATCTGTGTGCCATGTCACACGACAGCAGCGATCTTGCCGCGTCGCTCATCACGTTCTCGGACGGGATGAGGTTGAGGCACCTTGCCCTCCAGGAATCGTGCTCGCCCACTATGGTCTCAGGATCCCTTGACCTCTTCAAGGCTCTCGCGCTCCAGTTCCCCAAAGACGATATCCACGGCTTCCCTCGGGCTTCGGGCGACCCTCACACAATCGCCTCGGCGGGTGTCCAACCTTCGACCCGCGATCTCCCTCGCGATGCCGCCCGAGGCGGGGAGTGCCACGACCGGCTTGCCCAGGAGCTGGGCGAAACATGCCTCGCTCAACGTCCCGGCTCCCCCGCCCACGACGATGACGGCATCCGCCGTGTTAGTGTTCACGAAGTTGCGCCCGTGGCCGAGCCCCGTTGCCACAACGATGTCGCAGAAGGGATTGGCCAGGTCCTTGTTGTCGCCCGGAAGGATACAGACAGTGGTCCCGCCCTTCTCTTTCGCCCCTTTGCTTGCTGCCTCCATCACCCCGCCGAGGCCCCCGGTGACGACGATGCACCGCCTTTGCGCAAGCTCTCTTCCCAACTCCAGGGCCAGGCATCTTGCCTCCGGGGTGCAGGTGTCCTCGCCCGAGCCCGCGACTAGGATGTAGGGCCGCCGTTTCGCTTGCACAGGCCTGCCCTTGAACGCTGTCTTATTTGTGCTTTGCATGGCCGAGGGAATGCCTGTTTGAACGCTGGGGGAGGCGATGTCGACACATTTATCAGAAAACCGTCGCGGCGCACGGGAAGGCGGTTGGATCCTTTGCGCCTCTATCTGGTCAGGCACGGCCAATCTCTGGGGGCCCTCCAACAGGGGCTGGCGGATCCCGATCTTACGGATCTCGGCAAGCGCCAAGCCCGCCTCGTCGCTGAGAGGTTGAGGCTAGAGAATATCGCGTTGCTGGTTTGCAGCCCGCTGAGACGGTCCTTGCGAACCGCGCAGATCATCTCAAGCATCCTCGGACTGCGGCCGCAGGTCTGGCCGGATCTGATGGAGAGCTACGACGGCGGAGGAGGCATGACTAGGTCAGAGATCGCGGCCGAGTTCCCGGGGTTCACTGTGAACATCCCGGAGCAATGGTGGCCCGAAGAACCCGAGGACGAGGAGCGTCTCTACGCAAGGGCTGCAGGGGTCGAGGCCAAGGTGAGATTGTTGGGACATGAGACCGACATTCGCATCGCGGCCGTCGGGCATGGAACCTTCGGGGCGGCGCTCATGAGCAACATCCTCGGTGCCCCGCCGTGCGGCTACACGAGGTTTAGCCAGAACAACTGCTGTGTGTCGATACTGGAGCTCCGGCCCGGAAGAGCCAAGCTCATCCGATCCAACGACGTGTCCCACCTCGGGCCGGATCTTTTGACCTGATCGGACTTACCATGAATGACCTGGAAGCAAGACTGAAGGAACATTGGGCGGATAGACGGCGGGAGATAGAATCCAGGCTGCGCGAGTTCAAGGGGCTCGCCGCTGCCAGCGAAAGGCGCATCTTCGAAGAGATGTGCTTCTGCATTCTAACTCCGCAAAGTTCGGCCCTTGCGGCGGACAGGTTCATGAGATATGCGGTCGGAACGAAGCTCCTCTACCAGGGATCCAGGGAGACGATCGCGGATGCCATCGCGAGATCGGGCATTCTCTACCCAGAGAACAAAGCGAGGTACATCGTCGAGGCGCGGCAGAGATTCGTCGACAAACCGTCCGGGGGAGCGTCGCTGCGCGCCCTGTTGGTCAAGGACCCGATTCAGGCAAGGGAGAACGTCGTCAGGAGCGTCAAAGGGCTCGGCTACAAGGAGGCAAGCCACTTCTTGAGAAACATCGGGTACGAGGGGCTGGCCATCCTGGACAGACACATACTCCGCACCCTCGTCGAAGCGGGCGTCATACCTGAACTGCCCAGATCGCTTAACAGGAGGACATACCTTGAAATTGAGCAGAAAGTGCTTGCATACGCGCGTCAGATCGGAATCCCGCCGGATGCCTTGGACCTTGTGATGTGGAGTTGCAGGACTGGGCACGTCCTGAAGTAGGGGGCGTTGGGATCGAAGCGAAACTCTTCCAGCGGCTGGGCCGGCTAGACTTGGATCCCAAGCGGCCAAACCGTCGGCCGGGTCCATCATCGAGCGCGGATTGGGACCGATAGCAAGATACGCTTTACCCACGCTGCAGCCCTGTAGCGAGTCCCACGAGGCCTGCGCCGATCCATGCGACGAGGGCGAAGGCCGAGATGTCACTCCTTCCGCTTGTCCAGGCTAGTTCGCCGATGGCTGCTTCGAGTCTGGCCAGCCTGCCGTCGAGCACGTTGATCCTGTCAGCGCTCTCGAGGAGACCGCTTGATCCAAGCGGGATGAGAAACTCGGCGAGGAAGTAGTACCTCGCCCATGCATCCGGCGCCCTCAGCTCGCCGGCGTAGAAGGTGTCCCGATGCTCGCCCCACACATCGAACATGAACCAGCCGCAGCTGTCTGCTCCGGCAAGGATGGCCCTCAAGAAGTCGAAGAACATCTGCGTCGCGGTCGTGGTGCCATATGGTGAGCGGAAGTGGGCATTGTCCGTGAACCACACTTCGGTGCCGTTGAAGGCGAGCTGGCGCATCCTGTGGATCGCCAATCCGATCTTCGTCGTCTCGCCCGAGTCGTAGAACCCCTGACCGCCCTGGACGTACGTCCTGTTCGGGCTGTTCACGTCCGTTGTGTCCTTCGGGAAGAGCCTCCAGTCGGTCATGCCATAGTAGTAGCCGAGGATGACCGAGAAGTAGGTGTAGTTCAGTTCGGGCACCTTCGGGACGAGCGATCCGGGGTCAAACCTGACATCGATCGATACCCCGAACTTCACGTCGGGAAACCTTTTGACGAGCCCGGCAGCCAGACGGTCCCTGAGCTCGGCGCCGTCCTTAGCCTGGGGATCATCCCAAAGGAAAAACATGTCCGTGACGCTACGCATTTCCCCTATTGCGCGGGAGAGGTTCTCCAACCATGCGTCGTAGTCGTCCCCTGCGCGCAAGTCCTTCCCGACCACGAGCGCCGTATTGCAACCTGCAGCCTTCAGCTCGCCGAACAAACGGAGCATCTCCGGAACGCTCACGACCTTCGGGTCGTAGTATCGAATCACCAGTCCACTTTGAACGCTGTGGCGTTCTCGGTGGGAATCCATGGCGTCATGACGTGCATCCTGGCGGCGCAGCTTTCCAGGAGTAGCAAAGCACACATGCCGAAAAGAAGCTTCTGCAAACCTCCGACCTCCTCAGAGCATGGGAAAAACATGTACCAACGTTAAATGTTGAGTCTTTCGCACACATGGCCGACCCGCTCTTGGTCCCGGACAATGTGGGGGGCGCGCTCGTAGGTCGAAGGAGCTCCGTGCTTGTCGGACTGGGGCGACGGTGTATTCCTCTCACTCTGGTGCCCGAGAGTGCCCGACGCGAGGCATCTCGGTTCGCAGCAATAGCTATATCCGGGAGACGTGTAGCTGAGTCCCTTATGAGGGCAGGTCCCCGCTCTTGCTGGCGGTCTTGCTTGCCTCTTCAGCAGCTGAGGCCCGCGAGGTAAGGGCGGACCCTGTGACCGGAAGGATCAGGGTGTTGTACATAGGGGATGCCGTGGGGGGTCCCAATCCCTTCCCCCTGCTCAAAGGGGACCCTCTCCTCGACTGCTCCGCCGTATACGCGTGTACGGTCGGCGCAGGCCCCGACATCATAAGGAAGAGCATGAGGAGCTACATGCCTAGGAGTTACTCGAAATTCCTCGAGAACGATGTGGTCGTGCTCAGCGATGCGAACAGGGAGGTGTTCCGCAACGAGCACTTCCTGTGGATGAGCAGCGGCGTCGTGGAAGGAGGGCTTGGCTTGGTCATGATCGGGGCGCAGAGAGCTTCGCAGGGGGAGGAGCCTACCCTTCTTGGGAACCAACAAGCGTCGCCGATGTCCTGCCGTGCGACATAGTTAGCTCCCCGCCCGATCGGCCCAGCGGCAGGATCAAGATCGTGGATTGGGAGGATGAGTTCATCAGGAGTTTGCCTTTCGATAGGCTGGAGAACTGCGGCCTCTTCTACAGGAGCTGCAACATCAAGCCTAGAACCGCGGCCAAACTGTTGGCCGTGCTCGACCAGGGCGCATTTGGCCAAGGGCCGTTTCTCATGTGGTGGGACATTGGCAAGGGAAGAACCTTGGTCCAGTCCGCCGATTGGACGCCAGCTGGCGGGAGCATCTTCATGCGGTGGAAGTACTACGGGGACTACGCGATCAATATGATGCTCTTCTTGGCGGGCCGCAGTCTGCCTGACGACATCGACAGCGTCTACGTCGTTAGGCGGCGGATGAGGGACGCAGACCTAGCGTTGACCACGTTCTACAACATGGTCGAGTTCGTTGAAAGGATGGGCGGCAGCAGCCTTGGCCTGACCAAGTTGGCTGCAGACATCGAGCAGAAGAAGAGAAGGGCGGCGAAGCTCTATGTGGGTTGTGAAATGGAGCAGGCACTGGAGGCCTATGCAGAGGTGTTGGACTTCTGTGACACGGCGATCGCCGAAGCCATCAAGGTAAGAAACGCGGCTACCCTTTGGATGTTCGTCGTCGAATGGTGCGCGGTCACCGCGACCTTCATCCTCTGTGGATCGGTTCTGTGGCTGGTTATGGTGAGGCGTCGCCTCTACAAAGAGATGAGGCCGACCAAGGACATACGGGCTGGCTGAGCGCAGGAACTGCGAGCGGAAGGAATCATGTCCCGACATCCGGCGCGCATCTTCCCTACGAAAGGTGTGTGGGCCTGCCGGGATTTGAACCCGGGTGTGCACCTCCGCAGGGTGCTGTGCTGGCTGGCCCCTCGGAATCCAAGCTACACTACAGGCCCCTGGGAACGGTCACCTTGGCGTTGAGCATCGGGCCGATCTGGCGAAGCACCTCTTGCGGCTTTACGCCTTTGCGGCACTCAACCTCGCATTCCAGGAGACCGAGCCTCTTCACCCTCAGGATCCTGGCCGTGTTTCCGGTTCTCTCGATCGCGTTTTTAATTCTTCCCCTCGTCTCCCCGCAAACGTAGAACCTGTTGCCCCTGCGCTCCAGGTGCCGGGCCTGCGCGACCGTGAGCCTTCCCATGATCTCCGATGCGCCAAGATCGACCTTCACGATCCTGGTGTTTAGCGGCAGATAGTCCATGAGTCCCAGAAGGCTGGCGATGCGTTTGACGCCGATGTTTCCCTGCACCCCGAGGCTTCTCTTGAGGGAGAATGCCGGAATCAGTGCATCCACAGGCGAGCCGCTTGAGTCAAAAGCCCCGACGTCAACGTAGATGCCGTAGCCCACCTTCCCGATGTCGATGATCTTTCCCCTGCGGATTTGCCCTTCGGCCAACTCCTCCAGCCTCGCCACAGTGCCCAGCCGGGAAGCGACGTACTTCGCCGCCACCTCCTCGTCTGGCCCCTCGAGACCGATCGTGGCCCACTCTCTTGCCCCCTTCGAGACGAATGCCACGGTGGCATCGAGTTCCAATAGCTCGTTCACCATCCTGGCCAAGCTTGCCTTGGCCTGCTTGGCATTCCGATATATCTTCTCCAGGACCGTGACTTCCCTCATATCCGTCCAGCCAGCCTTTCTATCTCATCGCCCAGGTCGATGATCCGCTTCACGATGGGGCTGTCCTTGCCAAACTCCCTCTCGAAGGCCCTCCGGCTTTCCTCAAGGGTGAGTATCCGGTTCCACACTAGGTTGTCCGCATGGGTGACGATCTTCTCCTCCAGGGTATCCGGCACGTAGTCGCGGGGCGGAAGCCCGAGCTTGGCCGCGTCCTCGGCCGGGATTCCGGCGCCCAAATGGCGTTCACAGATCCTTGCTAGGGCTTCCCGGTCCTCCTCACTGAGCAAAGCTGCGAACGCTGGATCGTTTCTTATCATGTCCGCGCCAGCCAACCCGTGCCGAAGGCTGTTCGTCTTGATCCGACCCAGGTCGTGGAGAAGGGCACCCAGATGCACGAGCTCGGAATCCAGCTTCACTCCCCTCGCTTGGATGTCGTGCGCGATCGAAGCTGCAACGTCGAGGACCTTCAGGCTGTGGTTCAAGACCTCTTTCGATGCTCCTTTCTCGCGCATGAGCGCGAGGACCTCCGACTTGGAGGGCCTCATTCGGATTCTCCGCCTGAGCCAGACTCAAGTCGCTCGATCTTGGATCTCAGGCTCATCACGATCCCCGTGTTGTCGTGGTGCTCGAGCATTGAACCGCAGTTTGGGCATTTGAATCCGTTGTCGGCCGCAATCTCGAAGGTGAAACGGGAGCAGTTGCCAGCCTTGCAAACGAAGAAGATGTTCTGCTCCTCGTATTCGAGCCTCGACCTTAGGACCTTGAGATCCCTTCGCCTCTGGTTCTCGAGCACCCTGATGCGGCTGTCTGGGTCAAGCCTCCAGTGATAGATGAACCACCCGGTCTTGGGGTCGCGGGACCTCCTGTAGAAAGCCAGCCTGTAGTCGTAGAGGCGGTAGAGCGAGCTCCTCACGTCGTTGATCCTGAAGCCGGTTATCTTTGATATCTCCTCGTCGGTCAGTTCTCTGCCCGAGATGGTATCCGCAACCCTCAGGGCTTCCTCCCCGATGTTTGCCCGAATGTATTCCCCTAAGTCCCTCTCCAAGGTAGAAGCCTCGAGGAGAAGTGGTTCTATCTAGAATTGATCGTCAAAAATATTTAAATGTTGCCAGACGGGCTTTCTAGGACGAAATAGCCTCTCTGGGGCCTTATTTCGGCGATAAGAGGCGCGTGGAATCGGGGTTTGCCTTGTGAAGGTGACTGTGCTTAGATTGGGTCACAGAAAAGCGAGGGACATGAGGATGACCACCCACGTCGGCCTGACCGCGAGGGCCCTGGGTGCACGGGGCATGATACTCTCGGGCGAGCGGGATGATCGGATCCTCTCGTCCCTGAAAAGGGTGGTCGACAACTGGGGAGGGGAGTTCAAGCTCGCCTACGAAAGGAATTGGCAAAGGTGCGTGGAGGGGTTCCGGGGGCTGAAGGTCCACCTTACCATGTACGGGCTGCCTATCAAGGACGTCATTGCCGAAATAAGATCAAGAGCGGCTCGGGAGGACCTTCTCGTCGTGGTCGGATCCGAGAAGGTCCCGGGAAAGGTCTACGGGCTCGTTGACTACAATGTTTCGATCGGGAACCAGCCGCATTCCGAGGTCGCAAGCCTCGCCATCTTTCTTGACAGGCTCTTCGAGGGCAGGGAGCTGGACGCCGAGTTCGCTGGGGCAATGCGGAGGATAGTTCCTCTTGCGCGCGGGAAACGCGTCGAGATGCTCGGTTTGCCAAAGACGAAGCCGACGCAGGCCGGTCGTCATCCAGGATAGCAGAGGAGCACGGGTCCTACTTCTTGGGAAGGTACTTCTGGATGACCTCGTCGGAGACCTTCTCAAACCTGGCGGTGTCGGTTCTGATCAGGGCCATCTCGACGTTCTCCCTCGTGAGTCCGCCCTCGATCGTGCTGCCCAAGGCCTCTAGGGAAAGGCTGATCGCATCGTCCAGGGAGCGAACTGAGGAGTACTTCTTCTCCAGAATATCGTTGACGGCCTTGTTGTTCTGTCCGATCGCCTTCGCCTTGAACTCGTAAAGCGCGCCGCTCGGGTGCGTCACGTAGACCTGTGGGCCGTCATGGTCCACGCCGCCAATCAGGAGCGAGGCCCCAAAAGGCCGGATGCCACCGTACTGGGTGTACATTTGCTTGAAATCGCCAATCTTCTTGGCCAACTCCTCCACGCCGATGGGCTCGCCGTAGGTCAAACGAAAGATCTGGCAATCGAGCCTGGCCCTGTCAACCAAGACCCGAGCATCGCCGATCAGACCGGAAGTGGCCGTCCCCACATGGTCGTCGATCCGAAAGATCTTCTCATACGACCTCGGCTCGATCAGCGGAGAAACGAATCGCTTCTCGACCAGAAGCACGACGCCCTCGGCACACTTGACGCCCACGGCGGTCGCGCCTTTCTCGATGGCCCTCTCGGCATATTCAACTTGGTACAGCTTGCCATCCGGACTGAAGACCGTAATGGCCCGGTCGTAACCCATCGCGCCCTCAGGCATAAAGGCCAACACAAACACCTCCCATCAAGCACAAACGAAATACCACTCAGTACGCTGAAACGGGAACCTTCTTCAGGATGCCCTCCACGCGGTCTCTATCGACCATCCTAAATCCAGCCTCGTCCACAATAGCAGCCTCGATCACGTTGCCCGTGGCCGCGTCCCTTTCGACGGCTACCCGGACGGAAGCCAGAGCCAACTCCAAGCCCCTTTCCAGGGACAGTCCAGGATCGTATCCTTGCTCCAGCACGCCTAGGGCAACTGGAGAACCGGAACCGGAAGAAGCAACCTTCTCCTCCGACAGACCGCCCCAGAGATCAACCGCATAAAGGCTGGGACCTGACTTGTCCATGCCTCCCATCAACAACTGGACAAGGTACGGAAAGTACCTCTGTGCATGAACGATGTTCGCCGTCAGGGTGGCCAAAGCCTTCACGGAGATGGGGCCCTTCGTCCTCATCCGGAACAGCCTAGCCTCCGCCTGCAGGAGCAGAACCAAGGCCTGGATGTCCCCTACAGCGCCGGCCGTCGACAGCCCCACATGCGGCTCTATCTCAAAGATCTTCTGGGCTCTCTTGGAGGCAATGAAAGACCCAGAGGTTGCACGAGTGTCAGCAGCGAAAACGACCCCGCCGTCACAAACCAAACCGACCGTAGTAGTGCCCTTCCTCAAACTCTCCTCAATTTCGCCCATCATAGTCGACCCCGCCTAGCCGCAAGAATTCGTTTGTTGAACCTTATGGGCCCGCCTCCGGCGTCGCTTTAAATGTTACCCATCGATCGTGCCCGGGTCAGGATCCAGCACGCATGGTCAGGTTGGGGAACCCTGAGCAGTCGTTCACGCGGTCACGGCCAGCAAAAAGCTATTAACTCAAGCCCCCCGATCTTGGAGAGGTCGGACGGGTGGTTTCTCAACGGACGTTTCTGTCATTGCTGGCCGTCGCGGTGGGCATAGCGTACGTCGGCCTAGGATTAAGCTCAACGTACCTTCGGATGGGGACGGAGATCGGGGTCGTCGAGATTATGGGCCCGATCTATTCGTTCCGCGATATCACGGACCAGATTGGTGCGGCTCGCGACGACCCCCGGGTCAAGGCCGTCGTCCTCTACGTCAATAGCCCGGGAGGGGCCGCATTCGCGTGCATGGAGATCCGGAGGTACCTGGAGAACATGACCAAGCCCAATATCGCCATAATGGATGAGTTGGCCGCGTCTGGCGCCTACTACATTGCGTCTGCGGCCGACGAGATCCTCGCCCATGCCAATACCATCACGGGCGCCTTGGGAGTGATCTCGATCTGGGAGGATTATAGCAAGTGGCTTGAGAAGGAAGGGATAAAGTATTGGGTGTGGAAGACGGGTCAGGCCAAAGACCTCTTTGAGCCGTGGAGGTCTCCAACCGCGGAAGAGAACGAGACCATCCAGATGGAGCTCAACCGGACGTATGAGATCCTCGTCCAGGACATTGCGAGCGGTAGGCCGAACCTGACGCTGGAGAGGGTGCGAGAAATCGCTAACGGATCGGCGTACACGGGAGCCGAGGCCCTTGAGCTGGGCCTTGTGGATGGGATCGGCGACTACAAGCAGGCTATCCGCAAGGTTGCTTCGCGGGCCAATCTTGAGAGCTACATCGTCAGGAACATGGCAGACGGTGACGGGAAGGTCATTGCATCGCTGGCGGCATCCTACCTCTTTTCCTGGGCCACCGTATTCTTCGTTGGCGCACTGATCCTGATAGCGATCGCGAGGAATCGGCTGAGGAAAGCCGGACGCCAAGCGGGAGCAGAACCGCTGCACAGAGGCATATGACGGTTCCCGCAGTCCCATGAAAGATATCGTGTTGGATTCGCGGCCTCGGAAGCTGCGTGAGGTTGCTCGTTCCCGAACCCCTAAGCCCCCATGATCGATGCAAATACATTAATAGAAGGGTCGCTTGCAGCCCAAAGTTCGGGATGAACCCGATGCCGTACGTAGTCTTCGATACGGAACTTGATTTCGCATATGCCAAGGCGGAGATACGGGACCACATCAAGAGCTTCATGATGGGAAAGGAAGCCTCCCAGAAGGGATACAAGGTCAAGATGTGGCAGGTCCTCGTGGAGCTGGACGACGCCGGGATCAAGGTTCTCCAAGAGAAGAACATTGGGAACTGGAAACCCCTCAGTGGTTAGAGCGGGATCGCAATTGGACGAAGGCGAGTTGCTCAGCCTGCTCAAGCAGAGGTTTGGAGAAGACTTGGTCCGGAGGGGTTTGGACCTAGCAACCGGCGCGATTCGGCTGGAGAAGGACCACAGGCTGACTGATCCGGGCAGGGGCATCTTTAGGGACTACGGGGTCGCTTCAATCTCACGCACCGAGTCCAAGGTTGAATTTGACCTGAACGCGCTTTCTCCCCGATGCCTTTCCTGCGGCCTGGCGGCGGGGACGATCTGCCGTCACACGATCGCGACGCTGATCGCTGTAAACAGGCAAGGGTTCTTGCCGGACGACGGCATCCGAAGGATGGTGGAGTCCTCCTACGGGGTCGCAGAGCGCGGCTCCGACGTCGCCCGAAGGGTCTGCCCGAACTGCAGAAAGCCGCTGGACATCCCTTCCCAGATCGTATGCCCCAAATGCGGACGTGGGGTCTGCGCGGAATGCTTCAGGAAGGAGGACCGCATGTGCACGAAGTGTTACGACATGATCGTGCTCGGCAAGAAGCCCAAATCAGGCTTCGTAGACGTCATGAAGACGTTGTTCCGCATGAAGTGATCTAGGCTTTCCGCGGCCTTCTCGACTTCTTGGTTTTGGGCGGCCTTGAGACGGCGTATAACACGAGGACGAGAAATGCCCCGGCGCCGACGATGAGGTCCCAAGGCAGGGATATCTTCAGGTCAAGCTCGTCCGTTCCTATCGTGGCGAACCTCCCCGAAAACGAGCGAAGGCCCTTGAGGGCCTTGAACGTAAACGGGCCCCCTTCGGATATGCCATTGTCTGTTACCACGGATTCTATGATCGTGAACTGCGCCCTCCCATCTCCATCCGTTGTGGCCTCCGCGAGCTGGTTCTTCTTCGAATCTTGCACCGTGACGATCGCGCCGGAAACCGGATTCTTGCCGACGATCACCCGCACCCTGACCACGCGCTTAAGGGTCACGACTGACCCCGTCTTTGCATTTATCGTGGTCTTGTCGTACAAGCAATCGATGAGCGTAACCTTCGAATTCTCCACTCCCTCAAGATTGACCAAGGATTCCGTTATGTTGTCCCGCTCCATCTGTAGGCTTGCTGCCTTTGTGTAGACCCCATAGAGGCCGCCCTCGTAGTAGTTGCCCACGCTCCTTATGTTCCTGGAACCTGACACGATGAAGGCCCCAGCGCCGGTGTCGTTGAGCTTGTTATTCAGAACATCCACGCCGTCGCAGGCCTCAATGACGATGTGCCGGTCGGAGTTGTTCGTGAAAACGTTGTCCTTCACCACGCCCGTTGATCGGTTGAGCAGGAGCGCCGTCGAGGCGCCGGTTATGGTGTTGCCGGAGAAGAGCACGTTCCTGCACCCCTCGAACCTGACGAAGTACCCCGCGGACCCGTTGAGAAGCGTGTTCTGGATTACGGGGTTGTCTGACGTTATCCTGAATCCGCCGATCCAGTTCAGGCCGCTCGTCCCGGCGAAGACGCTTTCGATTATCGAATTCCTCACGTCAAGTAGCCCTTCGGCCAGGAACCAGAAGCCCTCGCTGGAGTTGACGGATGCAAGTCGGGAGTTGCTCACTACAAGCATTCCCCCCTTGTCGACCGTTATGCCGTAGCGCACGAGGCTCGAGGAGTTGAAGACCAGGACCGAGTTGGTTATGGTAAGCTGGCCGTTGGCCAAGACAGTTATGTTTCCGTTCCATACCTCGTCCACGTCGATGATCGTCTCGCTTCCGGTCACGACCCAGTTTCCGGTCGACCTTGCATCTGCGTTCTTGGCCGCAACCAGCCCCGTCTGCCCAAGCACTAGGAAGGCGATTAGGAGAAAGAGCCGAAAGGAGAACTCGCCCGAAGAACGCATCCCCATGCGCGCCCATCCCGACCTCAAAAATGTCTCGTGCGTCGTCGCCGGAAGCATTTTTCCCACTTGACCTTGCGAGGGCGGATCGATGCCCAAGGTCTTGGCCTGCCGAGTGTTCGCCCGGGAGCTACGGTACCTGAGGCCCGATCTCTCCGCCGACTATTTCGAGCCCATGTGCCACAGATTGCAGCCGGCGAAGTTTGCCGCCTACGTCGAGTCGCAGATCAAGGGCCACACGCTGCTGGTCTGTGGGGATTGCGGGGGCCTCGCTGCGGTGGCAGAGCGCGGTCGAATCCGGATCCTTCCCGGGAGAGACTGCATCGACCTTCTGTTGCCAGAACGCCAAGCTGCAACCGTCTATCTTACCGGCGGCTGGCTTGAGAACCTCGATGTCATATTTGGGCTGGAGGGAAAACCCCGGGTTGTGCGGGATGCCGTACTCCGGGCCCTGCTATCGGGGGTCCGCAAGGTGGTATACGTGCGGACGCTGGCGAGTAAACGGGGCGAAAGCAAGGCCGAGGCGCTGGCCAGAATGCTGGGCTGCAAATTCGAAAGCATTGAGGGCTCGCTTGACGCACTGTCCAAAGGCCTGCAGGAGGCCGGGGCATGAAACCGTGGGCGCTCCTCGCCCTGGACCTCGACGGCGTGCTCATAGAGGATGACAGCAGTTGGGCGCGTTACCACCAGCTGCTGGGCACAACCCACGACAGAGAAAGGAACATGGCCCTCTTCTTCTCTGGCAACATAGACTACGAAGAGTGGGCCAGAATGGATGCAGCACTCTGGGAGGGAAAGGACGCCTCCGCACTGAGCGGATACCTCTCGAGTCTTCGGCCCAGAACAGGAGCGTCTCAACTAGTCTCCCGGGCGCACTCGCTCGGGGTTGCGACGATGATCATAAGTACTGGGATTTCGGCCGTCGCCGAGCGGGCGGCGAGCATGCTCGGCATCGCGATGGTCGTGGCGAACGAGGTTGAGGTTGCGAACGGCAGGATCACTGGCAGGGTTAGGGTAAGGTGTGGCTTTGACCAGAAGGGGCTCGTGCTTCGTCAAACCGCCCGGGAGCTTCGCATCCCCCTGGAATGCTGCGCGTGCGTCGGCAATGATGAGAACGACGTCTGGATGTTCGAGTCCGTTCCTTTCTCCGTGGCGTTTAACCCGAGTTCGGAGAAAGTTGCCCGAAAGGCAACCGTCGTCGTATGTGGGCAGGACCTGCTGAAGGTCTCGGAGATCCTGGGCCGCCATTTCAAGTCTCTCAGGACGTGTACTGAGAGTTGATCTTGACGTAATCGTAGGTAAGATCGCAGCCCCACGCCGTGGCCCTGAATCGTCCTAGGCCCAGGTCCAGCTTGATCCGGAAACTCTCTCCGCCCAGCAGCTTGCGTGCCAGCTCATTTCTGTCATCCGACACCTGCTGTCCGCGGATAACCCAATCCAGTGCCCCACCGTCCAACGTCTCAAGGGAGATTCTCACCTTGTCCTGCTTGACCTCTGCCCCCGAGTAACCAGCGGCCGCCATGATCCTACCCCAGTTGGGGTCGCATCCGAAGATGGCCGACTTGACAAGATTTGAACCTGCGATCGTGCGGGCACATACACGCGCATCAGCCTGAGTCCTTGCCCCGGAAACCTCGACCTCGAAGATCTTCGTTGCCCCCTCACCGTCCCGCACCATCTGTTTTGCGAGGCTGATGCAGACCTGCGAAAGGGCCTCTCTGAAGACCCCCAGACCCCCGCCCTTGTCCCGGATCTCGGGGGCGGGCGAGAGGCCGCTGGCCAAGGCGATCAGGGTGTCGTTCGTGCTCGTGTCCCTATCGATGGAAATCATGTTGAAGCTCTCGTCTGCCACCTCCTTGAGGACTCGGGCAAGAAGGTGAGGCTCGATCCTAGCGTCCGTGGTCACAACGCCCAGCATGGTTGCTAGGTTCGGGTGGATCATCCCTGCTCCCTTGGCCATCCCGCCGATGGTGAAGTAGCGGCCTCGCACCGTCGCCCTCAGGGCCGCTTCCTTGGGTACCCTGTCCGTCGTCATTATGGCCGACGCAGCCGCCTTGGAGGCCGATCTGGACGAGTCAAGGTTGGGAATTGCCAGATCCAGCCCGGCAAGGACCTTGTCCACCGGCAAAGGCCGGCCGATCACGCCTGTCGATGCTAGAAGAACCCTCGAAACCGACGTGTTGAGCGATCTTGCACATTTCCTGGCAATGCGGTACGCATCCTCGATTCCTCTTCTTCCGTTACACGCGTTCGCATTCCCCGAGTTGATCACGACGGCCCGGGTCCTTCCTCCGGACCTCTTTAGGTTCCGGATCGAAACGATGACGGGCGCCGCCTTGACTGCATTGGAGGTGAAAAGTCCCGCGGAGGCGGCTCCGGTCGGACAGTCCACCACGACGAGGTCCAGTCCTTCCTTCTTGATCCCGGCCCGCACGCTGGATGCTCTGAACCCCTCCGGAGATGTCACCCCGCCGTCGACCCACTCCATCGATCGACCACCTACGGGTACAGGCCGAGGGAGTCCAGCCCGAGGGTCTCAGGGAACTTGAACATGATGTTCATGTTCTGGACGGCCTGGCCGGATGCGCCCTTCGTCAGGTTGTCGATGGCGGACACGACTACCAACCGCCCCGTCCTCCGGTCAAGGCTGAAGCCTATGTCGCAGAAGTTGGACCCTGGAACGCCACGAAGGTCCGGCACTTCGGATCTGACCCTGACGAACGGGCAATCTTTGTAGAAGGAGAGATACAGACGCCGGATCTCCTCCTCGCTCAAGCTCGAGGTTGGAAAGGTGTGGCAGGTCGTCAAGATGCCCCGCGGGATCGGCACGAGGTGGGGCGTGAAGTTCACCGTGATGTTCCTCCCCCCAACCAAGGATAGCTCCTGGTCGATCTCGGCGGTATGGCGGTGGTTGGTCACGTTGTAGGGTTTGACGGCGTTGGCGCACTCCGCGTGGCTGGTGAACGCGGACGGTTTCACCCCAGCGCCCGAACTACCCGACTTCGCATCTATCACGATTCTGTCGTCCTCGATCAACCTTTCTCGAACGAGCGGGGCCAGAGCCAGGACTGCTCCGGTCGGGTAACATCCTGGATTGGCCACCAGATCGGCTGCAGCGATCTCTTCCCGGTGGAGCTCGGGCAGGCCGTAGACCGACTCAAGCTCGGGACTCGTGTGCTTCACCTGGTATATCGTCTCGTAGAGCTTTCTGTCCTTGAGCCGGTAATCGGCCGAGATGTCCACGACCCTGCAATGCTCCAGCAGTTGGGGCACTATCTCCATGGAAGCGGTGTGGGGAGCGCATACGAACGCCACATCAGAATCGGAGAGCTCCTTGGGGATCGGCATCTCGTACTCCAAGTCCAACCAGTTGAGGTTCGGCAGCCTCTGCGCGACGGGCGTTCCGGAAAGTTCCCTTGAGGTCACATGAAGTATCTTGACGCGTTCGTGCCGCGCCAAGATCCTCAGCAACTCCGCCCCCGTGTAGCCGCTTCCGCCGATAACCGAGACTCCGATCTTGCTCAACCGAACCACCTCGTTCAGGCACCCCGCAGATAGTCATCGAGGATCTTGATCGCACACAGGTCCGAGCACATGCTGCAGACCCGAGGATCGTGCGATGGCCTGGCCGACCGGCGCCTAGCGGACTCCTGCCTGTCCACCGAGAGCTCCATTACCCTCCTCCAGTCGAGGTCCTTTCGCGCCCTTGAGATCGAATCATCCCAGTCCCGCCCCCTCCCTCTGGCCACCTCGCCGCAGTGGGCGGCTATGCGTGCGGCGATCACCCCCTGCCTTACGTCCTCTACGCTGGGAAGGCATAGATGTTCGGCCGGGGTGACGACGCAAAGAAAGTCCGCGCCCGCCCAGGCCGCAACAGCCCCGCCTATCGCGGCAGTTATGTGGTCATATCCGGCCCCCACGTCAGTCGGGAGGGGGCCAAGGACGTAGAAGGGAGCTCCATCGCACACGGTCTTCTCGATTCTAACGTTTGCCTCTATCTGGTCTAGGGGAACATGCCCAGGCCCCTCGACCATCACCTGTACGCCGCGCTCCCTGGCTCTCTTAACCAGTTCGGACGAAAGCATCAGCTCCTCCAGCTGGGCCCTGTCCGAAGCATCGTGGATGCATCCGGGCCTGAGGCCGTCGCCCAGGCTTATGGTGAACCCGTACTTCGCGGCGAGATCGAGCAGATAATCGTAGTTCTCGTAGAGGGGATTCTCCCGTCCCGAATGTATGATGGAGGCTGCAATGAAGGCGCCTCCCCGGCTGACCGCCCCCAGTATCCTGCCCGACTTCCTCAAAGCTTCAACGGTCTTCTTCGTGACAGCCGCATGTAAGGTTAAGAAGTCGACTCCGTCGGAGGCATGTTTCTCCACGGAGGAGAAGATCCGGTCCTCGTCGAGCTCGACGTAGCTGCCGTCCTTCCGCCGCGCCTCCAAGGCGGCGTCGTAGATGGGAACGGTGCCGATCGGGCAGGTGAACTCAGAGATTAACCTCCTTCTGAGGGATCCGGCGTCCTCACCCGTGCTAAGGTCCATCAGCGTGTGGGCCCCGCTCTCCAGGGCGGTCCTGGCCTTCGCCATCTCCTCATCGATGTCGCTGATGTCGATCGAGGTGCCAAGGTTGGCGTTTACCTTGACGCTCATGGCTTCCCCGATCGCCACCGGCACAACATCGGCCCTCAATGAACTCCGCAGGACCACGACCCTGCCCGTCGCTATCAGGCTGGAGAGCTTGCGGGCGGAGATATTCTCGGCCTTCGCCAGATGCCTAAGCTCGGTTGCAAGATCGTCCGTCCTCGCCTTCATGGCCAAGGTCGACAAGCCGTCCTTCTCCGATTCCGCTCACCAAGCCCGGATGAACGAATATATCTCTTATCCATCTGCCTTTTGGTTTCCCAGTCCAGGGAAGGCTGCTCGGTCTCCCTTCCTCCTGACCAAGATTATTAACGCGCAACGACAAGGGCATCCAAGATGAACGAGACCTGCAGGCCGAACGGATTGATGGTTAACTGCAGCCAGGGCGAGAGGTGCCGAAGGCTCCTAGTCTCACTGGGCCTTCTTGACGGATCAAGGAGGATCATCAGGCGCGACGGAGACTTGATCTTCCCGCTGAAACAGGTCGACGGGGACCGTTTGGCCGGCATCTGTCCCCCCGGTTCACAGCTCGTTAGATGCGAATTCGAGCCCAGGCCAGCTCGGCCAAGAAGCCTTCAGGAGGCCCTCGGCGCAATTCTATCCAAGGATGACATCTCCCTCATGGGACGGTCATACGACGTCATCGGGCGCATCTTGGTGATCGCCCTGCCCCCGCCCCTTCTCGGGAGAAAGCATGAGATAGGTGAGGCTCTTCTATCCTGGGCCCCCGTGGAGACGGTCGCCATGAAGGTCTCAGCGATCTCGGGAGAAAGGAGGCTCAGGGGCCTAGAGATACTGGCAGGAAAGCCGTCCCTGGAAACGATACACGCCGAGAACGGGCTGCGATTCAAGCTCGATCTGGCAAAAGTCTTCTTCAACCCAAGGCTGGCTGGTGAACGTGCGCGGGTTGCAGGTCTTGCCAAGGATGACGATCTGGTGCTTGATATGTTCGCGGGGATCGGGCCGTTCTCCATCTCCATCGCAAAGTCGCTTCGGCGCGACTCCGCCAGGGTCTACGCCGTCGACAAGAACGATGATGCCGTCAGGTACCTGTTGGAGAACATCCGGCTTAACCGCGCCTGGAAGGTATCCGCTAGGCAGGGCAACTCGCGGATTCTGGTTCCCCAGATCGCGAAAGAGGTTGGCA
Source organism: uncultured Thermococci archaeon (assembly GCA_964549615.1). Classification (GTDB taxonomy): domain Archaea; phylum CAYQAE01; class CAYQAE01; order CAYVLA01; family CAYVLA01; genus CAYVLA01. The sequence goes on along the minus strand of CAZJVP010000052.1, from coordinate 25,519 downwards.
AGTTCGACAGGATAATCATGAACCTCCCGGAGTCATCGTTTGAGTTCCTACGATCGGCGTGCGCCGCACTCAAGCCTGGAGGCCATCTGCATTACTACAGGCTTGCGACAAGATCAGCGGCAAGACGCCAGATCCAGGACGAACTCGGCTCAGTCGGCCGCTTTGCCCTTGAAACCATTCGGGAAGTCGAGTCCTATTCGCCCTCGAAGTCCATCTTCGTTGCAGATGCGATAATGGAGTCGAGCTAGAGGACGAGGAAGGCGGCCATTGCCGCGATGCCGCCACCGATGGTGGAGGCGAGGTTGACCTGAGAGTTCGACATCCTCCCCTTCAACTCGAAGACCGCCCCAAGGATGCTGTCGAGGGTGCATCCCACCATCCCGCCCACCACGCAGGTCAGCATCACCACGGGAAAGCTCCAGTCGGTCTCCATTCCTAGCACCCAGGCAACGAAACCGAGCGCCACGCAACCAACTAGGCTGGCGAGAGTTCCCTTTACCGATATGGCCCCGTGCGTCCCGGGCTTCACCCTCTTGAAGGTGGTGATCAGCCAGGGGTGGCTCTTACTGGTCAGCCCTATCTCACTGGACAGCGTGTCCGCCATTGCCGTTGAGACAGCTCCAAGGTAACCGGCAAGGAAGATGGCCCCCGGTTGTAGGAACTCGGAGACCACGAAGAGCAGCGGCGACATGCCGTTTGCCAGAACGTTCTCCCACGAGCGCATCCCCAACCTCTGCTCGGCTGCGCCCAGCTTCTCCTTCGCCTTGTACTTGTACCTCGTTGCAGCAGCCCCGGACACGAAGAAAATGAGGATCAGCAGGAACCATGATACGTCGCAAAGGAGAATTATGAGAAAGCCGAAAATCCATGAAAGCGCCGCGCCGCTCGCATCCAGCGCCTTCTTCTTGTAGCCGCCGTACGCTAGGGCCGTGCACATCGCGACCCCCAGGAGTACCTTCGCCCCAATATCCCCTAGTAGAACCCCCGAGGCCAAGCACACCACTGTTTGGCGCGTCGTTTCCCTGGAGACACATATAAAGGTTATTTTGAACCGGTTCGAACGAGTGGCGAATGGAGAATATCGCTTCGGGGGAAGACCAAGACTACGTCAAGATCGGGCTCGAGTGCCACGTCCAGCTTACCAAACTTAAAACCAAGCTTTTCTGCGGCTGCTCAGCCGACTACAGGGGACTTGAGCCTAATACGAGCGTCTGCCCGGTATGCCTTGGGCTTCCGGGAACGCTTCCCGTGCCAAACCGGAGGGCCTTTGAGCTCGGGCTGATGATTGCGAACGCGCTGAACTGCGAAATCCCGGAGACATGCTCCTTCTACAGGAAGAACTACACGTACGTCGACCTCCCGAAGAACTACCAGATCTCGATGTACGAGGCCCCCGACGGCTCCAGGACGCTTGCTAGGGGCGGCTACCTGACGCTGAAGGCCGACGGACAGAGAAAGAAGATCAGGATCTGGAGGATCCAGCTTGAAGAGGATCCGGGAAGGAACGTCTTCAAGGGCTCGATCACAACTTCCCCTGAGACCCTGGTCGACTACAACAGAAGCGGGATCGCGCTCTGCGAGATAGTCACGGCCCCCGACATATCCTCACCGAAGGAAGCAAGGCTGTTCGCGCAGAAGCTGAGAAGCATCGTAGAACATCTGGGCGTTACTGACGGAAGCCTCGAGGGATCCATGAGGTTCGACGCCAACATCTCCGTCGGGGGCGGCAAGGTGGTTGAGATCAAGAACATCACGAGCTTCAAGGCAGTCCAAAGGGCACTCGGCTTCGAGGTCACGAGGCAGAAGAGCCTCCGCAAGAGGGGCGTCGTCGTTGGCAGAGAGACCCGGCACTACGACGAACTTAGAAAGATCACCGTCTCATTGAGGTCCAAGGAGACCGTCGAGGACTACCGCTACTTCAGAGACCCCGACCTGATGCCCATCCGGATCACCAGCGAGATGGTCGAATCAGTCAGACGGATGATGCCGGAGCTGCCAGACTCCAGGGCGGAACGATTCGTTTCCCAGTACGGTCTACCTGAGTACGACGCCGGCGTCCTGACGGCCAGCAAGCGGCTTGCCGACTTCTTCGAAGAATGCGTGAGACTTTACAACGAGCCGAAGAAGGTGTCGAACTGGCTCATGACCGAGCTGTTGGGCTTCTTGAACAAGAGGGGCCTTGAGATCGATGAGCTCAAGATCACCCCCCGCCATATCGTCGATATGCTAAGGCTCATAGACGATAAGACGATCAGCGGGAAGATAGCGAAGACGGTCATGAGGGAGATGCTCGAGACCGGCAGGGAACCGCGCGACATCGTCGAGGCGGCAAAGCTCACGAGGATCACGGACATCGCGGTCCTGAAGGAGATCGTGGATGAGGTCTTCGCCGAGTTTCCCTCAGTCGTCCAGCAGGCCTTTTCTGACCCCAAGATAAGGAACCACCTCGTCGGCCAGGTCATGAAGAAGAGCGGGGGGAGGGCCGACCCGATCCTGACGAACCGCCTCATAGCCGAGAAGATGGAGCGGATGAAGAACCCTTAGCGATCCGCGGCCTCGCCTGCAAGCCGTGACATGGTGGCTCATATCCTCCCCGCGTCCAACCGACCCCTGCGCTGCCCTGCCTTGGGCAAAACATTTCAAACCAGACCTATGCTCCAATCCCGAGGGCATGCCCATGAAGAAGGCGATGAATGCGTGGGGCTTTCCCAGCGGCACGGGATTGGACGAGATGCTCCGTCTGACCAAAGACGCAGGATTCGAAGGCATAGAGCTGGCGATATCTGAGGAAGGCCTCTTGACGCTCAACACGGCCAAAGCCACGATTAGATCCTACCGGGAGAAGATAGAGAGCTTCGGACTGGAAGCACCGAGCCTCGCCAGCGGCCTGGGCTGGAGGTACCCCCTCTCATCGCCGGACGCGGCGACGCTGAAGAAGGGCATGATGGCTGTGGAGAAGAGCCTTGAGGCTGCGTCGGTGCTTGGGGCGAAGACGGTGCTCGTCGTTCCCGCGGTCGTCACCGAGGAGGTCGGATACGCCCAGGCCTACGAGAGGTCCCAGAAGGCAATCAAGCAGTTGGCTCCGAAGGCCGAGGACCTCGGCGTAAACATCGGGGTCGAGAACGTCTGGAACAAGTTTCTCCTAAGCCCTCTGGAGTTCAGGAGGTACTTGGAGGAGATCGGAAGCGAACATGTCAAAGCCTACTTCGACGTCGGAAACGTCCTCCTCTTCGCGTACCCCCAGGACTGGATACGGGTACTCGGGGAATACATCTCGTGCGTCCACGTGAAGGACTTTTCCACCAAGATAGGCAACATAACCGGTTTCACCTACCTCCTTCAGGGGGACGTAAACTGGCCTGAGGTCATGAAGGCATTCAGGGAAGTGCGCTACGACGGTTTCATCGTTGCGGAGCTGGGAGCCTACAAATTCTTCCCCACGAAGATGATCTACGACACTGGATCCGCGTTGGCCAAGATCCTCAGCCTCTAGCGGCTACAGGGCGTGTGCGTTGGAGACCCACGGCCGGGAGGAAGTCTTGGCTTGCATCGGCGCGAAGGGAACGATCTTCCCTTTGTCTAGGGATCGCGCGCACAAGGACCGCGTACACCACCTCGTGGTCCGAGTGCTTGCGATGGACGCGCGCGGAAGGTTCCTAGTCCAACGAAGGTCGCCAACCAGGGAATCCTACCCGGGGGCCTACACGGACTCCGCCTCAGGGCATGTGTCGTTCCGTCTGGGGCTGCTCTTCGATCTTCAACGGGCACTACTCGAGGACGCGGCCCGCGAGTTGGAGGAGGAGGTCGGCGTGACCGTGGCCAACAGGAACGGACCTCTCATACGACCTTTCGGCAGGCCCGTCTACTCGCCGGATGCTTACGAGACTTCCCACTGCTTCGTGGCGAGGGTGGGGGGCAAGATCAGGCCCAGCGACGAGGTCGATCCGGCGAAGACGCGATTTGTGGGAAGACCCAGGCTCGAGAGGATGTTGGAGAAGGAGGAGTTCGTGCCGGTTGCCCGGGAACTCTGGCGGGCTCTCCTGGAGGAACTGGGAAACCGGGACCCGGAGGATGTTTTCTTTCACCGGATCTAGGTTTTCCTGACCATGCTGGGAAGAAGGACGAGCAGTTCGCGGAGATCTCGTATCAAGTGGTCCGGCGCTGCCTTGCGCAGCTCGGATATGCCCTGGACGCCGCCCGAGAATGCAACGGTCTTCATGCCCGCGGCCCTTCCGGCCAAGACGTCGTAGGCGGTGTCGCCCACGGCAAGGCACTTCCCTGGATCCAAGCCGAGCTTCTTGGCCGAGAGAAGCAGGAGATCCGGCTGGGGCTTGCCCCTCGTTACCTCATCTTGGCTCGCGATGGAATCCACCAGTCGGTTCAGCCCCACGGCCTCAAGGCTTCTCGTGATGACGACCGCGGGATTCGAGGAAGCGATCGATATGCGGTAGCCCCTGGCTTTGAGGGACGCCAAGGTGTCCACGGCCCCACTGACCGGTTTCAACTCGGTTGAAAGGATCTTCAGATAGATCTCGTCCTTCAGGCGGAAGGCCTTCTGCACATCCTGCGAACGCTCGCCAAGCAGGGCACGTGCTATGTCTTCGCTTGATCTGCCCAAATGCGGCCGGATATCCTTCTCCTCGGCACTTACGCCAAAGGAGGCAACGGCGGCAATCCAAGACTTGATGTGGGCCGCATACGATTCCACAAGGGTCCCATCCAAGTCGAACACGAGGCCGACGATATCCTCAAGGCCGGTCTTCAAGCGCACCCTCCCGACAAGCGAACTTCCGCGCAGCCCTCTAGCGAGGGTTGAGAAATGTTTGCCGTCGGGAGCGGCTATCGATCGCCTTGGAACTTGGCCGGGGCGTCCTCATGCTCGAGCGAGATCGCGAAGCGAGTCGGCTACTCTTCCAGCCCGAGAATTCGGCGGACGGGTTGCGCATCCCTGGCCATGCGCTCCCAAGGATCCCCGATCTTTTCCAGGCGCTCCGGTACAGACCTTATGTTGAAGTTGCCAGGGTCGACACAGGACTCGCACTCGTCCCATGTTATCGGGGTTGAGACGGTGGCGCCCGGCGTTGAACGGAGGCTGTAGGCCGATGCAAGCGTCCTGCCCCAGCCATTCTGCGCTGGGTCCAAGAATACCTTTCCCTCCTTGTCATTCGGTCTTCGGCTCATCGTGAAGCGGTCTCCAAGATCGGATGCAAGGTGTTCGCCCACCCGGGCCGCGAAGGATCGGGTCTGTTCGTAAGTCAGCTCATTCTTTATCGGAAGGTAGACATGGAGGCCGCGCTTGCCGGAGGTCTTCACGTATGTGCGGAATCCGACATCCGACAGGGTGTCCCTCAACAGGAGAGCAACCCTGCAAGCATCGCGGTACCCGGCCGGGGCAACCGGGTCGATGTCGAACACCACGAAGTCGGGCCTGTCCGGCTGATTCCATCTGGACAGCCAGGGGTGCAGCTCTATGCAGCCCATGTTTGCCAGCCACGCCAGGGTCTCGGCATCTTGGCAGAGTATCGAATCGACGCCGGCGTGCTGGTCGCCCTCGATCTGCTTGGATACTATCCATTCCGGCGCCGAGGCAGGGCGGTTTCTCTGGAAGAAGCTCTCGCCGGCGATGCCATCGGGCTGCCTGTACAACGTCAGGGGCCTATCCCTGAGATGGGGAAGGATTGCGTCGGCCACCTTCATATAGTAGTCGAAGAGGTCGGCCTTCGTGTGGCCCGCCGCCGGCCAGAAAACCTTGTCCGGGTTGGATACCGATACCCGTCCCCTCGTTGAGACCCGCTCCGGGGGCTCGACCGATGGCTCGACCGGTAGCAGGACGTCTCTTGCCTCCTTGTCCGGGCGGAGGCCCAAGAAGACTGGGAATCTGATGGCGCCGTCCGACCTTCCCGAGAACCTCACCTCGCATACCATGCGCGGCACAGCCCAACGGGCATCCGGTTGCTTGGGGTCGTCGGCGAAGGGCCGAGCGTCCGTCGACAGGTCGTCCAAGCTCTTGCGGATCTCGGCCAACTGCCTCCCGTCAAAACCTGTCCCAACTTTTCCCACATAGCGGAGCTTGCCGGCTTGGTATTGGCCCAGCAGCAAGGCACCGAAGAACCGGCTTCTGCCCCTCTTCCCCGGGGTCCAACCGCCTATGACGAAGTCGTCCCTCGTCTCGATGCGTATCTTCAGCCAGTTGCCGGATCTTTCTCCGGGTTCGTATCGGCTGTCTTTCCTTTTCGCCATGATGCCCTCGATCCCCATGGCCTTGGCAGCCGAAAAGCAGGCCTCTCCGTCAGCCTCGATATGGTCGGAGTACTTGAGCCGAGGCGAATCCACCAGGATCTTCCGCAGAAGGCGCTTCCTTTCGTCAAGTCTCTCATTCATCAGGATCCGGCCATCCAAGTACAGGAGGTCGAACGCGTAGATCGTTGCCGGGGTTCTCGCCGCAAATCTCTTGATCTCGGATTCCGAGGTAAGGTTGATCCTGCCCTGCAAAAGCCTGAAGGACGGCTTGCCGCGTGCATCAAGGGCGACGATCTCTCCGTCGATCACGGCCAGACGTGCACTGATCGCGCGGGAAAGATCCGTGAACTCGGGGTAAGTCCAGGTGATGTCCCTAAGACTCCTGGATTGGAGCCTGATCTTCCCCGAGTAAAGGTGCAAGAGGCATCTGACGCCGTCCCACTTGATCTCGAAAAGCCATTCGGGGTTCGAGAATGCCCGGGCTGCAGTCCGCGCCAACATCGGCTTCGTTGGCCAAAGGGGCCAATCTTCAGCCGCCACGCTGCATTCCCCGCGCTTGTCTCTTGCTGCGAAGCTTGCGTGCGAGATCCTGAGCGGCCTCTAGCAAGATGGCCTCGGTTCCTGGACCAACCCGGCTAGAGCGGGCCAGCGTTGTTTCATAGCCGCCCTCCTGAAACGCCCTGTCGGTCGGCAGATACCCTACGTAGTCGTTGGCAAGCTCCGCTATCGCTGTATATTCGAATGGGGATCCGACCTTCAGCCTTAGTCCAATCTCGACGAATGGTTCGCCCGGGATGCCGACGAACACGGTTTCCCCGATGTTGATCGCTTGGACGACAGTATCGATGGAACGTCGGCGGTCATGCGACAGATGCACGATCTCGCGGGCGAAAACGACATCCGTCCCCCAACCACTCTCCCCTTGAAGGATGGTCATCGCGCGATCAAGATCGGCCGAGCGAACCCTGCGGACCGGGAGCTTGACCCTCTTGGAAAGTCCCCCCACGTCGGGCTGAGACCAGGGCCCGTTCTTCCTGACCATATCGAGGAGATCCCTGAAGAGCATGCTCGCCATCATTCTTGCCTGGGAGGGTCCCCCTTGGGTCCGCGCGCCGCGGATGTTGATGTGGTTGACGTCGCCGCAAGCGCCGTTGAGGTAGATGAGGTTGGAGGAGGGGCCGAAGCGCTTTCTGAAAAGCTCAGCGAGCATCCCCGGATAGTCGGGACTGATCATCGTTCCGCCTATGACATCGACGTGGTTTGAATAGTTGAAGATGCAGCCCATGATCTTGTCCCTGGAATCTCGGATGATGATGGCCAGGATCTCGGGGTCGACGGGGCCGGCCGGCTCGACGACCTCCGGGTTTCGCACCCCGGGGTTGGTCCTGACCGATCCGTCCTTCATCCTGAAGCGCCTGTTGAAGACCAGGGAAGCCTCACTATCCCTTGCCGTCCTGAGGGTTGCGGGCTGCATCCCTGCATGGGCACCCGCCACGCACCTTTCGATCAGACCCGGCAGGCGGGATAGGTAGTCCTCATCGGCATTGGAGGAGAATATGCTGGTTGTGCAGGGGCCTGTGTGGGTGTGCGTGCAGGCTATCATCACCGCGTCGGGTGGAAGACCGGTCCTGTCGTAGACCAGGCGCTTGGCCTCATCAACCCAGATCCGAGGCAGTCCTATCAGGTCACATGAAACGAGGGCGACCGTTCTTCGCCCCGAAGAGATGACCGCGGACGTCGCGTACAGTGGAGCAGCGACGCCCGTCGATACCCTGGGCTGGAAGTACCCTATGAGCTCCGAGCCCACCTTCGGGGTTATGTCGACCCGGGCCGTGCCCGCCAGAAGCCCTTCGTCCAAATCAACCCACCAGTCGCCAAGACTCCGCCAAGTTTGGAAGCGGACCGTGCGGGATTCGGTGCCAGCCGGCGCTGAAAAATGTCGGTCCCACGTGAACGATCATCCGGGAGGAAGCGGTGGCCCAGGCAAGTCTTGGGATCGTTGAGGCGATCGGCTCGCATATTTCAAGCGGAATCTCCCTCTTCCGCCCATGAAGGTAGGCGCAAGCAAGGTCCGCATCACGCCTCCCGTGGGGTCGCCCCTGGCTGGGTATTCGACGCGATCCTCCTTCTCGACGGGCATCCACGATCATCTCAATGCGCGCGTACTCCTTCTTGACGACGGCAAGACCAGGGGCGGGATTGTCTCGTGCGACCTGATAGGCGTGACGCCCGAGACGACCACCGCGGTGCGAGAGGCCGCGGGAAGGCTTGGATACCCAGCCAACAACATCATGGTATGCGCTTTCCACACCCACTCCGGCCCAGTGCCAGACCTCGGCTACGGGAGGATGGGGACCTGGATGACGGAGATGTCGTCTGCGATATGCAGGACGTTGACGCGGGCCGCTTCCAGCATGGCAGAGGCGAGGTTTGCCTTCGGTTCCTGCATCACCGAGGGGCTGACCATAAATCGGCGAGACCCCAAAGGGGGCCCGCTAGACCCAGAGCTCGTAGCAGTAAGGTGGAGATCAAGGGATGGGAACACGACGCATCTCCTGAACTTCTCGTGCCACGCCGTCGTCCTAGGGCCTGACAACTACCTGGTCTCCGCCGACTATCCAGGGTACGCCATGCGAGCGATGGAGAGAAGAAGCGGCGGAATATGTCTCTTCACCAACGGTGCATGCGGGGACGTAAACCCCTTCACACGCAGCCTGAGAGCTAGGCTCGAAGCGGGCGGCGACGTCTACGACAGGTCGGGGGGAACGTTCTCTGAGGCGATGAGTTTGGGCCAAAGCCTAGCCTCAGCTGCCCAGTGCGTTCTCTCGAAAGCCCGTGTCCTCAGAGAGCCAGAGCTTCGTTTCGCATCCGAGGAACTCGAGATAACCGTCCAGCCAGCCGTCTCCGAGGCAGAGATCTGCCGGCGCATAGCCGAGCTTGAGCGGAATCTACCGGTATTGGAGAAAAGCGGGGGCCTCCCCGAGCAGCTCTACAAAGCAGGGTTGGAGCTCTCGTTTGCCAAGAGGGCTCTCGCCTACGCGAAGGAGGGCTTCGCAAGAGCCGAGGTCCAGGGAATCAGGGTCGGCGACATTGCTTTGATCGGACTGCCGGGCGAGGTTTTTGTCGAGACGGGCCTGAAGATCAAGTCGCGTGCCAAGTCCCGGGGAATCAAGGCCGTCGTTGTCGAGCTGGCCAACGACTACCTCGGTTACTTGCCAACCGACCGGGCATTCTCGGAGGGGGGATACGAGGTCGGGGTAGCTAGGAGCCTCGGATTCGGACCCGGCCTTGAACGCTCGTTGCTTGAGGTGACGGATGCGGTCCTAGGGGATCTGATCTAGTCCCCAGCGCGCAGACGCGTCACGAGAAAGCGGTCGATGCCAGACGGATGCGCCTCTTCTGACCCAAGAATATCGTGCCTGCGCAAGACCCGAGAGTTGTGGGGCGCGGCAGAGTCTCCTCGTCGATCGCCGACTGCAACCTCATCCAGCTGTAGGCATAGAGGCGACCCGACTACCCCTCAACGACGAGTGCCTGCCTTCCCGCTCCCTTTGAAAAGTCGGAACTAACATGCACCTTGCGGTCTTCGCGATCTTGCGTGGAACGATGATGATCGGACGGGCAGTGCCAGCCCTCGTCTCTCATCTCCTCATACAGGCCGTGAAGGGACATGAGGAAGTGCAGGGAGTCCGGCCTCTTCTTCGGCACCAAAACGGGCTGGTTGCCTCTCTTGTAAAGGGCATCGTTTCCAGGGCCCCTTTCGTTGGGTTTCTCGCAAGAGGCCTAGATCAAAGGAAGATCGATCGTCCTGCCCGTGGCGGCGGACATATTGGCCGCGATGCATGCCTCGTGCGTATTGATGGAATCCTCCAGGTTGCAGTGGCTTTCCCTGCCGGCCTTGATGCACTCGACGAGGTGGTTGATTTCGGGTTGGAACGGATGGTGCGTGACCTCACCGCTGTCCGGCAGTATGGTCGGGATCGTGACGAAATCAGTCTGGCCCGGGAACTTGTTCGAGTAGACTCGGTTGTCCTTGATGGTCCCCTGGTCCCCGAATATCTCGATGGGGAATCGGTAGGGCATCACGCAATCCCAGTTGGAGGAGACCTTGGCTATCGCGCCGCTCTTCATCTTCATTATGGCCACGATGAACCCGTCGTAGTCGATCTCGCCCCTCTGGCGTCGGTAGCCGCCCGAATAGGCGTGTACCTGCACGATGTCCATCGTCTTCTCGGGCCCCTCGCCTGCGAACCACCTCAGGGCATCGACGGCATGGCACCCGGCGCCGAGCAGGCTGCCCCCGCCCAGATCGAGCTTGCTGTACCATTTCCAACCCCTTGCCCATGGACCTATGTTATGCTGGTAGTCGGCCTCCTCGTAGTATATGCGCCCTATGGCGCCGTCGTTGATCAGGGCCTTGATTACTTGGAAGAGCGGATTCCACCTGAGCACGAAGCCAACCACCGTCTTGACGCCGGAGGATCTCACGGAATCACGGATTTTGGCCAACTGATCTAGTTCCAGGCTGGCCGGCTTCTCGATCAGCATGTGTTTGCCCGCGGCCGAAGCCTTGAGAACCTCCTCGAAGTGGAGGTTGTTGGGTGTGGCTATCGAGACTATGTCCACGTCCGGCCTTCGAAGCATCTGATCGTAGGTCTTGCAGACCTCGGCTGACAGCTTCATCTCCCGGACCTTTGCCCTCGCGCTCTTCAGGGAGCTGCTGCAGATGGCGACGACCCGGCAATCGGGGTTGGCCTGGAAGGCCCTGATATGTTCGGTTGCAACCCAGCCCGCGCCTACGATCCCGACTCCGTACACGCGATCACCTTGGGACCCCCCTCGGGTGTTTCCTCTCTTAATGATTGTGTATCGAAGCATCACCGAACCTCGGGAAGGGGCTGCGAGTCGCGCAACCGATGCGCCGCAAGTGCGGGCCTTATTTAAAAGGACGAATTCCTGCCTAGACGGCATAGGATGGTTGTCTTGGATTTCCATGCGACGGTTCTTGAGGTTGTGCTCATAGCCGGGGTGGGCGCATACATCGGGTTCTTGATAGGTCTAAGATCTGGCATATATCTCGCCTCAACGGGCGGCGCCCATCAACCGCAGGCCAAGGCGAAAGCAAAACACTCAAGCAAGGCGAAATCTGGCGATCATCTGACCCCCAACGCAAGCTAGACCCCGTTAGGGCTCTCGGGCCGAGTTTTCGCATCGGGATGAAGCTTTCTTAGGGACCCGTCTGCTGGTCCGCCTCTAGGCCCGTCCTACGTTTTGCAGTCCGCACCACCTGCGAAGAAACTCCAAAAGCGCGCATGCCTCAAGCACCAGGTCGCCGACCCTGATCCTCTCCCCGTCGGAGTGGGCCTGTTCGATCTGGCCTGCACCGAAGACTACCGTCGGCATGCCGCCCACCTTGTTGAACAGCCTGGCATCGCAGCTTGCGATAAGGCCCCGGATCCTGGTCGGGATGCCGACAGCTTTGCAAGACTCAACCATCCCGGAGACGAGCGGGTGCCCGACTGGGGTCTGGTAGGAGTCGTTGTGAAGGGCTGGGAACTCGATGGTCGTATGCGTCGCAAGCCACTGGTCACCCCTTGCGGGGATACGGAGCAGCTCTCTCTTGACGGCCTCGAGATCCTTGTTCGGCAGAAATCCGACGCCGCCTTCCAGGACCGCTAGGCCCGGGACCGTTGAGGGCCAGTCCCCCGCCGTGAGTCGCCCAACGTTGACCTGTACGGGCTGCTCGTACTCGGCGAAAAGCGGCTGATCCTTGCTTGCTTCGGCAAGCTCGCCTTCGAAGATGTAGAGGAGCCGCACCAGGTCGATCGCCTTGTCGATGGCGCTCACCCCCGAGCTCTTCCTGGCCATGTGGACCGGCCTACCGCGTACGGTGGCCCTGAACCAGACCGCCCCCCGATTGGCGGGGCAGACGGTAAGGTCCGTCGCCTCAAGGACAACCGCGCCACCAGCGGAGTAACCTTGTCGGATCAAGGAGAGTGTGCCATTCCCCCCTATCTCCTCCTCCACGACCACCTCCAAGGTCAGCCGGGAACGTGGCTCGAGCCCCAGCTCCTTCATCATCTTGAGCAAAAGATACATGGCCGCGATCTGCCCCTTGCAGTCCACAGCACCCCTCCCTGTCACGTATTTCCCATCGGTGGTCGGATGAAAGGCCGCGGACCAGGATCCTGCGGGAACAACGTCTACATGGGTGTTGAGTATGAGGGTGCGGCCGCCCTTACCATGTCCCCCCGCCAGGACGACGATGTTGGGCCTCCCGGTGGGCCGAACCGGTCGCTCGGTATGGGAGTACTCAGGATCCCGTTGGAGACCCTCCATAATCGGCACTTCACGAACCTCAAACCCGGTTTCGTGGAACCAATCGCGAACGCATCGCTGTGCCTTTGCCTCCTTCCCATACACGCTTGGAATCCTGATGAGGTCAAGGAGGAAGCTCTTGGCCTCTTCAAGGTTAGATTCGGCGCATCGGCGCAGCTTCGAGCCTGGAATGTAAGGCATAGTTGGTGCTACCAACCCGCCTTATTCTTGCTTTCGGCCGTTTTGATCTGCCGCTCAGGACTGGCCACGTGGCCGGTACCGGTACGTGATCTGGCGAACGGTTCAGCGAAGACCTCTTGCCCGTGTTGCCGCGACCTCCCGGTAAAGGCGCCTCTTGATCATGAGGGTCCAAAGGATGGAACCAGCGACCATGCCAACCGCCGTCACCGCCAACCATTCGATCACGTAAACCCAAAGCAGAGCCGCATCCTTCAGCTTGAGGGCTCTTTGGCCGACCTTGATCAAGGCCTCCTCGCCTTGTGAGATGTACTGCTGGGAGTCGGAGAACTCGTGAACGAGGTAAGCTTCACTGGCCCGCTTCTGCAGCTCGTTTGCAGCCTCCACGTCCCTCCAGAGGGAGGCGGTGTTTGCTTTGAACCTTTCAGCGAATTCGATCAGACCAATGCTCACCGCCTTTCTGTCATTGAACTCGAGGAATCGCCTGCGGAGGTCGTGGAGCATGAGGATGTCCTCCGGAAGCGGCTTTCCAAGGGAGTAGTAGATGATGTTGCATAGGATGTCCACGCCGTAGGGATTCTGGGTCGGCGGATGGTAGAAGCCGTACCACCACTTCACCTCCATGTCGTCGGCAGCAACCCAGAAGATGGTCTGCTTTGATCCGACCCTCCACGAGACCAGCCAGGGCCATCCGCCCGGGGGCGGGTTGGGTATGTTCGTTTCGTAGAGCGTGGCCCATACCGTGGTGCCCTCTTTGGGGTACAGCTGGCCCACCCACTGTCCCTGAAACTTCTCAATGCCGAGGGGGAGGAAGGGCGTAAGGACCGGCGGGAGGTCTGGGTTCCGGCTGAGCCTGACCTTGTACACGTACTTGGAGTCCATCTGCCTTGGTTTGGTCAGATCGACAGGGTAGTACTCCTCCATGGTTGAGGCCAGGATCCCCTTCACCATCGTGGTTTCGGAACTCCATATTCCGGTCGCGTAGATCGGCATCCCAGCCTCGCCGACCGACCACTTGATATCGTCCACCTGCTTGGGGGTGAGAAGGGGGACCGAGCTGTCCCAGCCGGTGAGCCACGAATCGATGAAGATGTAGAGGTCGTACTTGCTGACCAACTGTTCCCTGTTTCTGGGAAAGTAGATGCGTATCCATCGCTGCATCTCCTCCGCGGTCATGACCACAACGTCCTGTTTGGTCACGACCAGAATGTAGTCGATGTCGGGGACGGCCGAGAACCAGGTGTGGAGCGGGCAGTCCTTGGGTCCCACCTGCCCCATGGCGATTATGCTTATCAGGTCTTGTGAATGCGCTGGGCCTGCGCTCATCAGGAGCGCAAAGGTGGCAACGATGGCCGTGAAGGTGATGGCCGCTCTCAACGGTCACTTCTGGGATGCTCCAGAATAAAGCTTTGCGCCCGGCTATTCTGGGCGAGAAGCCTTTCGTTTCAAAGCTCCGGAAAGCCGCGCCTCAGCGAATACTTTTTTCAGCGTAGGGATCCCGTTCCCCCACATGCGCGGCCTTCCGACGGTTCAGATTGGCGGCCTCGCGATCTCGAAGGTCATATGCGGCACGAACCCTTTCTTCGGGTTCTCCCACTTCACTAGGGCACGCGACCTGTGGATGAAGCAGTACTTCACGGACGACAGGATCAAGGAGATCATGGGCAGGGCATGCGAACTTGGCGTGAACGCCGTCGTAAGCGGGATTCAGGATCGACTTCACGCCATCCTTCGCGACCTGCGGGCCGAGGGGCTGGAGATGCACTGGATATGCACCCCGGGAGGGAACAACGCAGAAGAGGTTATGCAGGGGGCCGTCTGGTGCCGAGACCACGATGTGGAAATCTGTATGCCGCACCAGATGTACACGGACAACAATCTCCTTCCCGCGCAGAACGACCTTCTGGGTTATGACCGCATCGCCGAGAAGATACGATCCCTCGGCATGATACCCGGTCTGAGCACCCATAGACCCGAGACCATCGTGACGATGGATCGAGCGGGGAAGGATGTGGAAGCCTACATCCTGCCGCTGAACCCAATCGGCTTTCTCTGTCCGTTTGAGGTCGAATGGGTTCAGAGGATCATCTGTAATAGTTCCAAGCCCGTGATCACGATCAAGACCATGGCGGCTGGGCGCGTGACGCCCGAGATCGGCCTGCCATTCGCCCTGCGGGCCGTCAAGCCCACTGACCCGCTGGCGTTGGGTTTCTCCAGCGTCCAAGAGGTGGAGGAGGACCTGCAGCTGGTGCGTTCCGTGCTGTCGGGCCGTGCGGAGGACATGCCCCTAACGACATCCAGGAGCAAGGCCGTGCTCGGAGGCTAGGATAGCTTGCTGCCTGGCGCCAGCCGGACCGGTCCTTCTCGGGAAGTAGGCCTTCCTACGATTCCTGTTTCTCGAACTCGTCCTTTCCGGCGCCGCAGACCGGGCAAACCCAGTCGTCAGGCAGATCCTCGAATGCAGTGCCCGGCTCTACCCCCGAATCCGGGTCGCCCTTCTCAGGGTCATAGACGTATCCGCATACCGTGCATACGTACTTGTCCATTCTATTGCACCAGCTCTCATCGATGCTGCGTGTCCGCTGGCTCCGCGGCGCCTCTCACCTTTTTAACATTTCCCAAATAGGGCAGGAGTGCATTATCTCGCAAATTCGCGCAGCCGGCGCCCTTCCCCCTCCGCCGGACTCCGATCTTGCCTGGGGATCCTCGCTACCTGCAGTACGTCCCAACCAGCTCGCCATCGGCGGACATGACCTCAACGACTAGAGGCATCTGACCCACTGTGTGGGTCGAGCACGAAAGGCAGGGATCGTAGCAGCGGATCGCCGCTTCGAACCTGTTGAGGGTTCCCTCGGAGATCTTGCCTCCGTGAACGTGTTGCTTGGCCACCTCCGTCAATGACCTGTTCATGGCAAGGTTGTTGTGGCCCGTCGCAACGATCAGGTTGACGCGGGTGATCACCCCCTTCTCGTTGGTGTAGTAGTGATGTATCAGGGTACCCCTGGGAGCCTCGGTGACCCCAACTCCCTCGGTGTTCTGGGGATGGCACGATCGGACGATGTCGGTGCTGCAGATCGATTCATCCTCCAGGATCTGCTGGGCTTTCTCCACGAAGTGCAGCAGCTCGATCATCCTTGCCCAGTGGTAGAACATTGTCGAGTGGACTGGCCGGCTGCCGCCGACGCGTTTAAACTCCTTGGCAGCCTCCTTTGCAAGGGGGGTATCGATCCCGTCGCAGACGTTCAGCCGGCCCAATGGGCCGACCCTGTACATCCCGCCCGCAAAGGACTCCTTCGAGTAGTAGGGGAATTTCAGGTATGACCAGCTCTCGACTCCTTCGCTGATGATGGAAGCGTACCGTTGTGAGGGAACCTCCTCCAACACCTCGCCATCAGCGGACTTGAGCCGGAGGCTCCCGTCGTAGACCTCGAGGTTTCCTTCTTCGTCGACAAGCCCCATATACTTTGACGGGAACTTGGAGAACCGTTCTACCTCTATGCCTCCTTTCTCAATGTAATCCCGAGCAAGGTCCAAGCCGGTCTGCGCTGCCCCCAGCTGCTCCCTGACGTGGGCCAGCAGATAGTCACGATCCTTTGCGCTCAAGGCCCCGCTAACTCCTCCGGGAATTGGGTAGTCGATGTGTATCCTGGCTCCGCTCAACCTCTCGAATATGGTCTGGCCGAACCTCCTCAGTCCTATCCCCATCCTGGCAAGGTCGGGACGCTCGTCGATCACGCGAAGAACGTTTCTGTGCTGCGGGTCGGCATCCATGCCGAAGAGCAGGTCGGGAGCCGCCAGGTAGAAGAAATGTAGGGCATGGGACTGTATCAGTTCGCCGGCCTGCAAGAGTTCCCTCAGCTTCCTGGCGGTCTCGGTTATCTCAATCCCCAGTATAGCGTCGCACGCCTTGGCGGATGCAAGGCCATGGCTTATGCTGCAGATCCCACAAATCCTCGGCATTATCGAGGGCATCTCCCAGAAAAGCCGCCCCTCGCAGAACTTCTCGAATCCTCTGAACTGCGTCACATGGAACCTGGCAGTTGACACATTGCCCTTCTCGTCGAGCTGGAGTGTGATCTTGCCGTGCCCCTCGACCCGCGTAACTGGGTCTATGACGATCTCCCTTGCGGTCATTTGCCATCGCTCCTGACCTTGATTCTGGAATCGAAGTGCAGCAGCTCCCGAGGAAGCTTGGGATCCTTTCCCTCAAGAAGGCGTGTGACCACATGCAGGATCGACTCCGGGTGGGGAGGGCATCCCGGTATGTTGACGTCGACCTTCACATGGGCGCTTAGCGGTGTCGCTTGCTCCAGAAGCCTGGGGACGGGAGGGTCCACTGGCACGAACCCGTCCTTGGTTGTCTCGGTCTCGACGTATCCGCGCTTCAGGACGTCCTCGGCGTCGAAGAGGTTTCTCATCGAGGTCATCCCTCCGAACACGGCGCAGTCTCCCAATGCCACGAGGATCTTGCAGTTTGCTCTGAGCGACTTTAGCGTTTCGAGGTTGTCCGTGTCCGAGACCGCGCCCTCTACGATGGCCACCTCGCAGGGCCTGAACTCTTTTGCGTCGACGAGGGGGCTTCTGACGAACTCGACCTTGCTCGCAACCTCCATCAGCGCCTCGTCGATGTTCAGGAATGACATGTGGCAGCCCGAGCAGCCCGATAACCATGCGGTGGCGATCCTGACCTTGTTCAAGCAATCCCTCCCTTGCTTTCGTCCGGCGCACCCTGCGCCCAGCGTCGCGCCAGCTCGTGGATGATCTCCTCGTCCGAGCGGACCCCATCGGGCGGGACGAGGACTTGGCTGATCTTCCTCACTTCCCCATCGATGTCGGTCATGGTGCCGGATCTCTCCGCCCAGGTCCTGGATGGGATGACGACGTCGGCTCTGCTGGTAAGATCCGACTCGAAGGACGCTTGGGTGACGATGGCCTCCAACCCCGCAAGATCGATCCGATCAACAGTCCCAGGATCTTCGTCGGAAAGCAACATGTACGCCGCCCGGATGCCGAACTTCCCAAGATCGGTGGGGAGGCTTCTGAGATCCTCGCCGAGTAGGTCAAGGGCGCCCCTGGCATTTCCCCCTGATCGAAGGAAGATGGCGGGCACCGGTCCATTGTCGGCCTTGGCCAGGGCCGCGGCCAGGAGGGCGACGGCCTTGAGGACGGCGGGATCGGGCTCGATCTCCCCGCCTGCGATGGTCACGACCTTCTTCGCCCCGCGAACGTATGTCAGGAACGCGGACATCTCCTCATGCTGGAGATCCGACGATTTTCGCATGGTATCCTGAATGGATCGCTCGTCCCCCCTGGCAGCCGCGCCGACGAGGCTGGCCAGAGTCTTCACGACTGGTGCGAGCCTGCCCTCATCCGCGCTTATCATCAGGCTGGCGCGCGCGGACAGGACGTTCTCTGAACCCGCGACGATTATCAGATGGGCGCCTTTGTTGAGGGCCCTTCTTACGTTGGATGCGATGATGGGATGCGGCTCCGACCGTCCAAGTCCGATCGCCACGATCAAGTCCGCTTGGGCAAGCTCTGCCGTCCTGCACTCGGAGAATCGACCTAGACCTTCTTTCTCCATCGCCTTCAAGATCCTGTCGCTCAAGACCCCGAATGCGGACTCGATGATGAACACGTTCTTGGTCCTCAGCGTCTTCTCGACGAACTCCTTGAAGGCCATGATTGCCTCGTTTGTGCATCGCGGCGATATGATCCCCGCCACGCTGTCCTTGCCATGCCTGCGTTGGACCTCGCGCAGTAGCCTGGATGCCGTGGCTAAGGCTTCAGGCAGGTCGGCCTTGATCTGGGAATTGCCTCTAACGATACGTGGTGCAACTATCCTGTCGTAGCTGCGGGACAGCAGATCGAACCGGCCCCTCTTGCAGAGCTGCCCCCCAAACCGCGACTGCAGCCCGCCGCCCGTGATCATGACGATGTTATTGTCGCGCACATGGACAGTCAGGTCGCAGGCCATCGGGCACTCGCAACATGTGGTCCTTAGCACCATGCACTGTGCCTTTCTACCCCTGTAGCTGCTCAGCTTCCCGAAGATGGCCCCCGTCGGGCAAACCTCGACGCATGCACCGCACTGGATGCAGTTGGACTGACCGAGAGGAAGGAGGTCGGGCTCGTTTATGACCGTGTTTGACCCGCGCCTTGCGAAGTCTAGGGTATTGTTGCCCACGATCTCGTTGCATACCCGGACACACCTGCCGCACAGGATGCACCTGTTGTTGTCTATTGCCAGGGCCTCGGCGGTCGCGTCAAGGCCTAGGGGAGGGAACATCCCCGGAAACCTCGGGTGGTCTATGCCGAACTCGTAGCAGAGGGACTGAAGCTCGCAGTCCCCGCTCTTCTCGCAGAAGAAACAGAAGTGGTTACGCTCACTCAGGAGAAGCTCGAGGACCATGCGCCGGTAGCTTGTCAGCTGCGGGCTGTTGGTCACGATCTTCATGCCCTCGGCCGCCAGGGTCATACATGCGGGAACCGGCCTCCTCTGGCCTTCCACATCGACCAGGCACATCCGGCATCCCCCGTTCCCCGAAAGGCCGTCCAAGTGGCACAACGTGGGGATGTAGATGTCGTTGGCCCTACAGAGCTCGAGTATGGTGGCTCCCTTGGTGCCCTTTACAGGCCTTCCGTCGACGATGGCGGTAAACTCGTCCCCGGACACGCTTCACACCTCGAGATCACACCTGAGGCACCGCGACGCTTCCCTGCGGGCCTGCGCCTCGGTATAACCATGGGCGACCTCCCGGAAGTCGGAACGTCTCTCCCGGGCAGGGCAGACCGCCCATTTCACATGGCGTTCTTCGGGTACCTCGTCCTTGATCTCACCCTGCGGGATTTCGATCTTGAGGGGTATTTCCCTGGAAACCCTCTTGGGTATGGGCTGATTACGGAGATAGCTCATCACCGAATGGGCTCCCCTCTGTCCCGCGGCTATCGCCTCGACCACGGTTGATGGTCCGGTGACCACATCGCCTCCCGCAAAGATCCCCGGAACATTGGTTTCCAGTGTTCTCTCATCCGCAAGGATCAAACCCTGTCTGTCGGTCAGGACCTTGCCTTGGAGGAAGTCGTTCTCGGCAGCCTGTCCGATGGCTTCGATCACCGTGTCGACCTCGAGCAGTATTCGCGAGCCCTCGACCTCGTGCGGCACCCTTCGGCAGCTATCATCGAACCCGCTCAAGGACATCTGGGCGCACTCAAGGCCCGAAACCCTCCCGTTGGAACCGATGATCCTGCGCGGATTGGTGAGGGGCATTATCTCTACGCCTTCCTCCTCGGCCGCCTCGATCTCCTCGGCTATTGCGGGCATGTCCGCCCTTTCACGTCTGTAGACTATGTAGACCTTCTCGGCACCTAGCCGCAAGCTTGCCCTGGCGGCGTCGACCGCAACGTTGCCCCCGCCCACCACTGCGACTCTCTGTCCTACCTCGAGCTTCTCTCCCGCATTTAGCTTCCTGAGGAAATCAACGCCCTCGTATACCCCATCGAGGTCCTCTCCCGGGATGCCCATCTTGCGCCCCCTTGGCAGCCCGCTGGCAATGAAGACCGCGTCGTAGCCCTGTCTTAGGAGCGACTCGACATCGGTCACCCTGCTGTTCAGCTTGATCTCAATCCCCATCCTGCGGAATACCCTAAGGTCGGCCTCGAGCGCGGCCCTGGGCAGGCGGTAGGCCGGTATGCCCCAGACCATCATTCCCCCGGGCTTTGATGTGGCTTCGAAGACGGTCACGCCGTATCCGTTCAAGGCAAGGTCGTATGCCGCCGACAGGCCGGCGGGGCCGGAACCAACGATCGCCACTTTCTGTTTCTTCTTCTCCTTGATCTCGGGGACGTATTCGATCCCCTTTTCGATGGCATAGTCGGCCACGAATCTCAGCAGGTGGTTTATGGATAGGTGCTCATCGATCTGGGACCGGCGACACTTCCCCTCGCAATAGCGAACGCAGACCCTTCCGCAAACCGATGGCAGAGGGTTGCGCTGCCGAAGCAGCAGATAGGCGTCCTCGTATCGTCCCTCTTTGACAAGCGCCATGATCGAGGGTATGTCGTTTCCCAGAGGGCATGCGTGCTGGCACGGGGCAGTGAAGAGAGGCTGACAAACGGCGGCCGGACATCTGTAGTCGATGATGTGGGCCACGTACTCGTCCCTGAAGTGGCGGAGGGTGCTTAGGACGGGGTTTGGGGCAGTTTGGCCCAAGCCGCACAGGGAGCACTCCTTCACCATCTTGCCCAACTCCTCTAGGACTTGGAGGTCCTCCAGCTCGGCCCTTCCACTCGTCACCTTATCCAAGATCCCGAGCATCTGGGGGATGCCCGCCCTGCATGGAGTGCACTTGCCGCACGACTCGTCCTTCGTGAACTCCATGAAGAACCTTGCCATATCCGGCATGCAGGAGTCCTCGTCCATCACGATCATTCCGCCGGAGCCCATTATGGCCCCGAGCGCCTCGATGTCGGCGTAGTCTATGGGCGTGTTCAGGTACTTGCCCGGGATGCACCCACCGGAGGGGCCCCCGAGTTGGACGGCCTTGAACCGCTTCCCGGCCGAAACTCCCCCTCCGATGTCGAAGATGACCTCCCCAAGTGTTGTACCCAGGGGTACCTCGATCAATCCGCTTCTTCTGACCTTGCCTGTGAGGGAGAAAATGACGGTGCCCTTGCTCTTTTCGGTTCCAAGGCTTGCGAACCAGTCAGCACCATGGAGGAATATGAGGGGTATGTTGGCGAGGGTCTTCACGTTGTTGATGACCGTGGGCTTGCCGTAAAGGCCCTGGTTGGCCGGGAAGGGAGGCCTCGGGCGTGGGCTCCCTCTCTTGCCCTCTATGGAGGCGATGAGCGCCGTTTCCTCGCCACAGACGAATGCGCCCGCTCCAAGACAGACCTCGATGTCGAAGTTGAACCCGCTTCCCAGTATGTTCTCCCCGAATAGGCCCAAATCCCTGGCCTGGTCGATGGCGTTGGTGATGACTTCGACGGCCAGCGGATACTCTGCCCGGATGTAGACAAAGCCCTTGTTGGCGCCGATCGCGTAGGCGGCTATGCATAGCCCCTCGATGACGGAATGGGGGCATCCCTCGACTATCGCCCTGTCCATGTAGGCGCCTGGATCCCCCTCATCGGCGTTGCAGATCACATATTTTGGACTTCCCTGGGCTTTCGCCGCGAAGGACCATTTCAGGCCGGTCGGGAATCCCGCCCCGCCCCGTCCCCTCAGCCCCGATCTGGTGACCTCCTCGACAACTTTCTCCCTTGGAAGGGAAAGGACCTTTGCAAGCGCCTGATAGCCATCGTGGGCGATGTAGTCCCTGATATCATAGGGGTCTATGACGCCAAGAAGCCTCGTCACCCTCTTGACCTGTTTCTGAAAGAAGGGATTCGAGCCGTCGGTCATCAGCTCTCGGACCGGATGGCCGCCCCTTAGGTGCTCCTTGACGATCTTGGCAAGCTTTTCCCGCGTCAGATCTCCGTAGATGATCTGGGTTCCATCGGTTTCGACCACGGTTATCATGGGCTCCTGGTGACAGGCCCCACAACAGCTCGTGTCGCGGACCACGATTCCTGCCTGCTCTCCGAGGTGCTCGTCCAGATAGGATCTGACGAGCTTGGAGCCGGAGGCTATCCCACAGGTGCCGTTGTGAACCAGAACTTGGCGGCTGGCCTTCCTTGCGTCTGCCTCCGCCTTGCATGCCCGCGCAAGATCTGAAAGGGCTTCCGCATTGGGGATTCTCAACATTCAGACATCCTGTGCTTCCATTCGGCGGCTAGTTGTAACCCTCTAGGATCTCCGCCGCCTTCTTGGGATTCATCCGACGGTAGACCTTGCCGTCGATTGAAATAACGGGGGCAAGGCCGCAGCATCCTAGGCAGCGAACGATCTCCAAAGAGAAGCTGCCGTCTTTCGTGGTCTCACCCGGCCGGACGCCAAGTCTCCTTGCCAGCTGCTGCAGGATCCTTCTCCCCCCACGTACGTAACAGGCTGTCCCCTGGCAGATCTGGATCGTGTGCCTGCCCTTTGGCTGTTGGGAGAAGAAGTTGTAGAAGGTAACAACGCCGTGGACGGTGCTGAACGGTATCCCCATTTCCTGGGATACGGTGAGCTGAGCCCAGAGCGGGATGTGCCCAAGGCTGTTCTGAACATCGTGGAGCACACTGATCAGAGCGGATGATCTGCCTCGGTTTTCGCGGATAATGCGGATCAGATCGTCGCGCGCCTCGAGTTCTCTCTTGGGAAGACCGGGTCCCTGCGGCCTGCCGGCCTCGATCGCAACGATGGTGCGCTGCGGGAAGGCTGGGCGGCCGTAGGATCTTGAACTTATGGGCGCCTGAGGGGTCCCTGCCTGCATGGTCGCTTCCTCCGAATAACGATGTTTGAGCTGTTTCCGTTAGACGCGCTTATACAGCGTTAGACGGCGTTTAACGGCGTTTTAAAATGCTTCCTCCCTCTGAATACCCTTTCTAGGCTAGTCACGGAGCTGTAGTTTGCTGTGGAAGGGCTCGCATCACCCTGAGCGGACTGGCGAGTCACTTCTTCTGCTGCCACCAGAGGAGAGCTTTCGTCTCCTCGGGGCTCAGATAGCCGAGTTGGGCGAGCTCCCTGAAGATCGCTCGCCTGACGAACACCGAGATGTTCTCTTTCCGGTGGCTCGCCGCCTTCTGCAGGATCTCCATCGTCTCGTCTTCCATCCTAAGGCAAATGGTCTTGGTCACGACCGTTCCCCGCTGGCTGTGAGTTGTCATACATTTGACATCGTTCTTATTAAGTTTATCGGACGATGTCCCGCGCCATCCTAGCTGCCCTTTGCGCCACATCAGCCGCCGCATTCTCCGATCAGTTAGCTTGACTGCCGAGACATCAATATCGGGGTCAGCGCCGTGCCGGCATTCTTCTCAACAGCTCGTGGCCGGTGATCCTCGCTGCAGGTCACGGCTCAAAGAAAACGACTTATACAGGGGCATCAAAGCGTTACACGGCGACTCCGTGACAAGGCTGGCCCTCATTTTGGTTTGCCTCCTTTTCCCTGCCGTGCAGGGCGAACAGGTCTCCCCGCCGCACTTGATGCGAGTCCTCGCGATGGGCGAGGTCGACACAAGTTACTGTCCCATATGGGGATATTGCCAGGCCGAGCCCTCTCTGGACGCAACCCTCGTCGTGGCAAGAGACATGCACGCCACGACGTACGGGGAGGCGGGGCTGAAGCGGATCATCCGTCTCTATCTGCCCAGGAATCTTGAGGGAATGTTGGAGTACGACTTCATCCTGATCAACCAGCCCGTCGTGCGGTATTTTCCCCCGAATTCGCTTCAGGACATCTACCTCGCAATTGCCGAAGGAGGCAGGGGCGCGCTGTGCTTCATGGAAAGCCAGTACGCGGACATCTACGGCCCGTGGCTGGAAACCCAGCTCTACGACTGCTTCCCCTACGATCACTCGAAGAACCTCAAGCTGGGCGCTCCCGGGGATAAGCCGTTCGACCTAGAGATCGTCAGAGACCCCAACCTCCCGCCGCTCATGACGCCTTACATCCCCCTCGGAATCGAGAACATCAAACCGTTTGGGGAGGCGCGCCCCACGTTCGAGAGGCCCGGTGCAACGGTCTGGGCTTACTGCCACACGAACGCGTTCTTGGGAGCTGGCGTGACGAGGTTCCCCCTATTCATCTCTTGGAGATATGGACCGGGAAATGCCTTGGTGTGGGTGACCGCCGATCAGTTTGACACCTCGATGTGGCGTACAAACGATGGGAAGGAAAGGTATGCGCTGGACATCTTCACCGGGTTCATCTGGCTTAGCTCGGGCTGGGATCTCCCCGATGATCCGATAAGGGTTCACATCCTGCGTGACTCCTTCATCCGTCTCCGCTCGAGGATAACTCTCGTGGGCAACATAATCGAGTTTGCGGATAGCTTCGGAGCGAACACCCAGCGGGTCGAGAAAAGGCTGGCGGGCTTGCAGCTCATGGGCAGCGAGGCCGGCGAACTCTATCTTGAGCATGAGTTCGACCTGGTGGAATCCAAAATGAGAGAAGCTTTTGACCTTGCCCTAGAAATCGAGGCGGAGTCCGTGGAACTTAAGGAACGGGCGCTGACGTGGGCCTATCTCGTTGAGTGGCTCACCGTGACCTCGACGTCGGCCCTTTCTGGAGTCGTCATCTGGTCGCTCATGGTGAAGAGGAGGATGTTCCGTCCGGTATCCGCCACGAGAAGCGTCGGGAGCTAGCCAGAGTGGAGGGGCCGCGTCGAGGATCAGCACGGAAGGTCGACACTTCGGCCTGTTGGGGGCAGTAGACGCGCGCGTGTACGCCTTCTGGGCGCCTGCCGGCGAGCGTCATTGCCCAAGACAGCCCGGTTATTGCTCCGGTTACAAATTGGAGATGGCGGGGAATGTATTCGAATCCGAGTTCGTACCCGCCGCCCTTTTTTCCTCTGCTTCCACCTCTTCAACATGTCTATCTTTCAGGGATAAAGGGGCTGTCCGTGCGGAGCCGCTTGCCTTCAAGAACATCCTCAGCCAGCTCTGCAGCCTCTGAGGCATCTCGGCCCTTCCAACCGTTGGCATCAGGTAGGCCTTGACTCCATCCGGGGTGAACTCTTCACCCCCCTTGAGGAGGAATATCGAAACTGCGGAGCTTTGTCCGTGGGGCGTACCAGTCCCGTGATACTTTCACCGATTGCGTGAGATCATCAAGTGCAGCCGCCACAGCATGGCTTCTGACCAATCTGTGGGTCGCCGAGTCTGGACAAGGTCAGT
>CAZJVP010000051.1:0-152484 GCA_964549615.1 uncultured Thermococci archaeon | reverse complement strand
CGACAAGGATTTCACAATGGTCTGCGGCGCGGAAACCGCGTTCTTGCCAAGCCTCGCCCTCGGTGCTGGCGGCGTGATAGGGGAGGGCTGCAACACCTACCCGGAGCTGCTGCGCGCCATTTTTGACTTCTTCATGAGCGGGGACCTGGCAAGGGCGGCAAAGGCGCAGTTCTTGGTGAACAAGACGCTGGAGGTCTGGGACGGGATGGATTCCGCGCTCGTGGGGAAGAGCTACCTCGCTCGAAAGGGCGTGAAGATAAAGCCAGTCACCCGAATGATGAAGTTCGACTACGCCCCGCTGGTGGACAAGCTCGAACAAGCCATAGACGCGGCCGTGCGGCCCTACAGGAAGTTCTAGGCCGACGAATCGTCGAAACGAAGGAAGCACGTACGAGGCCCGCTACTCGACGGGCATGATCTCCTCAAGGTCCCTGCAGTTGTTCCTGATCGTCACCGGCGTTGTCCCGGATGCCGCTGCTACCTCGCTCTGGTTGACCTTCATTCCAGCCCTCACGGAAGCCAGATAGATCGCTGCCCCTGCAATCCCTATTGGGTTCTTCCCAGAGGTGACGCCCGCGGCTATTGCGGCTCGCAGGATTCGCGCTGCATCCTCCTGAACCTCGCCCGGTAAGTTGAGCCTGGAAGCCAGCTGCCTCACGTAGTCAAGCGGGGTAGATGGCGGCAGCCGCAGGCCCAGGTCGCGCTGCAGGATTCTTACTACCCCTCCGACCTCCTTCCTACGCTCAGCGCCGGAGACCTCGGCAAGCTCCTCCAGTGTCCTCGGCAATCCAAACTGCCTGGCTGCGAGATATAGGCACGCGGCCACTGTAAGGACAATGGACCGGCTCTTCGGGATCTCCTTGTCAAGGGCCTTCCGGTAGAGCAAGGCTGCCGACTCTATTACGTTCTTCGGCATGCCGAGTTGCCCCCCCATCCTGTCCATCTCGAAGAGAGCTATCGCGAGGTTGCGGTCCTTGGATTCTGAGGTCCGAGACCTGGCGTCCCACTTCCTCAGCCTGTCCATATTCCTTGCCATCTCCGGCTTCAGCGGAGATCCACCTGCGTCGTAGTCCCTCGGATCGATTATCGTGGACAGTCCCTTGTCGTGGAACCTCAGCGTCGAGGGGGCGCCAGTTCTCTGCCTGCGGTTTATGGCCTCGGCGTCGAACGCCCTCCACTCCGGACCAGTCTCGAGCATCCCCTCCTCCAGAACAAGCCCACAGTCACCGCAGACGATCTCGCCCCTTCCAGGGTCGCTAAACCGCCTGGTAGACCCGCATTCAGGACACTGCGGTCGGGTCTCTATCTCCTCTGCAATGGTCGATGCCATTGAAGACTCCTCCGGGCCCAGGCGCTGAGACGAGAACTAGGCGATTACGAACGTCAACCTTTGTCTCAGGGTCAGGTTTCGAGCGCCTCGACTATGATATATAGTTTTGGTCAGTCTATATAAATGAATCGTTTCCAATATTTCCCTGCCGTACCTGCGACCATAGGAGGGGCTCGACCCAATCCCCACCCCCACCGAGGCTCCAGCCTATCTGATTTGACGAGATGTGGCCCGGCCTCGGGCGAAAGCTCAAATCTATAACTAGATCGGTCGGTTTCCCGCCGGAGAGGACATGGCTTGGCAGCAACTGAGATCGCTCCGGGCGTATTCTGGGTGGGTGCCGTCGACTGGAACGTTAGGAAATTCCACGGAGCCCATCACTCCACCTTCGAGGGAACGACATACAACGCGTATCTCGTCATGGACGAGAAGATCGCGCTGATCGACACCGTCCATGCCGCATTCGGGGACGAGCTCATCGAAAGGATATCGGAACTCGTTAGCCCATCCAAAATACAGTACGTGGTGGCAAACCACGGGGAGCCCGATCACTCGGGCAGCATCCCAAAGATTCTGGAGGCTGCCAAGAAGGCGGAGGTCGTGTGCACGAAGAACGGGGAGAAATCCTTGCGCGGGCTGTTCCATGCGGACTGGCGCTTTCGAACCGTTGCGACCGGAGACCGGATATCCCTTGGCAAACGGACCCTGGAGTTCATCGAGGCGCCAATGCTCCACTGGCCGGATTCTATGTTCACTTACATCCCCGAACTGGAGCTCCTCCTCCCCAACGACGCCTTCGGCCAACATCTGGCCAGCAGCGGCCGCTTCGACGACGAGGTGGACCAATGCTCGCTCATGAGGGAGGCCAGGAAATACTACGCGAACATACTGACCCCCTTCGGCGCGCTGGTGGCTAGGAAGATTGCGGAAGTGCAGGGCCAAGGCATCCGGATTAAGACCATCGCTCCCAGCCACGGGGTCGTATGGCGCAAGGATCCCGGCAGGATCATTGAGGCCTACAAGAGATGGGCTAGCGGCGAGGCCATCCCGCGGTCGGCCGTAGTGGCCTACGAGTCCATGTGGGGCGGAACCGACGCGATGGCAAGGCGCATAGCCGAAGGGCTGCAGAGCAAGGGGATCCCGACCAAGCTGTTCATGCTGTCACGGAACGACAGGTCAGAGGTGATATCGGAGATACTTGAGGCCAAGGCCGTGGCGATAGGCTCATCCACCCTCAACAATGGCGTCTTGCCCCAGGTCGCGGAGCTGCTCTCGGAGCTAAGAGGGCTGAAGTTCAAAGCACGCGTCGGCGCCGCGTTCGGCTGCTATGGTTGGGGAGGCGGGGCAACGAAGGTGATCAGGGATGCCTTGACGCAGTCCGGCATCAACGTGGCCGTGCCCGAACTCCAGTGCAACTGGCATCCCGACAAGGAAGCCCTCGACAGATGCTTCCGGCTAGGGGTAGAGCTGGCCGACGCCCTCTGAGCCTTGCTAGCCTCTTTCGCCCTCTCATCCAGGCATTTCGCACGCCACCTTGAGGGTCACCACCTTCTTGGGTGCCAACCCGACCCTCACGGCATTGGCCGAGCGGGATATCTCCTTTAGGGGCTTCTCCTCAAGGTCCGTCATCCAGGCCGACTTCAGGCGGTAGGGAAGCTTAAGCTCCGCCTCGAGGGAATCCGAGCTGGGATTGAAGATCCTAATGATCAGGCCCTCTCCGTCCTCGGCCCTCTTGACCGCGCTGAGCATCACCGTCTCGGGGGATATCTCCAAGAGGCCCAACCGGCGCGGCAGCGGCCCACCGTGCTTTCCGACCTGAGCCGCGAGCATCGGCAGGTTCAGCTTCTCCGCCTCAACGCCGACTCTGGCATCCTTCCAGGTCCCAGAGTGCGGCATGATCGCGTACCTGAACTCGTGCAGCCCCGGGCACTGCGAGAGGCCCATCTCGGGATGTCTCTCCCACTTCCAAGCGACGGTACTCAGAGCCACCTCGTAGGCCCGCATCAGAGTAAGGAAGATAGTCCTCGAGCTGTCCTCCGAGACCTCGTACTCCCGCAAGCCCTCGTTCAAGATCGCGAGCCCGAACCCGCCATCCGACACGTCCACGAACCGCTGCTGCGGGGAACACGTATTCCACGGCCCCACCCAGGGGCTGTCCGGACCGCGCTCTATCTCCCTCTCCACGACGTCCAACGCGCTCTCGGCGTGGCATTTCTCCGCAGGGATCCTGGAGGGGAATCCGACCCTGAGCCTATGGTCGCGGCACTGGTTGTCGAACTTCGTGACGATCTCCACCCATCTTGCCCCTCGTCGAAGGATTACCAGCGAGGAGATCTCCATCTCCTTCTCCTCATCGCTTCTGCGGGCCTTGTCGCCGTCGCCGTCAAGCCTCTTTACCTCGTCGGATCCGGCCTCGTCAAGATGCAGCGGAATCCGCATCGTCAAATCGATCCTGAGACTTGAGAGCAACGGCCCGCTCTCTACGACGGACACCCCCCGAAGTGAGCCGCGGCTGGTCACCACCCGATCGAAAGCCGGGGGAATGTGCCTCCACGCCATGCCTGCCTCGCCGTCGTCCACGAAGATGTTCAGGCCGCCGTAGGTCCGTCCCGACGACTTGTCGGTCACACGGAGCGTCCCATCGGCCTCGACCTCCACGCGCAGATTCTCGTTCTCCATCGCTTGCTGGCCCTTGACCATGGATGGCTCCGAAATTGGCTCGGCCTTCTCGTGCCTCAACACGAAGGTCTTGTAGCCGATACCCGGAACCCCGGCCGCGAGAAAATGAAGCCCTACCTTTTCTGACGGCATCTGGACGGTGGCATCGTTCAGCTGTCTGAGCACGGGGTTGGCCTTCGCCCGGGAGAAGCACTGGTACGGCACCCTCTCGCCCGTCTCGGCATCGCGGATCGAGAACGACTGGTAGTTGCAATCCAACGGCAGATCGACGTAAGCCGTGACGACCTCGGTCCTTTCGTATGGCAGCGGATTGAACACCGTGAGCGCGACTTCGTCCGGTGAAAGTGCCGAGTTGTCTATTAGAAGCTGGAGCTGTTGCATCGCCCTCCTCGTCACGCCCCGTGAGATGTTCACCACCTGGTCGAGGCGGTAGGACATGTCCTTCTCTATCTGATCGACCCCGGTGCCGGCGATGCTGTCATGCGGATGGCATCTCAGAAGATACCTCCAGGCAATGTCCAGAAGCGCGGACGGATATGGGCTGCCCAGAAGGTAGGCGAAGCTCGCAAATGGTTCCGCCCAACGCTGAAGTTGATTTTCAGCCCTAGCATTCGCCAACTTGATCCTCGTCCTGCTCGAGGTCACTTCGTGGTAAAGGTAAGCGGCACGCCCGATCAGGCGCGGGGTGCGCCTTTCCCCCTTCAGCACCTTCAGATCCTTGGCTTCCGCCCTCAGCCTTGCGATGTAGTGCTCAAGGCTCGACATGAAGATCTCGTCCGGCGAGACCATGGACTTGGCCCTCCTGACCAACTCCAGTTCTAGGCGATCCGGGCCGTAACTGTCGTGACCGAGCATGTAGGCGAAAACGCTCGTTGAGCAGGCAGCGATCTCCTTCTTCCTTAGGTTGGAAAGCCCGGCCGAGAGCTTTTTCTCGTCCAAGCCCTTCACCGGATCCAAGAAGAAGTAGTGGCTTGGGTAGTCCTGAGGTCCACAGAGATGGAAGGGCAGTCCTCCTTCCTTCCACATGTACTCCCTCTCCAACGTCGTCTTGCCGTATACGGCAGGCCGGTAGACGTCGAAGAAGAAGTTGTATCTCGCAAAGGACCCCATCCTCGTGCCGAGAAGCCGGGTACCATCGGCACCTTCGAGGATGAACTCCGACGGGACCTCATCCAGCGTGACGCCGTGGTAGAAAAGTATGGAATCGATCCCGAAGCCAGCGTATATCTGGGCTATCTGGGACGTTTGCCCGTACGAGAAGGGGCTGTACCCGACCTTCATGACGCGTCCGAAGGACTTGGCGACCTTGTGGCCGAAGAACAGGTTGCGAATCAGCGATTCGCCGTTCACGTTGAACTCCTCGGGGCATGTGTACCAGGGCCCTATGAGCAGCCTGCCTGCAGACACGTGCTTCGCGATCCTTTGCCTGTTTTCAGGCCTCACCTCAAGGTAGTCCTCCACAGGTGCCACCTGCGAGTCCAGGAGGAACGACTTGTACTCGGGCTCGGAGTCGAGAATCTCCAGAAGGCCGTCGAACAGTTCTATGAGCTGCATCCTAGTTTCCTGGAAGTCGTACAGCCACTCTCGGTCCCAGTGGGTATTGGGAATGACATGCATCTCGTACTTGCGTGACACCGCATCGACCTCGCCAAGACACGCAAGATGCCACCTAAAAACTGCTTGCCCCGATCATCCCGAAATTCGCCGGAACCGGGGCCGCAGGCCGCAGACGGCGTTTGGCATGCCCATGCAAGAAGCGCGCAAAGGGTGGGTATGCATACCTCGTTGCGAACTTCAAACCGGGGCGGCCATTCTACCAGATGCCAGCAAAAAGGGTAGAAGACAGGTCCCACATGTCCCCTCTCTTCCTGGAGGCCTAATGTCACCGCGATCGTCCGTTTCCTGCCGGGACCGCCCAAGAGGACACCAACCTCCTGCACCGACCGCCACAAAACGCCCCCCGCATCCCGACGAAGCACGCGAAGGAAAGGAGAACGGCCACAAAGTTGGAGCCTGTGGGTTCCGGCGCGGCGAACAACTGCGGCCAGGCCGCGTAGATCCTCCTCAATCCATCCCTTGAGAGCACATACTCTCCCCGATGGAAAAGCTCAAACACGCCTTGCAGTTCGCCCTCCGGCCCCGTAACATCCTGCCCAGATGCCTGGGCCAGGGCGAGCGCGACCCCCGCCCGCGCGATCGCGTCAGCAAGGAGCCACTCCTCCTCCCCCAGCGCCAGTATCCTGTGAAGGCACACATCAGCGGACTTGCAGTCCCCGGACTCGATGGCCTCCATGGCCTCGCCCAGCCAGGCTCTCACTGGCCCAACCATAAGCCCGCCCACCTCCTTCTGCACCAGCTTGGCGGCGGCCTCCTTGAGCCCGGCGGCAAGATCTGCCAGAAGGCCACGCGCCCAGTCCGACCTCGAAAACTCCACGGCGGCCCAAGTCCAATTGGCGGCCTCACAGGCAAGGCGCGCTGCCGCGAAGCCTTCCCGGAGGCTTTGCTCAATCGCCCCCGGATCGACCCCGTGGTCGCGAAGGATGGAGCATACAGCATCCAGACTCTGCATGCCCTGCCCGATCATCTGGCTTAGGATTTCACGGGATTCCTCGTCGGTCGGGACGATATTGACGCACTCCACGGTCGTCAGGCTCATGCTGGGAAGATCGAAGCGGGCTCGGTAGAGCGAGTGTTGCCCGAAGGATCCCTCTTCCTCCAGCTCCGCCCCCAGCATCGCGGCCGTCCAGCCGTTGCCGGGATTCGAAAGGTTGAAAGTCCATGATGTGTTCCGTATGGTCATCTGGAGCTCGTTCTTGACATCCAGCCTCTGATAGTTGGAGGTCCCGTCCCTGGGACTGACATCTATGCTCACCCCAGCTACGGGAACGGGGGTCTTGAGCTTGCTTGGATCGTAGGAACAGGCCACGATGCGTTGCCGGAAGGTGATGATCCTGATGGCCCTTCTGGCGGTCTCGGTGACCAGCAGTAGTGGCCCGTCGGGTATGGCGTTGGGCATGACCGAGTAGCCCAGTTCCAGGCTCAATCGGATATCGACCGCGTCGTTCTGGTGGGTGTGGCCGGCTAGCATGAGCGTGAAGTTCCCGCGGGCGTACGACCGGAACGAGTATGGATCATGCAAGAGAATTATCGTCGGGCCACTGCGCGGGCGGGAGACCTCGGCATCAAGGAAGGCAATCTGGTCGATGAAGAAAGGGTACGTCTGGTACTGGTTGAGCGATATGAACCGGGCAGGGCCGAAGTCGAAGGCGTAGTCCGGGTAAGGATTGAGGTATGTGTAGTATGACTGCGGGTCGTCCTTGAACTCGTGGTTCCCGGGAGTGATGTACGCAGGGACATCCAGATTCAATAGGAATCTGGTTGCGAACTCCTTCATCTGTTGGGCTTGGCCGGGATCCTGGAAGTCTCCCGTGACGACGACCAGGTCAGGACGCACCAGGTTGATCACCTCCACGGTGTGCATGATGGTGCCCAGGCCGTCCGGCTCGGGGCGATCCACATGAACGTCGGTGACGTGAACTAGGGTAAGCCGATCATGGTCGTAACCGATCGATACCGCGTGCCTCTCAAGATCCATGATGACACCCTTCCCGACGGTCAGGTCATAGAGACCCGGCGCAGCATCAGGCGAAATTGAGGCTCGAAGGAGCCACGACCGGTCCGAGGGAAAAGTATCCAGGAGGGTCAGAGTCATGACGCGTCCGAACCTTGAGATCGTCGCGAACCAGTCGCCCTCGACATCCGCGTGCAGAACGACGCGTATCTCGAGGTCATCGCCGGGCTCCAACCGGGCGGGTATCCCCAGTATGGGTTGAACGATGCTCACGTTTGACTCAAAGAGACCCTGGTAGATGCCGATGTTGCTGAGGCTCCTGGCTGAAAACTCGCACCTTACCTGGCAGGTTGAGACGGCCAGCACCGTCACCAGGCATGGGATGAGGAATAGAGGGGAAGACGCAAACGATCTTTCACCATGCGGAGCGAAGGTGGGGCAAGCGGTGCCTTGCATGCCGGAAGGCGATCCTCACTTCAGGCCTTTTGAAGCTTACCATTGCCTTTACGTCTCTTGATTCCTGAACCGGCCACGAGTCGAACCAGTTCGACGCCGCAGGCAAGCGACAAGCCTGGATTTCCCGCGCCAAGGACAGAACGGCAATAAATTTTTGAGATAACCGGCGGGCTAAGGACGAAAACGGTGGCATCGATGGTTGCCGACGATCTGCCCAAGAAAGAGATCCACGTGATCTGCAACACTCATTGGGATCGAGAATGGGTCTATCCGTCTGCCGAAACGCGGTTGCTCCTCGTCGAGTTCATGGACGACCTTCTGGACCTTCTGGACAGCCAACCGGATTTCCACTCATTCCTGATGGATTCGCAGGTCCTCTGCGTTGACGATTACGTCGAGATGAAGCCGCATGAAAGGCCGAGGATCGAGAAGCATGTCAAGTCCGGAAGGCTTCAGATCGGGCCGTGGTACAGCCTCCCAGAGGAGTACATAGTCAACGCAGAGTCGCTGGTCAGAAACCTCCTCATCGGCCATCGGGCCGCACAGTCCTATGGGAAGGTGATGAAGGTCGGGTACACGCCCTTCTCCTACGGGCAGTGTTCTCAGATGCCCCAGATCTACCGCGGTTTTGACATCGACACGATCATCTTCTACCGGGGCATCAACACCAAGCATTCCGAGTTCATCATGGAGGGCGCGGATGGGTCGCGGGTCGTTGGCACCCGGTTCGGCTGCCTGTCCCGCTTCAGCTACTACTTCTACGTCTACAGGGTGCTGAGGCACAACATGAGCAGGGACGAGTGGTGGTATGACTGGGACAGGGGCGCTCTGCCATTCAAGCTCTGCAACGAGACCCACCCCAGGGCACACTGGTACATACTGGACCCTTCAAAGAAGCTCCTGCAGTGGGAGAAGCTCCCAGCGTGCCTGGAACGCCTCATCCGAGATGAATCCAAACACTTCACGACCAAGTACATCGCCTGCATGCAGGGATTTGACTCCTCATCGCCAGATCCGCTGGAGCGCAAGATAATCGAGGAGTCCCAGAAGGTACTCGGGGACAGACACGTCATCATCCAGAGCAGCCTCGAGCAATACATGAACAAGCTGAAGGAAGCCATCAAGGACAGGAAGGTAGAGGTCATCAAGGGCGAGAGCCGGGATCCCGGGGCGACCGTCAAGTGGACCCACCTGATGGGAGATGTGATCTCCAGCAGGCCAAGGATCAAGAGGGCCAATAACTATGCCGAGAACGAACTGCAGAGATGGGCCGAGCCCTTCCAGACAATTGCCATGACCCTGGGCCAGGAATATCTCAAGGGGCCCTTGGACATGGCGTGGAAGTACCTCCTGAAGAACCATCCCCACGACACGATCTGCGGGGCCGGGGTGGACCAGATGGAGAAGGACATGATGTACCGATACGACCAGATCCGGATCCTGTCCCAGGGACTGATGAGAAGGGGGTTCCAAGCGATCCAGA
This sequence comes from uncultured Thermococci archaeon, assembly GCA_964549615.1. Classification (GTDB taxonomy): domain Archaea; phylum CAYQAE01; class CAYQAE01; order CAYVLA01; family CAYVLA01; genus CAYVLA01. Next base: position 142,965 of record CAZJVP010000051.1, on the reverse strand, counting down.
AGCAGATCGACACGTCCAATATCGACATCAAGGACTCGGTCCTTACCGTCTTCAACCCCTCTCCCTTCCCGAGATCCGAGGTCGTCACCATATTCCTGGACCTTCCCTACGAGTGCTTCTACAGGGCATTCTCCATCGTCGACGCGGACGGGACCAAGGCCCGGTTCCAGAAGGTCGCAAGCTTTCCCTACGGAAACCTCGTCAGGAACCTCCAAGACATCAGCCTGGAACTCCGGTCGGAGAGGGTCAAGCTCCACTTCTTCGCTGAGGACGTACCGCCGCTGGGCTACAAGACATACCACGTGAGACACGAGGAGCTGGAGGAAGGGACCATGGAAACCATGGTTCCCAGAACCAACGAGATGGAGAACGAGTACCTCAAGGTGAAGATCAACGACAACGGCACGATCGACCTAACGCATAAGGCCAGCGGACACACTTTCCATGGACTGCACTACCTGGAGGACGGTGGGGAAACCGGGCACTCGTGGATACACATGTCCCCCGACTTCGACGAGGTGATCACAAGCCTCGGCACCCCGGCGGAGATCGCGCTGGAGGAAAGAGGACCCCTGGTCGCACGGTATCGAGTCGAGTACCGGATGATGATCCCCGAGGATATCGTCCAGCACGAGCAGGGCATCTCCCCGCGGCGCCCGCCGGCAGCCTCCGACCCTACGAGGCCCTCCACGAGGAGATCGGAGACCCGCAAGGAACTCCTCGTCCGTTCCTGGTTCACCCTACGCAAGGGGAGCAAGTACCTCGAAGTCCATACGAAGCTCGACAACCAGTGCAAGAACCACAGGCTCAGGGTCGCCTTCCCGCTCGGGATACCCGCGACGCATTCCTGCGCGGAGAGCGCGTTCGATGTGGTGAGCCGCGAGATCATCAGGACCCCGAGCAACCCGTACTACAACCGAGACAACCCGCAGTATCCAAACCACAGATTCGTCGACGTGAGCGACGGAAAGATCGGGCTCGCGCTGATCAACGACGGCATAAGGGAGTATGAAGCCAAGGACGACGAGGATAGAACCCTCTACCTGACCCTGCTGAGAGGATACGTCTTCAGGAACTCACCCATCATCGATAGGTGGGACATATACCCCGAGATGCTCCTGTCGCAGTCCCTTGGCGAGAACGAGTGGAGATACGCGATCTACCCCCACGAGGGGACGTGGGAGGACGCGGACGTGCACTGTCAAGCCGACGCCTTCAACCTGACATTGGAGGTCGGGCAGGCGGGCAGGCATGAGGGCAGCCTGCCCTGGAAGATGAGCTTCTTCTCCATTGAGCCTCGCGGGCTCGCCATCAGCGCGCTGAAGAAATGCGAGGACAGGGATACCGTGATCATGAGGATCTTCAACCCAACGAGCAAGGACCTGAGGGCGAGGGTGACGGCGTACAAGCGCATCAAGGGCGCCTGGCTGACGAACATGAATGAGGAGAGGAGGGAGAAGCTCCGGCCAGTAGGCTCGAGCGTGGCCTTCGCGGTTCCGCGGAAGAAGATCAAGACACTGGAGCTTGACGTCTAGCGGGACCCGGGGCCTCACCCGCTGGGCCCGGGTCCGTGTTCGACGCCCGGGGAAAGCCTAGACGACCCCCAGCCACATGGGCGGGCCGAGAATATGCGGTCAAGGGCCGCTTCGAACCAGTGCCGGGAAGGATCCGACTGTCAACCAACGAACCATGATCCCGACCGATTCCACGATGTGCCCGAGACTCCGTGGCCGTTGCAGGGCCATCATTTATCTGGAAAAGCGGGCGACTGTGCCCATGCCCCTTGATGAGGCGACAAGGAAAGCGTACCTTGAGTTCTACGAGTACGATCGGGATCTGCCATTCCTGACGGAGGTTTCCGAACTTAAGGACTATGGATCTCACATAGCCTTCGACGTCAAGCTGGAGTCCGCCCATGACCAGCTCGTTCCTTCGATCTACGTCCGGCCGAAGGGGAAAGGCCCTTTTCCGGGCCTGGTATTCCTTCACGGCAGGGGCGGAAGCAAGAAGGACATCGGCTCGATCGCCCCCCTGCTTGTCGGTGCCGGCTATGCCGGGATAGCCATCGACTGCCAGTATCACGGAGACCGAAATCCCAGAAACAGGAATATCTACTCGCAGTACGTCTACAGCGATAGGGACGCGATGATCCAGACGGTCATCGATGGCAGAAGGGCCGTGGACTTCCTGCAGTCAAGGAAAGAGATCGACCCCGACCGAATCGGACTGCTGGGCGGCAGTATGGGTGGGATCCTCGGGACGCTGCTCGCGGCTGTCGAGAAGAGAATAAGGGCCTCGGCTCTGTTGGTGGCCGGGGGCAACTGGGCGGTGCTGGTGGCCAAGAGCCAACATAAGGACGGGAAGGCGCTGAGGCAGCTGAAGGTCGACGCTGAGAAGCTTGCCCGCGTCATGGCACCCGTCGATCCCATCAACTTCGTCGACCTGATCAGCCCGAGGCCCGTCCTGTTCCAGCTCGGCAAGAAGGATGACATAGTCCCCGCCGAGACGGGACGAATGCTCTTTGAGGCGGCGAAGGAGCCCAAGGAGGTCGACTGGTACGACGCGGGCCACGGACTGCCGATGGACAAGGTTGTGCCCAGAGTTATGTCATGGCTGGGCCAGCACCTGAAGGCGCCCTGACAATGTGTATCGATGAGGCAGTTTCGTCACCTGAGGCCGCCCGGATGTCTCTCAGGGAAATCGTGTATTCTCCCATCGCGGTAGCACGACCCCTTCCAGCATCTGTCCCCGAGCTCCTCCTTGAAGGCCATCAACACAGAGGGGCAAGCCCGTCACATTCAATAAGTCTCAGACGACCGTCCTCGCGATGATGCAGCGGAGAGCAGCTTCTGACGAAAGCGGCAAAGCCAGGTGTGCAAAGTGCGGCAGACTGCTCTTCAAGCCAAGCCGCTGCAGGCTTTGCGGGAATGCTTACTGCCATGACCACGCATCTCCCAGCAAGCACTCCTGCTCGAGTGCGCCGCAGAAGCCCCACGAACCGGCCGGACGTAAGGCCAAAGTGTATCGTCTGGTTGGCGTAGCCTCAGCGGCGATCATCGGCAGCTTGGTGATCTTAAGCCTCGTGGCCGCGCCTCGGCCCCCGGCGGAATGGACGGGCAAGACGGTGTTCGTCGACGTCACGGCCGAGGCAGGGGTAGGATGCCAGGGGTCAGGCCACGGGCTTGCGTTGGGCGACTACGACGCAGATGGGTATGTCGACATCTACGTGGTCAACAAGGCGGGACCAAACGTACTTTTTCGAAATAACGGGGACGGAACCTTCACCGACGTCACGGAGGTTTCGGGCGCAGGGGATCGTGGAGGGGGGCATGGCGCAGCCTTCGTCGACTACGACAACGACGGGGATCTGGACATCTGGGTGGCTAACTGGGTCGAGAACCGGGACCCTAACGTGCTCTACCGCAACAACGGGGACGGGACCTTCACCAACGTCAACCAGGAATCGGGGATATCCAGGTTCAGGCCGGGGGGAAGCCACGGATGCACGGTCCTAGACTTCGACCGCGACGGCCTGATCGACCTGTTTGCATCAAGCGCGGAGGAGGCCTGCATTTTGCTGCGTAATAGGGGGGATGGCACCTTCGAGGACTACTCCGAAAGATCGGGCATGAGGGTCGGCGTGAGGCCCCACTTCCAGTCCACCATCGATCTTGACCTTGACGGCTTCATCGACATCATGGTTTCCAACTCCGATCCTGAGGACGGGGACAAGGACGCGCCCAATCAGTTCTACAAGAACACCGGGCTCGGCACATTCGTCGACGTCGCGGCATCCGTTGGCCTGCTGAAGGGAGACCTCCACGGCGCAGCATTTGCAGACTTCAACGGCGACGGCTATCTCGACCTTTTTGCACCAGATGCAGCCAAGGGTTCCAAGCTCAACTTCTTGCTGAACGATGGGCACGGCAGGTTCAGGGATGCAACGAAGAGGTCTGGCACTTGGCACCCTGCCGAGAGGACACATGCCATGGCATGCGGCGATTTCGACAACGACGGGGACCTTGACGCCTTCCTGACATCTGCAGGGCAGGACCTGCTCTTCGCGAACGCGGGGGATGCGAGGTTTCGCGAAGTCGCAAGGATAGTGGGGCTCGCCGATATCCCGGGCGATCCGAAGGCTGCAGGATTCCTCGACTATGACAACGACGGGGATCTGGACCTGTATATCGTGTTCAGCGATCGTCCCAACACGCTCTTTCGGAACGACAATACCCCGGGCAACTGGATAAAAGTGAAGCTTGTGGGGAGCCGCAGCAATCGAGATGCCGTGGGCGCGCGGATCGAACTGGTCTCGGCAGCAGGGGTACAGGTGCGCGAGGTTTGTGGGGGAAGGGGACATATGCAGGACACCTTCGAACAATTCTTTGGCCTAGGCAACTCCGATCTCGTCGAGTCCGTTAGGGTGTTGTGGCCCAGCGGTGAGGTCAGCCTCCTGGAATCGGTGCGGGCGAATCAGAGGCTCGTCATAAGGGAGCCCGGGTAGGTCTCAGCATATGAGGAAGAAGGCGGAAAGCATGATTGCATCCTTCGTCGTGGGGCCCGGGAGGATGGTGACGCGGAGGACGGCTCGGCCCGGTCCCGGTGATGGGCTTCTCCTGAAGACCCTCTACTGCGGGGTTTGCGGCAGCGACAGGCGCCAGCTGGCATCAGCCCAGGTGGGGGAGAGGAAGATCATCGGGCATGAGATCATCGGAGAGATCGTTGATGCCTCCAGACCACTTTGCGAGTGGGTCGGCAGGCGAGTCGGAATAGCTCCTCGCGTCGGGTGCGGCGACTGCATCCCGTGCAGGAGAGGTCGCCCCAACGTCTGCCAAAGAGTTCGCGTGTTCGGGTACCAGCTCCAAGGGGGCTTCGCCCAGTTCGTCGCCATCCCCAAAGAGGCTGTCTCGAGAGGCAACGTGATACAGCTTCCGCCGGGACTTGACGTGCGCACGGCCTGCCTCGCCGAGCCCCTCTCCTGCGTGTTGAACGGGATGGAACTGTCCCGGGTGGACCGGGGAAAGTCGATCCTCGTCCTGGGGGCCGGGCCCATGGGACAAATGTTCGTGATCATGGCATCCGGCCTGACGAGGGACGTCTATGTTTTGGAGCCGGATGCTCGCAGAAGGGAATTCTCGTTGGCCCATGGCGCCAGAGATGCCTTCGGCTCAGAGGAGGCCGAAATCCCGTCACCTGAGATCACGATTATTGCCTGCTCGGACCCGAAAGCCTACGATCTTGCCCTACGAATCACCGCGCCCGGGGGAACAGTCAACCTCTTCGGTGGCCTGGCCCAAGGAATGAAGATAGACTCCAACTACGTTCATTACAGACAGCTCACGCTGCACGGCACGGCGGGATCAACCCCGGCACAGTTCGCCCAAGCGCTCAACGCCCTCAGGGACAACCCCAGGTTGGCGGACATCATAACGGATGTCGTCTCTTTTCGCAACCTTCAAAGAGCCCTTTCCCCCGATTCCGCAAAGGGCAGGCTATCACTAAAGACCCTACTGGACCCTTGGAAAGGCTGATCCCCGCCGCCGCGCCCACATCCGCCGGACGGTCCTCGCTGCCTCCTTCGGACGGCGCCGGATGTCGTAGAGGCCGTATGCGACGCGGAACTCATAGTCCCAGAGGAACCGCCTGTGTACATCCGAGTCTTGGAAACACCAGATGAACCCCCCGACCACGTTGGGCTCCCTCATAAGAGCTTCCCAGTAGTTGCGGATCAGGGCCGCCTGGTAAAGCTCGCCTGGGAAGTAGTCGGTTCTGAGCCCTCTGATGGCCCAGCATCCGAACTCGCCTATCAGTATGGGTTTGTCCGGGTGGTCGTGGCGAAGTGCATCCAGGCGCTCGCGCATCCTATCGGTAAGGGTGTATAGCGTGCTAACGTGCGGGCTGCTGGCGCCTATGTAGACGTTCACCGCGCAGAGATCCGTTTTCTCAAAGACCGGGTCGCCCGGCCAACAGTTGCTGACCTCCACCACAGGGCGCGTCGGATCGAGTTCGTGCGCGATCTCAACGAGCTCGAGGTTCCCGGCGACCACCATCGCGGCCAAGCGGCGGCACTCCTCCGTATCTTGCTTCGGCAGGGTCATGTTCTCGTTGCTGACGCTCCACATGAATACTGACGGATGGTTCCTGAGGTAGCGTATCATCTCGACGAGCTGAACCTTGGCCGCCTTGAGCGCGTCCGGGCAATCGGTCTGAACGGCCGGCCTGCCCCACTGGTAGAGCGGAATCTCGGCCAGGCACAGGATCCCCATCTCGTCGCAGAGCTCATAGGTACGTGGCGAGTACGGATAATGGCACCGCATCGCATTCGCCCCCAGCTGCTTGACCAACAGCAGGTCCTTCTTCAGGTCCTCTTCTCTCTCGGCATGGCCGGTCTCCGCGTATTCGGGATGTCTGTTCACGCCCTTGACCAGCAAAGGCCTGTCGTTCAGCAAGAGGCGGGTCCCATCGACTCTCACGGACCTTATCCCAATTCGAAACTGGACGCGATCCCTCACTCGACGCTTCCCTTCCCGCAGCTCAAGGCAGAGTCGGTAAAGGTTCGGTTCCTCTGGCGACCAAAGCCTCGGATTCGTCACCCTAAGGACCATGTTCACTTTCGCCTCGCCTCCCCGGAACTCCAGGACCCAGGACCCTGTCGAAACCATTCGTCCTTGCTCGTCCTCTAGGTCAGCGCGGATCAGAAAGGGGCCGGCCTTCTGAGGCTCCTCTTCAACCACGGTGCTTTGGATCGCGACGGACGCCGTTCGGTTCCTGTGCTCCGTCGCCACCGCCGTTTCAGCGATGTAGACCGTGTCCGTCACGAGAAGGCCCGTCGACCCGTATATTCCTCCGTAGTTCCACCAGCCGAACTGGCCGCCGGGGCAACGATCCGGCCTCGGGATGTTTTCCACCGAGGCGGCGATGAGATTGGACTTCCCGAATCTAAGGAAGCGATGTATTGGGATGGAGAACGGCACATACCCGCCCTCGTGCACGCCGGCACGATGGCCGTTCACGTAGAGGACCGTCGAGTAGTTAGAGGCCTCGCAGGTGAACTCGACCCTGCGTCCCGCCCACCTTCCGGGGATCCTGACTTTTTTTCTGTACCAGCCATGCCCCTCATAGCTCCAGAGATCGGGGAACGCCTTGTTCCAGGTGCTCGGAACCACGATGTCCAGCCAACCCGAATCGTCGAAGCCCGGCTCAATCCATCCTACGTCCCCTTGCCCCGTGGGGCCAGTCGTGGGATTGGAAGGATCGAAATTGGGACCCAAGAAACGCTGGTTTGCATTCAGCTCCGTGAATGCTGGGCAGAACTTCCAGATTCCGTCTAGACTCACCATCTCCCGCATCGTTCCGCACGCCCTTAGGCCTGGGCGATCGCTCGGTTAAACTTGTTTTCCCCGGTCTGGGCCCAAAAGCGGTGTGCTGCGCCTTCGCCAGGCCCCACCGAGGCCCAGACCATCAGGAGCCGGAACAGAGGCCGCTCAGGATCGTTCGCTGCAAAAGCAATAGCGCCCTCAAGGATTCGGACGAGAGGCAAGATACATGAGGATTTCGCAACGGCGCCAACCGATCCTCTCCTCACCTTCAAATTCAGCTTCAAGCCCTGAGGTCGCGCGAAAGAGGCGATCGAGATGCAACGCGTCAAGACCTCAATGATCCTGATATCCTCCGTATTCATCTTGCCCGCGGTTGTCTCGCAAGGTCTGTTCTTGAAGTGGAACGTATCGTCGGCCGAAGGATGGATCACCGGCCCAAGGGTGATCGACCTGAATCTTGACCAGATTGACGAGATCATCGCGATCGAGTCCGGTGAGCCCCCCGTCCTAAAATGCATCGGGGCCGACGGAAGGCTGAGTTGGCAGGCAGTTCTCGATGGGTCGGCAGGGGTAGGAGTTGCCGTTGGCGACCTTGACGGGGATTCAAAGCTCGAGGTCGTTGCAGCCTCCTCGCACCCACTCGGCTCCGCTCTCTTCGCCTTCAAGGCGAATGGCAAGCCCATGTGGAAGCTCGACCTCGAGGGCCTGTGCACGTCAGCACCCTTGGTAGTCGACCTTGACTGGGATGGGTTCGACGAGGTCTTGGTCGTCGACGAGGGTAGGGGCCTGCACGCGGTCGATGGGCGGACCGGCTCCATCATCTGGACGGCCGAGAAGAGGCTCCCCGGCTGGAATTTCATCTCCGTGGCGGATGTCCAGAGAAACGGCAAACTCGAGGTCATCTGGCTCCAGAACAAGACGGGGTCCATCTGGTTCATCGACGCGAACGGCAAGGAAACGAGAAAGCTCAACAGGACCGGGGATCGGTCATACTTCGGGTGGCCCATGATCGGCGATATCGATGCAGACGGCTACCTTGAGCTGGTCGTGTGCACGGCCGAGGGCGTGGTCTGCATCGATCCTCTCAGGCTATCGACGAGATGGACGGCGGATGTGCCGAGCCGATACGCCGGAGCATTGGCCGACGTCGACATGGATGGATGCCTCGAGACCCTCGTGCCCGGAAACGGCAAGGTCACCGTCCTGGACGTACGCGGGAATACGAAGTACGAGTCGATCGTGGGAACTGAGGGATGGGTTGGGTCCGTGGTCGTGGGCGACGTAGACGGCGACGGAATCCAAGAGGCAGTCTTTTCGCCGCACGGAACCCAGATCCTCTATGTGATGGATGCGCGCTCAGGCAACCTGGAATCGTCCTTCTCCTCATTCCTAGGCGGCATATCTGAGGGAAGGAACCCGCCTGCGATCGCCGACGGGGACTGGGATGGGGCCGTCGAGGTCTACTTCGGCATGGTCGGTGCTGCGTCCGCCCCCCTGTACGCCCTGACGTCCCAAGAGAGAGGAGCATCGAGGCTGGACTGGCCCCAACTCTTTCACGATTCGCGCGGCACGTCGAACTATGAGACCCCCATGAGAAGCATTCCGGATCCTACCCAGATCTCAGCTGGATGTCTAGCCATCATCCTTCTTCTGGACAGGTACAGACCCCAACAGCTTCGCCATCGAACTGGCGCGTCGTTCTTGCGAGCCAACCAGCTCGGCCCGTCGAGCGGGGAACAGATATAAGAAATCGGAAAGCCAATGCGAGCCACGCGAGGATCGTCCGAATGGGCAAGATAATCCACCAATCCTTCAGGGCCTTTTCCCTGCTTTTTCTGCTGGGTTTGGTCGGGACCGTAGGGGCCGTGCTGCTAGCCGTCGGAGGGCCGATCCTCCTGGACATAGACATACTGGCCGAGCCGACCTATACTAGGATTACGGACTTCGCGCGCAGGATGCTCTCCTACATAGTGGCCTGCGCGATTGGCTACGTCGTCACAAGTTGGGGGTCTAGGCTGACGTTGCCCGAACGCCGCCTCCCTACATCTGCCCAACCTTGGGACGGCCTTGAGATCTCCAAGCCGCAAGGAAGTCGGCCAGAGCGTCCCGGATCCCTCTAGCAAGGATGGGCTGGGCCTCGACGGTGGAGTGATAGCCGTCGGGCCTGTTGAAATAACGGCCTGGGTACTCCTCCACAAGCGAGGGGAAGGTCTTCCAGAAGTTCACCAGCCGCACGTTTCTTTGCTCAGCAACCGTTTCCAGGATCGACTCGTAGAACTCGAGAAGCTGCATTTGGATCTTGAGCCTGAGATCCCTGTTGCCCCATGTGGGGACGGGGGGCGGCGTCCACAACACTGGCTTTGCACCCAGGGCCTCCGTCAGGTCGAACATTGCTCGCATGTTTGCCTCCATCTGGTGGGGCGTGCACTGAACGAGATAGCTCGAGCTGCACTCGTAGTGGCGGATGTGGCTGTCGTTTAGCAAGAAGCATGTGACCACGCAATGGGGCTTGATTGGGGCCACATCCCTGCGCCATCTATATAGACCCAGGCTTGAGCTCGTGCCACCGATGCCTGCATTGATCACACGTGTCTCGCGGCCTAGGAGACTTTCGAGCAAGCCTGGCCAGCCTTCTTCCCTTTTCATGTTCGCGCATTCCGTGATCGAATCGCCCAAAGCTACGACGCGGAACTTGTCCCTCGCCCCTTCAAGTTCGAACTCGGATACGTCCTTGGGCACCCTCACGCCCTCCTCCAGCTGGATCATTCACACACCAAGCCAGCCGCGAGTCTGAGCAGGTGATAATGGTTTTCGGCTGATCGGCCCACGTCGTAGCCTTTAGCCACAGCCAAGTTCCAACGGAAACAAGCATTCCGAGAAAACAGATAATAGCCGTCCTCCGGTGGCCGAACACACGGAGTGAGTCGAACTTGGGAATCCCGCCCCTTGAGGCTGAATCATCGAACAAGAAGATCCTTCGCGAGTGGGGACCGACGATACTGGCCATCATGGCGATCTATGTCGTCCTTAACGTCATCTTGCCCGTCGTGCTCTCGACAAGATCGCCGTTGATGGTCGTCGTCTCCGAGAGCATGGTCCCAAATCTGAGCGTCGGTGACATCATAGTGGTCCGAGGACAGGACTCCTACCAGCTCTCTGACATAGTCGTCTACCGCAGCCCTGCATACTCCAAACCCATTGTTCACCGCATCATAGGCATAAACGACGGTTACTACATAACCAAGGGCGATCACAACAACTTCCCCGACCCTGGCACCATCGCGCCTAGGGAAGGGATACGGGCAAACATGATCCAGGGGAAAGTCATACTCGTGATCCCCAAGCTGGGCTATCCAAAGTACCTGCTCAGCAAGCTCTTCTCAGGATGACCCGACGCAGGATCGGCACGGCACAAATGCAGACCGGAACCTACGTCCTCGTCTTCAACCTAGGGGAACCGATCAGCAACAGGCTTGGGACTTTCTGCGGCCGCTACTGCTATGTGGGATCGGCCAAGGGCCCGGGAGGCCTGCGCGCCAGGCTGTCCAGACACCTAAGAAGGGGCAAGCCTCTTCGGTGGCACATCGACCTCCTGACGAACTCAACGAGTTTCTCGGCCGTTTGTGTGTACGCATCGGCCCAGGCCTCCGAATGCCGTGTGGCTCGGAAGCTCTCCCTTCACTACGCTGGGCACCCCCGCTTCGGATGTTCTGACTGCAGGTGCCCGACGCATCTCTTCATGGTCCAAGATCCACCTCGGCTGGAAGTCCTGATGGATCGCATGGGCCTCCGGAAGCTCGACCTTCCGCCCCTCTCATCCAGCAAGGGGTAGCCTGACGGGGCGTTTCGTAGCTAGGCTTTTGTAGGCAGCGAGGGCTATCTCGAGCGCAGCCAACCCATCCTCCCCGGTCGCCCTAGGCTGTACGCCCTTCGCGGTCGACTCAACTAGATCTAGGCAGGTGTAGAGATCGACGTTGCTACCATATCCTACGAGCCTGAGACGATCTCCCCTCTTCGTCAGGCCGATCGCCTGGCTGAAACCATCGATCTCCAACGTTGCCTCGGAGGCGAATACCCGCATCCTGACGTCACCCCAGACCGGATATCCCTCTGGCCTGCTCCACGACGGGTCGATCGACCCGACTGCCCGGCCGTACTCCACCAAGACGAATCCGGCGTCATCCACACCCAGCCCCTCATGAAGCCGGGTGCCGCCCACGGCAAATACCTTCCTGGCCCTCTCGCGCATGAACCAGTTCATCAGGTCCGCGACGTGCACGGTGTGGTCTATTATCGCCCCACCCCCGCTGAGTTCTCTCTGAACGAACCAGCCACCCGGCATCGAGCCGTGGTTCGTACCGCTGATGGCAAGGATCTCCCCGACAGACCCTGAGTCGATGGCCTTCTTCACCTCCAAGACGATGGGGCTGTATCTCATCACGAACGCGACCTGGAGGAGAACGCCCGCCCTTCGACACTTGGAGATCATCTCCTGCGCGTCGGCGATCGTCGTCGCCAACGGCTTCTCGACCATTATGTTCTTCCCGGCCTCCGCCGCCGCAAGCACATCGTCTTTGTGCTTCGAGTTGGCCGAACATATGCAGACGGCATCAACCGACTCGCTCGAGAGAAGGTCATCCCGGGACATGAACCGGGTTGAGAATGCTTGCGCCATCTCGCGTCCCCGCATCTCATCCGCGTCCGCCACGCCGATCAGCTGGCACTTCCCGATCTGCCTGAAGCATGCGGCGTAGCTGCGGGAATGCATGTGGTCGAAGCTGATCATGCCGATCCCGATCTTCTTCATCCTCATCACCCCAGCGAGACCCTTCGTCCCGTCTTTGCGCTTTCCACGGCGGCCAGCGAAAGCCTTAAGGTCGCCAAGCCCTCCGAGACGGGCACAGCAGGCTTCCTTCCGTTTTTCACGCATTCCACGAAGTGTCTGAGCTCCCTGACGTAGCCATCCTCGTGGTAGGGGTCCATCCGGATGGCCTTGTCCGGATGGAATATGGCGAAGGCGTTGTTTGCCCTAGCGTCGATCTGCGCCAGCCCGCCGGGCCCTGCGACCTCGATGTACGACGTGAAGGGAAAGCTAGGCGAGCCCGCCCAGCTGCACTCGCATAGCGCTTCGCCCCGCCCGTAATCGAGCAGCACCTGCCCGTGGAGATGGACCCCATCCTTCTCGTACACCTGGGAGTACACGGCCTTGGGCCGCCCCATGAGCCACCTCACGTAGTCGATGTCGTGTATTCCAAGGTCAAATATTACGCCGTTGCTCTTCTTCATATCCATGTACCACCCGGCCCAGGCCGGCGGTGGCCCGACCCTGTACGCCAAGATGTGCCTCGGTTCCCCGATCTCGCCCGCCTCGATTCTTTCCCGCAGCTCGGCGTAGCCCGGCCAGAACCTCAGCACGTGCCCCACCATGCACAGGCCCGAACTCCTAGAGGCGGCCCTTCTAATCGCTTCACCCTCCTGCGCGTTGATGGCGAGTGGTTTCTCGATGAAGACGTGGAAACCCGCCTCCAACGCCCTGACCGCAAATAACCTGTGGAGGGGGGTCGGCAGACATACGTCAACGATGTCGAGCTCCTTTGAAAGGAGTTCGGAGAAGTCAGAGACGTAGCCAGCCCCGACCGACTCCGCTAGGGGCTTCCCCTTCGCTGGATCGATGTCACAGACGTAGGAAACGCGCGCCTCCTCGACTCTACGGAGCGAGTTGGCGTGGGTCTCGCCCATGAAGCCTGCACCGACGATTCCAACCGAGATGGCCATGATCGCTCCCGATTCTGCCTCGCCAGCACGTTTAGATAAATCTTGGCGAAGACGGCCAAGGACGGGTATGAGAAAGAATTATATGGAAAATTGGTGGTGCGACGCAAGGGACCCGTATGATGAGGTACCGCTACCAATCCGCGTACTGGAAACTCGTCTTCGCGGTTATCGTGATCGTCGCGATGGTTTTGGCCTTGATGGTGAGCCGGCCCTCCCTGGTGGAGCTGTCCGGCCCCAAGGAGATCACCATGACCATCAGGCCGAACGAGACGGTATCCCTCAACGCGACGATAAGGAGCCCTGCGGGGGCATCATCATACACGAACTACAGCTGGTACGCCGACGGCAGAGGCATATTCAAGATCGAGGAAACGTCGGACAACTTCGTCAACAACGTCTCAAGGTTTCCCCTCGATGGCGGCGAGACCAGGAGGCTCACCTTCGTGCTCACCCTCGTGGCGCAGAACCCGCCCGAGGGTCGCTACTTCGTGAAGTTCCAACTCAACGGGCAGTCCCGAGGAAGGATCCAGAGGATCTCAAACGTCTACCGCCTCTGGGTCGACCTGCGCAAGGAGTAGGAGCCGGGCTGCCTCACCCTGAAGATCCTTCTCACGTAGAAGAAGAGAGCGAGCGAGACGAGGGAGAGTGCCCCGAAGTACGCGGCATTGAATAGGTCGCCATTTGCAGCCGCGAACAGTGAGAGAAGGATCAGCAAGAAGAAGGCGCCCGCTGAGAAGAGCTTCGCGCGTTGGACTATCTTGCTTCCCTCTTCCCAGGCAGCCACATGGTCTGGACCGCCTTCCTGCTGAAAAAGGTTTTTCGGATCGCCGAGATCCGCGGCAATGCACACGATTCCCGCATCATCTTGGCTATCTACGTAGCCTCCTGTCGATCAGCTCCTTCAGCACCTTGCCTACGATGGCCCCATCGATCTTGCCTCGAACATGTTTCATTACTTCGCCCATGATGGGACCGAAGCTACGTTCGCCTCTCTCCGCTAAGAGCTGTGATTTCTCCTCCAGGATTCCCTCGATGATCGTCCGCAGCTCTTCCTCGCCTATCCTCTCGCGCTCGCGCAGGATCTCCTCCAAAGGCCTACCCCGCACCATCTCAGTGAGCACGGACTCTATATCCTCCTTCACTATTCTGCCGAGGGATAGCTGCTCGAAGAACTCGATGATCTGCGAATCGGCGAGCGCATCGACATTGACCCCTGCCCGCCTCAGGCTCCTGAATGAATTGACGAGGGTGTTGGCCACGAGCGTGGCGTCAGCCTTGACCGTTGACATCACCTCTTCGAACAGCGGCAGGCTGACATCCCGCACGATCTGATCGACAAGATCCTCGCTCATTCCCGCTGCCAACAGCCTCGCCCGCTTCTCTTCAGGCTTCTCGGGAAGCTTGGCCCGGATCCTCTCGAGCCGTTCCCGGGAGATGGGAATCGGTGGGATGTCCGTCTCGGGGTACATCCTTGACGACCCCGGCAGAGGCCTCTTGTAGTTGGTCGTGCAATCCGGGTTCGGCTCCCTAGTTTCCTCGGGAATCCCCCTACTTGCCCAGGCCGCCCTCTCGCCAACCGCCTTGGCGGCCCGCCCGCAAGCGATGGGCTCGCCGGCCACTATCACCAAGGCATCGCCCTGGCCCGCAGAGAGATGCTCTCGCAGCCGTCTGAATGTCTCCTCCAGTCCCATGCCCGCGAGATCCTCATCGGTATGGATGATTCCACCGATCCCGTAGGCCCGTGCATGGTCGGCAAGCTCCCTTCCGAAGGTGCGGCCGGGACATATCTCCGTCCCGAGAATCCCTGCAAAACCGGCAAGCTTCAGGCACAGGACGACCCCGCCTTCCTCCAGGGCGGAATGGATGGGGCCTGTCTTCACCCCTGAGAAGAACTGCGTCACATCAACGGGATCAAAGACCTTCGGCGACCTTCTGGAAAGCTCATCCTTGATGGCTATCAGCGCTATCTGGCGCCGCGCCTCATTCTCGATCAACTCAGCGAGGCGACCTATCTGCTGGAAACCCTTGATCTCAACCCTCGCCCCACCCTCGACCGATACGTTGACATCCTGCCTGATCGTGCCGATCCCGCGTTGGACCTTCCCGGTCATCCTGAGGATCATGCCAATCCTGTGGGCGACCTCCTGAACCTCTCGGGGCGAATAGCCTTCCAGGAGGCCCGTAGAGACTTCCACGAGAGGTATGCCCAGCCTGTCAAGCTTGTAGATCACGGCAGGTCCCCTCTGATCCCCGATGCCCGCGGCTTCCTCCTCCAAGCAGATCGTTGGCACTGCGACCCTCCCTCTCGGCCCCTCCATCTCGCCATCCATGCCTATGACGCACGTGCGCTGGAAGCCTCCCGTGTTGCTGCCGTCCACAACCGTCTTGCGCATGACATGGACCTCGTCCGGAATCCATGCACTGAACAGCATGCATATCTCAAGGCCTATGTCCAGCGCCTCGTCATTCAACGGGGCAGGGGGCTCTTCGTCCAACTCGACCAAACAGGTCTCGCCCTGGTAGGCGTTGTAAAGAAACACCCTGTCCCTCAGGTACTCGTGAAGGGCGGCCCTATCCACCTCACCCAGTTCGCCCGCCACAGCCCTCAGCTTTCTCCTTACCTCGAGCGCCGGGACCTGCTCCTTGAGCTCGCTTGAGCAGCCGCAGAAGAGCTTGTGCGTATTCAAGCGCTGATGGATCTCGATGCCGCACTTCAATCCGACGCTCGCATGGTCAATAGTCAAGGTCGCCACAACCTACGCGAGAAACGCCCTGGGATCGGAGACCGCAGAAGTCTCCCCGGCGTAGTTTGTTAGCATCATCTTCCTTGCCTCCTCGGGACTGGGGTCGTGTCCCAGGACCCAACCCAGCTTGACGTAGGCCGTTTCAGGCAACATGTCGCCACAGTAGATGACGCCGATGTCTTGGACTTTCCTTCCCTCGCTGTAAACCCAAGGATCGGTCCGTCCGTACAATGTCTGCGGCGCCGCCGCCACCACGACCCCTTCCTCGATGGCCCTAGCGAGGGCCGGTAGAAGATTCCTTTGGCTTTCGTCCGTCGCGACGTGGCCAAGGGCCGTCACCTCGATCAAGATCCCTTTGAATCCCCGGTCGACGAAGAAGTCTATGATCTCGGGGTCCATCCCAGGATGGAACTTGAGGAGCGCGACCTTCTCCTCGAATACCGCGTCCAGCTGAACCTCGGAGTCGGACCGCTCCACATATCTGCCATCGGTCTGGATTCTGCCATCCGGCCAGACCCTGCCTATCGGCAACTCGTTGATCGACCTGAAGGCGTCCCTCCTTGAGGTGTGCATCTTCCTGACCCTCGTTCCGCGGTGGATGAGGCAGTACGTGTCCTCCATCGAGCCATGCATGACGAGGCACACCTCCGCGATCGGGGATCTGGCCGCGACGATCGCCGCGCAAATCAAGTTCATTGACGCGTCGCTCGACCCCCTATCCGTCGAGCGCTGCGCCCCTGTGAACATCACCGGCTTCGAGAGGTTGCGAAGCATGAAACTCACGGCGGCAGTGCTGTAATGCATCGTGTCGGTTCCATGTGTAACCACGGCCCCGCTCACGCCGGAGTTCAGTTCCCGGGCCACCGACCGTGCGATCTCCTTCCAATGGAAGGCGGACATATTCTCGCTGCCGATGAGGAACGGGACGGCCACGTTCTTGATCGACACCAACTCCTGAAGCTCAGGGGCCATAAAGAAGATCTGCCCCGGCTCCATCAGCCACTTCACCCCGCCCGTCTCGTAGTCGACCCTTGAGCCGATCGTGCCTCCCGTGGCGACCACCGAGATCTCCGGCAAGCCGGGTCTAGGCTGAAACGAAACGCTCGGGAATACCTCAAGCGGCCGGCCCGCCGCTATCTTCCTGATCTTCATCCCGGGCGACCACCTGATCCCTATGTTGTAGCCGTTATCCAGCTTGATCACGATGGATTCCGGGTCGCCGCCGATCTGAGGCCGAGGCAGGATGATCCCGCGACGGGTGTGGCCTTCCGCGACCAGCTCGACAACGTCACCGGGTCTGACCCCGGCATCTTGAAGGGCAGCGCGGACATGGGGGGAGTAGTTCTCGAACTCCAACTCCACACCGGGCCCGCGTCATCGCTGGGCTTGAAAACTGTGATCAAGCGTGCGAAAAGCGCCGACAATTGGGAGACCCCGGAGAAAACATATCTATGGCTAGGAGGATCCGGCGCACAAATACGGGAGGGACGACCATGACGAGGAGGCTCAATGAACTCAAGAAGACCGCCCTGAACATGATGGCGGAGGAGCATGGCGATCTTCCCGAGAAGATAGTCGACAGCATGATCGAGATCGTTCGAGGCAGGATGGAATCGGAAAAGGAGAACAAGAGGCGGGCGCTGAAGAAAAAGTTGGAGAACATGCTCAAGCAGGCCGAGAAGGAGGTCGAGCGGCGCTACTCGGCCAAGATCGACACCCTTGAGACCGTCAAGATCCACATGAAGAAGGGGGAGTACCATCAGGCGAGCATCCTTCTCCGAGGCTTCTACCTAGCCAGGAAGCCCCATCCGCGCCCAAGGCCGAAGGCACGCGCTGCCCCGCCCGAGAAGGTGCAGGTCCAAGAACTGGAAGCAGTTAAGGAGGCCCTCAACGAGAAGGCTCCAGCTAGCACGCTGAAGCAGCTTGCTGACTTGATGTCCATCAGCGAGGAAGAGGCAAGGATGTACTCGCTGGAGCTTGCGGCTGGGTTCGAGAAGGCCACCAAACACAAGATAGCTCCGGAGAAGGCGGCGGAGTGCTACCTTAAGTTCAGG
The DNA here is from genome assembly GCA_964549615.1 of uncultured Thermococci archaeon. Classification (GTDB taxonomy): domain Archaea; phylum CAYQAE01; class CAYQAE01; order CAYVLA01; family CAYVLA01; genus CAYVLA01. The sequence goes on along the minus strand of CAZJVP010000051.1, from coordinate 125,073 downwards.
AACTGGGACTTCAAGAAAACGTGGCTGCCCTCCATACGGCAGGGCTCCGCCAGATCCTAGGTTGGGCGGATCCTGATCAACTGCCTGGCGATCTCGAACGCCTCGGCGTACGATACGTTCGCCTGCCACCCCCGAAACTGGTTCAGCCCTTTGACCGAGCTTGGCCGCATATAGTACCGATTCTCCTGACTCCTGTGAACCGCTATTGCGCGCATCTTTAGATCGATCACGTCGGTTATGTCAACGAATGTGGAGGGCTGGAAGCTGGTCCACGCCGTCATGCCCTCGTACATGAAGACCTCCGAGACCTTTCTTGCAGCTGACAGGGTTGCCAGGCTGCCGTTCCTGTGATCCTGGTGTCTGTCCCTGTTGCTGTTGCAGTACACCCGATCTGGGCCGAATTCTAGGACGTGGGCTTCTATCTTCGACACCGAATCTATCGAGTCGTTCACGCGTCCATCGGGAAGCCCAAGGAAATTGACCTCCCTGCATCCCAGAACCCGTGCCGACTCAAGCGCCTCCCGCTTCCTCACCTCTGGATCCCCCCCATGCTCTCCGTTGGAGAGGACCAGTATGCGAACCTCATCCCCCTTGCGTGCATGAAGGGCAACGGTGCCGCCGACACACAAGCAGAAGTCATCCGGGTGGGGCGAAACCACGAGGATCTTCAATTCAGTCACCTATCCTGCCTTCAACGATGAGGTCGTACGGAGCTCGCACGAAGCTGAGTCCTTCCGTGTAGTTTCTGACCGGCTGGACATCCTCACCGAGGGCCAACCTGACAGTTATCGCCGCCAGATTGACGCCCGACCTTGCCGCGAGGTAGTTGTACCCGAAAAGTCTAGGGTTGACCTCCATCAACTTGTAACCACCATCCCTCTCATCAAGCTTTACCTCTGGTGAGGCCGGTCCGCACCAACCAAGGCAACTGACGTACTTCTCGCCGAGCTCTTGAAGGGCCGGGTTCGCCACCGTCTTTCCGGCAACGGCGACGCCACCCGTCTGAGGAATCTCCTTGGTCTTCTGCAGGACGATGCTTGCCACAATCCGGCCGTCGCGGCCACTTACGGTCCCCACGGTGAAGACCGGTCCTGGGACGTATTCCTGTAGAAGAACCTCGCCGCCTACCTGTGATGCCGCGCTCCAAGCCTTTCCCAGATCGCGCTTCTCATCGACGTACGAGATGCCACGCGCCCCTCTGGAGCGAGACGGCTTCACGACCAAGGGAAAGCCGACCCTCCTAGATTTCCTTTCCAGATCCGCCCTCGAGGCGGCGACGAGGGTCTTGGGGACTGGCAATCCTGCCCTCCGGGCCTCAGAGATCGTCCGGCTCTTGTCCAGAGCTTTTCCCGCGGCTGCCTGGCTCGGCAGAAGGAAGTTGGTGAGCCGCGAAAGCCTGTCAAGGACGGGTTCCCTGCAAAGGACCGAGATCTCCTCATCCACCGTCGGTATTAGGACATCCACCTTCTCCCTTTCGATGATCTTGAAGAGGGTCAGTATGAACTCCTCGCTCGTCGCCGGCGGAACGACGTAGGAAACGTCCGACTCATGGTAGAACCCTGCGGCCTGGGGATCCATGTCCATGGCGACTATCCTTGCATCAAGGCCCGAATCCCTCAGGCTCCTGATGCAGTTGAAGCCGGCAGGCCCGCCCACTCCGGTGACGCAGACTACGACCCGGCCCATCGCACCCACATCGGAGTCCTGAGGATGAACCAATTTAACTCTTTGGGGCCATCTCCGCCCCGCCTCCCTATGATTAAGGCTCTTCCGTCTCCATAAGATTTTTTTCCGCACGTTCTTTCCCAGTTCGGGCGATCGCTTGGATGAAAGGCAGTTCGCACTGCTCAAGGAACTCAGCGAGTCCTTTGGGCCACCCGGATTTGAACGAGATACGGCGCAGATCGTGAAACGCACAGTACAGGGCATCTCTGATTCGTGCAGGATCAACAAGTTGGGATCGGTCATCTTCGAGAAAAAGGGCACTGCGGATAGGCCCATCGTTCTCTTGCCGGGCCACATAGACGAAGTCGGTTTCTGCGTGACCGGGATAGACAAGGCCACCGGCTTCCTGACCTTCGGCCCCCTAGGAGGCTGGTTCGACCAGGTGCTCTTGAGCCAGAGGGTGGCCGTCAAGACAGAAAAAGGACTCCTGCAAGGAGTGATCTCGGCCACTCCTCCCCACCTGCTCCCTGAGGAGGAAAGGAAGAAGGTAGTGGCCAAGGAAAAGATGTTCATCGATATCGGCACCTCGTCGAGAAAGGAAACCGAAGACCTCGGGGTGAGGATCGGCGACCCCATCGTGCCAGTGTCCCCCTTCACGCTGTTGCGGGACGGGCGCATCGCCATAGGCAAGGCCTTCGATGACCGCCTCGGCGCCTTCATCGCAATGGAGGTTGTCAGGAAGCTGAGGATGGAAGGCATTGCACACCCGAACACGGTCGTGGGCGTGGCCACAACGCAGGAGGAGGTCGGCGCACGCGGTGCCCGCACGGTCGCCTATGAGACCAACCCAGATGTATGCCTCACTCTGGAGGTCGACATCTCCGGAGACGTCCCGGGGGCAGCCAACAAGGTAGCGCCGGCCAAGATGGGCAAGGGGGTTGCCATCCTCACATACGACACATCGATGATACCCAACCAGCCGCTGAAGGAGTTCGTGATCAGGGTGGCAAAAGAGGCTGGGATCCGGCATCAGCTCTCCATCGCGACGCGCGGCGGAACGGACGCGGGCCAGATACATATCACGGGGGCCGGCTGCCCGAGCATCGTGCTGGGCGTCCCGACCCGTCACATACACTCGCATGTCGGCATGTTCTCGGTCGCGGACGTGGAGGCCACCATCTCTCTGGTTATGGAATGCGTCAAGAGGCTTGACGCCGCCACGGTCTCAAGCTTCGTAGAGGGATAGGCCAGCGAGGGTGCCTTTTTTTCCTAGCTTCCCTATGCCCGGCCTCGGAATCTTCGGCACTCGCCAACGCGGCATTCCGCCGTTCGGGTGACCGCGTGCGGCTACCTCTACCGGACGGATCGATCAGAGAAATCTTTTTGAGCACCCCGATGCGGGTAGTCGAGTGGGCTGCGGTCGTCGGCAGCCTTGGACCACGGGCCGCAGGGCCACGCAAATTCTTCAGCCGCGTTGTGCCAGGCAGGTGTAAGACCTTCAGCGGGGATGATCCGAGCATGTTTGAGCTCAATGGCAAGAGGATACGCAGAGTGTTGGTCTTCGGCGCCCATCCCGATGATGAGATAATCGGACCTGGGGGCACGATCGCCAGGTTGAGCGAGGACGGAGCAGAGGTCACGGTCGTCACCTTCACCGCCGGGGAAACCGGGTACGGAAGGCCGGAGCTCAAAGGGAGAATGGCCGAGATAAGGACTGGCGAGGCCAGGAAGTGCGACTCGATCCTCGGGGTTAAGGAGCGGTTGATCCTGGGGCTCCCATGCCAAGGCGTGGTTAACGACACGGCAACCTACCAGCGCTGCGTCGCCATAGTGAGGGACAAGAAGCCGGATCTCATCCTCTGCCACAGTCACTCCGACAAGCACCGAGACCATCGAGCCGTGGCCCAGATAGTTGACGAGGTCCGGTGGAAGGCGAGCGAGAATGTCTTGGCGGACCTGGGGGAACCCTGGTACTGCTCCTACCTGTTCTACTACGAGATCCTAGATCTCTTCACCCAACCGTCCATCGTCGTGGACATAAGCAAGCAGTTCGAGAAAAAGATGCGGGCGATGGAGTCCCAAGCCTCGCAGGTCGAGACAACGCAGGGCGTCCTTCGATTCATCGAGGGGCTTGCCCGGGTGAGGGGCTTCATGGCTGGGACCGAGTACGCCGAGGCCTTCCTGCTGTCAAACCTGCTCCCCGGGCGCGTTTAGGGTGCGAGCCTGGCGAGGCGTTCCTTGAGGTCCTTTCGCTCCTCGCTGGTGAGAACGCCCACCGGGTCCAGCGCCTCGCCGATCTCGATCCCCTTCCACCTGAGCACCTCCCTCATCGCCGATATCTCCTTCGCCGGCGGCAGGCACATGAGCTCCTTCAGGAGGTGCTGCTGCGCGGCAAGGGCCGCCTTCAGATCGCCCTTCTTGAACTGCCTGTAGACCTCGACGACCTCGCTCGTGAAGCAGTTGGACGAACCCGAGACGTGCCCTTCTGCCCCCACCGCCAGGCAGGGCAGGATCAGGCGGTCGTTCCCGCCGTAGAACTTGAACCGGTCGCCGTATAGGGCGATGGCCTTGGAAAGCCATACCATATCCCCGCTGCTGTCCTTGACTGCCGCGATGCCGTCGACCTTGGCCAATCTGCCGAGGAGGTCAAGGGATATGTCGTTCACCGCTGCTTGGGGGATCTTGTAGGCTATGACTGGCGTGTCAAGCGCCTCGGCGATCGACGCGTAGTGCTTGTAAAGGGTCTCGTCGCCGACCCTATAGTACCATGGGGTCACGACCACGACGGCCTCCACGCCTAGGTCCTCGCAGAACCTGCCGAGCTCGATGGTCTCCTCGGTGGTTGGGCAGGCGATGCCGGGGGTGACGGGGATCCTTCCTCCCACGGCATCCACCACGGCCGAGATCACCTGCTTCTTGCGCTCGGTGGAAAGGATGGGGCCCTCGCCCGCAGTCCCGGTCGGAAAGACCACGTTCACGCCGTTTGCTATCAGGTGGTCGACCAGGGACTTGACCCCTTTCTCCATCACGGACCCGTCCCTATTGCGGGGAGTCATCATTGCGCAGATTATGCCAGCGATCTCGTCCTTCAACCCATCACCGCCACTGCCGCCTGGGCACACGTGATAAATATTGTCAGGCCTGGAGCATGGATCGCCCGGCCCATCCCGATGACCGCTTCCCGCATTCAGGTGACGAACTCGCCGGGTTTGCTGGCCAGCAACCGCTTGGCCACCCTGACGGCGGATACCGCGTCCCTGGCGTAACCGTCGCTGCCCATCTTCCTTGCGAATTCAGCGTTGACCGGCCTTCCGCCAAGCAGCACCTTCACCTTCTCCCTTAGCCCCTGGCGGTCAAGCTCGTCAACTACCTCCTTCATCGCCGGCATGGTGGTGGTGAGAAGCGCGGACATTGCCACGATGATCTTTCCGTCCGCCTTCCTCACCGCGTCGACGAAGGCCTGCTTGTCCACATCGACGCCCAGATCGACTATCTTGAAGCCGGCCGACCTCATCATCGCAATCACCATGTTCTTGCCGATGTCGTGGAGGTCGCCCTTGACCGTCCCGATGATGAAGGTGCCCGGGGAGTCCAGCTTGTCGACCTCAATGTGGGGCCTCACGATCTCGAGGGCCTCTTGCATGACCTGTCCCGAGGCGATCAGCTCGGCCTCGAAGTATTCGGATGACTCGTAGAGCTCGCCTACCCTCTCCATTCCCTTCGAGAGACCCCTTAGCACGATATCCACAGGCGGAACGCCGTCCTTCAAGGCTTTCCGAACGAGTTTCTTTGTACCGTTGAAATCGATGTTGACGACGCTGTCAGCGATCTGGCTGAGAATGTCCGCCATCGCAAACCCGTGAGGCAGCCGGCTCCATGGCCGGTTTATAATTGTAACCATCGGCTGACCGGGACCGAGACCAGCCTGGGGGCTTGACGGAGACGGGTTCGGCCGTCCGGGAAGACCCAAGCCGCGGTTTGGAGGCGGTCAACCCGGTGGGTGATTAGCTTTTTCAGAGCACACCTGCGAGACCCGTTGAGCATGATACGCCCAACTCGGACGCCAAGAGCCCTTAGCGCAGTCCTACTACTGGGCCTGTCGGCCGCATGCACTGCATCATGCTGCATTTCAACTCTGGCAAGAGCAGCGAACGGCATGCAAGGGGAGTCCATGCCCTCTGCAACGCCTGACGAACGCTCGCTCGGACAATCCCCATTTCTGGGAGACCAAGACGTTCCGGCTTTCGAGCTGACCCTCATAGACAATAACTGCACGTACTACGCGACATTCCAAAGCCACAACCAGAAGGTCGTGCAGAACGAGAACGGAATATTCATGACCTACCTCGTTGACTACGCCGACGTCGCGCCTTGGCCCGGAACTTGGAAGCTGGTGAGAAGCACGGACGGGGGCAGGACGTTTGAGACCGTCTACACTTCCCCCAGGGTGGGCTCGAAGGCAGCCTGCATAGAGACGGACGAGCACAACAACATCCTCGCGGTCTGCAGCGACGAAACCGACCCCATGAGGCCCTTCCTCTTTCACCGTTTCCTAGCGAGCAAGGACTACAGGGACCCGGAGATCACGAGGATAAACGGAGCAACAAGCGGCAAGTACTCCATGATGTATGCTGCAGGCAAGGTCTACCTCTTCAACCACTACGGCAAGTTCTTCGTGGTCAACGCCACCACGGGCAAGCTCATCAGCTGGAAACAGGTCGTCGAGTTCAGCGGCCGGAATGCGACAACCCAGTATCCGCACATATACGTCGACGAAACGGGCCTGCTTCACCATGCCTGGACCACGAACCACAAAGACAGGTACCTGTACTGGGATATCCACTACGCTAACACGCCTAACGGCGGAGAAACCTGGCACAAGGCGGACGGAACCCGGCTCTACTGCCCGATCCTGCCCGACCAGAGCGGCATGGCCGACCAGATAATCCTTCCGGATGAGTTCGAGGTGCACACCTGGCTCTCCAGCATGATCGCCAAGAACGGGAAGGTGCACTTCGCCTACCTGGGCCAGACCAATCCCCCGCGACAGCACTATGTGAGGATCGATCTCGCCTCGGGCCAGATCGATAAGAGGATCTACCCGGAGTGGAGGGGTGAGACGATCTCCATCATGGGGCTGGACGGATACTTTGCCACAGGTCCGGGGACCAGCCCCCTCTACTACATCGGTCGAGCCAACCAGACCCACATAGGTGTGCTGATGAGCCGCGATAACGGGGACACCTGGCACGATCTTGTGCTGAGCGATCCCATACCCAACGGGATCTACTCCGTGGGGGGCTGCCGATCCATAACTCCGGATGACTACATCATAGGCAGCTTCACGAACCAGCACGGAAGCCGCGGCGACCCTTGGTTCTTCAGGGTCAAGGTTAACGAGGGCCGCACCGCGTGGGCGTTTGTCCTGTTCCTGGCGGGGGCGTTGGGCAGAAGGCTGGGAAGGGATAGGCCGCTTGTCTCCGTGCGAGATAGGGCAGCCCTCCGACGCCGGAAGGACTAGCACCCCCCTCCATCAGGGAAGAATCCTTGGCTCCTATGGAGGGCTTGCCCGGCGCAAAGAGGACGCCAGGGCCTAATATTGGGCTTCGACGATGAACCCGTCCGGTTCCCGAAATCCGCAACGGTCCAGACAAATGCCGCAGGATCGACGGCGCGCCGGACCGCTGCCGACCCGACCAAGGTGAATCCTTCCTAGGACCGAGAAACACTAATTAAGATTCCTCAGATCCCTATGTTGGTTGCCTGGGCATTCCCTCCAGAAAGCGATAGACATGAGCAAGCATCTTCCATCTCAGGTGGATGTCTACGACACCACCCTCAGGGACGGTTCACAGACGACCGGAATCACCTTCTCGCTTCAGGACAAGATCGACCTCACCCTGAAGCTGGATGAGCTCGGGGTTCATTTCATCGAAGGCGGCTGGCCCGCCTCCAACCCCAAGGACATTGAGTACTTTAAGAGGATCCGGGACTACTCGCTCTCTGCCAAGCTCACCGCCTTCGGCGCGACGATGAGGAAAGACAGCCGAAAGGACAGCGATCCAAACCTCGCAAGCATCGTGGACTCCGGGGTCAGGTACGCCGCAATATTCGGGAAGAGTTGGCGCTTCCATGTGACGGATGTCCTTCGCACCACAGAGGAGAGAAACATAGAGATGATTCAGGACTCGATCCAATATCTCCGGAGCCACGGCCTGGAAGTCATATTCGATGCCGAGCATTTCTACGACGGCTTCAAGGACGACCCCGCATATGCCCTGCGGACCCTGCGCGCCGCCGAAGATGCGGATGCCTCGGTCATAGTGCTGTGCGACTCGAACGGCGGAAGCCTACCAAACGAGATCCAGTCCATCACCGAAAGGGCGCGCGAGGAGGTGAGCACGAAGCTCGGCTTCCATGGGCATAACGACTCCGGATGCGCCGTCGCCAACACCGTGGCCGCTGTTCTCGCCGGCGTCGAACATGTCCAGGGAACGCTCAACGGCATCGGGGAACGATGTGGAAACGCCGACCTCTGCGCCGTCCTGCCGAACCTAGAACACAAGCTCGGCATCGCAACCGTCATGAGGGACAGAAAGAGGGAGGAAAGGCTGACCAAGCTCAAGCAGGCCTCCGAATACCTCTACGAGTTGATCAATGCGAGGCCGAACCCGCACCAGCCCTACGTGGGTTCGCTGGCGTTCAGCCACAAGGGCGGAGTGCACGCGGATGCAGTTAACAAGCATCCCCGGTCCTACGAACATATAGAACCGGAGCTTGTGGGGAACACCCGCGTCCTGTCCGTGTCCGAGCTGTCGGGGAGAGCCGCGGTGGTGTCCAAGGCTAGGGAGTTCGGCTTCAAACTGGATAAGGGCGACAAGCGCACCTCGAGGATCCTGCAGAGAATCAAGCGGCTCGAGGCCCAGGGATACCACCTGCTCAACGCCGACGCGACCGTTTACCTCCTGATGGCTGAGGAGCTGGGGGTCCTGCGCAAGACCTTCGACGTAACTGAGTGGAGGACCCTGTCATCCGTCGACTCAAACGGTAGGAGGATAGCCGAGGCCACCGTCAAGGTCAAGGTCGGGAACCAGATCATTCACACCATTGCAGAGGGGGCCGGCCCGGTCAATGCCCAGGACAATGCCCTGAGGAAAGCTCTCCTGCCCTTCTTTCCGGAGAGCGCAAAGGTCAACCTCACGAACTTCAAGGTCACGGTCATAAACATGGAGGGCACGGCATCCTCCGTTGAGGTCTTCGTTGAGTTCGAGGCCGACAAGAAGCGGTGGGCGACCGTCGGGGTGTCGGAGAACATACTCGAGGCGAGCAAGACGGCGCTAGTTGAGGGCTACAGGTACTATCTTCAGCTGAACCACGCCTAGGCCAGCCCCCGCCGCAGCCGAGAAATCTTGTCCCCTTCGGACACGATCTCGAGCAACTTGAGCGCCATGGGCGATGCGTCCCACCACCTCCTCCTGCGGCTGCCGAGGTAGCAGGCATGGTCTTGGCCCAAAGCGGCGTCAAGCCCCCTGGGGAGCTGCCCCTCATCTTCCTTCAGAATCCTGACGTCCATGCTGGATGGGAATGCCCCACCAAGCCCGTGCCAGACGCCCATCACCCTCACCCCGGCCTTCGCCATCAGCAAGAGCCCGAGATCCCTTTGTGAAAGCACGACGCCCTCATCGTCCGCGAACCTCGCGCACTCGCCGAACGGGTCCAGCGCGATTCCCAGATCCGCCCCGCCGTCCTTGACCTTTCCGGCGAAATCCGCCATGAGGGATTCGTCCGCCAAGACCGGCATGCCAGAAAGGTACCCGGCCGGATCGTCGTTGTACGATACAACCTGGCAACCCAACTTTCGCAGTATCTCCGGGAGGGTGACCGAGATGGCCCCGTTGGAGCAGTCGACAACCACCTTCGGCCGCGCAGAGGATATCGCGTTTGTGTCGACAGCCCTGAGGATCTCTTCCTCGTACCTCGGGCCAGCGTCGAAAAAGAAGACGATATCGCCCACCTCGCGCGCCGATGTCCCCTTCTCCAAACAGCCCATCTTGCCCAGTATGCGCTCAAGCATGTCATGCCCGAGGATGGCCCCCGCGGCATCGAAGAAGGAAAAGACTAGGCTACCCGGCCTGAGCCAGTGAAAGCCCACATACACTCCGTAATCCGAGGAGGTGTCGCTGACGCAGTAGCGCGTTACGGATCGGGGAACGAGCCTCGTGTCCATGACCTCCACGCCGTTCTCCATAATGCCACAGGTCATAGCCCTCTTGATTAGCCTTGAGAAGCCCTTCCCGTCTCTCCCCGTCACAACGACGTTGCCGGGGCCGATAACCTGGGCGAAACCCGAGCCGAGTGCCGCAGCCGTGCAGGCATTCAGAGCGTGGGCTTCAGCCACAATACAGCCCCTCTCGACATGAAGGCCCGACTCCGTCATCCAATCACTGTGCTGAATTATCCTTGGCGGGGCTCGACCCGTTCGACAGATAAGGGTTTCGGGCCCCCTCTAGGCTGCGCGCCACTGCGGGATCATCGCACTCGAGGTGACTCGAGGTGCTTTCCCGAAGGCCACAAGAATCGACCGTCCAGACAGCGTACAAGCCCAACACCCCTCAGTCAGGCGTGATGACCGTGTTGGCGCCGAGGGTGCTCCCGGCCCAGATCTTCATGTTCGCCCCTATCCGGCAGCCGCGGCCGATCCTCGTATGGTCGCCGATCACCGTTCCTTCCGCGAGCTCGACATCGTCCGATATCACACACTCGCGGCCGACTATGCAGTGCCTCACGTCGGCCGAGGATCCGATCGTGGTGCCTTCGTGCACCACCACGGAGTCCAAGACGCAACCCTTTCCCACCGAGACATCGTTGCCCAGCACGACGAAGCTCCGCAGTGCCGAACCTCCCTCTACGAGGCAGTTCTCGCCGAGCAGGACCGGGCCCGATATGTCGACATCGCCCAGTGTGGAGCTCCTTCCCATGACGGGGGTCACCTTGCTTGGCACCATCGGATCCCGAACGAACTTTTCCATGGGGAACCTGCCCAAGAGGGCGTCCCCGTTGGCCTGTAGGTAGCTGCTTGGCCTTCCTATGTCGTTCCAGTAGCCGCCCAAGAGATGGCCGGCCAGATACCGGCGATCGATGATCGAGGGAAAGAGGTCGAGCGAGAAATCGAACTGGGCGTTCGGCGGGACCTCGTCCAAGACCTCCGGCTCCATTACGTAGATGCCGGCGTTCACCAGGTTGCTGAAGACCTTCGATGGCTCCGGCTTCTCCGCGAAGCTGGATATGCGCGAGCCCTCAAGGAGCGCGATCCCGTACTGGGTGGGATCCTCCACTCGGGTCAGCGCAATGGTCACCGAGGCTCTGGTCTGTGCGTGGAATCCCATCAGCTGGCCGACATCGAGGTCAACCAATAGATCGCCGCTAATGACGAGAAAGGTCTCGTTCAGGCGATCCCGCAGTTTCGCCACAGACCCCGCCGTCCCAAGCGGGATGTTATCAAACGAGAACTCGAACTCAAGCCCGCTTTCGAAGGATTCTACATAGCTTACGATCTGGTCTGCCAGGTATCCCACCGGGATGATCACCCTGTCGAACCCGGCATTCTCCAGGAGTCTCAGCTGGTACTCCATGACCGGTCTGTTCGCGACGGGGACAAGCGGCTTGGGACGATTAACCGTCAGCGGCCTCAGCCTCGTCCCCTTTCCCGCCGCAAGAAGGACCGCGTCCACGCCTCTCGGAAGCGCCTTGGGATATAATTCTTTTAGCAATGCTCGGGCCTTCCGCCGCCGCCTGGCGCGGAGCAACCGAGGTGCACACCCCAAGACGTCCGAAAAGATTTAACCGGGTCCAAGCCGCAAGCCATCCCGGTCAGGCGAGCCTTCGTGGACGACGCGGTGGCACACTCCAACGTCCGAAAGATATCGGTCGGCGAGAGCAATGTGATCCTACTCGGCACCGCACACATCTCCAGGCAGAGCGTGCAGGAGGTCAGGAGGATCATACTCGAAGAGAAACCGCAGATCGTGGCAGTGGAGCTGTGCGAACCGCGGTACAAGGTGCTCTTGGACAAGAAGAGCTGGGAACAGACCCCCTTGACGAAGCTTCTCCGCGGCGAGCAACCCTACTTCTTCCTCGGGCAATCATTCCTTGCGATGCTGCAAAGGAGCATCGGAGAGGAGTTCGGGGTTGAGCCCGGATCCGAGATGCTGGAGGCAATAGGCGCGGCCAAAGAGATCGGGGCGCAGATAGCCCTCGTTGACCGAAAGATCGCCGTCACCTTGAGGCGAGCTTGGAACAAGATGAGCCTTCGCGAGAAGTTCAGGATCTTCAGGGAGCTCGTCTACGGCCTCTTGGGGGCCTCAGATGCGCAGCAGATCGACATCGAGATGCTCAAGAGGCAGGACATTATCACCGAGATGATGGAGGAGCTGGGCAAGCTGGCTCCCAAGGCCAAGGAGGTTTTGGTGGATGAGAGGGACCTCTACATCGCAGGCAGGTTGCGCCAGCTCGCCGAGGCGAGTCCGGGCCGGACCATCGTCGCCGTGGTGGGCGCCGGGCACCTCAACGGCCTTGTGGAAAACCTGCAGCGCGGGCGGGAAGCGGACCTCGCCGAGCTCGAGAAGATCCCAAGCAGCGTCTTCTCGCTGAAGCTCGCGGGATATCTGATTCCGGTCGCCTTCCTTGCCATCTTCATCTGGACTATCTACTCACAAGGTTGGCCCAAGTTCCTGGAGATCATGGAGAAGCTCCTCTTGATCGGAGGTGGCCTGTCTGCCCTTGGCGCCCTCGCGGCCCTAGCACATCCCCTAGCGATCGCCGCAGCCTTCATCGCTGCCCCATTCGGCATCCTCAATCCCCTAATCGCCACGGGTTGGATATCGGGCTACGTGCAGATCCTCGTCAACCCTCCCCAAGTCAAGGACTTCCACGGCCTGAGGGAGATAAGGAAGGTGAGCACGTTCTGGACCAACAGGCTGACCAAGGTCCTGCTTGTTGCGGCATTCACCAATATGGGCGCGACGGCCGGGGCGGTGATAGTGATCGGCATGGTCCTCGGCAGGGTCATGAGCGTCGCCTTCATCAGCATTGCGATCATAATCCTGATTCTCTCCCTCCGTTAGAATGTGAGCCTCCATGAAGGTTGCGGTGAAGTTTGGCTACGTCGGTCAGAACTACTATGGCTATCAGCGGCAGCCGGACAGATCGACGGTTGAGGGCTGCGTCATCCGTGCACTGAAGGACTGCGGATTGATCCTTGACCCACGCAAATCGGAGTTTGCCTCGGCGGGCAGGACCGACCGGGGCGTCAGCGCCTTGGGCCAGGTCGTAGCCTTTCGCCCCATGGACCCGGCAAAGGCGATCGTCAAGAGGCTGAACTCGAAGCTCCCCCGTGACATCTTCGCCTGGGCGTGGGCCGACGTCCCCGACAGCTTTAGCCCGCGGACGCATGCGACGTCGAAAACCTACCTTTACCTCTTCCACAACCCCCATGTTGATGTGTCGGCACTCGAATCCGCCTGCAGAATATTCTTGGGCGAACATGACTTCGCCCAGTTTAGCCGGCCCTCCCAACGTGCGACGGTCAGGGAGATCGAGGAAATCCACGTCGAGAGGACGAATCCTCCTCGGCTGTACTTCCGAGCCAAAGGATTCCTCTGGGCGCAGGTGCGCAAGATCGTCTCCGCGATCGAACTCGTCGCCACAAACCGTCTTGAGGAGAGCAGAGTCCGGGACGCGCTTGCTGGCCGAACGCATTTGGCCCTCAAGCCTGCACCCCCTGAGAACTTGATACTATGGGAAATCGAGTATCCTCATGTACGCTTCCGGGTCGAGGGCGATTCGCTGCTCAGGGCAAAAGAGTTTTTAGACGCATCCGGAAGGGGGCTGGAACTGGCACTTGCCCTTAGAAAGACGCTTCTTGACGGCATAGCCAGGTGTGCCCCGGTGGCTTAGTCGGCTATGGCGCCTGCTTGGTAAGCAGGAGGTCGCGGGTCCGAATCCCGCCCGGGGCTCTAGGCCCAAGATGAATGATCACCGAATGCTCCTTCTTGTCGGTCTGTGTGACGGGTTGTCTGACCGGTTCGTAGATTCCTGCACGCCGGCTGTGCTGGATTCCCACCCTCTTCAGGGGACCTTACCACAGCGAAAGGCACATGTCGCCAGGTACAGAAAGTCCACCCTGTCGGAGACCGACGAGGCTGGACGAGAGCACTGGACCATGCATCTCGTTTTGTCGAGACGAGGAACTGTTACATTGAAAAGTCCTGGACATTCCCTCTGCCGACCATGGAACGGAGGGCAACCCCTGACGAAAACACTGGACACGGGCGTTTCGAGTGCGGCAAGCTGCTCCTCAAGCCGGTCCGTTACAGGCTCTGCAAGGTGACCTTCTGCCATAGCCACGTCTCGCCCGCCAAGCATTCCTGCCCACGTCTGTCCAAGGGGCACGAAAAGCTGGCCGGACCAAGGACCACTTTGAATTCTCCGTTCACCCTAGCCCTCAGCAGCCTGCTAACGACGACGGCCGGGTCCCGATTTGCCGGGGCGCCTGCGGAGATGCTGTTTGATTACGCGAATGCCCCGGACCCCACCTTCGATTGGAAGAAGGGACCATCGAAGGAGGTTGCGGGCGGCTCGCTGAGCGACATCGTCTTGACCTCCCAGATGTGGCGAGGCATGGCCTGGAAGCACCTGTTGCGGATAGCGAGACCGGCCCAGGTGAGTTTCCCGGGTTGGATGGGACTGCTGATCGGCGGCGGATCAGGAGAACCGAAGCCGGGCGAGGAGCGGAAAGAAGATGTTCTCGCGATGGGGCTAGCGCGTTCGGTGGGGGCGCCGGTCGCGATGCTCAGCCACGTGCCAAACCAGCCGCTTTTCGGCGGGATGATTGAGGATGAGATCATTTCGCACACTTTCCAGCAGTACTTGAAGGACGGCGACCCGACCTGGCCGCTGCTCTTCCCGATGGTGAAGAGCGCACTCAGAGCGATGGATGCGCTGCAAGAGCATGCAAAACAGGAGTGGCAGGAGAAGATATGCGGCTTCGTGGTCTTCGGCGCGTCGAAGAGGGGTTGGACAACGTGGCTGACGGCGGCGGTGGACGGGGGTAGGCGAGTAAAGGCCATCGCGCCCGCGGTGATCGACGTGCTGAACATGCCCAAACAGATGAAGCACCAGTTGGAGATGTGGGGGAGCTACAGCGAGCAGATCTCGGACTACTCCTCGAAGGGGCTCACGGAGAGTTTCAGTAGCCGGCGGGGAAAGGCGCTTTGGCAGGCGGTCGATCCGTACTCCTACAGGAAGATTATCGCCGTCCCGAAACTCATCATCCTCGGCTCAAATGACCGTTACTGGACCACGGATGCCCTGAACCTATATTGGGATGGCCTAGTCGGGCCCAAGTATGTGCTTTACGTGCCCAACGCCGGCCACAGCCTTGAGCCGGGCATGACGAGGGTTCTCAACACCTTGAGCGCCTTCTTCCGCACCGTGGCGGGAGGCGACAGCATGCCAGAGATTTCGTGGATGCGGAAGGCCAGGGGAGATACGCTAACGCTGACGATCAAGGCCAAAGAGGCAAAGAGGGGCCGGGCCTGGGTTGCCAAGGCCGACAGCATGGACTTCCGCCCGGAGAGATGGGAGCCGGTGGAAATGGCGAGCGAAGAGGGCGTGCTTCGGGTGACCATCGAGCGGCCCGCCGACAAGAACGTTGCCGTGTTCGGGGAGGCGGACTTCGAGAGAGACGGCAAGCCCTTCACGCTTTCCACGCAGCCCGCAATTCTGAAGAAATAGCGAACCCACCGTAACAGGATGTGCACCGAAGCCATCGTAGGGGACGCTGCGGTGCCGAACCTTTACTGGGGGCTGTCTGGCCAGCAGGGGCAAGGAGCCCGATCTCCCGTCAAGGGCGCGGCGGCAGTCAACCGGCTCTCGTGCAGAGCCAGACTTTTTCGCCCGGCGAGGACGCTCCCTGGCTCGACGGGGTTCCGGTCATACACTCCCTGGCCTTAGCAAAACCTCCCTGTTGGAATCGTCCACGACCGTGACCTCCGACTTCTTACCCTCAACCGTCTCAACCTGCCCAAGGCTTCTATCGAAGCTCACCAGAAACGGGACGTGCCTCTCCCGGCAGAAGATCAGGAGCATAGCGTCGTTGGGCGAGATCCCGACCCCGTATTTCTCGGCGGCCTCCCTCGTCACATCCAGGGCACGCTTTATGAGGTCTTTACCTCCAATATACGTCATCCAGACAAGCCTAGGCCAGTAGACCTGCCTCAGCTTCCTTTCCTCCTCCAGGAATTCCCGTGCCTTTCCCTCCTCCCTGACCCTTGTTCTAGCCAGGACGGCGATCAGTTCGGAGTAAACGCAATCAAGGATGATGCGAACCGGCTTTGCCCTCGCAAGGCTCTCCTGGATCTTCTCGGCCCTGGGATGAAGCCTATCGTTCTCCCTGTGCCAGGCCAGCAGGTAGCTGGTATCGAGCACGACCTCAGTAGCCATACCTCTCCAAGTCCTCAAGGGCGTCCCTTGTCGAAACGGCCTTGATGAAGGGGCCCAATCTGTCCATCTCCTCCCCCAAGCCTTCCAGCCTCTCGTGAAGGACGTGCCGGGCGAGATCCCAGCGGAGAAGCCCCGGAGCCTCGATTGCCGGTGCCACCGTCCCCTGCTCCTCAAACGTAGCGCCCTGTTCTCTTAGGAAGCGTTTGATCCTCTCCGCCTGCACCTCCGGAACCGCAATGAGCCCCTTGGCCATCCTCACAGCTCCGGGCACATCGTCCAGAAGTCCGGGGTAACGGTACTTGCCTTTGGAGTAGCCATAGAGCTTCTGCCAAAAGTCCGGGCCCACCCCCTTCGAGTCGTACTTGATCAGCACCTTCCTCTCGGCTTTCCCCATCTTTTCCAACCAACCATAGAAAACATAGGGACCTCAAAACTCTTTCTATGCATAATTAGAAAAGCTTCAAATAGGATTGATGTGCGAGATATCCGGCCCAGAAACAGAATTTTGGCCAATTGCGGAACGGGACTGATCTCTGGCCGACCCGTGGGCCACCGAATCCCCTCGACCTTGAGCTTGGTGCCTCTGGGACCCTCAGGCGGAAGAAATCGTAGACGCCCTGCCAGAAGAAGAGTATGAAATCGCCGGCCAAAGCGTCGTCCAACTTGAAGAAGATTGGACCGGCTTGGCTTTGCGTTTATGGGGTCAACTCGTGCCAAGAGGTCAACCCGTGCCAAGAGGTCAACCCGTGCCAAGAGGTCAACCCGTGCCAAGGCCCGTGCGCCTCGAGGACTTCCGAGGTCGGAACCCCGCCCGAATATGTCTTCGATCCTTCGACAAACTCCATCAAACCAGCGGCGAGCTGTCAGCGGGTGTCACGTCGTTTCCGACCAGAGCCTGGAGACCATCGAACCACATGCATCTTGAAGGCGCATCGCTCATCACATCCAGGAACCAGGAACCCGGTGAAATGAGGACCGCAAAGCGTTAAAACTCCGAAGCCCAACCCGGTGAGCATGGCCGCCGTCAGCCGCACGACCCCTGTGTCGCTGCAGGCAGGCTTCGCTCACAAGCTTGGCTGCCGCCCAGCCCTAGCGGCTGCCGTGCTCCTTGCCCTTCAAGCGGCTCTCTCAACGACGACGGCCCTTCAGGACGGAAGAATAGGGGTGCTTTACGCCGGCTGCCTTGCCCGTTCCACGCCGATCTGGTGGATGAGGTCCGATCCCCTCTTCTCGATCAACTTCGTCCAGGCAACGCTCCGCGACTGGGCCGCCCTGGCGCCCATCCAGGCCACCAAGGGTGAGGGCGAGATCTACAGGATCGTGAGGCTGTATATGCCACGGTCCTTTTCGGACCTGACATCCCGCTTCGATGTCATCATCCTGTCCAACGCAAACAGGGAAGCGATCCCACCGACGCACATCGAGATGCTGGCGCGTGGCGTGCGGGAGGCCGGCATGGGACTTGTCATGGTGGGTGGGTGGGAGAGCTTCGGCGGCGCGTTCGGGAGGCCGCCCTGGGGCGACTCGGCCATAGGCCAGCTGCTTCCCACCGAGGATGCGGGCAACATCTACATCCACCGCCCGGCCAACGTCCACACACTCGTCATCGACATGCCCGATCACGAGTTCATGAGCAGCCTGCCATGGGACAGGACCCAGCCTTTCATGTACAACTACCACCACAACCTGGTGAAGGCGAAGCCGGGATCCTTGGTGCTGGCACACGTCGAGGGACCCGGGTACAAGGATGACCCGGGCTTCGTCACCTGGGATCTGCCGGGCGGGGGCCGAACCTTCTCGATCACGGGCGAGATCTTCGGGCCCAGTTCCGAGCCCTACCAGTTGCACACCATGTGCACTCCTGGCGACCCCTGGGAATACGCCCTGGACTTCGGTGCCAACCTCATGATCTACCTCGATCGGCGGCCCGTGCCCCAGGATGTGGAGCTTGTCCATCGAGTGAGGAAGAGCATGTTCGAGTTCGGCACCCGGAAGTCGCTCTTGGTCGGCCTTCTGGAATTCTGCGACTCCTTCGGCGCAAACACGAACTCGATCAATATGAGGTTGGACGAAGCAAACCGCATCGCGCTCGACGCCCTGCCCGCCTATCTTGAGCTTCGCTTCGAGGATGTGGTTGAGGCCTACGAGCAGGCCCACGAAGCGCTTGGCGAGATAGAGAAAGACGCCATGGAACTCAAGGACCGCGCCCTCCTCTGGGTATATGTGATCGAATGGTTGACGGTGACCGCAACGGCAGTGGTGACGGGCTTCGTGCTGTGGTCGGTTATGGTGCGCCGCAGGCTATGGAGAGAGGTCCACACAACCAAGCTACATGCACAGAAGACCTGAAGCAGGTCACCAAGTCCAGAAGTAGCCCGGCCAGACCATGGCAACAACGAAACCCCGTGACCCCCAAGAAGACACGTCTGCAAGGGTGGCGAGGTCTTCCCCAGCTAATGATGACAAATGCAACGATCCCAGCACGCTGCTCATGATCGCGTTCTTAGGCCAGACCCCCGTACGCTGAGTCGACCCGGTTCCTGCCACGGTCCGCGACGAGGGTTGGCCCGGCATCTGAGGTGGCTGCAATGCGAGGAGGGTTCCGAATCCCAAGTGCACGTTGAGAGAAGGCCTGGCAACCGATAGCTGCCCTGCAACACGCTCAGTGCCTCAGCACCACCACCCGATACGCATGACATCGTGTCTCGGTCGGCAGATGGTTCACCGCAGAAGCGATCGAATGAGCTTGATCGATCGGTCAACCAGCTTGACCCCTATCCCCGGCTCGAAGGGAAACCTCTTGTAGAACTTGCATGCAAGGCCCGAGGCGTACCCGCCTGCCTCGAAATCCCTCTCCGAAGGGATGTACCCCACCACGGAGTTCGCGCTCGTGGCGATCAGGACTTCAGTTTCTGGGAAGGGAGCCCTTATCGCCTCCCCGAACTCAAAGAAGACCTCGGCCGGCAGCGCAATCACCACAACCTCCCCCACGCGGAACGCCTGAAGATACAGCGTTGCCGACTTGGCGAAACGGCCAGATCTGAGCAGGTTGAGCCCGTCCCGCGCCCAGCAGATCTCGAAGAGCGCTTTCTTGTCAGGGTCCTCCTTGACCTGCCTTGCCTTCGCCAATGCCTCTTTCAGTTCCCGCCTTCCGGGCACGCGGTATGGTGCCCTGAAATTCGCGGTGGCGACGGAACACTGGTCCACCCGAAAGGGCTTGGCGCGGGAAATCCCACGCAGGGTGGCCCTTAAAAGCTGCTTGGCATACTGATTCGCAAGTTCCTTCGTACCGCGTCCCCAGCTATCCCGGTTCACGACCGGATCTAGGTCGCCGCAGGGACCCGTGAGGAAGAGCGAGCAGATCCCGGCCCGGGCCATCATCTGGTTGAATGCCCCTGGGTAGTCAGCCGAGATCTGCGTGTTGATGCCCAGGGTGACGGGGTGGCAGGCGTAGTTCACTAAAACCACGGTCCGCGCGGACGTCCTCGCAACCATCCCGCTGACCTCCCGGCTGACCTCGCCATCGGCAAAGGCCCTGTTCCATGAGAAGCCCCCAAAGCGCGTGCGGAACCGCGACAGGCCGCGCACCGTCCGTGCCTGGTCTAATGCCTCCTGCCCAGCCGCCCCCGCCTGCTCGACAAGATCACGCAGGTATGTCCCTCTCCTCCGAGGCTCACCTCGCAAAGGCATGACGTTGGGGCCGGAGTGGGTGTGGGTGCAAGTCAGCATGAGGTGATCCCTCGGGATGCCCGCCATGTCGGCCAGCTTCCTCCTCAGGCGTGCTACCAGCAGGGAGTCAAGGCCGAGAAGGTCGAAGGCCAAGATCAGAGCAGGTTCCTCATCCTCCATGCCCACGGCCCTGACGTACAAAGGGTCGGACACCCCATCCGCCTTACGATCCCGGAAGAACCCGTAGCCACTCAACGGAATGCCTAACGGAGGTGTGATCTCGCTGATGGCAAAGCCAACCTTCAATCAGGACGCCGCCTCAGCCGGGCTCACCGGTAGCTTACGCATTTTAATAGTGACCTCGTTCCCCTCGGTGCTTTACGATCGATGGGATCGCGCGGAAAGCCGGTCCGTGAAACCCAGCCAGCACGGGCATACCGAAGGCGTGGCAGACCTAGAGGGCCGCGATTCTAGTGACCTTCATCTCCTTGTAGAATCTCCGCCGGACCATGGTCGTCCACAAGATGAAGCCGGCGAGCAGAGCGGTTCCGGTCACCGCGAGCCACTCGACGAGGTAGACCCAGAGAAGCGTTCGGTCCTTGAGCTCAAGCGCCTGCTTTTCGATGTCATCGAGCATCGTTCCGATCCGGCGATAGATTTCCAGAACCTCCTCGAAGTTGAGGTCAAGGTACGCACCGTCGGCCTGGGCGACGACCCCGTTCAGCTCGTCGACTGAGCGCATCACCCCCTGGCCGTTCGCCCCGAAGGACTCGACGAACTCAACGAGGCTCAAGAGCAGGGAGACCCTGGTCCTGCTTTGGAATGCCGTCGACCTCACGGCATGGACGAGATCGACATCCTGGGGCACCGGGCGCTTGTCGAGGTAGATCATCAGGTTGCTTATGAAATCCCCGTAGTACTCCCAGATGTCGTAGTTCGTGCCGCCGTAGCTGAAGATCGATGCCATCTGGACTATCTCGCCCGTGCACGCGAAGACCCTTGCCCCTTCCACCTCCCACGTGATGAAAAGCGGGTGGTCGCCACCAGGTTGATACCGGTTGCGGTCGGTATGGGCGAGCAACTGTCCCCCCTCCCTGACGGTGACCAGGTTGTGGTGGAAGGACTGCATGAATGGGCCCTTGCGGTCCCATGGGATGCTTGCCACGAACTCGTGCTCCGGCTCGTCGATGACGAGCCTGCCCGATTCGACCCATGTGCCGTCGACGCACTGGACGGGAAGAAGGGCGCCGATCGCGGTCGGGCCCCATGAGGGCTGGGCCGTCCCCGTGCCGCCGAAGCTTTCCCAGCCACCCGTCATGAGCAATCCTATGCCAGCCTCCCTCACTCCCCGTGCCAACAGCTCGATCTGCTCAGGCGTAATCGCCATCTGGTTCGCATTGTCAAGGACCACGACATCGAATCGGCTTGTCAGATCCTGGTACATGCGCGGGAAATAGAGCCGTATCGCCCTGTGGACGTCGTCCAGATCCCAGCCCCCGAAGCCCCTCAGGGAGGCGGCCACGAAGGTGAGGGAGAAGATGGGCTCGGCGCGCATGAAGGTGAAGGCGGGTGACCTGATGGGATCGCTCACGTACAGGACGCCGATCCGGCGGTCCTCCAGAGCCAAACCCTGGCGTGCTTGCCCCACCGCGATCGCAGCGATGACGGCTATGAGGAGAAGGCGATTCTCCAGCATCCACCCCGCTTCGGTCCAGAACGGATAAGAATCTTCCGACACCACCACCAACGGGCCCGGCCACCCCTCCCGACCTCCCAAACTGTTGACCGAGAGCGCACGCCATCGCCAGAGGAAACCTGCAGATCATGGAGCTGTCGATCAAGTTGGCCCTTGCGCGATATCTGGCGTCGTTGAATCTGCCGGACTCATCCGGTCAATGGCCCCAAATCCGGCTAAGGGAATATTATTAAGCTATTCCGGCAAGCGCTCTACATGGCCGTCACCGGCAGGGTTGGATCCAAGGGCGAGCTGTTCCCACCAAAGAGTATGAGGGACGCGCTCGGGATTGCGCCGGGTTCTCTGGTGTCATACAGCGTCGACCGTGGACGGCTCATCGTGCATCCCCTCCCCAGCCTTGATGACCTCCTCGAGAGGGAGCCGAAGCTGATCATCTCGCCTGAGGAGTTCACCAGGTCCCGAAAAGAACTCTCTCAGAGGCTGGAGCGATGAGGGTCGTCCTCGACACCACCTACGTTCTTCCCTGCCTAGGGATGGCCCAGGCCGACGTTCCAAGGGACCTTCTCCGGAGACTCCGTCGGGCCGGACACGAGACGATGCTCAGTGAAATCTCCGTGTTCGAGGCCATGGCAATCGCGGCCAAACATTGCGCCGAGTCGTATCTTCGAGAGGACGACGTCCTCACCGGCATCGCCGTATTGGCGTCCGACGAGGGATTGACCAAGGTGCCGGTTTCCGAGCCGGAGGTCTGCCTGAGGTCGATCCTAGCGCGAAGGCAGATGACGGATTTCGTTGACTGTGTGATAGTTGCGACAGGGGCTTGGGCGGGAAACATCCTCATCACCGAGGACGAGGAGATCCAAGGATTTCCGGTCCAAAGCCTCATGCCGACCTACTCTGATTTCCAAGTCGTCGATCATCGGCAAGCTGCTAAGATGCTAGGACTGTAGCCGGGCCGGCGACCCCAAACGAAAGTTTTCAGTGGGGGACATTGGCTTGCAGTCACCCCGAGGAGCAGGCGAATCGGGATTCCATCTTCACACGTAACTGAACCCCATGATCTCGGACAGCGTCGTTTTCCGATCGCCGAACTTAACCCATTAGCGCTTCCTTCGCCGGTTGACCTTTTCCGAGGCCCGCCAATGCCGCTTGCCGATCCGCGAATGGGGATGACCAGATCCCGCAGCCCTACATGGCCTTAATGCACGCAACGGGCAACACGATATCCATGCCTGAGCGAATGCGAAGAAAGTATCTCAGCTAGAGGATCGCCCAACGACGAGGATGCATGTCCAACGCGCGACGGCCTCCATGTTGATGGTCAGGCGACGGCGGGGCAAGGAGATCGGTTCGAGGGGCCTATCGGACAAATAGAGTCCGCTGGATGCTTGCTGCATACCCCTCCAAGCTCTCCATGCAGCTCAGGGTGGATCCAGGCGCTCCAACCTTGTCGTTCGGGTTTCTCTGTACAGACTGTGGCGGATCATGATCGACCAAAGGAGGACCCCGCAGACCATCATGGTTCCGGTCACGGCAACCCATTCGATGATGTAGATCCAAAACAGGGTTCTGTCCTTCAGCCGCATTGCGTCCTGTTCGATCGTCGCCAGGCCCTCCTCGACGCTCCTGTAGGCGTCTAGGGTTTCTTGGAACTGCAGTTGCAGATAGAGGGGCTTTGCCTGCGCCGCGATCTTGTCCAGCTCGTCCGTCCTGACCGTGATCCCGCCCGTGTCAGCGCCGAAGGAGTCACAGAACTCCAGGAGGCTAATCAGCAGGGACCTCCTTACGGCGACCGCGTGCATCGTCGTCCTGAGCGAGTGCACCAGGTCGATGTCTTGGGGAACTGGGCGGCCGTCAAGGTAGATCATCAGGTTTGCCCCGAAGTCCAGGTAGTACGGCCACGGGCCTAACGCCATCGTGTGGACTTCGCCGGTTAGGGCGAAGACGCGGTTTCCCCCCGCAAGCTCCCAGCTCACCATGGCCGGATCATCCAAGTCCGGAGCCCGTACCCGGGCAAGCACCTGGGAACCCTCTTTGGCTGTGACCACGTTGTGGTGGAAGTCGAACATGAACTGCGCCTTCTCCCTCTCCCAGGGAAGGCTCCTGATGAACTCGTGCTTCTCGTCGGTGATCACGAGCTTGAGGTCGCCACGCGGATGCGACACCCAGGAGCCCTCAACATCCACGGTCGGAAGCAGATCGCCCACCGAGGTGCTTCCCCAGTCGGGATGATTGTGCCCCCCGAAGCTCTCCCAGCCTCCGGACATGAAAAGCCCCAGGCCACCCTCCCTGACTGCACGGGCGACCATCTCGATGTTGCTCACGCCCACCATGAATCGATTCGCGTTGGAAAGGACTATGACATCGAACCCCGACGTCAGCCGCGAGTAGGTTCGGGGCATGTACAGCCTCACCATCCTGGCCACTTCACCTCCTCCCGACACCTGCTGTATAGGGGCCCATGCTCCGGACGAGCGAAGGGTCGCCTGCACGAAGCTGAGCGCGAAGAGAGGGTCCTGCCTCATGTCCCAGAAGGGCCGGGAACGGGCGATGCAGCCGATGTAGAGGACCCCGATCCGTCCGTCCTCCAGGGCCGTGGCCGCCGACGAACCCATGACGCACGATGCAAGGGAAAGGACGGCAAGCCAGTGGACTGGCTCATCACCAGCTTGACCGGAGGGCGCAGGCATGTTACTGCTCTGCGCTGGAGTTTCCACGAGCATCTTTAAACCTTACGTCTGATCTTGCTTGCTGGCCGGACAGGCGGCCGTGTCGCGGACCGGGGCGAACCCGGCTTGCCTATCTGCGGGCCCTCAAGGCGCCAGCAACGCTGGGTTTAGACGCAGCGTCACAGTTTTGGTTCTGTGCACAGCATGCACTTGGGACAGCCGTCGGGGGATGAAGGATGGAGCTCGGACCAGCACGATCAAGCGCCGGGATGCCCGACACCTAGTCCTCTCGGCGAAAGATATCTATGCGCACTTCGGCCCGCCTGCCTGGCGGCAGCTCCACCGGACACCGGCTTATGCCAGGACGTGGATTCCTCGGCCGACGCCGAGGCGGACGCTGCTGGAGGCCCAAGCAACATCGCTGCGAGGGATGAGGAGTTGATTCACAAAGGCGTGGAATTGCACAACATCGAGGAGCTGATATCGCCTCCCGACGGCAAGGGAATGCTGCTCAGCAGGATCCCCAATGACCTGAGGGTGAGCTTGAACGATCAAGCCAAGGAGGCAGCCCTGGCCGCGGCGGGGGCGGAGATCAGGTTCAACCTCAAAGGGACCGAGGCGAAGATCAGTCTCATAGCCGGCAAGGAGCCGCCCGCGCTGGTCGAAGTCTTCCAGGGATGCTTCCTGGTTTCATGGCACCTCGTAGGCCCCGAGGCCACGGAGATCAGGGTGTCGAAGCCCCAGAACATGAAGTCCCTCGACAAGATCACGAGGGAGAGGAAGCTTCCCTTCGACGCACACCTAACAAGGGTAATCCTACCGTACTGGCCGCCCGTTAGGCTGGTCGAGGTAGAGGGCGAGACCGAGCCTCCCAGGAGGTCCCAGACCCCGAGGGAGACCCTGCTCACCTACGGCTCGTCCATCACCCACGGTGCTTGGGCAATAAGGCCCACTGGCTCCTACGTTATGCGGATGGCCCAGATGCTTGGGGTCGATTTGGTGAACCTGGGCTTCGGCGGCGGTGCCCACTGCGAAGCCCAGATGGCGGACTACATCGCCCGCCGGCAGGATTGGGACCTCGCCACGCTGGAGATAGGCATCAACATGATGCCCCGCCCGGAGTTCACAAACGAGGAGTTCGAACGCAGGGTGAGGTACTTCGTGCGCAGGATCGCCAGATCCCATCCCAGGAAATGGGTGTTCTGCACCGACATGTTCACCTTCTCTGCCGACCTTGAGCCAACGCCGGCTAGGCAGGCCGCGTTCAGGCAGATCGTGCGCGACGCGGTCAAGGATCTGAACATGCCCAGACTGTTCCACATCGATGGAAGGAGACTGCTGAGGGAGGTCCCCGGGCTGAGCTTCGATCTCGTCCATCCATCGCCGCAGGGAATGGAGGAGATTGCTCGCAACTTCTCTCAGATCATTAAGAGGATGCGGGCAAGGGCATGACGACCAACATGCCCTGAAACTACCCATCGACTTCGTTGGGGCCACAGAGCAGGCCGTAGCGTTCGGCATATCCATGGATCACGCTGCGCACCAAGTGCCTTGACCGTGAGCCCTTGGCCAGTGCAAACAAGGCAACCTGATTGTCCGATACGTAGCAGACTTCCCCGCCCGTGGCGACTTGCCGTGCCAGCCTTGCCCGCAGAAGCTGGATGTAATGGAGCCTCTTCACCCGAGGTATGAATTGGAATACGGTGAGGATCGAGCGCGGATCCATCCGATCGTAGAGAAGCTTGACCTCGTCGTAGGTGACATACCTTTCCTCCCTGCCCCTCATGCTCTTCACCTCCAGGCCTATGTCGGGATCCACAAGAATCACGGAGCGCTCGAGCAGGCCGAAGCCTATCCCCCCGAAGTACTGGCGTCTTGCCTCGTGCGTGAATAGGCGATCCTCCGCGTAGATCGCCACGCTGATCCCGGCCGTTGGCGCGCCGGATCTGATGACCCAACTAAGCTCTCTTATGTTCCTCCTGCCTTCCTTGATGCAGGCCGTGAGGCTGTCCACCAACTCCTTCCTGCCCGTCCCAGCCCGCGCCTTCGAGTGGTCGGTACGGCCTCCGCTGTAGCTTGGTTCGTCCTGGGTGAGCATGGGGATGAAGGTGAATCGCTTGAGCCCAGTTTGGAGCAGGAACTCCAGCACGAGGTCGTACTTGAACAGATCCCTAGTGTCCCCGAAGTACTGGTTCTTCAAGAAACCACCCGCGTCCGGCCGACACGACTAGACAGGTCACAGCCAAACGTCTACTCGACGGCCTTCCATCTCCAGGCCGGCGGCTCATCGTAGGTGAAGATGATCCCCTGGCCAGGCGACAGAACGAGCGTTTGTCCTACGAACAGGTTGCCCTGGAACGCCTCGGAGGCCCCGTTGGCATCCTTTTCAATCCAGCCGGTGACCCTGCCCGGGCGCACGATGCGAACAAGCACCGTGTAAGGATATCGGTTCACCACCTCCTCTCCCGATGCAGGGATGGGCGGCGTGGCCAGGGAGAATTCGACGGGGCATGCGGGAATGATTCGATTCGTCGGGATCGCCGCGCGGTTGGTGAACCCGTCGGCAAGATCCAGGGCGATGATGAGGTTGTCCCTGGCCGTTTCCTCGAATATCATGTTCTGGCCCGGATCATTGCCGTGGGCATTGATCGTCAGGAGATTCCTCTGCCCGAAGATCTGCACACCCTTGGTCCCCTTCAGGTCGCCCGAGATGCCTGCCTTTATTGTGTTCCCGCGGACATTGGGAGACCCTTCATCCCCGATCCTCAAGCCCAGATTGGTCAGGTGAATCCAGGTCGCCTCGATGTCGTTCCCGCTGCACCCTTGGGTCAGGTGTACGCCGACGTCGCATGCGTTGATCTCCCGGACCTGCACCTTGTTGCCCGAGATCGGCCCTCCGGATGCGTCCATCAGAAGCCCTGTGCTCCTCTGCACCGCCCCACCTTTTCCCCAGACATCCCCGGCACCGACCAGCGCGTTGAACTGGAAGGTGCTGGCCACGGCGCACCGGAAGTTATCCGGCCCTTTTGAGGTGGGACATATACGCACGACAGCCCCAGGGGAACGGGAGTTGACGACCACCCCGAGCTTGATCCGGCAGTTCATCTGGCTGTCGATGACCACGCCGTCCCCGCTCTCCCCCGCGTAGGTCAGCCAGTACTCTCCCCCGTCCAGGCGCCAGTTCTGGTTCCAAGGTATCCTCAGGGTTTCCTGAAGCTGGTAGCCCACGCCTCCCTTGAATGGTTCGGTGAGGCCGCCGCCGGCGATGTAGAGGTCCTTCCTGTTGCCCTTCGCATGATCCAAGGCTTCCTGGATGCCGCTGGTTCTTGTTCCCGTCGTCCTGGGCCCGAAATCCCCGCCGTCCTCGGGACCATTGGGCGTGACCAATACGTAAGCTCCACCTTTCACCTTCTTTGGATTCTCCATCACCTCGTTCATATCAGATGCCTCCAACCTGCTCAAGTGTCACGAGGCTCACGGCGCGGATCTGGAGATCAACTGCAGCAGCGGCCTCAAAGATATTCCGTGATCTCGGGCCGCGACCCGATCAGAGGAAGGCAGGTATCGATTCCGGCCAGCGACATGGCTGCGTACTTCGCCTCCCAGGTCCCGAGGCTCAGAAGATCCACATAAGCCTGCCTGATGGGCACCACTCTGAGCCCATCCTTCAGCATTGTCTTCGACCCTAGGTGGGCATCATCCGCCCTCAGCAACACTAAAGTCGAGCTTCTTCCCTTCGGCAGGTCAAGCTCACACGACCCGTTGGAGAGATCGTAGGCGATGACGTCGGAGTACGGCGCAGGGTACGCACCCACTACCCTAGCAGCAGAGAAAGCCGTGAAGGCCAGTTGAGGACATGACCTGCCCGCGTGTTCCTCAACTTCCTGGGCCGCCAACGAGGTTTCCAGAAGGGTGCGTGGATCATCCTCTATGTCCCGCCTGAAGGCCCAATACAACAGGAGGTACTCCAGATTAGCTACAGCCACCCTCCTCTTCGCAGGCTTGTGAACGATCCTTTTCCTTCCCAGCATTCCCACGACCTTGCTGACCATGGAAGCAGAGCACCCGGTCACCCGTGCGATCTCAACCTGCGAGACGGGTCGCTCCAGCAAAGACAACTCCCGAAGCATCCTGGCTATCCCAGTAGGAAGCACAACACACCAGAAGGTGCATTAGGGGCCGTGTTGCTTAAATATCATCCACCATTTGGTGCTGAAATGACAAGGGGTCACGAACGGAAACCGACGGCAGATACACTCAAAGACCAGGGTGTCTGCTTCGACTACCATCGGGATAGTCGCCCATCCACATTTGGAGCCCTACTCGATGAGAGGTATTGAACGGAATCACCAAAGCTAGACGGAGTTCTGCCCCGGGACTCTGCCGGGAAGTGCCGGGTGGGCGGACCTGTACCAAGACCACATCCTAAGGTCGGTTCTCAGCAACCGGTAGGCGAGGATCAGGTACAGAGGCATGAGGACCGCCAGATACGGGGATGGCTTGAGAGGCAGAAGCAGGTAGATCGCAGCAGAAAGGAAGTAGCCGGCGAGAACGAGGGAGACGGCGGAGGAGGCAGCCCTGGTCAGGAAGTTGACCCTCTTTCGGTGGCCCTGGACGACTGTGAAAACGAGGCCTGCGATCAGCCCGGCGAAGAGTAGGCCGAGGGGTATGGTAGGAGACCGCAGGGCATGCATGCCGAGGAACAGCATGGAGATTGTCAACGCCAAACCAGTCTCTCTAGCCAGCAGCCCCATCTCATCCCCTGCCGGTTCCCTGAAGACTCCTCCCTCTGAAAGCTGTTATGGTCCAGCATTCCCGAGGGCCGCACGCAGCCCTCGCTGGCGGAGAACACGGCCCAAGATCTGAAATGCCGCTGTGGTCCGCCTAGGCAATCCGTCAGAGAGACCTTCTGATAAGCTCGGCCACCTCGTCCAAGTCCTCTCTCTGTGCGACGTCAAACTCCAGCGACGCCAGAACGGCCTGGACCGTCTTGGATATAGCATCTCCCTGGAATCTCGGTATGACGTGCACGTGAAGGTGGTTCACCATCTGGTACGCTGCCCGGCCGTTGCTCTGTACGACGTTGATGCCCTCGGCGCTGACGGCCTCCTTGACCGCACCAGCCACCCTTTTCGCCACCCTGAAGATGTCGACCAGGGTTGAGTCCGGGATCTCGTGTATGGTTTCCCAGTGCTTCCTGGGGATGACCAAGACATGGCCGGCATTGGCCGGGCGCAGGTCCATGAAGGCCATCACAGCCGCATCCTGGTACACGATGCTAGCCGGGGCCTCTCCGGAGCTTATCTCGCAGAAGGGACATCTTGCCATGGCCCATCATCGGGCGGACTGGCTAAATACGTTGTCTTGCTCCCTGCTCCCCTAATGCCTTTCCGCCGTGCCCGAGACCGCCTTGGGCTTTGGCGCAGGCGCCCTGAAGGAGGAGGAAATCTCAAACCGCTGGCCAGGGGATGGCCATGGAAGGACACCTGCTTAGAATCGTGTCCGAGCGCCTCTCCGGGTTCAAGGGCAGCAAGGTCGTCAGGAGCTTCGTCGATGCGAAGATCGATGCCTCCAAGATGAACTAGTGATCAGGGACGCATTCAGCGGGAGCAAGCAGCTGGTCATCGCCTTCCCGGGCCTCCACGTGAGGGCTGCATTGGTGGGGGATTCGCTACCACTTGTGCCCATGAGGTACCATACACGACTGTCGGATTGGGCACAATCCGCCACGATACCGTCACAGTCACAGTCACAGTCACAGTCACAGTCACAGTCACAGTCACAATGAGCGATCTGGACAAGTCTCAGCAAGGAGAGGGTAAAGAGACGGCTTTAAGCCGAGATGGCCGATGCCGCCTTGGGCACACATGTGCTGTCGATCGTGCTGGGATGGCTGCGAATGATGAGGGGCTTGAGACTGCTCTGATCGGCTGCGGCTGCCAAAAAAAGTAGGAAAGCCGGATAGGGTTTCCTGTCCGGCCCTAGTCCCGCAGTTTGGGCTGCGGGACAATCGGAGCGTGCATCACCGATGAGTAGAACCGGAATTCAGGCCCGCATAGAGAGGGCTGCGGCGTTCTATAAGTGTTACGGGTTAGTGCGCTGGTCCGGATCTTCGTCTGTCTTGCACCTCCGCTATTCGTACAAACTGTAAAGGAGGTGTAAGTTTTGAAGAGAAATGACAAGTTTCTGGCAGCGTACCTCATTATCCTCGTTTCAGCCGTCCTCGTGTTTGCGGGCAGCGACCGATTCTATTCCACGGGCGTCAGCGCAGATTGGTTCGTGTACGACCCCGGTTACGGCGATGGCAGTCTGACATCGTCGAACTCCTACGAGTATGTCGAACCGTATCCGAGCGAGAACAACCTGAGAGAACTGTCGTCGTACCACACATTCTACTATGACTCGATTACAGTCGGCTCTCTCTTGGACCCGGTAGGCAACGGAGCAGCGCTCTATGCAGAGTTCGACTTTTCCGGTCCGGTTACGTTGCAGGCCGATGGTCAGGGATGGGGAAGCTACCATGTCAAGGTTCACTTCAAGGTGATGGATAACCGAGACAGCAAGACCTACGAGAAGACCTATACTTTCGATGGACAGATATGTACCAGCGGGCAGTATCACACACACTTAGAGAATGAGGGTCCGGATGGCAACGGATGGTTCCAAGTGGATATCGCGTGCGATGGCCCGTGGGCGATCCAAGCGACGTTCACCATAATTGACTGTTCTGTGTATGTGCAGACAAAGTCGGAGAACAAAGTATCGGGCGACGATGCGTGGGCAGAGGTGGACTGCGACATACAGTCTAACGGAATCTACGTCACTTGGTAGGCCAACGGATAACGTGAACCTCCTTTTTTCTTTTTTTCCTTCTTCCTCACTCATGCAGGCTGTGGATCTCGTATCTCACGCTGTTCCCTATGCGGGTGCAGACTATGAATCTGTCCGGTATGAGGGCGGGGCCGGGAAAATCGTAGGACTCTCCCGATGTGCTGGGGGGATGATGTCTCGGATAGTTCCCAGTTCCCTTAACCCACAGGACGGTCCCCGGTTCTTCCGCTGTCCAAATCACCCGGACCCCATCGCCCCACCTTATCAGTTCGACCCTAGCTTCTGGCAGAATGAGGTTCCGCGACCAGAGAAGCCACACGGTACACGAGAGGCTGAAGGCTAGGATGCCGATGCCTAAGAAGGCCCAGATTCTGCGCTGCATCATTCTCCCTCCGTCTTGCCTTTAGACAGGGCCCCATTTATACTTTTCTCGCCCGTCGCTCGTGGCGCTACTCGTAGCGAAACATTCATGAGAATGTGAGCTACAATCAGCACATCTTGGATCTTTCTCTTCTTGTTCCTGGCGTACAGGCCGTAGTACCTTATCGTCTTGAACTGTCTAGGTGGTATGTGTCCTATGAGCTTGCCTATGAGCTCGTAGACGTGCATGCTCACTGTTTCCGTGTCGTCGTCGTGTCTGTACCAGAACTCGACCATCCTGGTGTGCGGGTTGTAGCTGTTTATTCGGGTTTCAGCTATGGCTGGGTGGCGGACGTACCTTGCGACGTATCTGCAGATGAACTCCTTCTCCTTGCCTTCGATCCTTCTCTTGGCGTAGACGTAGAATCCGTTCTCCTTCTCCCTGTAGAGCTGGTCCAGGAGGCTGTGCAGCTCCTTGTCGTGGGGGAGTTTCTCCCTGATCCCTGTGACCAGCTGGTGCTGCCACACCTTTCTCAGCTTCTCGTAGGGAAAGAAGTTGACATCCATCCGCCTCTCCCCGCCGTACTAGTCCCTTTCTCTGAGTCCCCGTCCGTCACTATGGCCTGGATGTGGGGGTTGAACTTGAATTCCCTGCCATAGGTGTGGAGGACTTGATTATCCCTGGGACTATCTGGAGGGCTTTCCACCTGTGGTTTACCACCTCCTCCAGCGCTGTTTTGACCGTGTCCATGACGTCCTTGAGTAGCCATCGGTGTTGTTCCAGGTGGGGCCAGAGCTTGTCTGGTGTGGTGAAGACCATGTGCCGATGGGCTACCTCCAGAAGCTCGGCGCTGACCTTGTCTGCCCATCTGTCGGTGTGTTTCTTCCCACAGGCCGAGGATAGGCGGCTCTTACACGTGAAGGGTACGATAGTGATGCGGCCACACTTGGGACAGTCGTAGGTTGTGTGTCCCTGGGCATAGTCCCTGCACATGAGCACCTTTTCTACTTCTTCTTTCTCCACCGGCCGGAACATTCATAAGGAGAGGGAGGGAAACTTCTGGCGGGTGGGATATGTGACGAGGTTGTTTCAGCTCTTTGCGGCTTCGGCGGCAGCATTTGCTTTGCGTCCATCGTAACCGTGCTCGCCGTGAAAGGAGGCTGGTGGGTTTGCCTTGGAGAAGCATGCGACCAGAGCTACGGAGTCGAGGGATACCAAGTGATTGCTCAAAACAACATCGTCTATGAACCAGATTGGAGCGGTGTCGCCTCCTTCGTGACGATCACCATGGCCAACGGGGACTGGTATCAGATCGGGCAACATCAGGGGAAGATCCCCTATAGGGAAGCCTTCTACCCCCAGGTGCACTATTACTTTGACTGGACCGAAAATGGGGTGTATGGATTCCATAGGTGCAACGATGACCCCGTCGGCACCAATCATGAGTTCAAGATCTACACAACGAGGGGGTATTACCCCAATGGGCCGTGGTATGCGCCCATCGACGGAAACGTGTACAACACGAGATACAACTTTCCGTTGAGGAACGGGGTCCCCTCTGCCCAGTGCGAATCACACGACAACCAGAACCAGATGGAGTACCACTGGTGGAATCTTAAGTATGCAGGGGCGGGGCTGAACCATTGGTATTTCTCGACGAACTGGGACCACGCGGACCCGCCTTGCCAACTACAAAGAGTTCCCGCCTCAGGTCCGAGCCACGAGTTCTATTGCCACGGACCCTGACCCTGGAGGGATGCACTACGGTGTATGGAAAGACTGCAAGGATGCTTGAAGGGGTGGTTGGCTGGAGGGCTTTGGCCTTGGTTGTTGCAGCCGGAGCCCTGATGGGAACCTTGGTGGGCCTCACCGCCTACTTCCTCAACGAGAAGAGGGCAGATGGCCAGAGGGCGACTTCGGCTGGGCCTCTCGGCATCCAGCAGCCGTATGCACCGATCAAGGTGTTGTGGGGACAGAGCGTAAGCCTCAAAGACGCCGTAACCAAGATGGGGTTTCCGATCCCCGTCCCGCGTAGCATCCCAGGGAGCCTCCGCTTGGCGGACGTCCGGGTCAGCATTGGCGAGTTGGGGCGACATGTGGTCCTCATATACTGCCCCGGCAAACTGGATGAGGATGGCGAGATATGGCAAGTGTGCGACAGCGGGGGCTTCTTCCTTCTGGTGTCCCGGCCATACACCGGCCCAGGCGTCGCAGACATCGTGGCTAGGGCCGAGCAAAACGAGATCCCCTACGCAGAAGTAAAGTCGATGGCGGGGCACGAGGTCATGCTCTCCCACAGCAACATGAATAAGCAAGCCACCTTCCAAGCCGGAGACCTGCTATACCAGATCGTGGCGAGTACTGAGATGAGCATGGAGCAGGTGGAGGCCCTCGCTCTATCCGTCGCTGAACAGGTTCCTCATAGTTGAGGTGCTGGTTGAGACCGGCTCCCCCCTGCAAGACCATCAAGCCGCCTTGCGGATGGAAACCCAAGCTTCGAACAACTTGCCCTTCGTGAGAGTGGGATGAGCCACCTCTGGAATGCGATTGCAGGCAATCACCTAGGCGGTGATGGCGATTGACGACTTCCTGCAGGCAGGCTGCGCGTCTAGGCGAAACCCATAAATTTGCAATGGCTGCGAACCGCAGCTCCCCGAGTGCCATGGTTCATTGGCTGCGTCAGGATGAAGATCGCTGCTGCTGCCCTGATATCGTCATTATGGGGGGCGATTCTTGCCAGAGTTTTTGTGGCGAACTGTCCCATCCCCTTTGGCATTCTTTACCGGCGATAGCGGTGTTGTTCTGCACGCCGAGGAAAGACCACACGGCTGCAGTTTGGGTTTGGGGCAGAAATGAAGTAGCCGGTAAGAACAAGGGAGATGGGAGAGGATGTGGCCCGGGTCAGGAAGGTGAACCTCTTCCTGCGGCCCTGAACCGCTGCATAAACGAAGCCTGCGATCAGCCCGATCCAGAGGAGGCCGAACGGTATGGAAGGGGATGCCACGCCGTACAGTCCGAAAAAAAGCACTGGGTGATCAAGGCCAGGCCAACCTCTCTACCCAGCAGCCCCATCTCATCCCCAGTAGACTGCCTCCTGGCGCCTCCTCTGAAATCTGTTGTGGTCCAGTAGTCTCCGATGGAGCACGATCATCCACCCTTGGTTAGGGGGAGCGGCCCCGGGACCGCAATGCCGATGTGATTCACCCACGTTGCCGCTCAGAGAGACTTTCTGATGAGGTCTGCCACCTCGTCCAGGTCCTCCCTCTGCGCCGTTTCAAACTCCAGTGGCGCCAGCACAGCCTGGACCGTCTTGGAGATAGCGTCCCCTTGGAATCTCGGTATGACGTGCACATGAAAATGGTCCACCATCTGGTACGCTGCTCTGCCGTTGCTCTGTATGACGTTGATGCCCTCGGCGTTGACTGCCTCCCTGACCGCACCAGCCACGCGCTTCACAATCCTGAAGACGTCGACCAAGATAGAATCGGGGACCTCATGTATGGTTTCCCAGTGTTCCCTTGGGATGACCAAGACGTGACCCGGATTGGCCGGGCGCAGATCCATGAAGGCCATCACCTTCGCGTCCCGGTAGACGATGCTCGCCGGGGCCTCCCCAGAGCTTATCTCGCAGAATGGACATCCTGCCATGTCCGATCATCGGAGGACCAGTATATACGTTGCCTCATCCCGCGGGTGCTTGTTTCAGGATGGCACCCGCCTCCGCCTTGGCGTGTCCCCGGCTGCGAGGGGGCAGATTTCAACCTGGCGGCGAGAGAGCCGCCGTGGAAGGACCCATGGTCAGAATCGTCTCAGAGCGGCTTTCTGCATTCCAGGGCAAGAGGGTCGTCAAGAGCTTCGGCAGTGCTAGGATCCAGGCCCCACGGATGAACTCCCTCGTGATCCGGGAGATATTCAGCAGAGGAAAACAGCTCATCATAGCCTTTCCCGACTTCCACGTGAGGATTCACTTCATGATGTACGGCAGCTGGCGCGTCGACGAGGAAAGGCCCGGGGTGACCCCGAGGCTGGGCCTTGACCTTGAAGACGGGAAATTGCGGTTTTACAACTGCTCCGTGCGGATCATCGATGGTGGGCTGACTGGGCCGGCCTTCGACCCCGAGATCGATGTGACCGGGCCGAGCTGGAAGAAGGACAAGGTCATTGCTCTGACGCTCCAGAAGCCGGACGAGCTGATATGCGACGTGCTCATGGACCAGGAGATCTACGCTGGCGTGGGGAACATGATCAAGAACGAGGCCCTCTTCGACGCCCGAATCCATCCAATGAGCGTCGTGGCCGCCATTCCCCGCGACGGGCTTTCGGACCTCGCCCAGAGGACCAGGGAATTCGCCCTAAGGCTATACGAGGTTGAGAAAGCGGGAAAGGGCTTCGGGGGTATCTTCGGGATTTATCGAAAGCCGAGATGCCCGGCCTCTGGGGACAGGGTCATCACCAAGAACACGGGAGAAAGGAACAGGGTCAGTTACTTCTGTCCCAAGTGCCAGGTGCTCTACAGGTAGACCGGCGCCGCCGAGGTCGTCTGGTCGGCTCGTGGAAGCGTCTAGACAGGATTCACTCTGCGATCTGTGGGATGGACGTGGAACTGCCGCGGGCCAAGCGCTTGGCCGAGCCGGGGCGCTTGAGCCGGGCACTCATCCGCTCAAGGAGGTGGATGTAGACCTCACCCACCTTCCTCCCCGTGCCGGTCAGCTCATATCTGTTCTCTCCCGGGACGGGGACCACCATGTACTTCTTGAGCAGGCTCTCTATGATGTGGCCGAAGTAGGGGATCTTCCTGTCTATTCCTCGCTCGATTTCGCCCCTGGACAGAGGCCTGCCGACCCTCGCCATATAGGCCAGGACCTCCCGTTTCAGAAATGTCCTTCCTCCGTACTCCAGCTCGGGCGATATGAACTCCAGGACGTAGCTCCGCTGGCTCTCCCCAAGGGTGAACAGGCTCGATACCTTGATCCTCGTCGAGGTGACTTCCACCTCGACGTTGTCGTACTCGTAGGAGTACACCGCCTCCGTCACCTCATGGCATCTCCGCGCCAGTCGGGAAAGGCGAGCGCGATCTGCCTCCTCGGAGCGCGCAGCCTCCACGAGCAGCGTCCTGATGCTCCTAACATAGGAGGACGGGTACCTGGGAAAGTGGTTGGCCCGGATGCCCTTCTCCACCTCGGACAGTGTGTCCTCGATCTCCCGCTCTATGTCGGCGTAGCTCCGTCGCCTCAGGCGGTGGAGCAGTATCGTGACCAGTCTGTAGTAGTCCGGGCGGAGGTAGGTGGGACGCGATACGACCATCTGGGTCCGGACTCTCTCGAGCTCCGACTGGAGCTGCTTTTTCTCCTCTCTACCTAGGCGCTTGGCCTTCTCCAGGATTTCCTCGTGTAGAACGATATGGTCCTCGCTTCCAGGAGGGGTCCTCTGGAAGCGCTTCAGAAGGCTGACTATCTCCTCCCTTTGGGCAGCCACCGCGCCTTCCTCGGTGCCCACTCGTTTGCCCCCGTCGGGCCTGCCGCCAGACAGTGATAGATGTTTCGTACGCAAAGCAGGGATGGCGCGCGCCTTCACACAGAGAGTGCAGCCATGGACCGACGTGATGCAGGGAGGGACCGGGATCGAACCTCAACGACTAGGGAGGCGCTTTCCGGCGTCCCGGGCCCGCCTAGCCTTTCCGATGCTTTGAAAGGGCGGCACCCGCGACCGGGCTTAAGCGACGCGGCCTACCGTCAGAGGCTCGAGGGTTCCGTCTCGGCATGCTCGACGATGAGGTAAAGGCTTCGCCCCTGCTCCTCAGGAACGATCGTTACCAGCATCCCCTGCTCGGCAGGGGCTATCTTTGATCTGGCCTCGGACCCGCATCCGTCTTCCCTCTCGTCCACCAATAGCCTAAGACGAGGGTCGAAAGGGATGGGCAGGCGGACGGCTTGCTGCCCTGACCTGGCCTGGAGGAAGTAAGCCTTCTCGATGCCGTTGGCCAGCCGCTCACGGGGAACGGGGGCGAAGGCAAGGTCTACCGGTTCGTCCGCGAATGCGAACCAGGATCTACCCGATGGACCGTCGATGGAGATGCCCTTGGTGCCGAATCCGCAGAAGGCCTCCAGATTCCCCTCCTTCTCGAGGAACGACATCCTGTACAGGCCCGCGTAGTTTATGACCCGTTTCCCGACCCTGAAGTCCCTTAGTTCCAGCCGCCTCGGCGGCAGGGCAGACTCATCGCATGACTCATCCTTGGGCCTGAAGAAGCCGCCGGCCCAGTTCTCGGCCACGCTCCAGTAGTGCCGGGCGAAGGACAGCGCCCCGTTTGGGGACTCGGCGACGAGGTAGTCGCTCGTGTTTGAGGCGTACTCCGCGGCTCCGGGGCCGCAGGCGGAGTAGATCCCCAGACTGGAAAGGATATGGAAAAGCGTCCTTGGGGCGTCTGGCGTTGATCGAGACTGGTCGTCCCTGGGGCGAAAGCCTAGGTAGAGCGCTCTCCCCCCGGACCGCGTTACGCGCAGCGCGCCGACGACCCTCCGCCTCCCTTCGAGCATCACCCGGGCAACGGGCTGCGACCCGCGGGGAATCACGGGAAACACGAGGTCCGGAAGAAGGTCGGTCGGGATCCGGAGGCTTGGGACCTCCCCGAGCGCACCTTCGAACCTCACGATGGCGTCCTTCGCCTTCATGCCCAGATGGGGCCTGCGGGCCGATCTCAGACCAAAGATGCGGAGGAACCGGGCCCTGACATCGCCTCTGGCGTCCAGGCAGACGGCTGGGGGGACGCTACACCAGACAACGGTACCTCCCTGCCTGACGATCTTCTCGATGACGTCGAGGGTCCTGCGAAGGACCAGGGGCTCGAAGAGCACGACAAGTGCCTCGTAGGTGAGGTCCTTGAGGCGGAAGCGCCCGTTGGGCAGGACATGCACAAGCTCGACGAACTTCTCCTCGGTGAGGTAGTCCGCGTACCCGTACTGTATCGTCCAACTGCCGAACCGCTCCTCGACGTAGTTGAGGTCGAGGGGGTAAAGACACAGGACTGGCGACCTGCGATGTCGCCAGCCCTGGACGTGGGCCATTGCCCCTCCTCCGAGCCCCATCGCGGCGGCAAGGTCGTGCACGCGATCGGAGACCGCCCGGGGCGCGCCCCAGTGGCCGTAATACCCGTAGTCAAGCTCGTTGTAGTGCCCGAAAGAGCATGCCAGGGCCGCACCGTGGTAGTTGCGGTCGATGTAGCCGCCCTCCGGATGGTCGGTGCCCATGCCGGTCAGGTAGTCTCCCCAGCGGAAGTAGTCATAGCAGGCGCTCTGGCTCTCCCTGATGCTTGAGGACCAGACGTAACGAGGGGTGTAGTCGTACCGCGAGACGGGAACCTCCATCTTCTCGGTGCCACACTTGCCCCCGAAGCCGACGCCAAGGTCGAACTGGTCACAGGTGGGAGATTCCTGCCAGGTCGCGTGGGCCCGGGTGAGTATCCGATGTCCGAAGAGCTTCTCGGCATACCTCTTGGCCTGGACAAAGAGCTCCACGACATGGTCCTGCAGCAGACGGAAGTAGTCCCTTCGCATCTTCCAGGTCTGGTAGATCCCATTGGGGCTCGGGCCCAGGACGTGCTGGTCGCCCCGCCTCCAGTAGTCCGGGCCGTCCCAGGAATGCTGCGCATAGGCGAAGTAGACCAAGTACTTGTGGAAGTCCCGGTACCCCGATCCATATCGCTTGCAGTAGGCCCGGACAAGCCCCGGGGTTAGATACCTCGTGGTGATCTCGGTCGGGCCGAAGTGGGCGCCGAGGTCCCAGTCGAACTGTATGTGCATCTCGTCAGAGTAGAAGCTGGAGTAGCTTATGCCTGCCCGGGCGTGATCCTCAATCACCTGCTTGAGGAACGGCAATGCATCCGCGTGGAAGTAATCCATCTCTTCGACATCGTAGACGATGACAGCCAGGACCCTGTCTCGTTTGCCCAATCCGTCAGCCTTGCCCACGATGCAGCCCTGAACGAAGCTGTAGCCCGAGCCGCTGGTTTTCCGCGTCGACTCATCCACCACAAGCCTAGCGGTGGAGGAGATGTCCAGGATCTCGGCCGGATCCACGTGCCAGCACGACGTGCCGCGGATCCGTGTCTCGCTGAAGGCGAAGGCCTCCACGTGGTTCACCGTCAGGTTGACGGGGCCCTTGTTGTGGAACCATCGACGCTGGATGGGCAGCTTGACTTCGTATCGACCCTCGGAGTCTATCATTCCCTCCCGGAACTGGCATGTCTGTCCGCAGTGGTCCTTAAGGCTCGAATAGGCAGGACCCAGGTCCAAGGGCGACATTACGCTGGCGCCGAAGCCCAGGCCGTGCTGCTTTGCTATGTCGTGGAGCGCGCGGAAGGTTTGGATGCATTGGTCGCTGGTTGGGAAGTACTTCCGCTCTTTTCCCCCGAAGAAGAAGTCGTACGCGACATCGACATGGGCGCCTCCCTTGCCGGGGAGGTTGCGGCAGATGTCAGTGAAACTGGAGTCGAATGCCCGGACCTTCATCCCGGGATCCTTCTCCAGCTTCTCCATTTCCTCATCGCTCGTGATTATGAGCGTTCCGCTTGGCCGCAACATTCTAAACTTCGGGGGGAATTCGAGTACGCGACGCATTGGAGTTCCTGCCAGCTCCCAGGTGAAAGACCGCTACAACGTTTGCGTCCCGACTTCCCCGCCCAATAAAGAGATTTCGTCAGGTGAGGTCTCCGAACCCTCGTCCGGCAATTTCCCGGCGGCCGAGGGTCCATCAGACAAACCGCCCAACACACGGCCGCATGCCTGACTGCCATCAAAAGCCTCCGTATCTGACCATCAACAAGGGCAACCCAACAGCATCCACCTAGCTCTTGCTCCGGTCTCTCGGTAACGAGGACACTCTACCAAGGCGTTGGTCGACCGTCGGCAAGTCCTCGGTTTCGCCTCGTCCACACATGGCCGCTAACTTGCAGCCTGATCGGCCGCTAGCCCCTCAAGGAAGCCAGGCTGGCCCGCAGCTTGCCTATGAAGGCAGGCCAGTGGTCAGGGTCGACGAACGGGTTCGGTCCGGCGGGGTTGGACTTGAGGATCTCGTACTTCTGGAAGGTACGGGTCTGGTTGGGGTGGGCCCCCAAGGGTATGTCGACCTTGATCCGCTCCAAGTGGTCCAGGGACCTTGAGTATTCCTCAACATCACCCTCGTAGCCCTGGCTCCTGTTCTCCTGCTTGAAGGTCCACTGGCCCGGGCCCCCGAAGATGAAGGCCGTGAGTTTCCTGCCCTCATGATGCAGGGGGATCTCGTAGCTGCAGACGCCGGGCGTGTGGCCAGGGGTGTGGTGAACCTTGATTACGATGTCCCCGACATGCAGCGTCTCCCCACCCTCGAGAACCCTGTCAACCTTGAAGGTCTCGAAATCCTCGATGCCGTAGATGTAGTGGGCGCAGGTCAGCTCGCTCCCGGTTTCGACGGTCCGGACATCCCGCCTGTGCACCGCCACGGGGGCTCCTGTGATCCTGGCCATCCTCCTTGCCCCGCCGGCGTGGTCGACGTGGCCGTGGGTGATGAGGATCATCCTCACATCCCGCTCTTTGAAACCGAGGTGCCTGATGCTTTGCACCAGGAGCGGAACGGTAGTCGAAAAACCCGTGTCGATGAGCACATGGCCGGCCTGGCCCACGATGACATGGCTGCTCACGTTGAGGTTGCCGACGTAGTAGACGTTCCCGATCATCCGGAAGGCCGGGGCCCTCAACTCTTCGGGATGCTTCCACTGTTGGTTGAGGCCACCAGGATTGCTGAGCCTCAGAAGACCACCAAGTAGGCCTCTCAAGAGCAGGGCCTCTTTACCGTTTCGCAGGGGCCCTGTGATATCGGATGAACAGGTTGGCAGTCTGAGGCGAGCGCCTGCCCGGGCGGCCGGATCACTATCGGGGTCGGGACAAGGAAAGCATCCAAGC
Source organism: uncultured Thermococci archaeon (assembly GCA_964549615.1). Lineage (GTDB taxonomy): Archaea > CAYQAE01 > CAYQAE01 > CAYVLA01 > CAYVLA01 > CAYVLA01. Next base: position 83,745 of record CAZJVP010000051.1, on the reverse strand, counting down.
CAAGGCCAGCATCAGCAAGACCATGCCTTGGGATGATTGCCTCCTGGGCATCTTCGCCGAGCACTACGCCGGGACCCATCTTGGACCTCGCATCAAGGCCCTATCGGATCTCATGGCCCAGGCCGCGAAGGGAGCCTCGCCCTCAGATAGGGTGTCGTTCGCCCATGCCAAGTGATTGGCGGAGGTCCTTGAGGCGAAGGTCGATCTCCCCCAGCACAGCACGGGAGGCGTACGTGAAGAAGGACGTGAAGGGGCTCCGCAGGACTTCGAGGAGATCCCGAGGGTCATCCAGCGCATGACAGGTGGCTCAAGGCTCACACGGCCCTCTGGCTTGAGGAGAGGAGGCCGTTCGGCCTTGAGGTTCTGCAGTCACGCTACGGGGGCCAGCTCGTCCGTTGGCCGAGATGAAGGACAGGATAGACGAATTGATGGAGGCAAGATCACGAACATCACGAAGTTAGACGAGGAGCCGATCAAGCTCTAGCCGCATCCGGTCCACGTCAGCGGCAGCTACGGGAGGATCGCGACGATGGACCATCAGGTAGGCCTCACCAGGGGGTCCCAGCCCGTTTAGGCCAGAGCGAGATCATCAAGAAGATCCTTATTGCGGGCCAGAAAGAGGCTGTCCACCCGTGCGGCTATGCGGAGTGCGTCCCGAGCGTCAGGTCCTGAGCAGCCAGACATCCGAGACGCGTGACCGGTGCCGCCAGTTCAAGTGGTCCTCGTCCGGCTTGGCAAACGTGACCTCGATCACCCCATCCTTCAGGAGCCGCTTCGGGACGGGGAACTCCTTGAACTGGCCCTCCCCCTTGTTGTACAGGGTGGGCTGGATCCTTTCGCCGTTGACCTCAAGGAGCGCCTCGCCGAAACCGGCGACGCGGATCAGGTAGTTGCCGTTCGGATCCAGGTTTTCGTACCGAAGCTTGGGCCGGTTGATGTAGGTCTGGGATGAAAGCCTCGTCCTGCTGTAGCCGCGATCCCACCATGCAAACCCGATCCCGAGGTTGTACAGCGGATCCACGTGGGGCGAGTTGGCTACGTTGCCGACGTCGTCGTAGAAGCTGCCCGGCCCAGGGTTCTCCCAGGTCCTGATCACCTCCAGCCGCGAACGCTTCTCCTCCTCGCTTGTCATCTGCCGGATCTTTGCGAACTCATCCTCCAGCCACCAACGGTTGTTGAGGGGATAGCGGAGGAAGTCAAGGACGCATCCCCTCTCGGAGCCGCTTGCGTGATATCGAGCGACGCTGGTCTGGAGTCCTATGGACTGAAAGAGGGATTCGCACAGATCCTCGATGCGCTGTCTGAGATCTTCGCAGATGGGCTCCGTATCGGCTCGCTTGACGGTCTCCAGGGCCCTTTCCATGGCAACGTCAATCCCGATCTTGTCCATATCCACGAGGATCGCCATCGCCTGCCTCTCCAGGCCCTTTTCGTAGATCAGCCTTCTGCGCGTATAGGCATCGTAGTAGGCCCGGAGCAAGAACAGCTGCCATCGCCAGTTCCCGGCCAGATGCGGAGCCCTCCTCTCCAGATCCTTCCAGTGATCAAGGGTCTTCTCGACAGTCATGTTCGCGGCAAGCGGACCCTCCCAATTCTTCTCTAGGGCAAAGATGCCCGCCGCGGCGTCATCCGCGACGTCCGCCCCGAAGAAGAAACGGCAGTATCCAAGGACGATCTTCCCGACATCCTCTTCCGGGTCCCAGGCCTTCCTTGTCCAGACGACCTTGTTCAGATCGTCGTGCGCGCCATCTGAGTAGGATAGGAAACCGTCCGTGTAGGGCGCGTAGAAGTTGTGGATCCGGGCATAGAAGGTAGGCCTCGGGTTGCAGGGCTCCCGTCCCAAGGTGAGGGCAAAGGCCTGGTCGTAGCCCTGAACCGGGAACTGGCACCGTACGGTGTGGGTGATGTCCGGGTAGTTGCGAAGCCTGTACCTCCTTGGTAGACGCGCCCTGGTCATATCGATGGGAGGGCTGCTCGGGCCCGCCACGACGCCGGCCAGCCAATCCGGCTTACGCTCTTCCACGTACCCAAAAAAGTACTCGACCCATTCCCGGCTGAATCCCTGCAGCGAGATCCAGATCCCCGCCTTCGGGTGGTGGACCTTAAGGCGCTTGGAGAGCTCCTCCAAGAACGGCATGACCAGCCTCGGGTGGTTTCCGCCTGGATCCCCTCCCGGAAAGAAGATCGCGTCCAGACGCGGACAGTCCCGATAGAGCTGTTCGTGTTGCTCGATTGCTTGCTGCCGCAGGGCCTCGTTTGAAAGGTCGAACTCGGCCGGGGTCCAGACCCAGTAGTCGATGTCGTACTTGGCACACAGCTCGCTCAGCCTCCTGTTCATCTCACGGCGGGGCAGCTTCATGAGCACGCTGGTTTTGCCCTGAAACGGTATGTTCTCGATGCAGTTCGCCCCGAAGATGATCAGCTCCCTGATGTACTGCTCGTACTGTTCCACCGTCCAAGCGTCGTAGGAGTTCGCAGTGTCGCGGTACCCGAGCTGATGCCCTCGGATGGGATAGGCCGGGGCCGTTGAAAGGTCCACCCGCTCCCCGAGTTCGGCCGATCCTCTGGAAAGCATGAGGAGCCTCAGTAGGTGACCGACGCCGAAGAGAACCCCCCTCCCGTCAGCCCCAGCGATCCAGACGACGTCGCGTCGGGGGGACAGCCGTTGTACACACAGCCTGTAGCCCTCCGGCCGCCGCTCGGGAAGATCCTTTCCCTGTCGACGGGGTATCAAGCGACCGGCGAGGTCGTCCAATCCCCCGGTTACCAAGGCGATCACGTTCCCTTTGCTGGGCCAATCGCAGCTGACCTCCCAAAGGATGCCCGTCCGCTTCTGGACTTCCTCCCTCAGAACCTGAGCAGCTGGGGATTCAGGCCCGGCCCTTTCACCAACGACGATCGTGGCCTCCGTTAGATCGATCTTCGGCATGAGAGGTGGCCCCTGTGAGCTGGCTTTGTGACCGTGATGTTCGCGGAGGTGTCGCCCATAAACGTATCGTCCCCGGATCGCATTGCCCAAGCTGGGTTGCGCCGATCTCACGGCCGGTCTGACCATGAGGAACCATGCACCGAAGCCTGTGCGGGGGTGCCTAGGACATGGAGAGCAGCTGACGCTACCGAGTGCTTCGCGAACGCTACCGGGCAGCCTTCTCTTTGGAGTGCCCCCGGAAGGCCGACCTCGGTACGGGAAAATGCTCTCTCCACAGTAGTCACCTCAGCTTGCGCCTCCCAGTCGAGACCGCCCGCGGACCCTAAACCTTAAAAGCGACGCTGGCTGTCTCCGTGCCTCATCGTATGCAGCATCCGGATTCTTCCTTCAGGAGACTGCTGGGGGTGATGTACCTCCCCCAGGCCATGACGGGAGGATTTGAGCCGAACAAGTTGTCTGCCCAGATCGCGGAGGACATGGAGAAGATAAGGAGGATGGGGTTCAATGCGGTCTACCTCTTCGACATCTCACGACATCCGACTATGGGCACGACCCACGCCCAGCTCTGGTACCCGAAACATGCCCCCGAGACGATGGAACCGCTATCCTTTGATCCGAGGCTGCAGGAGGAGATCGAAGCAGCGTTTGCGGGCCTGCTCGGCCTGGCAAGGGAGAAGGGGCTGAAGGTGGTCATGGCCGTATGTTACAACTTGCCCGCCCAATGGCTGTGGAAGAACCTCGATGCAGCGAAAAGGAAATCCGACGGAACCCTACACTACACGGTCTACTACCACGAGTGCTTCAGAAGCGAGAAGGTCCGGTGGTACACGCGGGGCCGCCTCAAACAACTGCTCGATAGATATGCCCGCAGTCACGAGTTTCAGGATTGTCTGGCAAGGTTTCGCATAAAGGGAAGAGATGCCTACCTAGACGACGACGGACAACCCATCTTCGTGATCCACAACGATACGGTTGACAGGGGCTTCTGCTACTGCGAGACCTGCCGCAGGTCATGGTGTGACGATTATCTCCCGCGCATCTACAAGGACATACGCCGATTCAACGCCGCTCACAACACCGCGTATGGATCCTTCTCCGAAGTCCCGTTGCCCGTGGACCGGAGCAACGAACGGCTCTGGCACGAACTCAGTCAGTTCTTCACCGAGGGCCTCATGGGCTGGATGGAGGTCGTGAGATCGACCATTCGGGAGTACATCCCGGATGCCCTGATGTCCGTCGTCATGAAGTACCCCAGGTCCTCCTGGGCGACCGAGTACCCCGACTGGGCGAAGGTGAGCGAGCTGTGCGACGTACTCTTCATGGACCCCTACCCGATGGAATCGGGCGACACATGGAACATAGGGGGCTACGCCTTCGACTTCGAGACCTATCGGTCCATATCCCTGATCACGGGCAAGCCCATCATGTGCCAGTTCCAGCTTTCCTCAAGCTATAGCGGCTACGACATGAGCACGATCAGAGCTCCGACCGCTAAGGAGATCCTCCAACAGTTCTACGTGGCGATAGGGAGGGGAACCAGTGGACTGGTCTGTTGGGGGTTTCCTCCTGGCATCGCTGATGATGCTTGCCCGAAGAGGCCGTTAAGCGAGGAGGAGGCGATCGAGGCGGCCGCCCGCATCAATCGCGAAGCAAGGCAGCTCTTCCTCGCGTCTGAGGATGGAAAAGAAGTCTACGGCCAGATCATGCTCCCGTACAACTATCCGAGCGTGATCCGTGGTGAAGAGAGCCTGAGGGAACTCTTCGAACTGTACGTGTTCTTCTCCAGGATGGGCCTGTCTGCCAACCCGACCTATGCCGACTTTATGCCGTTGATGGCCCAACACCCCCACAGGTATCGAGCCGTCGTCGGCTTCAGCTGTCTGAGAAACATAAGGAAGGGTGCCGCAGGGGGCATGACCGACTGGATCCGGGATGGCGGGATGCTCCTGTGCGGTTCAGATTCCATGATGGAGGATGAGAACGGAGATGCGAGCAGCCTCAAGCCGTTCAACATGCAGGTGGTGGGCAGTCATGAGACGCAGGAGCCAGCTGAGGGGGATCTGCAGATATTCCAGGAGCGGCCCTGCATTCCAAAGCCGGGTCTTTATCCTAGGCCTGAACCTTCCCGCTCCCTCAAGGCGACGGTTGCGGACGTGGTGGGAATATGGTCGGCGAGCAAGACGGGGGCCATAGTGATCAATCAAGTTGGTAAAGGGCTGGTCCTCCGAACCGGGCTAACAGGGGAGATAAAGCTGAGCCATCCAACCGTTACAGGCTTGTTGCGGGCGTTCGCGGAGAGTCTTCCCAAAGGCCCAGTGAGGGTCATCCCGACTGATGCAAGCGATCTGATTTCCTGCTTCAGGAAAGGCAGAGACCTGATGGTCTACTTGGTCAACAACGAGACGCGTACAACGACTGTCGTTGTGGAGGTGTGGCCCGGATATTTCGGGATCAAAGCGGCCGGGCAATTCTCACTAATCGACGCATTGACGCAGGAGGAGATTGCTTCTGCATGTGCCGCTCACCTTGGTGGGGCTGTGCGGTTCCAGCATAAATTGCCACCATTGTCATCCTGTGCGCTCAGAATATGCCGGAGGCGGAATGGTGGGGAGCCAAACGGGTCACAATCGTCTTGAAACCATCTTTCGTCGCGGGAAACATAGGGGGCAAACCTTGTTCGGATCCCGCCGGGGCCTCCTCCGGGGCTGAACCTGGAGCAGCATGTTTGGGCAAAATGGATTCGGCGCTTATCGAGAATGCGCATCTTGCATCCCGCCGTATCGCCGATGCTGGTGGTGGCGCTGAGGCATGCTCCAAAGAGTCGAGGAACTGGCATGGCCCCGCATTCCACCAAACCCTCCTCCTACTCGAGTAAATAGAGGTGAACGCCCCAGTTGCCAAAGCTGTCGACGAAGCTTGCCCCGCTAACTGGTATGGTTCGGCCCTCGTCGATCACAACGGCGCGGGTCACCTCAAGGGGCAGGTTAGCAAACTTGGCAGTTATGGGCTCGTCCACATCGTTGACCGCGAAGATGTACTTCTTCCCTTCATATTCTCGAGCCATCACGTTCATAGTCGGAAACGAGATGGCCTTGCCGCCCCACGAGTCGAAGGGTGGCGTCGTTGCGGGGCCCGAAATGACATTGGTCACGATGCCTGGCAGATCCTGTCCAAATAACGCCACCCTGCCAAGGTCGTGCTCCCCGGTGAGTTGGCGAGCTGCCTTGACAAAGGCCTCATAGACATCCGGGCCGAAACGTCCCCTATAACTGTGGGAGAAGACTAGAATCCCCTTTGCGCCGGCGCAGACCGCGCTCCAGACATCATGGTAGGACTCCGGCCCCGTCTGGACATGCGTCCCTCCCTCTATGAACATCTGCAAAACCGCCACCGGCACTCTCTCCCTGCCCAGGTAGTCCCGGCCAACGCTGAACCCGGCCTGCGTGATTCCGTCTATGACCTGTTTCACCGCCCACCTTATCCACTGCCGCGGCTGTTCATTATAGTCGACGTACGCACCAATGCCGATTATGTCCACGTAGGGAACGTAGTTCCGTATGTCGTAAGCTATGTAGTTGCCCGCAAGGTACTCGTACGTCGGTCTCTTGTTAGCATCATACCTACGTACCCAGGAAGATAGATCCACCAACTGGTTGAGCTTCCAATCCACCGTCCACGTCATCTCCTCCGGAAGACCCCACCAAGCGACGCTGAAGTCATCCGCATAGGATGACACGAAGTTCTCGGTTTGCGGTTCGTTCCAAAGGCTTGCCTGATCATAGGCGCCGATCGGCACCACGGCATGGAGCCCTACCCTGCGAACGTCCTCCAACCAGCTCCTGTCGAAGCTGTAGGTGTGGACGAGGTTGAACCCCTCGTTCTTCACAGAAACCAGATCCTCCGCGACCACGGAGTAAAGCATCATTGGGAATTGTGTTCCCTGTGGGTAGGGCAGCTCATCGCCTCCAGAAAAGTCAGTCTTATTTTCAGGCATATCCCCGCGACCTTTGAGGTATGTGCCCATGAGGGCCGCGGACGCCACGGCAAGCAACATAAGGCACACGCCCACGCGTCTCACCCAGAACCACCTTGTCTGCCTCACACCCAACGTCAGGAATGTCCCTGGCCAAGCACGTAGTTGGGTTTCCCGTCTTAAAACGTGTTCGGGGACTCTTCCGGAGAACTTTCTGGAGTTCCGTCCCTGTTCGGGTTGTGGAAAACCCCACGCGCATCCGCACCGCAGCTTGAGCATCGTGCCACGGGGGCGGCGGACGACACGTCAACGGATCCCCCCAATGATCGACCAACCCTCGAAACCATTAAGAGAGATTTCACGCCACAGCTCGTCGAGACGACCGCTGTGCCTTTCCTGGGTGCTAGCCGCATGAAATACATCTGGATTCTCCTCTCCGTCCTCATGTGCCCAACGGCGGTCATCTGCACGGAGGGGATCAACGTCCTGGCCATAGGGCAGGTCATGCCGGGCGAATCCCCCATACCCTACTGGTTCGACGCCGACCCGCTGGTGGATTACGTGCTCATCCCCACGGACATCGACATCATGGCCGGCCAGGCCGTGGCAGGCCAGCGCGTGATGGAACAGGCTTGGCGCCGCTATATCAGGATCTACTTCCCAAAGACTCGCGAGTCCCTCGTCCAGGACTTCGACTTCTTCGTGTTTCCCGACGGCTACATCGAACCTTTCACGCCGGCCCAGATAGCCGACATGAGATACGCCATGGAAAGCGGCCTGGGAGCCTTCGTGACGATGGGAGGCGACTTGTCGAGCCCCACGGGCAAGGCTTATCCCGGCTGGAAGAACTCCGTGCTGGAGGAGATCCTGCCCGTCGAGCTGAACGACAAGATGAAGCAGGATGGGTCGACGTTCAGCATCAAGGTGGTAAAGAAGGATCCACCGCTCCTGTCCATGTTCGTTCCTTTGGGAATTGAGAACGTCCGGGGAGCCTCCGCCTTCACCTACCTCACGACCAGGGCCGGAGCGACCCTCTGGGGCAAGCTCTCATCCGCCACCCTGCCATCGAGCGCCTCGGGCGATTGGCTCGTATCCTGGAAGGTTGGTGCAAACGGCGGCCTGTTCTGGGTTGTCGCGGATGACCTGGACTCAACGTGGTGGTCCTCCGTCCACGGTTTGAGCCAGAACGTGTACGCCATAGACATCTTCCTGAACATCCTTCTTCACTCAACGGGCCGTTCGCTGCCTGAGGACGTGCTCCTCGTCCACGATCTCAGGATGCGCTACTGGCGGTATAACGAGGACCGGTTGCTCCTCTTCTCGCTTCTCGATTTCGTCGACAGGTTCGGAGCAAACACAAGGACGCTAGAGGCCGAGATAGCCCGCGTGGGCCGGTTGAAGGAGGATTCCTTTGAGGCATACAGGACGCAGGATTTCGCACTAGCTTCCAAATCGATGCTGGAGGCGCTCGACAGGATATCCTCGATTGCCAACAATGCAATGAGGCTGAAGGACCGGGCGCTGTTGTGGGTTTACGTCACCGAGTGGTCGGCCGTGACGGGGACGCTTTTCGCGTCGGGGCTTGTGGTCTACAGCCTGCTCGTCCGCCGAATCCTTTACAAGGAAGTCAGATCGACCAAGTCTCGAGGTCAAGAATGACCGCAAAGACGTCGAGCATCGCGGCCCAACTCATCGCCCTTCGGCCGCCTTGAGCCCCACGACGTGCTTGCCGCGGACCGTGATCCTCCTCCCGGACAACTGCCGCCCAGGATGTGCGCCACCCCTCGGCTCGATGCGCAGCAATCTCGCGTCGCTGGTGACCCCGAACTTGGAGAGGTCCAGTTGAACTCGATGCAAGCGGGGCGATATGTTTGCCAGAACGACAGCGACCGATCCGTCAGGAGCCTCCCAGGCGCTTGCCAGAATCGATGGGACCGTCCTGACCGTCGTCCGCGATTGTCCAGGAAGCGTGTAAATGCCCTTGCTGAAGCAACGGACTTTGAACGGAGGGGCGCTGACCTCCGGGGATCCGAGATACCTACCCCTAACCAAGTGGTCCTCCAAGCGTTCATGAAGCATGCAGACCTCCCTGAAGAAATCGAGGCTCCTTTTCATCTTCGCCCGCTTCAATTGGCCAGGCTCGAAGTTGGCGATCATCGGCTTTTGGCCGAACACGAGACACCGGGCGACCTCCAAGTCAAACTGATCGGTGAACCGCGAGAGATCCGCCTCGTCAGCTGAAGTCCTCGGCGGCCAGAGCTCGTCATAGGGGGGATTGCCCAGCGATGCATAGGATCCGAAGGTTACCACGAACTGGTGGTACACGCTGTTGAACATGGGTATGGGCTCCCAAGAATCCCCAAGGGACCGGAACATCCCCATCCTCTCAAATGAGGGGGAAAGGGTTAGGAAGGCGTCTAGGAGGTCCATGTAAACCTCGCAGCATCCCTCCGAGCAAAGCATTGCCTCGGGATTCCTAGCCTTCGCCGCCGCTCTTGCAGAGCTCAGCAGAGCCCTGTTTCCCTCTGCCCAAGCCAGACACCCGCCCCTCGGGTGGTTGTGTCCTGCCGAGAAACAGAGCCTCGGAGGAGCGGACGCGACCTGATCGATGTAGACCCCGTCTAGGCCGTAGTCAACGAGCTTGGAGACGATGCTTGTGATCTCGCTCTTCCAGTACTCCGTCGCGGGGCACATCACCGCCAGCCGAGCGCCAGTGTACTTGCAGTAGGTCTCGGCCTCGACCTCGCCAGACCGCTTGAAGACGGCTGCGGAGCTGCTGAAGTGGGAGGAGGCCAGATCGCAACAGCGACCGTTGATGTAGGCTATGCACCTCGATCCCATCCGGTGGATGCGACGGATCGCCTCTCTGAAGGCCTCTTCCCCGTCCCTCGGGGGCAGGTACTCGGGCAGCAACGTGTCGTAAGGATTTCCATGCCACCAGTACCAGTCTAGGGCCACGGGCCGACCGAGGTAGTCGGACAGCTTCAGGACGCTGGGAACCACCTTTGCCGCCCTACCTCTATTCCAGATCCACGCGGGGGTTGATTGAGCCCACCGGCCATTGGCTCCCGATGTTAGCTCACGGCGCGAACACCAACTCTGTTTCGAAGCCCAACTCGCGTAGATCCGAGCCGCATCCAGCCACGAGCCCTCGTAGGTTCCGATAGCGAGCGGGTATGGAAGTGCGCCGGGAAGCGTGGGGTCAACGAGATGGTTTTCGACCCAAAACACGATGCGGCCGTCCGCGGCTCTTTCCGCAACGAACCTCTTTACGCACCCTAGGGGGTCGTAGCTTGCAAGGTACAGGCCGGGGCCGCCGTGCTGCCCGTACGCAACGAACTGCACGGACCAGTTGCCGGGGTAGGTGCCGGAAAGGCGGAAATTGGCCTCCTCGTTCGCAAAAATCGTCGTCCCGGGATCGCGGACGAGCACGCCCTGCTCGAACGGGAAGGCAAAGTAGGAAAGCGCCGGATCCCCCGGGGGCAGAGCCAAGCCAGCGAGGCACGGAAAGTCCAGGCGCTCCACCTCGGCGAGGCCATCCATCGTTAGCATCTCGAGCCGCAGGAGCAGAAGGTCGCGTTGCTGGGCCTCCAAGCCAACCCGTATCCCAATTCCCTCCGGGCCCTCAAAACCGAGCGATGTGCTACGCCTAGACCGCTCCAGGATCAAGATCCCTGCGTCCCCGGAGGTGATCACCCTGCGTTCTCCCTCTGGGGTCAGGCCGGTAAGCCTCCAGAGCCCCGGCCCTGCCGGTTCCCTGATCCAGTCAAATTCCGATCTGCGGTCAAGGATGGAAGAGAAACCGAACCCGTCCCTCGGTGACAGCGCGATCTCAGTATGCCCGCTCCTCATTCGAACCATCGGTTGGTCACCGTCCACGCCGCCGAAAGACCCCCCTTGAGCCTAGCGGTGAAACCGCTCGGGCTGGGCACACTCTCCTGCCGCATCACATACGCGTAGCACGAGTTCTTGAGCCTAGCGGTGAAACCGCTCGAGCTGGGCACCCCAAGCATCGTGGATGCGATCAGCAGAGCACCCCCGACGGGCGGAAGTTCCGGCCCGACGAGGTTGCACCTGAGCCCAAACATTCTCAGTTCTTCATCCAAGGCGGAAAGCATCAACTCGCCATCACGGAACATGCCGCCGACGCACGCCAGCTCGAAATTCTCGACAACACCCAGCTTCCTCGCCACCGCCCTCACCATCTCGGCAAGGTTCTTCGCGGCTTCCCTAACTATGGTCACTGAGGCATGCAAGGCCAGGACCCTGCCGCTCTCATCGACGAGGGCACACAGGGTCTTCGTGCCTCCGCCATCCAAGCCTCCTAGCACGATCATGCCGAATCACGCGAAGCCAAAAAATCCGGGCCTCCGAAACTTCTCTTTGCCGGGTGTTGAATAGTCTTACAGCCGGGTCCCGTGCAAGACGAGCCATAGACGAACCATAGACCCATGGCATAGCCGCAAGAGCTGTCCGTCGCCACGCAACTTTTTGAGAGGAGCCGGGTGGCCTTTTTGTCCAAGATGGATGATCGCACATGGGCGTTGACTTGGACAGGCTGCTGACCGAGGCGAGGAATCCCAAGACCAAGGACATCGACTCCATGCAGACCGTCGACATCCTGACCCTCATCAACGAGGAGGACAAGTCGGTTCCCATCGTCGTTTCCTCCAGGATCCCTCTGATTGCCGAGGCCGTGGATCGATACGTCAAGACGATCAGATCCGGCGGCCGAATCTTCTACGTGGGCGCCGGCACGAGCGGCAGGCTCGGGATCATCGACGCGGCGGAGTGCCCGCCTACGTTCAGGACACCCCCTGACCTAGTCCGCGGTCTCATCGCGGGAGGGCCTGACGCGGTGTTTCGCGCAAAGGAGGGCGCCGAGGACAGCGCGGCCGATGGAATGAAGGCCGTGTCCGAGGCCGGGGTCCGCGCGGGTGATCTGGTGATCGGCCTTGCGGCAAGCGGGAGGACCCCCTGGGTCGTTGCGGCCCTCAAGCGGGCCAAGGAGGTTGGCGCACGAACGGTGGGCATAGACTGCACGCCCAACTCCGAGCTATCCGATCTATGCGACCTCTGCATATCCGTCCCCACCGGGCCCGAGGTCATTGCCGGATCGACCCGCATGAAGGCCGCAACGGCCCAGAAGCTCATTCTTACCATGATCAGCACAGCGTCCATGATCAAGCTAGGAAAGGTCTACGGCAACTTGATGGTCGACCTGCAACCCTGGAGCGAGAAGCTGCGCTCGAGAGCAAGGAAGATCCTTGCCCTGACGACCGGCCTTTCGCCGAGCGAAGCCGACCGATTGTTGCAAGACGCAGGGTACAACGTCAAGGTCGCCCTGGTTATGGCCAAGACCGGTCAGGACCGTGAAAAAGCATCGGAACTCCTCAAGAGGTCGGGCGGATTCGTCAGGAAGGCCATAGAACTCGGAGGCGGGCAGCCCTGAGGCGCCGCACGGGGCTCTGCAAGCCTCCTAGCAAAGGGTCCAACCTCTGGCGGTCGAATGCTTGGCTGTCCTTTTTCCAACTTACCATCCTTTTTGGCGGAACCATTTTCAAGGGTCACCCAGCAACCGTGCTCTTCCAAGGTACCAAGCCAACGTGGGCGTCGGCGTCCGCGCGACTTGACCTGAGAGGTCACGACATATGTTCATCGATCCGCAGTGCGGAGTCCCCATTGGAGACGATCCAGACAGGCACAAGGTCGACGTGCGCGGAAGGACATACCGCTTCTGCAGCGACTACTGCCGGCACGCCTTCTTGGAGGGAAAGAGGGTAGCCTACTTCTCGATGGAGATCGGGTTGAACGACGACATGCCCACCTACAGCGGCGGACTGGGGGTACTGGCCGGCGATACGATAAGGTCAAGCGCAGATATGAGGATACCGCTCGTCGCGGTTTCGCTGGTTAGCAGGAAGGGCTACCTGAGGCAGAGGATCACCAAGGAAGGCAAGCAGATTGAGGAGCCCGTGGAATGGGATCCTGCCAAGTTCATGAACGAGCTTCCCTGTCAGGTCAGGGTGCAGATAGAGGGCAGGGAGGTTCGCGTGAAGGCGTGGCTTTATGATCACGTCAGCCCCACCGGCGGGCTGGTATCAATCCTCTTCCTGGACACGAATGTGGACGGCAACGCGCCCCAAGACAGGGCGATCACCGACTATCTCTACGGCGGCGACGAGGCGTATAGGTTGAAGCAGGAGATCGTCCTCGGCATCGGCGGCGTGCGCATGCTGGAGGCGGCGGGATTCAAGGTCAGCCGATACCACATGAACGAGGGCCACTCGAGCCTGCTGGCGGTCGAGCTTCTCCGCGCGAACGGCATGGCTCCAGACACGGTGAGGGACCTGTGCATATTCACCACCCACACCCCGGTTGAGGCGGGCCATGACAAGTTCCCCTACGACCTCGTCCAGGCCATCATGGGGCCGATCATACCGTTGGATCTGCTCAAACAGCTTGGCGGACGGGACAAGCTGAACATGACCGCACTTGCCCTGAATCTCAGCAAGTACGTCAACGGCGTTGCCAACAGGCACAGGGATCTCTCCATGCAGCTCTTCCCGGGGCACCACATCACCGCGATCAACAACGGCGTGCACTCCTACACATGGACGTGCGAGAGCATGAGGAGGCTGTACGACAGGTATCTGCCCGGCTGGGCAAACGAGCCTGCCCTGCTCGTGAGGGTCGATATCATCCCGGATGAAGAGATCTGGGACGCGCATATGCAGGCCAAGAAGGAGCTTCTTGACTTCGTCTGGAAGAAGACAGAGATCAACCTTGATCCCACCGTCCTGACCCTCGGTTTCGCGCGCAGGGCGACCGCCTACAAACGACCCAACCTCCTCTTCGCGGATCTGGAAAGGCTGAAGGACGCGAATAGGAAGCATCGGATACAAGCCGTGTTCGCCGGGAAGGCACACCCCAAGGATACCTGGGGCAAGCAGCTCATAGAGGAGATCCACGGACACATCAGGGAGGTCGGCAACGAGATCCCCATCGTGTACCTCGAGGACTACAACATGCAGATGGCGGCCAAGCTCACCGCCGGGGTCGATGTCTGGCTGAACACGCCCCTACCGCCCTTCGAGGCCTCCGGGACCAGCGGCATGAAGGCGGCCCACAACGGCGTGGTTAACTTCAGCGTCTTGGACGGCTGGTGGGTCGAGGGATGCATCGAGGGCGTGACCGGCTGGTCCATAGGACCGGCACCCGAGGAGAGTCTGAGCCCCGAGGCCCGCCGCAGCCGGGAACTCGACGACCTATACGGCAAGCTCTCCTACGTGATAGGCCCAACCTTCTACCAGAGAAGGAGCGAGTGGATCGAGCTCATGAAGAACTCGATCGGCAAGATAGCCTACTATTTCAACAGCAACAGGATGATGTACCGGTACGTCACCGAGGCCTACCTTTAGGGCGAAACCGGCCCGTCAAGGCTCGGCAGAGGCTATCCGTGCAAGACCGCGGAATAGGTGCCAATCAGCTTGGATACGGCCTTCTCCCAGCTGAACTGCCTGACCTTCCTGGCACCGCCCTGGGATATCTTCCGCATGAGCTCGGGCGAATCGAGCAGGTAGTTGATTCCCCGGGCAACGGAATCTGGGTTCGGAAGGACCTTGATACCGTCCACGGAGTCCTCGATGTTCTCGCCGAAACCCCCAACGTCTGCCGCCACGACGGGTCTCTCGGCAGCCCATGCCTCGAGAAGCGCTATCCCGAAAGGTTCGTTCCTGCTGGGCAGGCACACTATATCTGAGGAGTTGAGAAGCTCGATGAAGTCCCGGTGCGGCAGGAAATCGAGAAATTTCGCGGCGTGTGCAACCCCGAGCTCACCGGCCCTGCGCTCAAGGTAGCTCCTCATGCTGCCCCGCCCGCTGAAGATGAACCTCGCATCCCATCTATTCGCAAGGACCTTGGGAATCGCTTCCACCAGAATATCCGGCCCTTTCTGATGTTCCAGCCTTCCGATGAACATCACCACCGGCGCCAACGGGTGTAGGCCGTACCTCTGCTTCGTCGCGCCGGGATCGAGCTTGAGCCTGAACTTGAGCGGATCTATCCCGTTGGGAATGACGTCTATCTTGCCCGGCGAAATCCCGTAGAGGAAGTTCAGCTCCTCCTTCATGCAGCGCGAGACCGTGGTCACCCGGTCCGCGATGGCTCCCCCACGTCGCTCTACCGCCGAGATCTGCGCGAACTCCGGCCAGCTGCCGAATGCTCCCCCGTTCCGACCGTACTCGGTCGAATGATAGGTGAGGACGACCGGTCGGCCCTCATTCTTCAGGGCGTGCAGGGCATCGATCATCAGCCAGTCGTGCCCGTGCACTATGTCGAACTCCCCCACATGTCTCTCGACCTGGTGAAGGCCATCGACGATCGACATCGAGAGGCTGTGTGCAAACGCGTAAGTGCCAAGCCCGGGATCGGATGGGAAGGTCTCGTAGTGGACGCCATTGATCTCCATGTACCCCGGCTGCCCGGGCGCCCTTCGGGTGAAATAGTGGACCTCGTGTCCGGCGCGAGCAAGCTCCTCCGCCAGGTTGCTCACCGCCACCGCAAGCCCGCCTACTTGGACCGTATAGAGGGACTCCCACGCAAGCATGGCCACTCTAAAAGCGTATACCCCCTTGGCGCAATCCTATCACAGTCTCCACGGACCAAGCGTGACCTTCCGACCGCGAGCCGCCCACAACATATCCCCAGGAATCGCTTCCCGGCGACCGCGGTCCCAACCGCAGCTGGGAACCAACGGTGAGCCTTCCATAAAAATATCTGGTCACCCTTCCTGCCGGCATTACGCAAATGGCAAAGGCGACGAGACGAGATCCTAGCAGGACCCTAGCTTTAGCTCGTTCAACCTCCCCTCTACGCATCCTCTCAGATTGGTTCGGAGCTCAGATGCGCTTGTTCCTGCAATCCTTCGGATGAGCCGCGCAAGCTTGACATCGCCTATGGTGCCGCCGACCCATCTTTCGAAATCCTTCGACTTGCTGTGAAACAGGATCGAGCGGTCGCTGGCGAGAGCTAGGGCATCGTGGAACTCCTCCAGAGAATGTGCCGAGAGATCGATGTACCTCCCATCCTCGTGGAAATGGAAGGCCACGTCCGGCGGGACGGCACGGAGAAGTCGGGCGGAAGTCGCGTAGGGCTCCGCGAGATGCTGGGCCGTCCTCTTCTGCAAGCTTGAGAGTATCCTCATGAACGCCCTGAACGCCCTGGCCGGCGGCTGCGAGCTGAAGTATCCATGGACGAGACCCGATGCTCCCGGCTGGGTGTACATATAGTAGAGATGGTCACTGGTCTGAAGAAGCCTCCAGAGCCTCAGTATCTCCTGGTTTCCAGTCCTCCTCACCCAAGGCTCCATCCTCCTCAAAGCATGATACGATGTCCTCTGCATATCGTTGCCCAACCAAGCGTTCGTCGTCCCGTCGGCATCCGCCCAGGAGACCGTATCCAGTGGAGCGACGCTGACCTCCCCGACGGGCTGGTGAGAGGCTATCAATTCGGACGCCGTCTTGAAGGAGAGGTTCCCCTGTTTGGCCACCTCGATCGGCAACCATCTCAGGAACTCAAGTATCCCGGTCTCTGGCCAGTGATGCTCCCCAAAGGTCTCGTAGTCGATGAATACGACCACGCACTCGCCCGCGGTTGCCGAGAGCCACGAAGCATACTTGTCGGCGGTCAGGGGCCACTCCAGCCAATCCCGGGCCGAGAACCTGAATGCTATGTCGTCGGACAATACGTGGTTCCTGAGCAGAACGGCTATGCCACACCCGCCCGCCCTGTAGACGTGGTTAGGCGACCTCCACCCAAGTATCCTCGGACGGCCCTCCGTGAACATGCCCGCAAAACCCATCCCCTGGACGACCCTCGCGATCTCGTCGTTGTAGATGAATTCCGTGTTCTCGAACACCCTTGGCTCCAGGCCGAACACATCCCGCATGAGCGCAACATGAAGCCGCACCTGCTCGATGAACTCGCTTCTCTCGGAGGAATAGAGGCTCGACAGCGAGTGGTAGTAGGTCTGGGCGAGAAACTCCACCCGGCCCGTCTCTGCGAGCTGCCTGAAGGTCGCAAGCGCATCGGGCGCCCACCGCTCCAACTGCTCCACCAAAACCCCCGAGAGGCTGTAGACCACCCTGAACTCCCGCCCCATATCCTTCAGCTCGTCGATCTCCCTTAGGACGATCTCGTTGGCAGGGAGGTAACACTTCGCGGCAACCCTCTTGAGCACGTCGCGGTTCAGCCTGTTGTCAAAATAGACGTCGAGAAGCTTCCCCAGCCTCTTCCCCCTGGCGAGTTCGTCACGGAAGCTTCCATCTATCCTGAACGGCTGGTGGACCTCGAACCCGAGACAGATATCCGGCATGACCCGACCACATCCCGAAAAGTCTTCGAACCTTAAGCAGCCGGCGGATCATCCGCGAGCTTGAATCGCTTCTTCGTAGCGACTGATCGTCTGCTCCGCAACCCTTCTCCAGGTGAAATGCTGCAGGACCCTCCTCCTTCCGTTCCTGCCCCAGCTCCTCGCCCTCTCCCTGTCGCTCAGCGCCGCCATGATGCCCCATGCGATATCCATGGGGCTGTTGCCGTCAACGTGTATGCCCGTCTGGTCCGGGCCCGAGGGGACCACCTGCTCCCTCAGTCCGACGACGCCCTTTGCGCCGACGACCAGCGGCTTCTCCATCGCCATCGCCTCCAAGCCGACTATGCCGAATGGCTCGTATATCGACGGGAAAACGCACAGATCCGCCGCCGCGTAGTGGGCGACCCTTTCACGCTCGGGCACGAATTGGAAGCGGAACCGCAGTCTATCCCCTATGCCCAGCCTCGAGGCCAGGGCCTGCAACTCGGCTTGCTCCTCCCCCTCTCCGAGCAGGACAAGCTTGGCTTTAGGATGCTGGCTCAGGACCTGCGGCATCGCCTGCACCAAGTTCTTGGCACCCTTCAC
Source organism: uncultured Thermococci archaeon (assembly GCA_964549615.1). Classification (GTDB taxonomy): domain Archaea; phylum CAYQAE01; class CAYQAE01; order CAYVLA01; family CAYVLA01; genus CAYVLA01. Next base: position 65,886 of record CAZJVP010000051.1, on the reverse strand, counting down.
CCACGTGAGCCGGCCGACGAACAGGATCATCTCGTCCTCCTCCCCGATGCCGTAGGCAGCCCTCAAGGACTGCGTATCAGCCGGGTCGCATGAACGGGGATCGTAGGTCTGGGGGTCTATGCCGTTCCAAATGACGTGTATCTTGTCCTCAGGCCAGCTGTGGTCGACGAGGTCCCGCTTCATGGCGTGGCTCACCGTAATGATCGAATCGGCCCGGGTGGCAGCCTCCCATTCAAGCCGGTTCACGATGGCGGACCCGCCCCCGGTTCTACCCCATTCCGTGGAATGGGCATGGAAGACGGCGGGCAGTTTCAGCTCGTCCTTGGTGATCAGCCCGGCAACGCTGTTGAGCCAGTCGTGGAAGCTTACGAGGTCGTACCTGAATCCTTCCTTTTTGGCCAGACTGTTCACCAACTTCGAGGCGGACAGCAGGTTGTACTGGAAGAAGTCGCTGAAGAACTTCACATTGTCCCCCCAGCCCCTCAGCTCCTCTGAGAGGAGGGGAAAGATCTTGGACGCATCGGTTATGATGGGCCTGTGAACCTCGACTCCCCTCATGATCTCCCGCGTGGGCAGCTGCCCGTTGTTGAGGGCAAACACCGCGACGTCGTGCCCCAGCTCCACAATAGCCCTGGCCATGTTCTCAGCATACATCCCCAGCCCGCCGACCACGACCGGGGGGTACTCCCAAGCGAAGAAGGCTATCCTCATCAGCAGTCTCCTGCCTGCGATCTCACAATACGCAGGATCCGGCATCATTCTAATAGATGATCCCCCGGGGATGGCCTGCCTTTTCAATGCCGACGATTCCTTCGTCATCAGAGCCAAGCTTGCTTGTCGTGGACAGAATTGAGGCTTCCGCGCCTGCGGCAGGAAGAATTATAAACAGGTTCATCACCAACCGTGCGAGGTTCCAGGGGGGACCTACATGGCCAAATCGAAGACGGAGAAGCTGCTTGAGGATGTGCCGGGCGAGAAGGCGTTCTACTTCTACACCGACATCGACCGTTACACGGGAAGATCTGCGACGGGTCTGCCGAGCTTTGCCAAGGCCCTCGAGGATATCGATATCGCCTCCATAGAGTTCCATGTCAACAGGGGCGACTTCGAGAACTGGATACGATCGCTCGGCGATGATGTTCTGGCGAAGCAGGTAGGCCGCCTAAGGGAGAAGGGGCTGAAAGGCGAGGAGCTGCGCGCCATGCTTCGAAAGGCCGTCGACGGAAGGCTTGATAGACTCCGGAAAAGCCGCCTGCGGTAACCCTGCCTCCTAGTCGGCCTGAACTGCGTTCCGCTCAACAGCTTTTTCCCGACCTAGCGACCTAAGCCCAAGATCGCGAAGATGGTCCAGGTAGGGGTCGCACCAATGGCTCCAGTACTGGGCCGGGTTCTTCACAGGAACCGGATTGTCCGACATCCCACCCGCCGCGCACCCCACCGGCAGGCTAAACAGCTCGCTGCAGTATCCGAAGGCCCCCTCGGCAATCATGTGGTCAAGATTGTTTAGGAGGATGCCTCTGACATCTCCCCCCGTCGCCTCAAGCAGGCGTATGAGATAGGGCGTATCCCTTGGCCAGACGGTGGGGCCGTGGTACTCCTCATCACCGAGGTAGGGGCGCCTTTCGCCTGCCCTGACCAAGACCCCGAACGGAAGCCTTCCACCTCCCAGAACCATTGGCGTTCTTTCGACCAACAGATCGGTCCTAGCCTGGTTCCAAAGTCGGCTCAGCTCGTTTCTTGTATAGATCGAGTCCTTCAGGCATGCCAGGCTCACCAGGGCGGGGGAGCCCGGAGTGGGATCGGCGAGCCCATGGCTTGGCACGATCGTCAAGAAGGGGAGGGAGTCTTGCCGCCTGAAACGGGCTTTGAACCCGTGGACGAGCTCCCCGGCCACCTGCTCCAGTACGGCCGACACACCGAGGCCCATCTCCGCCGCGCACTCGAGCACCCTGCCAAGCGACTCGATGTAGAGGGCATTGACCTCGACCAACCCGAACTCGCTTGAGCGCGGATCAAGGCCCTCTGCGGCCCAAGATCGCGGAATCCTGGTGGGCCATCTAATGCCGCCCAGAGAGATGACGGAATCGAGCCAAGATGAACTCGCCGGGCAGCAGATGACGGAGTCTGCCAAGACCGAACCTGAGACGGATTTGCCAGCAAGAAGATTTTCGCAGACATGTCGCGCCACGTCAACGGCCCTCAGCGCAAGGTTCCGGCTTTGACCTAGACGGGCCAGTTCACAAGCAACGGTCAGAAGGAGCGGCGGCGCATCGCTTGAAAAGCATCCCCCCTCGCCGTATATGATGGGAAGCCCCCCGCGGGATTCGAGCAGGTCCAGCAGCCCGAGCACCAGCGAACCCACGGGGCCAGAGCGCCCGAGGATCTCTACGTAGGTCCTGATGTTCCATCTCAGCCCCTCGATCGCGTCCCTGATCCACGGCTTCCTGAACCACCAGGCTCCGGCCTCGGGAAACCATGTTCCGGCGACGGGGATTCCGAAGGTGCCAAGGTTCTCGATGCGCAACCGTAAGGCCTGGGCCACCCTGCCGGTTCCCAGGCGAACCGCAGCGCGACTTTCCGCCCGAGGAAGGTTTGTCGGCAGGCGCGGTTCAGCGTCAACCTGAACCTCCAGAAGCCCATTTGGGCAGTAGAGCGCAAAGGGCAGATGGATCGGCCGTCGGTGCTCAGAAAAGGCCACGAGCCCGTCCCTGATCTCCCTGAACCCGTCGCCGAGTTTGTACCTCCAGTTCAGGGACATGTTCAGGTCCTGCCTTGCGCTGAAGCCTCGCATCGTGACCGTAACGGGCGCTGCGTCGCTCTGGATCACGACGCTCCCTTCGAGCCAACGGACCGCGTAGCTGGCCTCGGTCCACCTCTCCGCCGGCCTAAGATCCAGCGGGACGGCGAACCAGCAGGGCTTGTTTGCCGCAGCCCTCAGAAAGATTCGTCCCTGCAGGTCATCCAAAGCGATCCTGACCACGAATGCCTGTCCGGCCGGATCTTCATATCCGTACGAGAACTCGCCGGGCTGGTACCAGACATGCCTCGCCGCGAGCTGAGACCCCGTTGAGTAGAACAGCCCGTCAAGCGTCTTGTATAGGACGCCGTCGATCGGACCGACGATCAAGCCCTGCCATGAATAGTCCCTGTTTCCGCCATAGTACCTCAGGCCGCCTGCCTCGAGTGGGACGGAAAAGACGGAGGACGAATACTCCGCAAGATGCGTCTTGAGGACGAGTTGGAGATTCCTGGCGTACCCCCAGTCCGGGTTCTCTGCGACCTCGACGCGCCACATGCGAACCTCAACTGGAGACGGATTTTCAAAAAGCTTTGTGAGCGCTCGCCCCTGACACTGGGACCAAAATCAACCCGCCACCGCATGATCCCAACTCGAGATTGTGCTCTGGAATATCAGCGTTCTCGATGGGGATCGACAGGAGATTCATATCCCCGGGTATCTCGTACCTGCACCCGCCGGTGATCGTACGATCCTATTCCCAGTGGCCCTCGTCTTGGTCTCCGCCCTGCTCCATGCCTACTGGAACCTCCTTTTCAAGAAGTCCGAAGACAAAGCACTCTTCTCATTTCTGTATGTCTGGGCTGCGATACTGCTGTACACTCCTCTCTTCCTCCTGACCGCGCCCGGCACGGATATCCCCTGGCAGGGATGGATGTGCATCCTCGGCACCGGCTCGGTATACTGCTTCTACTTCTTGCTCCTTGGAAGGAGCTACTCCCGGGGTGATCTGTCCCACGCCTACCCTCTGGCCAGGGGGCTGGCGCCTGTCCTCACGCTGACCTGGGCGCTCATGCTGCTTGGGGAGCGACCCTCGAGCATCGGCTGGGCTGGAATTCTGCTCACAATGCTATCCATCTATCTCTTCCATCAACCGGCCAAGGGCGGGCTGTCTCTCGGGCAAACGGCTGCCAGGTTGGCAAGCCCCGCATCCGCAGCAGCGATCGCGACGGGTCTCTGCATATCCTTCTATCAGACCATAGACAAGGTCGGCGTTTCGCTGGTCGACCCCGTGGTCTACCTCTACCTGACGTTTACGGTCTGCGGCCTGCTCCTCTCACCGCTCTTCCTCAGACGCTACGGACTTGCGAGGATGCGGATGGGCGCGTCGAAATCTTGGAGGCAAGCCATCGCGGTGGGCTTCCTGTGCATCTTCTCGTATCTCTTGGTCCTCTTTGCCATGCGAACGGTCGAGGTCTCATACGTCATCTCGCTTCGCTCGACGTCGATCATGTTCGCGGTCCTGTTCGGCTTCGAGATATTGGGGGAGGAGAGAACCAACCTGAAGCTCATCGCGGCGGCGATCATGGCCCTCGGGGTGGGATTGATAGCACTAGCCTAAGCAACCGACGGGGAAAAGGCGAGACCCACTTTTCTAGGCTCCCGATCGAGTAACCCTCACTTCCTTGTACAGTCTCCTCTTCACCAGGAGGCTGTAGACCACCAAGCCCGACACCGCCAGCGTCCCCGTAACGGCAGACCACTCCGTCACGTATACCCACATCAAGGCGCGGTCCTTCAGCTTCATTGCGTTGTTTGCCGTCTCTAGGATCCTCTTTATGGCTGCGTCTATCGTGTCCAATGCTTCGCTGAACTCCTGGCGCCTATACTGGTCAAACGACGTCTCCTTCTCCTGGTCCACTGCCCCTATCTCGTTCTCGATCGACCGCGTGTTTCCCCCGAACCTATCCACGAACTCAAGCAGCGACATCAACAAGAGTTTTTCCTGGTTGTACTTCCAGTAGCGATTCCGCAGGTCATGGATCAGGAGGATGTCGTCGGGGAGCCTGCGGCCGGTCGAATACAGAAGAATGTTGAGGAATATGTCCATATTGTATTGGTTTCGCTGGAACGACCACCACGGATGATCAAGGTCATCCGCAACCGTCCAGAAGTCCCCGCCATTGGGCCCACACCTCCAGGACACAAGCCAGGCGCCTGGCGCCCCTAAGGGAAGTCCGCTGGAGAAAAGCCGGGCCCAAGTCGTGGCGCCTTCCCTGGGATATAGGTAGGTGAAACCGGATCCGGGTACCCTTTCTATGCCGAAGGGAATGAAAGCCGAAAGAACGGCAGGGTCATCCTTGAGCACCTTGATGGTGAAAACAGATCCATCCTGCCTCATGTTGTCGGTCAACTCGACGGGCATGAGCTCGTAAAGCACGGAGTTCTTCCAACCTGGATAGGACTTGTATGTCGGACCCGAAAGGTCCCCGCCCATCGTCACGAAGGCCCCGAGGCCGTTCTCCAACGCGTACCTGATGTCGGATTTCTGGGCGGCGGTGAAGGGCTCGATGTATCCGTCGGGGAAAACGAGGAACTCAAAGCCCTGGACAAGAGCTTGCCTGGTCTTTGGGAAGTAGATCCTTATGTACCTGCGCCATGCATCCTCCATGACGCGCTGTCCCGCGACGCCCTGTCCGCCCATGACGTCGATATCGGTCGGTATGAGGACGTAGCTCACCAGCGGATCGGCGTCAAACCACATCGGGACCAAGCATTCGCCGGGCATTACCTGGCCGATGGCCAAGATGTTGAGCCTTCCGGCTCCTAGGCAGGCCGGCGCAAGCAAGGCAAGCGCAACAAAGCCTTGTATGAGGCAGCCCGGAAACTGCCAAGGCCGCATCCTACCCCCTCCGCAGTGTGCGTCTCTTGTGGAACCTCTTAACTCTTTTTCCGGCGTTCCTCACTCCCATCCGGAGACAGTGATTCGGCGGAGGCGGCCGCGTCCGCCTCACCCGATCTTCGTACCGGTGCTCAACCCTCTTGACACCAACTAGGATCCAGACGGCGGCGTCAGACGATCCTGCGCCTTCCATACGTCAGCAGGGCCGCAACCAGACACGCGAGGGACCATCTCTCGGCCACCGGGAATCCCAAGCTTGCAAGCCTCTGATCGATGATCGCGAGCATCGAGTCCGAGCCAGCGAACTGACGCAGCAGGAACCTGTCCTTCGCCGAGTCCATCATCGACTCGATCATCGCCAGATCCGATGGGGCGGCCCCTGCCTCCTTGGCGATCTGGATTCTCACGGCCAGCGACCTGACATCAGTTCGATTGGTCCACCCCGCAAGCCTTCCTGCATCGGAGCATCGGCCGGCCCTCAACAGGTCCAGAGCTTCCGAGAGGTAGCGGAGGAGGGGACCCGCGCGACCCCCCTCCAGTCCGGTCCTGAGGGTACCGAGCATCCAACCCGTCCGTACGCATTCGATCGTGTCTAGGAGCCTGCCCTCGCGCAAAGCCGCAGATGCCTCGTCGAGAGCAGCGTCCACAAGCCCGCGCGCCTCCGCGAGCGAGATCTCGTAGGGGTCGTAGGGCAGACATGCCTCCAGGGTGTCCACCAAGTGCCCTGCGGCGACTAGGTCGCCTTCCGTCAAGCGTGCCTTCGCAACTCGGCTGCCCTCCTCCAAGATGCGCAGCAGCTTGAGGTCCTTGACCGAGGCGATCAAGCCATCTAGGGATTGCATCTCCCCGTGCATTTCCTCCAGCGTCGGCATCGGCCCGGCGCGGCGGGGGAAGGGATCCATGATGTCGTAGAGGCCATCGCCATCCGTGTCCGGGCCGGCCAAGGGCAATACGATCCTCGAAGGGTACAGCTCCCCATAGTAGACGGTGTTATTGGCAATCCTCGTCTCGGCGTCGGCCCTGAAGGGATGTCCCGTGTTGGGGTTGGGATCGAACCTGGGGTAGTTGCTGGACGTTATGTCGACCCTGATCCTGTGTCCCTTGTTGAACACGATGCTGGTCGACCATAGATCGATCCTGAATTCGTAGACGTTGCCCGGCTCCATGAAATCCTCCGCCTCCATCGAGTTTCTGTGTCGCGCACGGATTGCCCCATCAAGCACGAGCATCGAACGTCCGTCGGGATATACATCGGTCAGCTTAGCCATGAAGTCGGTGTCGGGACACGATGATGATGCGAAGAGCTCCACGAAGACCCTCCCGGTTACCTCCACGGGGTAGTCCAGGGGCTCGCTTGTGAAGACGAGCACGTCGCTTCTCTCCTCGACCTTCCTTTGATCCATCGGACCTGATGGAAGAACCAGATTAGCGCCCCCGACGGTGGGGACAGGGTTGTTCGGATCATAATGGTAGCTTCTTGCGCCGGCCGGGCCGGGCTGGAAGCTCAGGCCAACTTCGGATAGGTAAAGGGAGATGTTGGTGTGCTGGATGGGCCACCCATCCGCAGACCTCCATTCATTGCCTGGCGCCGAGGGATCGTCAACATCGCCCATCACGTAGTAGCGAACGGTCGGAATGGCTGTATAGCCGTTGTCGATGCCCTTTAGCCAGTAGTCGTAGAGCCGGAAGGTATCGAGCCAGTCATCGGTGTAGACGCAGTTTGGCGGAAAGGTCAGCTCACCCTGCGTGGTCTTTCCGAACCCCCCGTGCCACCAGGGGCCAATGACCAGCTTCTGGTTGCCCTTCGAGCCCGGACCGCCGTTGTACTGCCTTTCCATGAAGGCGTTTATGGTGCCCTGCAGGAAGATGTCGTACCACCCGCCTACATGCAGGGCGGGGTAGGCCATTCCTGAGACCCTCGTCTCGGAGTTCAAGAGCTCCCATCTTGGGTCGTAGCTGGGATGCGCCAGCAGTTCCGCGAGGTGTTCGGGCGTGCCGTGCACGGCCCACCAGGACTCCACCATGGATTTCAGGAAGACGCCGCCCTGGAAGAACATCTGGGAGTAGAGGTCGGACGCGCCGGCAAGTATGTGCTGGCAGACGAGGTGTGGAGGGTAGCTTCCGGCCATGAGGTTCTGCGTTATTCCCAGCGCCGATCCTCCCCACGTGCCGATCTTGCCGTTCGACCAGTTCTGGCTCGCTATCCACTCCACCGTATCGTACCCATCTTGGAGGTCGCCCCAGCCATCCGACTCGAAAGGCATCTTGATGCCCTCGGATCCGTAGTAGCCTCTCCAGTCCTGGGTCACCACGGCGTAGCCGCGCCCGGTCAGCTCGTCGATCCTGAACCTGCCATACGGGGTGCGGCTTAGAATGGTCGGCCAAGGGCCCTGCCCGCTCGGCAGGTAGACATCCGTTGCCAGCCTCACCCCATCCCTCATCGGAACCATGTAGGTCTGCACAGCGTCGGCGATGCACAGATGCAGCAGACACAGAAAACCCAACCCTGCGAGCAGGACATGGATATGCCGGCTCATCCTTCGGCGCCCACCCATCACGCACCGCCCGATCGGTATTTATCTCTTGTCAAGGGATTTCCGGTCAACGTCGGGGGGTTCCCGTGGGCGGGCATGCTTGGATCTTGGACGGTTTGGTTCGTGACGTTGCCGTTCGACTGCCATGCGCGCTCTAACATCCGCGCTCCATCATCCGTGCTCTAACGTCCCGCGACCGCGCATGCGGCCTAAAATCGCGCTTTCCTGCTTGTAGGTGCATGCCCGGCGGGCCCGGCCAGGAGGCGTCCAGGCCCAGGATTGAGACCTTCCCGATCCCCGCTTCCCGCAGGGGCAAGCATTAAACACGCCGCGGCCCAAGGCGTTTGGAGGGACGATGGTGACCCTGCGCCGACTCCATCTGCTGCTCATCCTGTTCTGCCTAGCCTTGCTCAACCCCTTCACCTTCTACGTGCTTCACACGAGCCGGACGTATTTCTGGGTCGTTCCACTCACCATGGTGATCTGGTTTGGCTTCAGATGGGGTGACTTGGAGAAGGACCCCCGTCTGGCGCAAAGGCCGAGGCTTTGGGAGGTTGCTCTAGGCGCCGCACTCATTGCCGGCGTTGTCATAAGGTCTTTGTTGCAAGACCCAGCCAGCCGAATCTTCGGCCTCTTCGATATGCTCGGCGTCTTCCTCGCCCTCTGTCTAATGCTATTTGGTTACCGGCCCTTGGTCGTCTTCTGGGTTCCCGCTCTCTTCCTCGGGATCATCGGCGCCGGTTACTCGGTTGAACGTTTCTGCGTCGACCGCATGGGCTATGCAGAGACGCTAGCCAGCGTAGTCGCCTCCCTGGTGAGGATGCTCGGTGGACGGGTCACCAGCCAAGGAGCAAAGATCCTCCTTCCCGATTCCACGCCGAGCGGGCTCTTGGTCGATTATGGCTGCACCGGCATCAAGGGCATAATGGCTTTCGCCTTCATAGGGTGCGTCCCGATACTCGAATCTAAGCAGAGTACCGCGAGGAAGCTGGGCTGGATCGCGGCAGCGCTGCTCGGATTCTACCTTGCGAGCATAATGAGGCTCGTCGCGGTGGTCTTCGCTGTGATCGCCTGGGGCCAAGTCGCGGTGAACTATCACACGGCGATCGGCTTCGGGTTCTTCATGGCATGGTTGGTCATCGTCACCTACTTCGCCAAAGCGCCAGCCCAGCTTGCCGGCGACCGACCCGTTGAGGCGGGCAAAGGTCATTGACCACGCTGGTAGGGCCGGCCAAGCCTGAAGAGGCTCGCGGTTCTCATTTATATTTGCCCGGACCGAGGCGCGCGCCAGTGACCGAGATGGCTGCCCTCAGGATGGCACTCATCGGGTGCGGCGGAATATCTGGGGCCCACGTAGAGGGCCTTCGGCAGCTAAACGCGGCGGGCCTGACGGACGTGCAGGTCGTTGCAACATGCGACCTGATCGAAGGTGCTGCGCAGAAGAGGGCGAAAGACTTAGCAGCGTTTCAGAAGCAGATGCCTAAGGCGTATACGGACCTCGAGAAGATGCTGGCCTCCGAGGAGATCGATGCAGTTGACATCTGCACCGAACACCGATCCCACCACACCATTGCACTGGCCTGCATGGAGGCCGGAAAGCACGTCATCGTGGAGAAGCCTCTGGGCATTACGATGCGCGCCTGCAAGGCGATGATAGACTCCGCCGACGACCACGGCCTCATCCTCGCGGTTGCCGAGAACTATCGCAGGGGTGCCGAGAACCGCGCTATAAACTGGGCAATCTCCACCGGAAAGATCGGGGACCCAAGGATGATATTCTGGCAGCAGCTGAGCTACTCCCTAGGTGCATGGGGCTGGAGACACGACAAGATGAAGGCTGGAGGGGGCTGGATCTTGGATGGGGGGGTGCACTATGCGGACCTTTTCATCTACAACATGGGACCCATAGACAAGGTGGCGGCGATAACCAAGACATTAGAGCGCGTAAGGTACGGCTCGTGGCCGGAGCGCAAGGACCCGACACCGTACACGGTGGAGGACCTGAGCCTCGCCCTGATGAAGTTCAAGAGCGGGTCGAGCGGGGTGTGGACCTGGAGCAACGTCGCGCCGGGAGAGTCCCTTGAGCAGAGGGTCATCTACGGCTCAAGAGGATCCGTGGGCTGGGACAAGGGCCTTTGCAGCATGACCGAGGACGTTCCCGGTCAGCACGTCGTGCCGGTCGACGGGCTCATACGCTGGATGCTGAGAGAGCTGAGCGACGACCAGAAGGCTAAGCTCTTCCCAGGAGGCATCGGCATGAGACGGGACTTCAACTCCACGGTGGCGATCGAGATCTGGGATTTCGCCAGGGCGGTGCTCGACGGAGGCAAGGTGGAGGTCGATGGCCGGCTCGGCGCCGAAGCAGAAGCCCTCCCGATGGGGATATTCGAGTCCTCTGCAACGGGCGAAGTGGTGAGCATCAAGGACATCTTGGATTGCAAGGTGGAGGTATACCAAGAGGAGATCAACAGGGACCTAGGCCTGGCCTGAGCTGTGAAGGCTCGGTCTAGCCCCCGGCCTGAGCTCGGAGGAGGATCAGACCGCCGAAGGCACGGGTCGACGCCACAGGAGCCTTGACACCCATCCCCTCTGTATGACTATGGGGATTAGCTCCTCGAGGCTGGAGATCTTGATCGACGCTTTCAACCCTCTCTCTACGGAAGCCCCCATCTCCAGCGCGCCTGGCCTCTCTATCAGGATGTCGAGGATGCCTGCGGCCTTGTAGGCGGCGATGTCCCGGTCAGAGTTGCCAACCCCGAAGGTCTGGTCGGGCGAGACGGACATCCTCGCCATGCAGGCCCTTATGGCGGATGGATCGGGCTTGGGCGCAAGGGTTGGCTCGTAGGAGGTCATCACGACTTCGTCGAATATCCTGCTGCCGATCTTGCCCTTCAGTAGGCCCACGTCCATGTCGGCGGCCCTCTTCACGGCCGAGGTCACGATCCCAAGCTTAACCCCCTTGCTCTTTAGTACCCGAAGCACGCGAGCATCGGGCTGCACCTGGCTGTACCTCATCCTGATCGCCAGGGCATCGTCAGTGAGCCAGGCCTCGTTGAAGGTCTCCTGGTCCAGCCCGAACCGCTCCAATGCCTCGGCCCTCTTGGAGGCACTCATCCTGAGAAGCTGCTCCAAGTCGGATTCGTTGAATGAACTCAAATACCGGTTGCCTGTTCGCCTTCCGAAATCCCTTACGGTCTTCAGATAGAGGACTTTCTTGTAGCGACCATCCAGATCGACGAGGGTCCCGCGCAGATCGAATATGCCCGCCCTGTACTTCAGGCGATCGAAAAGTGGAACGGAAACCACCGGGATGGCGCCATCTTTGGCGTTTCGATCTTTAATGTTGTTCAGCCAGCATCGCATGCCCAGATGAAAGCAAAGATAAGCTAGGTCCGAACCGGCTTCGAAGGGCAGACGGCAATGATCGCTTGCGAGCTTGAGATCGGCACTTCTTCCAGAACCCAAGCCCTGGACGTCACCGACCGCGTCGAGTCGGCCGTCCGCGGAAGCAAGGTCGACGAGGGCATCTGCGTCATCTGTGTTCCCCACACCACGGCCGGCATCATGATCAATGAGGGTGCCGACCCAGACGTCGTCGAGGACATAATGGCGAAGCTCGAGAAGCTTGTGCCCTGGGGGAACTCCTACCGCCACGCCGAGGGTAACTCCGCCGCCCACATAAAGTCCAGCCTTCTGGGCCACTCGGTGACCTTGGCCATAAGGGACGGGAGGCTGAGCCTCGGGACCTGGCAGGCCATCTTCTTCTGCGAGTTCGACGGCCCAAGACGGCGCAGACTGGAGATCAACATCATCAAGGGCTAGAGGGATCACCACGGGGGCGAAGTTGGGGAAGCTCGTTCCACGCACGTACGTCGAGGCGTCGGCTCTGGCGTCGCGGACGGTGGCAGTGGACACCGCGAACCTGATCTATAGGCACCTGTTCCAGATCAGGGACTCGACCGGTTCCCCGTACAGGAACTCCGACGGCCTGGTGATCGGTCACCTCATCGGACTTTGCAACGAGGTCGCGGCCCTCTGCCAAGTCCGCCTCAGACCCATCTTCGTCTTCGACGGGGAGACGCCCGCACTGAAAGACGAGACCATGCGCAAGCGCTCGGTCGAGGCTGCAAGAAGGGGCTTCATCCTGGATGAGACCATGAAGCAGCAGATGAAGGCGGCGCTGGACGTGCTGGGCGTCCCCTGGGTACAGGCTCCTGAGGAAGCAGAGGCTCAGGCCGCATACATGACCAAACGAGGGTGCTGGGCAGCCCTGACCAACGACTTCGATGCCCTGCTTTTTGGAGCTTCACGGATGATCATACGTCTGTCCAAGACGGGTGCGGAGACGTGCGCCCTCCCGGAGGTGCTTGAGAAACTCGACATGGACCTGGGGCAGCTGATAGATCTGGCCCTTCTCAGTGGTACGGATTACAACCCTGGCGGAGTGAAGGGGCTGGGCCCGAAGAGATCCCTTCGGCTTCTCAGAACCTTCCGCACGATAAGCGCGGTCCTAGCCCAGATGGGGCTGGACGGCGAAATGGAAAGAACGTTTCTACGCATCAAGAGGTACTACCTAGACCCGCCTGTCAACCCAGCCTGGAGATCGTCCTTGCGGCGGCCTGACCCGACGGCCGCGCATGCCTACCTCGTCCGGGACATGAAACTTTCGGAGGCAACGGTCGGCAGGGCGATCGGCGCGATCGCCAGCTCCCTCGACCGAGGCCCCCGGCAAACGACGCTGGGCCGCTAGGCTTTCGGTCCGATCGTGAGAGTTTTCAAGCATGCGTCCGAACTTGCGGCCGAGGAGAAATCCGCGTGACGATTTCCAGAAGTAGGCTCCAAGAGATACTATCCAAGGCATCCAAGCGAAAGATCGCAGTGATCGGTGACCTTTACCTTGACAGATACGGAATCGGGACCATGGAAGGGATAGCAAGGGAAGCTCCCGTTCCGATCGTGAGGCTCAGAGGAAGGGGAGCCGATACCTACTCGCCGGGCGGCGGGGCGAACGTATGCGCAAACGTGGCGGACTTCGGGCCCAAGACGTATCCCATCAGCGTCTTCGGAGAGGATCTACATGGGTTCGAACTCACCAAGCAGCTCAAGGCCCGGAAGATGGACACCCGGTACATCGTCGTCGATGAGTCCAGGGTGACTCCGACCTTCGAGAAGTTTTTCGCCTCTGCCCATGGAAGCCGAATACAGCAGGTTGGCAGGGTGGACATCGAGAACGTCTCCCCCATAAGCAAGGCTAGCGAGGACAGGATCTTGGAATCGCTCAACGAGGCCAAGGACTTGGTGGATGCTATGATCATCGCCGACTATGCGGACAAGCCAGGGATCGCCGTGATAACCAAGAAGGTCTTGCAAGAGCTGGTGAGGATCGCTGGAGAGGTCGATATGCCCATCATATCGGACAGCAGGGTCAGAATACAGCTCTTCAAGAACACGATGGCCGCCCCCAACGAGTACGAGGCCACGGTGGGCACAGGGCTCTACGAGGATAGCATGGCCGGCCTTCCACCCGACGACGTCGTCGAGAAGGCCGGGCGCACGCTTAACTCTCTCCTGGGCAAGCCGGTGTTCGTCAAGAGAGGGCCGAAGGCGATCACCATATTCGATCGCGACGCCGTCCAACAAGTCCCCCCCGTAGTCATCGGGGGCGAGATAGACACCTGCGGAGCAGGCGATACTGTTGATGCGGGCATTGCGGGGTCGCTGGCGTGCGGCGCGACCCTACTTGAGGCTGCCGAGATCGGCGACATGGCAGCCAAAGTCACGATAAAGAAGATCGGGACGACCGGAACGGCCACCCCAAAGGAGATACTGGATTTCTACGACAGATATCACGGCGGAGGATAGCACTTATCTAACTCTGGATTGCGCATCAACCGGAAGCATGCAGGAGGCGACGGAGATTGTTCACAAAGCATGACCCAAAGGAATGGCTGAAACCTCAGGAAGGATGGCTGGTCCCCAAGGTCAACGTTTCCAAGTACAGGAAACCGAGGGAGATCAAACCCAGGGAGGTCAAGTCCCTCGGTTCGGGCAAGACCACCGTTCATCTCGTCAGCGCAGGCAGGCGGGAACCGGTCTCGGCAAACTATGCCGCCTCCTATCTGCTCACGAGGGAACTTTTCAAGGATGAGCCGGTTGACGGGGCGAAGGTCCTCGTCAAGCCGAACAATACCGGATTCGTAGGCGTCTTCTACAACAGCCCGCTGTGCAGGCCCATATTGGCAAGGAACAAGATAGTCACCGACCCTGACCTGCAGCCGATCGCAACGCAGCCGGCGGTAGTTGCGGGCGCGATCGATGCGCTGCTCGATATGCGGGTGGGAGAGGTACACCTGGGCGAGACGATGTTGTGGGAGGGAGGCACCCCAAGGGCTTTCCTGGAAAATGGATACGCGCACGTCTTCTCAAGGCCCGGGTACGAGGGCAAGGTCTACTTCATCGACCTTTATGCCGAGGAGGAGCCATTGGTCGAGTACCCCCTGGAGACGAAGGGAAACGACCTGGGATTCTTCACCAAGACGCGGATCCCGCAGTCCCTCCTGGAGGAGAAGTACAACTACTTCCTCAACCTGCCCATTGCCAAGATGCATAACAACACCATGTACACGCTGTGCGTCAAGAATTCGGCGATCGGGTGGAACCCCAAACAGAACAGGTGGCACGCCCACGGCATGCCCTTCGCCTACTTCGACCAGAAGAAGGCGTCAGAGGCCTTCGACTTCACGCCCGACCCGGAGATAAAGTACGAGGTGCTGCGCGTCAGGAAGCTGAAAGAGACCAAGTCAAGGGAGGTCATCGTGACGAACGGGATGGAATCCACCTCCCCCATGAAGGCCTACAAAGAGGAAGGCCAGTGGCTGATGCAGGTCGACCCCCACCATCTTGAGGGAAACAACCTCGTCACCCTCATCATGGCCATGAGCTACGTGGCCAGCCGGGCGGCCAGCCTGAATGGAACCGTCCACAATCTCCTGGCGAAGAACGGGACCAAGAGCTTCGGGCTCCTGTCGGGGATCGTCGGCCAGGAAGGCGAGGGACCGCTCATCTTCGGCGCCCGCAAGTTCGGCGGCTTCGCGTGCGCAAGCAAGGACCCGATCGCGGTGGAGACGGCGGCCATCAACATCATGACCGGCATCGGCAACCGGGACTGGCCGGGCAGGATGATGGACGTGTCCCGGGAGTTCGGGAAGAAGTTCGACTGCGACCCCGAGCCGCTCATCAAGGACAGCTCCCCGCCCTGGTGGATCAAGCTCGCCTCCGACCTCACTGGCGGGGAGTGGGACTACAGGAGGCTGAGCTACGACCTGATGGAGATCGACGGCAAAGGGCCCGTCCGAAGGCTTTGGGACATCAGGAGAGGGCCTCCCTTCAAGCTACCTTGGGGCGTCTTCTGCAGGCCAAGCACCTGGATCAGGATGATGTTCACGGAGAAAGGGATCTACGAGCACTCGATGCGCTTCTTCCGCAAAGGGATAGACATACCGCTGATACCCGGAGTCACGCTGGTGTCGTAGTTTCGGACCGGAGGCCTGGCAGAGCTCTGAAGAAAGAGTGCCGAGGGCGAGAATCGAACTCGCGACACCCGGATGTCGGACCCCTGTTCGAAGGCCTTCAGTCCGGCGCTCTCCCTCTGAGCTACCTCGGCCTAGCTAGGCCGGGGCAGAATTTGATTTAAATTTTTCCAGAGTTCAGTTCCTGCCTACCCGAGCCGGACCCCGCCCATGAAGACGTAGGGATCCCACAGAACGACTCTCCGTGGTTAAGCCCGTTACATCCCGCGAACCAAACCGTCGAGCGATTTCGGGATCTCATGGCACGCACGGCAGCCGCCGCAGGAAGTCTTGCACCGCCTCAAGGAAAGCGAGGGGACATTCCTCTTGAGGGATATGGCCACAACGCGGAATCACGGCCAACCTGGCATTGGGCATCTCCTGCGCCAGGCGGGCACTCTCCTCCGGCGCCACCACGCGATCGTCGTCTCCCGTGACTACCAGGACCGGCAGGGCGATGGACGAAAGCTTCTCTCTGATCTTGGTGGGCCTTGCTGCAAGCGCGAACTCCAGGAGCCCCAGATCCCAGTCTTTTGCGCGGAGAGGCTTCGTATATCCAGCCATTATCTCTTCAGTTATGCGCGACGAGTTATGCCAGGACCGCACGAGAATCCTCTTGCCCCAGCTCCGGATGGATCGCACGAACAGAGGAGCCAGACGTCGGATCTGGGGCACGCTGCAGAGCGCGCGGATCAAGGAGCCCCCATGCCCCGACCCCAAGGCGGGATCCACCAACACTAGGGCCTGCACCCTAGCCGGGAACTCCAAGGCAGCTAAGAGAGCAATCGCACTTCCTGCTGAGTGTCCTACGATCACAGCCTTCTCGATACCCAGCCTGTCCATGAGGGAAAAAGTTAACCTGACCTGGGCCTCAGCGGTGTATGGGTTCTCGCCGACCCAATCCCCACGAAGCGGTCTCTCCGTGAGGCCGAAGGCAGGCCTGTCGAATGCAACCACCGTGTGGTTCTGCGCAAGGGGAAGAAGGACTTCCCTCCATGAAAAGAGGCTGGCGCCGAAGCCGTGGAGCAGTACGATGGCGGGCTTGCCGCTGCCGCGCATCTTGTAGTGCACCGATATCCCGTTCACATCCGCGAAGAGACTGTCTGGATCGGCAAGCTCTAGCGGAGGGACCGTGTCTTTGAGGGGCGGTACCGGAACGAGAAACGGTCCGATCAGCACGATCAAGATCAGAGCCACAGCGATCTTGGACTTCCTCCGCTTCAACCGGGCCGAAATCCACCCCAGCATTGCATGATGACTTCCACCAAGATCGCGATTAGAGCAAGCCAACGATCCGTGTCACGCAACGCGTCTCTTAACTGTGAAGGCGCCAGGGCCGAAGCAGAGATCATTCCTTTCGCATTTCGCCAGATCCGCCTTAGGGAGAAGACGCAGGCAGATCTTTAGAACGCGACCAGCTCGAGGTCGAAAAGCGTTAAATCATCCTGTCGGCAAAGGCGGGACAATGAAGCTTTCCACGCAGGAAGCCAACAAGGTGCTCGAAAGGCTCGATTTCAAGCGCAGGCTGGCGGAAAATGATCTTGTGGTAGCGATCGCTCGAGATTGGGCAACCGGCCAAATCCTCATGCAGGCCTACATGGACAGGGCGGCCGTCCTCGCAACCCTGACCACCGGAAAGGTGACCTACTGGAGCACGAGCAGGCGGAAACTGTGGGTGAAGGGAGAGGAAAGCGGGTCGACGCAGGCCCTCAAGGGTCTGAAGATCGACTGCGACGGAGACTCGATTCTGCTGGATGTCGAGCAGGCCGGGCCCGCGTGCCACAAAGGATATACCTCCTGCTACGACGAGTACGAAATTCTGGGCGTGGATGAACTCAAGGAGGAGCTGATACGAATCACGAGGCAGGACGCCCTCTTGTTCGGCGATTTCACCCTGACCTCAGGTAGAAAGAGCACCTACTATCTGAACATGAAGAGGATAATCACACGCCCCCGGACTCTTTCACTCGTTTCCAGGCTCATCGAAGCACTCTACCTCAAGGATATCGACATGGTCGCGGGGCCCGAGCTTGGCGCCGTACCCCTGGTCGTCGCTGTAGCGATGAGGGGAAACCTGCCCTACGCGATGATAAGGAAGGGCGAGAGGGCCCATGGCACCCAGCAGCGGGTGGAGGGGGAGATGGGCAAGGGAGACAGGGTGCTCCTGATCGATGATGTTGCGACCACAGGAGGGTCCCTGGTGGGTTGCGTGGAGACGATCCAGGCAGCGGGGGCCAGGGTCGTCAGGGTAACCTGCGTTGTGGACAGAAAGGAGGGCGCAGCCGAGCTGTTGAGGTCAAAGTTCGGGATCGAGCTGATGCCGCTGTTGACCATCGACGAGCTGGGGATAAGACCCTAGGCGTTTTTCGCTTCAACCTTGACGGCGTTCACCACGCCGTCCTGCCCGGGCCGGGACGTCACGCGGGCCAGCCCGGCCTCCGTCTCGATTATGGCTCCCTTCGTGATGATGTTCCTCCTTGTGAAATCCCGGCTGGCGGGATTGTCCTTCACGGTGAGGATCTTGACCAGCCTCGCCTTCTGGCCCGGGGATTCCACGAGGTTGGCGAACTGTGAGGCCATCAGCCTCTGCTTGATGTTGCCCCCCCTGGTCCTTATGATCCGCAGCTTCCTTTCCCCTATCCGCGTCTCAGCCGGGAACCTGCCCAGCTCGAACCGACGCTTCTTGTGGTGGGGCTTGTACCTTCCGCCCGTGCTCTTCCTTCCGGACTTACCCTGGTAGATGGCCACGGCATCACCGAAGATGAATGTGAGGAACTGTCGATTAGGCCGACCGAGCGTTGATAAATCGCTCCTCCGCTTCCGCGATCTCAAGAGGCCACGCGCGAGCCCCACAAATGCCCAGCCAGGTCGTTGGTGCCCAACCTGACGGCTATGAGATGGCATGTCCTTCGCGAAGGCATGCTCAGCAGGGCAGCATCGACCAAGGAAGGTGAAATCCGCCCTGAAGGCCTGCCCATGATAGAATTTTTATACCAGCCGGCTCCAAGCCGGACCACAAAGAGACCCGGGGGGGTAGGGTAGTCTGGTCCATAACTTGGACACCCTTCCGGCTTAGAATCGCCGAATGGGAGCCGGCGACTCGGGTTCAAAAGACGAAAACCAAGGTTTTCTCTGAGAATCCCGGCCCCCCCACACCGGTGGTGGAACATTGACGTCCGTGCGAATAAGGGGCATATACTCGACCGCACTCTCCAAGCTGTTCCTTGAGAAGGGCTTCACGCTCAGCCAGGCCTCCGAGGAGCTGGCCCAGAAATTCGAATCGGACCGGGACCTCTCCCCGGCGGGGGCTGAGATAAACAGCACCGAGGACGGAAGCGGCATAGTGGTATCCGGGGAACTGGAGGCGGTCTCGGCGGTCAAGGACGCGCTGATCGAAAGCTTCCTCGACATCGTGAAGCGCGACTCCAAGATCAATCTCAACGCGGTCTACCTTGGCACTGTGCAGAAGGTTGACAGCAGGCTGAAAGCTGCCTTCGTCGATATCGACGACGAGGTCGGCTACCTACCGTTCTCCAACACAACGCGCGTCATCAAGGAGGACGAGGACATCAAGGTGCAGATCAGATCCATCCCCATGGGCGGGAAGAAGCCCGTCCTGGACATGAAGATAAACCTTCCGGGCAAGTACGCGGTCTTGCTCTCGGACGACGGGGTGAAGGTAAGCAAGAAGATCAAGGGGCCGAAGCGAGACGAGCTCATCGCCCTGGGCAAGCAGCTGAAGCCTGAAGGGTGGGGCCTGCTCTGGAGAACTGCAGCTGAAGGAGCTGATCCGCAGCAACTTGCCCAGGACGTCGACAACCTCAGAAGGGCCGCCGACGAGGTCGAGATGTCCCTGTCCAACCCGCTCTATTCCGGAGAGGAGTTCATCTCCTTTGAGTTCGGTGGCGAGGCGAGGCGCAAGCTGGATGAGCTTAGATCCTCCGTTGCTCCCACGGTGGAGAACCACCACGCGATAAAGTCCATGGGCGAGACGTACTCTGTGGCGGTCGACGTGGCTGAGAAGTTGATGGAGAAGGTTGGCAGGGATGAGGCAAACAAGGCGCTGAAGGAGGCCATCTTCAGCAGGCTGGACACGTACTTCTACACGGTGGAGCATGTCAAGGCCGATGGCCAGACCATCCACCTCAAAGGCCTCGTCCAGGAACTGGGAGAAGACCGGCTGGTACTGAGGAGGAAGATGGTGGGCAGCGGAAGATATGACGGCTTGAACGTGGACATCGAGGAGGGCGATTACGCGATCACCGAGATGGTACGGGGCGAATGGTACTATGTGAACTCCTACTACTCGGCCGCGGACCTCCTGAAGGGCAGACTCATCAACATAAACACCCCCGTTGAGTTCTATCCCGGAAAGGTTCGCTACATCGACCTGGAGATAGACGTCGTGATCAGGCCTTCAGGAAAGACGGAGATCATCGACGAGACCAGCCTGATAGACCTGGTCAGCCAGGGATTCATTGATAAGAAGCTCTACGAGAAAGCTTTGGCCGTTGCCGACGACGCCGCCAAGGGCAAGCTAAGGGGCCCGGGCGCACGCGTGCAGCCTACAGTATAGCGCCCCAGAGCTCGTCGGGCGGGAACTGCTTCAGCTCCTCCTCGCCAGACTCAGCGATCAGCACGAGCTTGGGTTTGCCTACCTTCTCCACTATCCCTATCCGCGCTGAAGGAATCCCGGCTTTGCTGAACCTTCGTTGCACCCTCCGCGCCGCCTGGGACGAGAAAATGCAGAGCAGGCTGCCGGAGCCTATCAGCTTCAGCGGGTCGATGCCAAGGCGTTCGCAAATTGCCTTCGTTTCCGGGGCGATCGGAATCCTTGCGGGATCAACGCGAGCCGAGATTCGGCTCGCCACGCACATCTCCAATAGGCCGCCGAGAACCCCTCCTTCGGTCGGGTCGTGCATCCTCTTGACCCGTTCTTCAGCCGCGATCATCGCCTCGGGCACCACGCTGATCTTGCGTGAGAAGGCCCGGGCGCGCCTGATCAAACCGCGTCCGAGAAGACGGGCGAGCTCCTCCCCCCTCTTCGACGCCACTATCGAGGTGCCCTCTATCCCCGCCCCCTTGGTTAGGATCAGCACGTCCCCGGGTTCGATGGGCCTGCGAGCCAGTGCATCCCGCGCGACGAACCCGATCATCGTCGAGGAGACTATGGTCCTATCGATCGGCGATACCTCGGTGTGGCCTCCAACTATCGATATCCCCAGTGCCGCGCATTCCTCACAGATCTGGCCGAACAGGACCTTAAGATCTCTGGGCGTCGCCGACCTAGACATCATCAGGTTTGTCGCAAACAGGGACGGCCTTGCCCCAGCGGTGGCGACGTCGTTTGCGTTGACGTGGACCGCGTATCGCCCGATCTCACTCTCCGCGCCGGAAATCGGGTCCGACGAGACCACCATGTAGGTCCCCTCCAGCCCGCCCATATCTATGATCGCCGCATCCTCGCCCACGGACGGGCCAACGACGACCCTCTCCGAGGGAGGCGGCAACCGGTCGAAGACGTACCTGGTCAGGCACTCCGGGTCAACCTTGCCAAAGGGCAGTTTCGTACACATGCTCATCCGCTCAAATTTTTATGAGCCCTTTCTTAAAGGAAAGCGATCCGATGGCGGCCAGGAGACTTGCGGGTGGATCCAGCAACGTCGAGACTTTGACGAAGTTCGTTTCGTCTCTAGTGTCCCAGGACGCCAAGGGGGCGGAGGCCGCGTTGGAGGCCATCAAGCTTAAGGATACCGAGTTTGGCCGGGGGTATAGGAAGGCCCTTGAAGGGATGAGGATCTCGGTCTTTGAGAAGAACGTCGACTCCCTTATCTTCAGAATCCTCGCCGGAAGTTTCACCGGAAAACAGAAGAGGGAGATGGTCAGCGAGTTCAGGAGAAGGAGGAACGCGCCGTTCGTCAGGGAATACGAGAAGGGCTTCCATGCCGCTTGGAAGGACGTCCTCAGCATACTCGAACCGAAAGAGAAGGCTGAATAGGCTGGTTGGTTGGTAAGGGAGAAGACGGTTTCAAGACCAACAACGCGGATCGTTCGCTACTCGGAGTCGCATTGGGCGCTTCTCAGGGAAAAGAGGGAAAGTGCCAAGCTCCTCATGAGAAGGCTGGCCGACCACTCTCCCTACGTTCACGGAAGCATCGCCAGGGGCGACGTGCATAGCAGGAGCGACGTGGACGTGGTCTTGCTTCACCAGGTTCCGTCCTACGTCGTGGAGATCGCGCTGGGAGAGCTGCCCATCCTGAGGAGGGAGATCGTCCAGGCGACGCCTTGGCACCTGATCAAGGGGCATATCTACCTGGAGGATGACGTATCCGTGACCTTCCCGCTCGTCAAGCCCACTGCAGTCGAGGAGCAGTTTTACGCCTTCGGAGGAGCCCTCGACCTGGAGGGAATCGAGAGCGGCTTGAGAACCCCTGGGGTAGACAAGCGACTCATGCTCATCGAGCCAGTGGCGGACGGCCATGTGGAAACCAGCATCGTGGGCCAGGAGGCCGTGGTGGCAAAGAAGATCGGGGTTGGACTGGACATCGTCAAGGAGAGGATAGAGGTCCTCTCGAGGCGTGACTCGGTGGGAAGGACGGGCGTGTATCTCAAGAGGGAGCTCCTGCCCGGCGAGTCATTTGAGGACGTCCTGAGACGTCTGGCTGCGGCGGACCCGAACGTGAAGAGGAGGATCTGTGGCGGCTAGCCCAGTTCCCGCACCTTCCTGGCAATGGCGTCTCCCATCTGGGATGTGGTCGCGGCCTCGCCGGGCCTCTTCCCGCAGATATCATACGTCCTCACCTTGCCCTCACTGAGGACACTGGCGACCGCCGTTTCGATCAGGTTCGCCGCTTCCACTTCATGAAAGGCTTCCTCAAGCATCATCTTTCCGGCCAGTATCGTCGCGATCGGGTTCGCCACGTTCCTCCCTGCAAGGCGGGGAGCCGAGCCGTGGATCGGCTCAAACATCGATTTCCCACCCGGGCAGATGTTGCCTCCCGGCATCATCCCGAGGCTCCCTGACAGGGGCGCAACTAGGTCTGAGATTATGTCCCCGAACATGTTCTCCGTCACGACGACCTGGTAGTGGGAGGGGTTTCTCAACACCCACTGCGTGAAGGCGTCGACGTAGGCGTGCTCGATTTCGATGCCGGAATAGCAGGCCGCGATATTTTGGAATATGGACCTCCAGAACTGGCTGCACACCAGGACATTTGCCTTGTCCACGTTCGTCACCCTGCTCCTGCCCTTCCTGCGGGCTAGGTCGAAGGCGTATCTGATCACCCTTTCGACGCCCTTCCGCGTGTAGACCATCAGGTTGGTCGCCACATCTCCGCCGCTGGGGCATTCCCCGCGCAACACCCCGCCCTGCCTGCAGTACAGCCCCTCGGTATTCTCCCGCACGATGAGGATGTCGATGCCGTTGGCCGCGATCTCCGGCCTCAACGGGATGTACTGCTCAAGGCCAGGGTAAAGCTTGGTCGGGCGAAGGTTAACGTACTGGTCATAGCTGAACCTGATCTGGAAGATCGCCTGCTCGGCGATGCCGGGCTCGAGCCGCTGCGGCTCAAGGCCAACCGCCCCGAAATAGATGGCGTCACACTCATCCAATATGTCCCTTGAGGAATCCGGAATGACCTTTCCAGTCCTCAGATAGGTTTCGCCCCCCACATCAGCCTCCACGAAGTCGAACTGCAGACCACAAGCCTCAGAAGCCGCGCGAAGCACCTTGAGGCCTTCCTCGATGACCTCGGGGCCTATACCATCGCCCCTGACCACGGCAACCTTGTACATGCAATCACCGTCCAAGCCTTCTCCTTGTATGCTCGAGCAAACCTCCGTCCCTGAGGATCTCGATGACGAATTCCGGAAGCGGGGAGAACCTGTACACCTCGTTCTTGGTCAAGTTCCTTATCAGACCATCGTCCAGTAGGATCTCGAGCTCGTCCCCTTCCCTCACCGAGCGTGCCTCCTCCGCAACTAGGGCAGGGAGGCCGATGTTGATCGAATTCCGAAAGAATATCCGGGCGAAGCTGGAGGCAACAACGGCCGATATCCCGCACGCCTTGATGGCGATCGCCGCATGTTCCCTGCTTGACCCGCAGCCGAAGTTTGCTCCGGCAACGATGATGTCCCCCTTGCGTACTCTCGAGCTGAATCCAGGATCGATCCCCTCCATTGCATGCCTTCCCAAGATCAAGGGATCGTAGGTGTTGAGGTAGGCAGCCGGTATTATGACGTCGGTGTTCACGTTGTCGCCGAACACGTGCGCTCTCCCGATCATCGTATCGTCCTCGGATCGGTTACATGTCCGGTGATCGCGCTGGCCGCAACCGTCGCCGGAGATGCTAGGTACACCTCCGATCTGGGGCTTCCCATCCTGCCGACGAAGTTCCTGTTCGTCGAACTTATGCACCTCTCGCCATCGGCCAGTACGCCCATGTGGCCGCCGAGGCAGGGGCCGCAGGTCGGGCAGGAGATGCATGCCCCGGCGTCCAGGAAGATGGACAGATAGCCCTTCTCCATCGCCTCTCGGTATACCCTCCAGGTTGCAGGGATCACGATCATGCGTACGTTCGGGTGGATCGTCTCGCCTTTCAGGATCTCCGCCGCCAAGGCCAGATCCTCAAGTTTGCCGTTGGTGCAGGAGCCCAGGAAGGCCTGGTCCACCTTCACGTTCGATGCTTCGGCCGCTGGCACGCAGTTGGATGGCAGGGGTGGAAGCGCCACCACGGGCTCGATCTCACCGGCAGCAAACTCGAAGGTCGCGGCATACCGGCAGTCCTCGTCGCTGAATAGGTTCTCGACCTCGATCAGGTCCGCGGTTCTTTCGGACACGTATCGACGCGTTACCTCGTCCGGCTCGACGATGCCGCACTTCGCTCCCGCCTCTATGGCCATGTTGCACATCGTGGCGCGACTGTCCAGGCTCATTGCCTCCACGGTTGAGCCTGAGAACTCCATGGACATGTACGAAGCGCCCTCGACGCCGATCCTCCCTATGATTGTGAGTATCACGTCCTTGCTCGTCACGTATCTGTCCAGCCGGCCGTCGATGCGGTAGGATTGCGACTCCGGCACCCGGAACCAGCACTTCCCGGTCGCCATTGCGACGGCCGCCTCCGTTGATCCTATCCCGGTCGCGAACGCTCCCAGCGCACCATAGGTGCATGTATGTGAGTCGGCCCCCACGATTATCATGCCGGGTTTCACGAGGCCTTCTTCCGGAAGGAGAACGTGTTCAATGCCGCAGCGGCCGATCTCCCAGAAGCTCTTGATGCCCATTTCGCGCGCGAACTCCCTGAGCATCTTTGACTGGGCAGCGGACTGGACATCTTTGTTCGGGGCATAGTGATCCATCACTAGCGCGATCCTGGAGGGATCGAAAACCCGTCCCACGCCGATCTTTCGGAACTGCTCGATGGCTAGGGGACCGGTCACGTCATTCACAAGGACGAGATCGAGGCGCGACTCGACGATCATGCCCGGGCGGGCCCTCTCCGCGCCGGATGACCAACTGAGCAGTTTCTCGACGATGGTCATCCCGTCACGCTGGAAAACCCGCCGCTCCAAGAAGACCGCCGAACCAAGCTTCGGCCGGCCTCATAAAATTCTTTCCGGACTGCCGCTTGCGTTAACGCTACGGGGGGTACAGACGCACCATCTGCGGCTCCGCGGTTCATGTCGTCGATACGCGATCTGGTCCTGCGGCAACCGGGTGCAGGGATCACGCCATCGAGGCGTAGGGGACGGAGGAAGCTCTGCGGACAAAGTCCCAGATAAGGCTAGACGCAGTCATCCTTCCATAGCATGGGACGCTGGGGAGGAAGTGCTAAGAAACCTTTATCAAAATTTGCGCCAGCTGTAGATCTTGCGGGGCCGAGGTACTTGAAGCGCATCATGGTGCTCTGCGTCGACCGCGACGATGACCTCGGGAGGAAGGCTCGGCTGCAGGGACCCGTCATCGGAAGGGAAGAGAACCTCAAGGCAGCCATCCAGCTTGGACTAGTCGATGCGGAGGACAGCGATGTCAACTCCATTCTCAGGGCGGTGGGCTTGGCGGACTCGATAACGGAGTCAGCCATAAAGAACAAGGAAAAGGTGCAGGTCGAGGTCGCCACCCTCACGGGCGACCGCGACGTTGGAGTTGAGTCGGACGTCAAGATATCCAGGCAACTCGATGAGGTTGTGAAGAGGATCTCCCCCGACGAGACCATCTTCGTCTCGGACGGGTTGGAGGACGAACAGATAATCCCTCTCCTGAAGGACAAGGTGAACATAACGGCGACCGAGAGGGTCGTTGTCAAGCAGAGCGAGAGGTTGGAAGAGACCTACCTGATCATCACGAGATACCTTTCCGAGATCGCTTCCGACCCGAAAAGGGCAAGGACATTCCTCGGGCTTCCAGGGCTTGCGCTCGTGATCTTTTCTCTCGCAAGCGTGGCCGAGGCTCCGCTGCTGGTGGGTCTGGCTGCAGTGATCTTCGTCGTCGGGGGCTACCTCTTCGCGATAGGCTTCGGGCTCGACAAGCACTTCTCCACTCTGCTGAGATACCTGCAAGGGGTATACGCTACCTTGAAGGAGACCGGGTCCGAGGGACGCCTCACCTTCTACAGCTACATGACATCCATACTTCTGGCCATCGTCGCCGCCGCTGTGATCATATACCGGGTCATAACCGCGCCAAACTACGGGTCCGAGTTCTTCCTCGAGCTGTACACCGTGCACGCATTCCCCTTCATCCTGTCCATCGTCGTCCTGACCATCCTTGGCAAGATGGTCGACAACTACTTCGAGAGGGACGCTAGGATGTGGAACTACATGGTCCTGGGGACATCGCTAGTGATATTCCTTATAGTGCTTCACAGGGCACTCAACTTCATCATCAGCCCCGCCGAGGGGCTCACCCCCCTGGTCGTGACCGCACTGACGGGCGTCATCATCTGCTCGTTCTTCGTTAAGATGGCGCAGATAGGGCGGAGGGCGAATTGGCTGCAGACCCAGTAGGGCCAACTGGGCAGTCGCGCCTGGGTGTAGGCTCGGGTGCTGAGCAATGTGGGCGCAATGGTCTTTGGCATGGCCGCATCGTTCAGCCCCGAGACCCCGGTGGAAGAAGGATGGACCGAGCGGGAGTTGAATTCGCGCAGGCCGAGACATCGTGCCTGTCCCGCGGCCCCCGCCTTGCGCTCGCCGAGAAGCAAACCTGCCTTCCCAAAGGCGGTGCTCTGCCAGGCTGAGCTATCGGCCCATCGAGCCAAGTGACTCCGGCCATTTCTTAAATGGCACCTGCTGAGCGCTACTCCCCTTCGAACTCGACAAGGCTCACGACCCTGTAGCCCTTGAGCTTCTCCTTTCCGTGAAGCTCGGGCAGATCGACGACGAACGCCACTCCGACGACCTGGCCCTTCAGCTGCTCGACGAGGTCTATGGCCGCCTTCATCGTGCCCCCGGTGGCGATCAGATCGTCGACCATCAGAACTCTCTGGCCGGGTTTGATGGCGTCGACGTGCATCTCCACCGAGTCCAGGCTGTACTCCGTTCGGTACTCCTTCCTGACGGTCTTGTACGGCAGCTTGCCAGGCTTGCGGACGGGAACGAAGCCCGCGCAAAGTTCCAGGGCGAGCGGGGCGCCGATGATGAAACCGCGGGACTCTATCCCAACGACCACGTCTATGTCGTCATCCAGGAACATGCTGGCAAGCTTCTTTATCGCATACCTGAAGGTCTTGTAGTCCTTCACCAAGGTGGTTATGTCCCTGAACATGACCCCTTTCTTTGGGAAGTTGGGCACCGTTCGAATGGCACGTTTAACGTCCTCGGCCTTCATGGTCGCACCTGTCCGAGGTATGCCGTCGGACTTATAGCTATTCCCCGAGCTTGCCACCTGGCGGGGCCCCGACCTAGGATGGGACTTTTTCGAACCGCCATGGACGGCTGGCCCTAGAGATATTTTTATTGGCTCAACCGTAGCCGGGCGCAAAGGGCAAAGGGCCCGTGGCTCAGCTTGGTTAGAGCGTTCGGCTGATAACCGGATGGTGGTCGTACCACCAGGCAAAGGTCCGGGGTTCAATTCCCCGCGGGCCCACGTCCCTTCTTCATCAACCGTGCAGGGAGCCGTGTCTGCACCGTTTCCGCCCTCCTACTTTGTAGCGGACGCAGAAACGTCTGGGACCGCTCTCGTGTCACTTCTTCCGTCCCGTGCGAAGCGCGATCCCCACGCAGGCTAGACAACCTATCCCGAGAAGGGTGACTGCGGCGGAAAGAAGATATGGACTCCTCAGCCCCCACCTCTGAGCCACGATCCCCCCGGTGAGAGGCCCGGCCACAACGCCGAGGCCGATCAACGACTCGTGCAGGCCACTTCTGGCACCCAACCGGACGGGCGTGTTGATGCTGTAGTAGATGCTGGAGAAGTAGGAAATCCCCGCGCAACCTCCGGCCATCACCATCGGCAGGAGGAACCCTTCGAACCTGGTCCCCGTATATATCAAGAGGGATCCGGCCAACAATATGAACTGGGACACAAGGAGTGGCGCAATCCGGTAATGCCAGATTGACGTCCGACGCAGCAAGGCGAACATCAGCACCTGGGTGAACGTTATAGTTGACAACAGGCTCCCGATGGATGGCGAGCTCATCCCCAGCTCCCCTCCTAGCTTCGGGAAGAGGGACCTGATGATGCCGATCGTGAAGTACGTTCCGAAATTGGCAACCCAAGCGAGGTGCAGGTATCTCCGTGAGCTGTCCTCATCGGCGGTAAGTGGTCGTCGGGTGTTGGCATCCCTGCGAACGTCGGGCCTACGCGTCATCACGATGACGCCTGCAATCGCCATGAAAGAGACGCTGCTAACGAACGCGAAAGGCACGCCGACGTTGATGGCCACCCCCGCGAGAAAGGGCCCCGGTGCGGCTCCTGCACTCCAGGCAATGTTGAAGACGCCGAAGTTCCTCCTCAGATCCGCAGGAGACGAAAGCTCGGCAAGCCAAGCCTCCAGGGGAGGCCAGAACAAGGACATGGCTATTCCCACGGGGAACCCGAAGAGCATTATCTGCCGCGGTGAAGACGCCTCCATCATCAGCAGGTAGGCCGAGCACGCGATCGCGCATCCGATCGAGCAAAGAAGCCTTCGCGAGACCCGATCGGACAGCGGCCCGGAGAACAAGCATGCGACGGTGTAGAAGGCCGGCCATATCATGCCGATAAGGCCGAGCTCCAAAGGCGTCGCTTCCAACCTGATGGCCAGGAGGATCGCGGCTAGGCCGGCCATCGCCGCGCCCAGATTGTACGCGAATGAGGCAGCAAAGAGGGCCCTAGCTTCGGGCCCCGTGGTTGCTTTGGACAATGGAGGGCGGACCGATCGCAGCCTTAAAAATGACCATTCGCCCAGCTGAGGCACGATGCCGAGAATGCCCACTACTCAAGGCGCGTCTCAAGACGGGTTGTCTTGACCTCCCTGTAGTAGCGCCTCCTAACCATCACCGTCCAAAGTACGACGCCGCAAGCCATGGAGGTACCTGAGACCGCAAGGTACTCGGTGACGAACACCCAGAAGAGGGCCTTCCTTCGAAGCTTGGCGGACTCGTTGGAGATCTTGGCCAATCCATCCAAGGCTTCCCGCACCGACTCCCATGAGCCGGCATAGTCGCCCTGCATGTAGAGCCTGCCTGCCTCCTTGTTCTTCGCCTCTAGGTCGTCGATCATCTTGTGGAGGGGGTTCGTATTCGCGCCGAACCTATCGATGAAATCCAGCAAGGATAACATGAGGGTTTTCTGCTCAAAGAACTGTGTGAAGGCCGCCCTGAGGCTGTGGGCCAGTTCCGGATCCTCCGGTATCGGGACGTTCGCTGCATAGTAAACGCTGTTCAGAACGAAGTCTATGAAGTACTTCCAGTTTCTCATCATGTCCGAGGGGATGCAGTCCCATCCCGATGGTAGCGACAACGTGGTCCCCTTGCCGTAGGTTGTGGATACGATCGCATCCTCCTTGCCGACCCGCCATCTTGCGTGAACCTTGGAGCCCGGACGAGCAATGACGACACCGACGTAAAGTGCTCCTTGGTAAGGAGTGCGCTCGATGTCCGGAAGATCAACGACGGGCGTCCTCTCCACTATCTCGATGTAGGTCGATGTCTGGATGATCTTCTCAAGGACCACGTCCATCGGCCATGCTTGGTAGATGGGAGAGTTAATCCAATCCCACGGGCAGTTGCACGACCACCAAGCGTAGTAGCAGGTGTGCCAGCCCATCTCGACAAGGACAAGCCCCATGCCGCTGTCCCTGATCGAGTCATGAATCCAGACCTGCTGGTCATCGGTGAACAGCCAGGGAGGGGCATCCATGTACTCGATGACGTCGATGCTTGAGGCAAGCCGTCCCGCCGTCCTAGGGAAGTGGATGCGCACGTATCTCCTCGCAGCATCCGGCTCCGCGCTTGCTCCTCCGTAGATCGTAGCGTAGTGGCTGATGCGCGGGTCCGATCTTAGCAAGCTCACGACGAAGGTGTTGCCGCCCGACGTTGCCTCTCCGACCAGCAACAGCCTGATCCTTCCGCTCTCAGGGTCAACCTTCGGCTCGGCGCAGCAGCAGCCAGACAGATAGGCAGCGGCAAGAAGCGCGACTGCAAGGCGAAAAGATCTAGCGATCCCTCGATCCGCTCCCAAGGATCTCCTACACAAGGCCGGCCTCGCCATCTCACCATATGATGGGCGAAACGAACACGTCATAGCACTCACCGTCGATGAAGACAAGGATCATGTGGATCATCGTGTCCCTCGCGGGCGTCGCCTGATACATGGCATCCGGGTCGGCCGAGTTGACGGCAACCGTTACGAAGATCTGATCCTCCTTCCGAAGATCCCTGAATGCGAGCCTGCCCAGCGCGGGGGCGTCCTTCATGAGGAGGCTCGTTCCCTGCTGGGTGGTCCTCTGGGAGAACTTCGTGACGTTTTGGTTACGTTGTATCGTGAGATCGATTATCGATTCGTTCCTGGACAGGAAGAAGTCCGGAAAACCGCGATAGTACTGGAGCGCCGTGCCGTTCGGGTCGAAGAGCAGCGCGTGCACGGTGGGAAGCCCGTGCTGGACGGCCGCCGGCGCGACGGGCACGATCGGCCAGGTGAGGTCGACGACGAATCCCTCGTACTCCCGCGATCCGACCTTGGCGCGGAACTCGTGCTCCTCCAAGCGCATGTGGTACCGTTCGGCATACCCTTCGATGACCGAGGTCATGTTGCCAAGCTCGACGATGGCCCCGAATCGCTCCCTGGCCGAGGCCGATGGCGGGATTTCACCGCCCACCATCTTGAACGACGAATTCTTCAGGGTTGCGAAGAGTAGCTCCAGTTTCTCAAAGGGCTTCCGGACCACCAGTCCCAGCGAATACGTGTAGCGGCCCTCCGTCTTCGGCATGCTGTAGATGCCCTTGGAGTCGGTTGGCAAGTTCCACTCGTTCCTGATCACTTCTATTGGAGACTCGACGCGTTCGCCAACGAAGAGGCTGAACCCTGCGGAGGACAGAACGAAGGCGATCGCGACTATGCCGACGAGCCTTCGGTCAACCACCTGCTTCATCTCCAAGTTCAGCCACGTCCTTGCGCTGCAACTCTTCACCCGCCCTTTGCCTGCTCCTCGACGGTCGTCTTCCGGGAAGATGGAGCAAAGCACTTCCGGTGGATGGCACCCACGCCGAGGACGGCCAACGCCGCAATCGCCACGGTCCTCAGCAACCGGTGAGTCTTGTGCTGCCTTGCTGAAAGCTCGGCCTGCGCCCTGATCTCATCGGCCTCATGCGCTTCCTCCGCGAATCGGGCCAGCGCGCTGGACATCGTTTTCCCATATCGCCGCTCACTTGCCCAGACCCAGGCAATCGAATTCCTGAGAAGCTTCCTGAACTCCTCCCGGCTCGTGAAACGTCCGAAGTATGTCGGCGCCCTCTCGACCGAATCGCCCGCAAAGCACGCAAAGGTCACGCTGACCCCCGCGGCCTCATATACGACCACAGCTGGGGCATTGAGCGCTGCGTCACGATAGACGACGGTCACCTCACCCTCGGACTTCACAGACAGCTGCTGACCTGAAGCCTTGTCCGCGCTCACAAAAACCTTGTGGGTGTAAGCCGTGAAGTCACCGATATCCCGGCTGATGGGATGGGCTTCGTCGACGTAGAGATCGTGCATATATGCCCTGGCCGAGGCATTGTAGCTACCCACGATGTAGGAGCTTGCGTTCAGCGGAAAGACCGTCTGGCTCGCCTGCCGCGTGGTGGTCTGCCATCCTGCAAACCCCAATCCGACCATACCTCCGCCCCCCTCGAAGAAATTCTGCAGATGCTCCCCCAGCCCTTCGTCCTTGTCATGGTTGAAGACAGCCAGGACGACCTTGACGCTTGGGAAGTACAGCATGGATTTGAACAGATCGGGGTCCGTGAGGACAAGGATCTGCGCATCGATGCGCGGATCTCCGGACAGAATGTTGGCGAGCTCTCGGCCGTAAGCCGGCTCGCCCTGAGAGTAGACCAGCAAGAGCGGCTTCGTGACGTTTGAGCCCTGTTGGCCCGCGAGCGGATTGGGACTCACGAGGACCAGAACAACAACTGCTAGAAGGATTCCTCTCGCCATTTGCCTCTGCCCTGATGCCATGGGCGTTGCCGCCGTGCTCGGCGACAGGCCTCTTAAGTATTCCTAACCGGTTGGATGCACATCGCGACGAAGATCGAACTCTGGAGACTCCCGTACGAACACGAAGCACACTTCCAGAGAATGACGCTTCCTTGTCAAGGGCCCTACAGCTTCCATGAAGCCGACCGTGCCCCAGATCGATGTCGTGAAATAGATTTTTGAAGACATGCCCATGAGGTGGCCTGAAAGGGCGTGAGACATTGACCGACAGGTTCAGGGAGATCGTCTTCCAGTCCCAGCCCGAGGATCTGAGCCCTCCGACGAGTTTGGACCATGCAGGACACGTCGTCGCCCTCGCGCTGGCCGGACATCCGCAGACTGCTGCTGACCACCTGCTGTCCCCGGAGATGCGGGGAAACCTCATGGAAGTCGTGGGCAACGTAACCAGACAGCTAAACCTCGTTTTCCTCGAGGCCGAGATCCATCGGGAGGATCGCGCGGCGGAGTTGAAGAGAAAGGTACTGGATAGGGCGCGTACCTACGAAGTCATGCTTGAGATCGGGTTCAACCTAAGCGGCATCGAGCCCAAGATAGTCGGGCTATCCAGTTCCGAGTGCGATGACGCGTACTCCATCATCGTGCAGGCCCTTGGGACCTTCGCCAAGACCGAGGCGCAGAACCACGATGGAAAGCACCCGGTCGGGGCCGCGGTGGTCGAGAGGATGCTCGCTGACATGAAGAAGATCATGAAGGGCGCTGGCATGATGGCCAAGATCGCTGAGGAAGTCGAGGCCAGGATCGACCAGAACTCACCCGTTCTGTCATTCCTCCAAGCCACGAGGAATGCCCTGAGGGAGACCGTGTACTACAAGATCTCGGCCCGAGGCATGTGCAAATTGGGCAACGACTACGCCATCGGCCTCAGATGGCTCCGACATCTCGGCTTCGTGCAGGTGTCAACGAATCCGGTGCTCGCGGCGAAGGCCTATGAGGACGACCCCTCGCTCTGGCATGAGTTCGGCAAGGTTGTGCGCCAACACAAGGAGTGGTTCAGTTCTCCCCAGAAACGGGGCGACGAGATCGCCATGCAGGCAACGATGATTGCCCTCTGGCCCAACCTGGTCGTCTTCAGGCCGATAGCCCTGGCATCCAAGTTCCACCACGGGATGGTCAGCTACCAGCTCAACCCGAACGTTGCCCACAGCCTCGACGGAAGCCTTGCGGATGCGCTCAAGATCTACTCGGCCGCGTCAAGATTCCTCTCGGAATACGACCGTCAACTGACCTGGGGGTATGATGCCAAGATGGAGCGCGGCCGGCCGAACATCGTGTTCAAGGTTGCAGGGGGCTACCCGGCGGCCCTGGACATAACCGAAACGCTGAATGGGCTGGGGATCGGGACGAACAACACTGTCACCTACACCGTGGCCCAAGAGACGCCCTTGGTGATCCGGGCGATGTCGGGCATGGCCCGGGCTCTCAAGATGGGCATCCCAATAACCCAGGCATACGAGACCAATATGGGAGGAAGGCTCGAGAGCCACTTGAGGGATGTGGAGGCGGAAAGGATCCTGCGGCAAGCCCTGGGTCGGATCAAGGACAAAGGGAGGTTCCTCGACAGGCTTGCGCAAGACATGGGAATCAAGGATGCTTCGATCGATACCGTCGAGAAGAAGATCTGCGCCATATGTTCCTTCAAGTACCTCAAGACCCTGACCAACCCGGCCTTCGTTCGAGCCATAGCCGAGTCAGGAGCCTTCGGGAGCCCCGATGAAACGGCGAAGTATCTTTCCGAACTTGAGCGGGATATCGGCTTCTCCGGAACCCTCGTATGCCAGCGCGTATACTGGATATTCTTCAGCGACGAGAATCGGCCCAAGTGGCTCAACTACCTGCAACGCAAGTTCCAGCTGACCCCCGAGCAGGCAGCCGAGATCTTGGACAAGATCGACATGCTTCCTGCCTCCAAGCGCAAGCCTGACGACACCTACCTGACCCTCGCGAACAGGAACATGACCAACACCGAGTTCCCCAACCACCAATACAACGTCCTCACAGCATCAAGGAAGGCCGGGTTCGACCTATCCTCCTACGAGAACGCGATAATGATGAAGCATGATCCCAGGATGATACAGAGGCTGCTGCACCTAGAAGACTTCAGAAAAGCGTACGAGCTGACGCCGGAAGTTCAAGCCCAGCTTGCTGAGGCCGGGATCACCCCCGACTTCGGACTAGGAGGCGTGAGAGTTGAAGACTGGCCCAACTTCGGCTCCGTGGTGAAGACGATGGACGAGTTCAGAGCCGCATACGAAGAGTTCAAGAAAGCGACGGTCGCGTTCGTGAGGAGGATCGCCAAGAGCCGCAGGACGGCCCGCCGCTAGGCCTCCCCAGAGTGCCGCCTTCTCTTCATCAGGTCGTACACATAGATCTCGATCGCCAAGACGGCGAATACGATTAGAACGACCATTCCACCCTGCCGAGCTGCCCTCCACGGGTTGTCGATCCCCCACTCGACAACCTGCGCCAGGAGGCGGAAGGCCGCGACGGTCTTCTCGCTTGCCCAGTCCAGGGCCCACACGAAGGTCTTGCTAGTCCATCTACCAGCCGCGAGAGCAAAACCGCTTGTCTTGTCGATCAACCACACGACCGTGTCGGTGATGATGTCCATCTGGACCCAACTTCGGGCCCGGGCCGGCAATAAATCTGTTGCCCCGGGCGTTCGGACTGGGTTTGGGATACCGCAAGGGAGACGGCCTGAATTCAGGCGGTCCAAAACCACGGGGCGGGCGAGCCATTCCTCGCCGCGGGCCGCAGATCTTGCCCCAAACACCGACAGCCTATGTCCCCTTTCCCGGCGCCGGCTGGGAGGATCGCATTCTGGACAGCATCTCCTTTGCCCGGTCCAACCTCACCTTGCCTTCCGACGCAAGCGCCTCGGCCAGGGCATCGACCTCGTCGCCTTTCGCCCCAGCTAGGATTGCGACGTTGCGGGCATGCAGCGACATGTGGCCCCTCTGGATTCCCTCGGTTGCCAGAGCCCTTAGGGCGGCGAGGTTTTGGGCGAGGCCCACGGCAGCCATCACCTGCGACAGCTCCTGCGCGGTCTTGACTCCCAGGATGGCAACGGCGGCCTTCGCGACGGGGTGGACGGCAGTCGCGGCACGGAGGCCGACTGCCAGGGGCATCTCAACGCTTCCGACTAGATCGCCCGAGAAGTTCTTCTCCCATCTGGTGAGGGGTTTGTATCTGCCGCCGAGAGCCGCATACGCGTGGGCGCCAGCCTCAAGCGCCCTAGTATCGTTCATTGTTGCAAGCGCGACCGCGACCACGCCATTCATGATCCCCTTATTGTGCGTAGCGGCCCGATACGGGTCTGCCTCGGCAAAAGCGTGGGCCCACAGGATCGCCTCGACCACGTCCTCCCCGCCGAGTTCCTGCTTGGGAAAGACGGCCCAAGCGCGGGTCAGGCGGGAGGTAGCTAGGTTGCTAACTATCCGCAGGTAGATCTTCCCCCCGGTTATCTCGGCAACGTAGGGCGCCACGGCCTCGGCCATGGTGTTCACGGCATTAGCCCCCATGGCATCGCGCGTATCGACCAGAAGGTGCACTATGAGCATCCTGCCCCTGGGGCTCTCGACGACCCGGCATTCCAACCCTATCGCCCCTCCCCCAGCGCTGACGAGCATGGGGTCCTGTTCGTTCGCAAGCGCAAGGATCTCGGCCCTGTGTCGCAGAACCTCCACCGACTTCGCGTACGGGTCCGGTAGGCCGCAGACCTGTATCTGCCCGATCATCACGGGCTCCCCGCCCTCCGCCCAGAAGCCTCCGCCCTCGCGGGCCATCTTCGCAGCGTTGCTAGCAGCCGCCACCACCGACGGTTCCTCGATGGCCATGGGAATCAGCAAGTCCTTGCCGTTGATCAAGAAGTTGGTCGCCACCGCGAAGGGAAGCTCGATCGTGCCGATCACATTCTCGATCATGCGGTCCGCCTGTTCGGGCGGCAAGGTGCCCGTCTTGAAGATGGCCTGAACCTGTTCATCGCTCAGCCCGCAGATCTCCCTGACTTTTTGGGCTCTTTCCTTCATCGATAGCTTGTAGAATCCAGGAATCCGACTCGTCGCCAATGGGATCACTGCTCAAGGATGAACTTGTAACCGTAGTGAATGGCTCCCGCCGGGCCTTCCTCGTCGATCTTCCGGAAGACGGCCCTCACCCTGGAACCTATCTTCACGTCCTCGGGTTCGCAGTCCACTATCTGGGAGGTTATTCTGGGGCCCTCGTCCAACTTGATTATCCCAACAACATAGGGAGCCTGCCTCTCGAAGCCCTCTGGCGGAACCCGCACGACGGTGTAGGTCAGAACCTCGCCTCCGCCCGAAAGCCTCGTCTCCTCCACCTTCCCTGCCCCACGGCAGTTCGGGCATAGCCATCTGGGCGGGAAGAAGCAAGTGCCGCATGTCGAGCACTTCGTGCCGATCAGCTGATATCTGTATGGAATCTCCCTCCAGAACCTAGGAACTCCCATCCAATCACCTGCTCAGTATGTGCGTCACGCACGTCCCGCCTGAGCCACCAACGTTGTGCGTCATTCCGATCTCCGCGTCTTTCACCTGTCTGGCCCCAGCCTGTCCGCGAAGCTGCAGAACAACCTCCACCACCTGGGCTATCCCGGTGGCACCGACGGGATGGCCCTTGGATTTCAGGCCCCCACTCGGGTTGACGGAGATCTCGCTGTTAAGCGCGGTCAAACCCTGCTCCGTAGCCGGGCCTCCTTCGCCTTTCTTGAAGAAGCCAAGGTCCTCGATGGCCAGG
Organism: uncultured Thermococci archaeon; assembly: GCA_964549615.1. Classification (GTDB taxonomy): domain Archaea; phylum CAYQAE01; class CAYQAE01; order CAYVLA01; family CAYVLA01; genus CAYVLA01. The sequence goes on along the minus strand of CAZJVP010000051.1, from coordinate 28,715 downwards.
ATCTCCGCTATGGTGAAGCAGTCGTGGACCTCAACGAGGTCCACATCCTTCTGGGTGATTCCGGCCATCTTGAGAGCCTCTCTCGCAGCCACGACCGTCGCGTTCATTGTTGTGATATCCTTCCTGTCGTGGAGAGCTATGGTGTCGGAGGCCTGACCTGACCCGATGACCCATATCGGCTCGGACGTGGCTTGCTTCGCCTTCTCCTCCGAGGCCACGACCACCGCTGCCGCTCCGTCGCTTATCGGGGAGCAGTGGAGCAAGCGGATGGGATCGGCTATGAGAGAGCTGTTCATGACCTGTTCGAGCGTCACCGGGCGACGGTACTGAGCGTGGGGGTTCTTGGAGCCGTTGTCGTGGTTCTTGACCGCAACGAGCGAAAGTTGCTCCTCGGTGGTTCCGTAGTCGTGCATGTGCCTTCGGGCTATCATGGCGTAGAGGCCCGGGAAGGTCACGCCTTGGAATGCTTCCCACTCCCGGTCCGCTGCGCACGCGAGCGCCATCGTGGTCTGTTCGGTGAGGATGTCGGTCATTTTCTCCACTCCTCCAGCCACCACGACGTCGTGCATGCCGGACGCCACAGCCATGACCGCTTGGCGAAGCGCGATCCCGCCGGATGCGCAGGCTCCCTCGACGCGGGTCGCAGCCTTGGGCACCAGGCCGCAGTAGTCTGCAAGCAAGCTGGCTATGTGCTCCTGCTGGATGAAGATCCCGCTGGACATGCACCCAGCATAGAGCGCGTCTATCTCCTGTCCCGGAAGGCCTGAATCCCTAATGGCCTCAAGCCCCGCCTGGACCGTGAGGTCACGCAGAGATCGGTCCCAGAGCTCGCCGAAGTCCGTCATTCCAACTCCAATGATTGCGACCTTCCTCATGCGAATCACTCCGCGAAGATGAGCTTCTGCCTGTACTTGGCGTATGTGGCATAGTCGATGTACTTCTTCCGGTTGATGATGTCCCGCATCAGTGGAGCTAGCGGCCTCTTCTCCTCGATCCCCGGCTGAACCGTCAGCGCGAAACTGTCCGAGCCGGCCCCTGATCCGTAGCTTGTCAGGATTATTCTCTCGCCTGGCTTGGCGATGTCGAAGACTGAACAGAGGCCAAGGAGCGAGGAGCCGGAGTAGGTGTTGCCGATCCTCTCGACGACGAGCCCCGGATCGATCTGCCTGGGCTCAAATCCCAGCGTCTTGCCCGCCCGTTCCGGGAACTTCTTGTTCGGCATGTGAAAGACCGCGTAGGTGAAATCCGCCGGCTTGGTGGCGGTCTCCCGCATCATCATCTTCGTCGTCTCGATGACGTGCTTGAAGTACGCCGGCTCGCCCGTGAACCTTCCGCCATGCTTTGGATACGGCTGGCCATCCCTCCTCCAGAAGTCAGGCGTGTCGGTCGTCATGGATACCGTGTGGTCGATCCTTGCGACGTTGTTCTCATCATCGGGACCGATCACGAAGGCGGCCCCGCCCCCAGCCGCGCTATACTCCAGAGGATCGCCCGGAGCTCCTTGGGCGGTATCTGCGCCTATCGCCATCCCATATCTTATCGATCCGGAGCCAACAAGGCCCATCACGGTCTGGATTCCAGCCGTGCCCGCCTTGCAGGCAAACTCGTAATCAGCCGCCGTCATGCGCTCCCCTGCCCCGATCGCCGCCGCAACGACGCTGCCGCTTGGCTTGACGGCGTAGGGATGCGACTCCGATCCTATGTAGAGCGCTCCGATCTCGGTCGGCGGGATTCTTGCGCGTTTCAAGGCGTTCCTCGCGGCCTCGACCGATATCGTGATCGTGTCCTCGTCTATGCCCGGAACGGCCTTCTCGATCACCCCCAGACCGCTTTCGACTGCGGAGGGATCCTGGCCCCACATGATTGCTATGTCCCTCGCCCTTATCCGGTACCTGGGCACATATGCCCCGTAGCCTGTGATCCCGACCTTCACTCGATCATCTCCATCGAAACGGAACTGGCTCTCAGGCAGGGGGCTTCTTAAGTCTATCGGCAAGAAGATAATGTTATCACGGCACTTGCCGATGTCCGCCTCCCCGACGAAAAAGGTGAGAGGAACCCAAGCAAAGGATTCCCAGCCCCAGTCCCGCGCACAACGATTCCTCCGGCAGCGCCTTCCGCAGGATCTCGCCGCCGGACAGCCTCATCGCTTGGATGGACAAGTCCCTGGTGCCCTCGAGTGCGACGAAGAGCCGGTCTTGCCAGAAGTAAAGGTAGCTCACCGATGAGTCTGAGCACTCGAATCCGCCTTCGCCCAGCTCGGCATCCCTCAGGGTGGGCAAACTGGAGAGGATGCCCCTGAAATACCCCACGATCCTGGAGGCGTTCTCGCGCGAGTTCATGAGGTGGAGGGTGACTGAGAAGTAGGCGGACTCCCCTTTGGCGTAGAACTGCTGAAGCGCCATGACAGTCCCCTGGTTTACATAGGTGAGGTAGCCACCGTCGTAGATGTACGTCATGTTCGACGCGACGCAGAAGATGGACTGACCCTCCTCTGGCAGGAAGCCGTCAACGGCGCCTGGAAGGTAGGACCGCAGAAGGTCTCCGTTAACGCACAAGGCGCTCGGAATGACCATGAGCGGAAGCGCGGACAGAAGAAGATGCGATGTCACAGATTCTCCCCCGCGCGGCGACTAATAAAGGTGCTTGACAGAAAGCTGCGCGGTGCCAAGACGGCATATTTTTATTGACCATTCCGCCCAATCGTCTGGGCGGTCCGACGGATGATAACATTCGGCACAGACGGGTGGCGAGCCCGCACTGGCGAGGACTTCAACGAGCAGAACGTGGAGTCCTTGGCATCATCCGTATGCCAATACCTCGTTGAAGCAGGCTACGTCCCCTCTGAGAACCGCCTCGTAGTGGGCTTTGACAACAGGAAGGACTCGGACGCCTTCGCTTCAAAGGTCGCCGATATCGCATCCTCGATTGGATTTCACGTCCTCATGCCTGAAAGGGACGCTCCGACGCCAGCCATCGCATTCTCCGTTCGGCACTGGAAGGCCTGTGGCGGAATTATGATCACAGCATCCCACAACCCTCCCGACTGGAACGGAATGAAATTCATCCCGAGCTACGCGGGCCCCGCGAATGAAGCCATCACAAGCAGGATACAGAGCCTCGTTTCCCAGGAGGTCCAACCGAAGCCCGACCGCAACGCCAAGGGCGAGATCACGAGGATCGACCCCTTTCCGCCGTACTTCGAGCAGGTGAGGGCCATGTTGGGAGCCGTGGCTCTGTCGACCTCGGATATCAAAGTTGTGTACGACCCCATGCATGCAACGGGGAGGGGCTACATCGACCGCCTGCTTCGTAGCTTCGGCGTCGATGTTATCACCATACATTCGGACCCTGATCCCAATTTCGGCGGCATACAGCCGGATCCGACGGAGGAACACCTCAGCGACCTGAAGCACGCCGTCGCCCAGACGGGTGCGCAGATCGGTCTCGCCACCGACGGTGACGCCGACCGGATTAGCGCTGTCGGGCCGGACGGCCAGTACATCTCGCCAAACATGCTTTTCCCCCTCCTCGCCCAGAGGGCGCAGGACCGGAAGAGGGGAGGGATCGTTCGGACCGTGGCAACGACGTCGGCCATCGACGCGTTGGCCGCCAAGCTGAACGTTCCCGTCTTTGAGGTTCCTGTCGGGTTCAAGTACATAGCACCGTATCTACTGGAGCAGAAGGCAGTGATAGGTGGGGAGGAGTCGGGCGGGTTCGGTTTCTCGGACCACATCCCGGAGAAAGATGGCATCCTCTCATCGCTTAGGATCGTGGAACTCCTTGCTCAGAAACAGGACACCATAGTGGGATTGCTGGACCGGTTTCGCGCGGAGTTCGGGCCCTTCGTCGCCAAAAGAACCCAGGTTGCTCTGACCGAGGCAGCCCGCGAGAAGCTTGGCAAGGCCGCAAAGGACCTAGAGTCGTTGGCGAAACGCAAAGTCAGCAAGGTCGTGAAGACTGATGGGCTGAAGCTATACTTCGAGGACGGCAGCTGGCTGTTGGTCAGACCGTCGGGAACCGAGCCCGTCGCGAGGATCTACGCCGAGGCGCCGTCGAAGGAGCAGGCGGATGAGCTCCTGGAGGCAGGCCGGTCACTTTTCGCCGGAGGCTAGGCGTTTCCTGTTTTCGGCAACCAAACGGGCGACCCCCGTCCGTAGGTCGATCTTCGCCTTGAAGCCGAGAATCCTCTCCGCCTTGGAAGGATCGCCCAAGGTGTGCGCGACATAGCTCTTCAAGGGATTCTTGATGTACACGGGCTCGATGTCGAGCTTGAGCTCATCCGCAATCACCTTGACGAGATCATTGAGGCTCGTTGCCTTCCCTGTGCAGACGTTGAAGACTTGGCCCTCAGCACCCTTTGCAGAGGAAGCTAGGATCAGCGCTTCGCAAACGTCCTGGACGTGGGTGAGATCCCGGGTCTGCGTTCCATCACCGTAGATGACGGGCCTCTCCCCCTTCATCATGGCCCAGATGAACTGGCTGACCAGGTTGGCATACTTGCCCTTGTGCCACTCATTGGGACCGTATACGCTGAAGAAGCGCATCCCCACCGTACGCAGGCCATAGTTTCTGTAGTAGACCGAGGCGATTTGCTCCCGAGCCAAGAAGTTCTGTTCGTAGAGGGTGTTCGGCACGATCACGGCGTCCTCCCTGTGCGGGGGCTTAACCCCGCTATACATGCTGCTCGTTGAAGCGTAGACGACGCTGCCGATGCCGGTCTTTCTAGCTGCCTCCAGGACGTTGAGAAAGCCGCCGACGTTGACCGCCTCAGCGAGGACGGGATCGTCGTCGACCATGGTGACGCTGCTTCTGGCAGCCAGATGATAGACCACATCCGACCCCTGGGCGGCACGCAGCAGAGCGTCGCGATCGGTTACCGATGCCCTCAGGGCATGGACTCTCTTGTCGAGGTTCCCAGGGACGCCCAGGCTGTAATCATCGAGCGCCCACACCTCTTCGCCCCTTGCTGCTAGTAGGTTGGCAAGGTTTGAACCTATGAATCCCGCTCCGCCGGTAACGAGTATCTTCATAACACGCTCAGCTTAGGTCCCGATTCTTATATGTTGGGAGAAATGCTCGCTGCCGAGGTGCGAGCGGCCCAACGCGCCGGGTTACAGAAGCTGCATCATGACCACTATTGCCACGAAACATAGGGTGAATATGCCAAGCCCCTTGAGCGCATCCTCCGGCTCCATTAGGAAAGCCAGCCCCATTCCCGAAGCCATGCCGGCAAGGTGAGCGAGATGCCCGATGGGACCCGCGTAGCCGGCCTGGAGGACGCTTATCGTCGCCAAAGCGTACAGTATGGCGATGAGAACGACGGGCACCGGGATGAAAAGGACGACGACGAAGCTCGTGGGATATAGCAGGGCAAGGTTGCCCATCACACCGAAGATCGCCGCCGAAGCTCCCACAGCGGGGACGGTAGACCCGGGGTCCAACATGCCGAAGATGAGGGCGGCGAGGACGCCGCAACCAAGATAGACGACGAGGAAGCAGCGGCTGCCGATCCTCGACTCCAAGGCCGCCCCAAGCCAGAGCAGCGCAAGCATGTTGGAAAGAAGATGATAGACGTCAGCGTGGAGGAACATGTGGGTCAGGAGCGATTCCGCGCCTTCTCCATGAAAGAAGAGGGATGGCGTGAACCCGCCTCGGAGCAATGCTTGCTCCTTGAGCTGTAGCCGGTCGTCGACCGTGACACAGAAGACTAGACAGTTTGCCGCTATCAGGCCAAGGGTCACCCATATGGCCCGTCTCTTCTGGGTTGGCAACATCAGACCCGAGCGATCGACCCTTTTTTTCTCTTACCGAGCCACTGCGCGCAGACGGCCCGGCGTCCCTCCGCCGCCACGCGTCGGGCATCGGGCATCATAACATTTATATCCAAATCCCGCGGTGTCGCAATGAAAAAACTGTGTCTTGACATTAGGGGTGAAAAAAGAATGAGAATGGCCGGCATTTTAATAATCATAATGTTCATGATCATTTTCATTTCGATTGCCCTCATGTTCTACTCGTGGCTTCTCCTCCGTCCGGCGGAGGAGGAGTAGGGTCAACCGACCTTGCGAAGTCTCTTCACAAGCTCCTCAACCGTGGGAGCTCTGGCTATCACCAACGGTATGTTCTCAGATTCCGCAATGCGCCTGCCCAACTCGTCCACTTTTTGAAGCCCCTCACCATGGAGAACCACGATGCCGGGGTTGATGCCCCCAACCTTGATGGCCACGAAGGGAGATCGGCCAAGCGCCACCCTCGTGAAGACCAAGGCTCTCTCCGATGTCAGGCCATAGAACCTGATGAAGTCGTCCCTGCTGAGTTCGACGATCGCCCTGACGCTGTCGATCACCGTATACCCGAAAATCTCCCTGTCGAGGAGGTGCTCCCCAAAAACGACCTCACCGCCTATCTGGTCGATCAGCGCCCTAGCCTTCAGCGGCGCTGAGAACTCCTTCATGTCCAAGAGCACGCCGGGCGGCATCTCGGGAAGCACCAAGCGTCGAAGGGACTTCAACACCTTGCCCCCCCTCGCCACGTCGATCTCCACGAGGGACTGAACGATCCTTCGGACGGTGTCCACCCTGGGGAAAGGCCTCCTGCCCGACTCGTAGTCGCTGATCACCGAGGGCGACACATCCATGTGACAGGCCAGTTCGACCTGCGAGACCTCGAAGATCCCCCGCCACTTCCGAATCGCCTCGCAGAGACGTTCGGACATCACGATTTCGCCGGCCATCATCCTGCACAGTCTTCGGACGTCCTCGCTTCCCACGGAGCAAGATGCCGTCACGCGTATTAAAGTATTTGGCGCGGCGCGGGACGATCTCGAGGCACAGGGGCGCATCCGGGACTGGATGCGCCATCAGGAAGCTGTCCATGCCTCGGCGCCCTTTAGGCATCTTTGGAACGTTGAGCGCATGGGCAAATAGCTGCTGTGCGGGGCCTGCATAGAGCTGATCCATTCATAGATGAGCTGGTCTTGAGGGCCTTTGTCGCATGGCAAGAAATCAGAGGGCGTTCCAGACCCATCTTTCCGACATGGAAGCGGAAGGCTTGGACACATCCCAGCCGTCAGAAGCCCGGATCGGAGAGGACCCTTCCCACAAAGCTGGGCGGGCGAGACCCGGATAGGCGTCCGGCCTCACGCTCCCCGCGAGGGGACCCCTCGCGAAAGATTTTTGCTGCACCGTGCCCAGCCATAAAGTCGCCGCCGCAGACAGAAATTCCGGACAGGAACGGAGGCATCCCTCGCATGGTTTGTAAGCGGGCTTCGACGGAGGAACCACTGCCGCGTTCGTTCTACGAGAGGCCCACGGAACAGGTGGCGCGCGAGCTGCTCGGCAAGCTACTTGTTCACAGGTGCACGGAGGGCGAGGTCTCCGGCCTGGTCGTCGAGACGGAGGCCTACCTCGGAAGCGACGATCCCGGGAGCCACGCGTCCGCGGGCAGAACTCCTCGGAACGCCATGATGTTCGGCACGCCCGGGGTAGCCTACGTCTACTTCACCTACGGAATGCACCACTGCTTCAACGCCGTCGCCAAGCCTCCCGGGGAGGCGGGAGCAGTATTGATCAGGGCGGTGCAGCCCATTAGTGGAATCCCACTGATGATGAAACGCAGAAGAACGCGGAAGCTCCGAGAGCTGACCAGCGGCCCAGCCAAGCTGACCCAAGCCTTCGCGATCGACGCGAGGCACAACGGCCTAGACCTGACGAAAGGCACCCTCTTCTTCACCCTGGGGCCCGCGGTTTCCTTAGAAGTGAAGGTGACGAGCAGGATCGGCCTATCGAGGGGCCAGCATATGCCGCTGAGGTTCTACCTGGCAGGGAACATCTTCGTCTCCCGGCCTTGAAGCGTTCCACAGCCCTCCCAGACCCAGCCAGGCTTGGCCTACCAGCGGCCCCACATCACGCTGACCTTCGGCGGCGGATCTCCTCCGCTATCCTGCGAATGGCCTCGGCCCTCGGGAGCTTCTCATCCACGAGGAGGGCCTTGCTCTCGCAGTACCATCTTCTCGGCAACGACTTCGCGGCAACTTCGCACTTCAGCCCAAGACTCCTTGCCGAGTCCAGCATTTCCTCAACGCTGGGACCCTTGACGCATAGCCTGCGCGCCAGTCTCCTGCCTTGGCTGCGCGAAAGCTCGGAGTCTATGAACGCGGGCCAGATCACGATCTTGTCCAGACTTCATCCCTTCCATCCATGTTCCCCGATCAACGGGACGAACGCGCAGCCCCCGTGAGACCTCGTCTCCAGACGTCCCTTCGGCCCCTTGACCCCGGTCACGAACTCTTGAAAGTACTGGTTCCCCCCAACCGGTATGCCTATGATGCCGCCCTCTACAAGCTGGTCGACGAGCGGCTTCGGAATCTGCGGTGCACCCGCCGTTACGAGTATTCGGTCGTACGGGCTCTCAGGCGGATAACCTTTGGTCCCGTCCCCGCAGATGACCTGCACCTTGCCCTCGTATCCAGCAGCCTTAAGGTTGGACCTCGCTAGGTCCACGAGCGTTGGCAGCCTCTCGACCGTGTAAACCTTCCGTTCAACCAACTCGTACAACAGCGCCGCGTTGTAGCCACTGCCAGCCCCTATCTCGAGCACTTTCAGGCCGGGTTCGAGCTTGAGCTCCTCCAACATGATCGCGATCATGGAAGGAGCTGAGATGGTCTGGCCCCATCCGATCGGAAGAGGGGTGTCGACATAGGCGCTCGATGCCAATCCGTGCCCCACGAATAGTTCGCGGGGCACCCTGAGGAAGGCGTTCCTTACCCTGGGCGAGACAATGTATCCGGCCGACGCGAGGTTTTCAACCAGCCTCAGGCGCCTGCTCTGCTGGTCGAGATGGGCCATCAAATTAATACAGGGTCGCAGTCTGAAATATCTGATGCAGCGCGAGGTTTTCACGGCACGCGGACACCCCCTCATATCGTCCCGCCACCGCACGACCCTGGAGATAACCAAGGCCCCCGAGATCACCAAGAAGGCAGACTGCGTCATCGGGGTCTGCAGCTCAAAGGGATGCGTCGATCTTTCCGAAGGCATAAGGAAGGCGATCCAGCAAGGCAACGAGATGTCGCTCGTGATCAGGACCTCCGGCATCGAGGAGGAGGTGAGGGGCTTCGGCCATCCGAGCCTTCCTCTGACCGATCCCGTCGAGATGGTATTCCGGAAAAGCGACTACATTTGTCCCAGGACCGTCTTCATACATGCCGACAAGGCCGCCTGCGACCTCTCAAGGGCTCTGGTAGACCGACTCCGGGATCCGAGGACGGAGATCATCATCGAGCTTGGGCCGGTCCGGTCCCCCTCACAGGCTACTCAACCGTCACGACGCTCTTCATCTTCTCCTTGATCTCGCTGGCCTCGTCCGTCTCGAAGCCGAAGTACTGTGCGAACTCCTTGGTCGTCTTCAGGATCTTCGTCCTTCCGCTGGCATAGGCCGAAACGAACTTGCGATCCATCAGCTTGCGGATGTATTCGTACGCTTGGCTGCCAACTATGTTTGCGATCTCCGACTGCTTCACGGGCTGTTTGTAGGCGATCAGCGCCAGCGTCTTCAACACTGCCGGGGAGAGTTCGCTGCGAGGCGAGTAGTTCTGTACCTTCTCATACATGCCAGCCTTCAGCTGCATGGCGAAGCTGTCATCAAGGACCCTGACTATCTCGATCGAGCTGCCCCGCTCCTCGTACTCGAGAACGAGATACTCAACGAGCTTCTCAACGTACTCCTGCGACCTGGTGCCGAGCAGGCTGGCCAGCTCTGATATCTTGACGGGCTTTCCAGCCGCAAACAGACAGGCTTCAACGAGGGCTTTGTCTTCCTTCAGGCTCATGATCGCGTCACACCCACGGGTTCGATGTAGATCGCGCCGAAGAAGTGCTCCTGCCATATCCTAATCTTGCCGTCCCTGACCAGGTAGAGGAGGTAGAGGAAGGTCCGGCAGATCGCGATCGTTTCCTGGCCCACCAAGAGCTCCTTGAAGTTCACCTTGCGCGCCGCCGAAGCGATCTTGCAGATCCTATCGTAAAGCCTCATCATGGATTCCCGTACGTCGATTCGATCCTCGTCCACGAGGAGGGTTCTCTCCTCCGTCCGGTCCGCGGAGGCAAGCATCATCTCCTTCCTGTAGCGCTCTTCCTCTAGGGCGTCCAAGAGGGCCTCGAATAGCTGCGGAAGCGTCGTCTTCGTATTGACCCTCCTGATCGGCGGAAAAAGAGGAAGGACTCGATACATCTCCCTGAGTTCCTCCTCTTCCTCCTCGTTCAGATCGACCTGATCCGAGGACAGGATCGCCTCTGACTTGAGCCTGACGAGGATCGAACCGGCCAGGATCGTTCGCGCGGATATCCTTAGATCGAGGTCTCGGAACTCGGCCAACTTCTCGAAATACTTGTCGGTGATCTCGACGATATCTATCTCCCAGGGATCCATCTTCCCCGCGACCACTAAGTGAAGCAGCAGATCCAACGGCTTTATCTCCCGCCCGAGATCCAGTTGCCCGTAGTCGAGCTGCAACCTCACTCCTCATCACCTCCTGCCTCGGCCAACACCTCGCCCTCCACCAGCCTTCCGGCCTCCAAACGGACCCCGACGACCTTGCTCACCCCGGTCTCGTCCATGCTGACCCCGATCAGTTCGTCTGCCTGCGCCATCATCGAGTCGCGAAGCGTGACGACGACGAACTGCGACTCCCTGGATATCTCGTGGATCAGCTCTGCCACCCTCTTCACGTTGTCGTCATCCAGATGCGCGTCTATCTCGTCCAGGATGTAGAACGGCGATGGTTTGTATGCCTGTACCGCGAATATGAAGGCCAGCGCCGTCAGGGCCTTCTCGCCGCCCGACATCGAGTCGATCACGTTGACTTCCTTGCCTGCTGGCCTCGCCTGGATCTCAAGGCCCCCTTGGAATGGGTCATCATTGTTTTCCAGCAAGAGCTTCCCCACGCCTCCCGGTGAGAGCTTCGCGAAGATCTTCTCGAAGTTGGCCGCAATGCTGTTGAACGCCTCCATGAAGACCTGCTTCTTCTTGGCCTCGATCTCGCTCATGAAACGGAGGATCGCCTCCCTTTCCTCCATGACCTTGTCCCGCTTCTCCTTGTACTCATTGAACTTGGCTTCCGTCTCCTCGTACGCCTCTATTGCCCGCATGTTCACCGGCTCGAGTTTGGACTTGTCGGCCTCCAGCACCGTGATCCTCCTTGACAGCTCCTCGAGGTTGTCGATCTCCAGGGGCTCGTACTCGTAACCCGCAAGCGAGAGCTGCTCCTCGAGTTGGTGGATCTCGATGTCAAGCTGGCTTCTTTCGTAGACCGACGAGTTGATCTCGACGGAGAGCCTGTTCTTGTCCTCGATGAGGGCGGCCCTTTTCTGGACCAGTTCTCCGTGGGCCTGCTTCTGCTCGTACAGGGTTCGTTTGAGCTCCTGAATGCCCTCCCTGATGTCCTGCTGCGAGTCCGTAAGCTGCACGAGCTCCTTCTGCAGGTTCGGTATGTCCTTCTCCATCTTGTCGCGAATCACCTGCAGTCCTGCCACCGCCTGTCTAGCCTCCTTGAGCCGATCGTCACCCGTCGACGTTGACTCCTCGAGGAGTTGCGTCTCCCTTTCTAGGGCAGTGATCTCCGAGGCAATCTTGGCCTGTGCCTCAATCTTCTCGCTGATGGCCGCTGAGAGGGCTCTAGCCTCCTTGTCCAATTCCCTAAGCTCGGGGCTTTCGATAAGGCGTAGCAGCCGCTCCCTCTCCATCTCAAGGCGGGCCAGAGCCTCCGCCATCTTCCGCGCAGCATCGTCGGCCTCCTGGGCCTGGGAGGCAAGTTCAGCTATCGTCTGCTCGGCGATCCCGATCGACGCTGACGTCTCTTGCATCTTGGCATCGATCTCCTGGATCTCCCTCTCTAGCAGATCGATGCTCTGCCGTCTGCCTTGGATGCCGGCCTGAACCTCGGCCCGTTTCATCTCCACCTCAAGGAGTCTGGATCGCAGTTCCTCAAGCTCCTCCGATAGCGCCTGCCTTTCGTCCCTCAGCGACCTGGCCTGATCTCGTAAGGTTGCAAGATCGCCCTCGCCGAAGCTCAGCGCGGGGGCGAGACCCGACGCAAGATCGTAGTACCCACCGGAAACGATGCCCGATGGATCAACCACCTCGCCGTCCATGGTCACGGTGCGAAACATCTTGGGGAGCGAGTCCGATGACTCCAGATCGCTGGTCACAAGGGTGCTGCCCAGGACGAATTCGAACACGGGCCTCAGGTCTTGGCTGAATTCGACCATGTCCAGGGCGAGTCCCACGATGCCCTTCTTCTTGAGCAACTCTGGGGACGGCTTGGAGTTCACCCTTTCCAGGTCCCTGAGAGGAATGAAGTTGGCCCATCCAGCTTTCTTCTCCTTCAGAAGGCGTATGCATTGTTCTGCGGTCTGCCTGTCCTTGACCACGACGTAATCCGACAGGGGGCCGGTCGCAGCGAAGATGGGTGTCCGGTAGCAGTCTGCCACCTTGGCGAGGCTGGAAACGGTTCCGACGATTCCCGCTGGGTCCCCGGCCACCTTGCGTTGAAGTAGGAACGATATGGCCTTCTTGACCGGGTTCTGGCTCTCGTCGGCCGCTCTCAGGAACGCTTCCATGCGGGCCTCCTTGCTCGATGTCTTTTCCAGCTCTTGGTTCACCGTCGAGAGGGTCCGAGTGACCTTCTCGATCTCCCCGGCCAACCTTCGGGCTTCATCGCTCAACGAGGACAGTTTCGCCTCAAGGTCTGCCAGTTCCCTCCTGTCCTCGGCCTGCCTTAGCCTCTTGCCTTCGGATCTTTCTGAGAGCTCCTGATACGACTTCTGGAGGTATGCGTGCTCCTGCCGCGCCTGTCCCAGTTTAGCGGCTGCCTGCGAGCACCTCTGCCGCGCGACTGCGTCCGCCGCGCGGGCGTCCTTCAGCTTGAGCTCCACGCTGGCCAGAGCGTCCCTGAGGCCGGAGTTCTGTTCCTCGACCTTGGCGATCCGACCGTTGAGCAAGGCCTGTTTTGAGCGCAGCGACTCAAGGAGGCTCGCGATCGTCTGCCGCTGTCCCTCCAAAGCCTTGATTCTGTTCCTTCTCTCCTTGATCTTCTCAGCGGTGCCAGCTTTCTCTTCCTCGAGCCGCGCCGCCACCTGTTTTTGCCTCTCCAGGTTCTCGATCGTATTCTTCAGGTTCTCTTGGGCTCGGACGATCTGCGCCCTCGCTTCCTCGATCTGCTTTCCGAGCCTCTCCATATCGATCTCCTGTCGTCTCTCGATCGTCCTCTGGAGTTCGTCCTGCCGTTCCTGCTCCCTCTGGATCTCCAAGCTGAGCTGCTGGATCTCGGCTTCGATCTGCGCTATGCGCTCGGCGCCCTTCTTCGTCCTCTCCAGGATGGCATTGTAACGCTCCCTGTCCTTCCTGAGTTGGTTGTACTGAAGCTGCCATCTGAGCTCCCTGATCTGGGTTATGATCTCCTGGTATCTGACGGCCTCATCCCTCTCGCGCTCAAGCCTGCGCAGTTGCGAGAGGACCTCGTCTATGACCAGGTTTGTTGCCCTTATGTTCTCCTCGGCCTTGGTTAGTTCCTTCATCGACCTCTCTTTCTTCATGTCATACTCGGCTATCCCTGAAAGTTCGTCGACGAGCATCCTTCGCTCGACCGGCGTCATCTTGACGATCTTGGTTATGTCTCCCTGCAATACTATGTTGTAGCCTTCCGGGAAGATGTTGGCCATTGAGAGGAGATCGACTATCTCGTTGCGCGTCACGCGGCTCTTGTTCGCCCGGTACACGCACCTCCCGGATGCATCGGCCCGCCGTGAGACGACCACCTTTGGCTCGTCAAGAGGTATCTTCCTGTCTGAGTTGTTGAGATGGAGCGAGACCTCGGTGTAGGATCCTGGAGGGAAGTGTTCGTTTCCCGCCCAGATCAGGTCGGAGAACTTCTCCGCGCGCATCGACTTCGATGACATCCTGCCGAGCACGAAGCATATGCCGTCGACCACGTTGCTCTTTCCGGCACCATTCGGCCCCACGATGGCCGTGAACCCTTTCGAGAGCGGTATGCTCACCCTCTGGTTTCCAAATGACTTGAAACCCCTCATCGATATTTTCTCTATGTAGACCATGGATTGACACCGCTTCGCGAGTCTGACTTTGAGCTCCGTCCGGCCAAGGTCCTTATCCAGTCGGAGTTTATGGCCAGGCTGAACTCCTTCATCCGGACCCTTGACCCTTTCGCATCGATCTCGATCATATCGTTCCTATGCAAGGCCTCTATCTCCCGGTCTCCGATGCGCTGTCTCGCCTCGCGAAGGTCGTGCCACTTGCCATCCGCCACCGAGGTAAGAAAGTTGAGGACGTCCCTCCCTTTGGGCCCGACGAACACATCAACCCAGTCGTCGCCTGGGAAGCGCCTTCCCTGCTGCAGTACCTTGCTCATTGCTCGCTCGCCCTCCTTCGTGAGGCTGTAGATCTTCTTCCTCCTTCCCTTCTCGGCCCATCTCTCTGCGACGAGCTTGCCTCGGACGAGTATGTCTATGTGGTACTTGACGGCCTGAGGCCAGAGGTGAAGGAGGTTGATGAAGTACCCCCTGTCCTTGGGCCCCGATCTGAGCTCCTCTAGCATCTTGAGGCGCTCCGGGCTGCCGACCAGGCCATAGATTCCTTTCTCTTCTCGGGGCGTCACCAAAGGGTTTCGCCTTTTAGGGGGAACTTCTCAGGCGGCCTCGCTCGAACCGCCTGAGCATATAAATATTTTGCACCAAAGCCGTTGGAAAAATCATTCTGCCGTCCGGCCAGCATGCTCATGGCGGATGGACGCCCAAAGGGGTGATAGACAGATAGTCACAAGAGCCCGCTTTCAGCGCGGAAAAGATTTAATATGGAATCGGAGGCCCCGTGCCACGGCGCCGGGGTAGTTGTACCGTTGAAAACGCTTCTTCGTCGGGCGGGAGGCTTGCTACTCTACCCGATATACAGGGCCTACCAATGGCGGCTGGAACGGGGCGTCAGGAAAGGACCCCTGCCAGGTCATATAGGACTGATCCTCGATGGGAACCGACGATTCGCAAGATCGCTGGGCATAAGCAGCAACGAAGCCCACAGGTCGGGCGCGAGCAAGCTGGAAGAGGTTCTCGAGTGGTGCTGGGACCTCGGCATTAGGATCGTTACCGTCTACGCGTTCTCGGCTGAGAATTTCAACCGACCCAGCGAAGAGGTCAAGGCGCTCATGTCGATGTTCGAAGAGAAGTTCAGAGAGGTCTCCAAGGACGAACGGGTCCACCGCAACAGGGTGAGGGTGCGCGCCATAGGCAAGACCGATCTTCTGCCGGAGAACGTCCGCGACGCCATCGCGGTCGCCGAGGCCGCAACCAAGGAATACTCGGACTACCAACTCAACGTCGCCGTCGGCTACGGGGGCAGGCTCGAGATCGTCGAGGCATGCAGGAAGATAGCGTACAAGGTCAGTCAGGGCTTGCTCGACGCTTCGCAGGTCAGCGAGGACCTGATAAGGTCCCACCTCTACACGGATGGGATTCCCGACCCGGATCTCATAGTCAGGACCTCCGGCGAGGAGAGATTGAGCGGTTTTCTGCTGTGGCAGTCGGCCTATAGTGAGTTGTATTTCTGCGAGTCGTACTGGCCGGAGTTCAGGAAGATAGACTTCCTCAGGGCCATCAGGACCTTCCAGCACAGGGAGAGGCGCTTCGGAGCCTAGCCCCTCACCATGGCAATGGATGCGTACCCGACGACCTCCCTCATGGGCATCACGTCGCCGGATGTGGCGTACTTCAGAAGCTCGCCCCTCTTAGCACCCATCGCGGTGCAGGCCTCGATTGCGGCCATCACCGGCCCATAACCACACATGGAAATGGATTCCTCCTCTACCACCCTGAACAGCCCCTGCGCATCCATCGCGAGGATGCGCTGTATGGCCAAGTCATCGTTCCTGTGGGCGACGTCGGGGGGAACGTAATGGGAAAAATCTGTCGAGGCTATGACGACTACATCCGCGCCCTCGGCTTTAGCTGCTTTCGCAATGTCGCGACCAACCTCGGTTGCCGTCTCAAGGTCCTGGAGCATCATCGAGATCGGAACGAACCTTATCCCCCCGAAGAGGTACTGCAAGAAGGGTATCTGGACCTCGATGGAATGCTCGTAGGCGTGCGCCTCCGTATCCTTGTCGATTATGCTTGAGGTCTTGAGGATGGCCCTCGCCAGCCCATCATCAATGGAAGCGGCTCCCAACGGGGTCTCCCACGTCCCTTCCGGGAAGAGGGAAACGCCCGACCCAACGCCATGATGGTTGGGCCCGAGTATCACGAACGATCCCGGCCTGCGATCCTTGTATATGGCGGAATAGCTCCAAGCCGCAACGGCACCTGAATAGACGTAGCCGGCATGAGGCACCACGGCGCCGACGACCCGGCCCTCACTGCCGGGCTGCTTGGGCGGGGATCCCGGGCCCATCTTGGATTTGAACAAGCCTTCGATCTGGGACCTTAGGGCCTCGCCTCTTCCCTCGTAGAACTGCCCCGCGACCGCCGGACGCCTCGACACCACCCCTACTCCCCCTCGAAGGCTTCCGCGCCATATTGGAATTTCTCGTAGCTGTCGATCTCGCCCCTTGCCATCAGGACCTCCCTTGCAAGGAGCATGTAAACAAGGGAGAGCGCCTTCTTGCCCTTGTTGTTTGTCGGGATGACCAGATCCACGTACGACGTCTCGTTGTCGCTGTCGCAAAGCGCTATCACGGGGATGCCCGCGTCCCTAGCCTCCGAGATGGCCTGGGCGTCGGCCCGCGGATCCGTCGCGATGAGCAGTTTGATCTCCATGAATTCCTTGAGGTTGGGGTTGGTGAGGCTCCCGGGCACGAATCGGCCGGGTTTGGCGCGGACGCCGGTCACCTGTGCGAACATCGTGATCGGTTTCTTGCCATACTGTCTGGCGGAGACGATGAGCACATCCTGCGGCTTGTACTGGGCCACGAACCGGCCCGCAACCCTGATCTTCTCGTCCGTCTTCTGGACATCCATGACGTAGAGGCCGTCCGTCCTGGCTCTGTAGATGTACTCCTCCATGTCCTTGTTCTTCTGCTGGGTGCCTATGTGGACGCCCGAAGCAAGGTATGTGTCCATGGGTACAAGGAGGTTTTCCTGCTGTGGTTGCGCAGCCTGTGCCCGCAGCTGCTGTGACGGCTGGGCTGACTGTTGCTCCTCGGACACGATATCACCAGAAGGATCACGAAGGGGCCGGCCGTTGGGCCTTCACCTTCGCCCCTGTCTTGGACGCCCAAGCTAGGTAAATAAAGGTTTTCTCAACCTAGGCCGATGCGCCGGGCCGAAGGGGCCCCGCAGCACAACAGAACTCGCAACATATAATATCTGGGCTTAAGGAACGTTAGGAGGCAGGCAGGATCATAGCAGGGATGGACAGCAATGCTGCCGGTCGGGCCTTCGAGAGAGGCGGTTGATGGGGTCTGGAAGGACGGCAAGAGATGGGTGTATTCGATCACTTACGATGAAGGGTGCCAAGCCCTCCTAGACTATGCGCTTGGGCTGCACCGCAAGTACCGCATTCCGGGCCATGTCTGCTTGGTGGCGGACCAGATCGGCGTGCCGCGGAATGTCCCCGGGAGCAGCTATGACGGGATGATGATTCTCTCAAAGGAGGAGGTGGCGATGCTTTGCAAGGAAGGTTGGGGGGTTTCGTGTCATGGCAAGACCCATGCGCCGATAACTGACGATAATGCAGAGGAGGAGGTGGTCATGGCTAAGGCCATCCTGGAGCGCAAACTGGACCTTCCCATATCCATCTTCTGCGTCCCAGGGAGCAATGACAGTTACCCGGCGGCCTTGAAGGTGGCAAGGAGGGCGGGGTACAAGGCCGTGATGACCATCTACGACGACATCAACACGCGCGGGACTGACCCCATGCGGCTTTGCCGCGTGCCCATCCACAGCCAGTTCCCGCCACCCTTCTACTCGGCCTTCGATCCCTACAAGCGGATCCACCAAGCGATCGAGAAGCGAGGTTGGGTCATCGACTACTGCCACTGCCCCATGCCCGGAAAGCCGATTCATCCTTGGAAGGACTGCACGTTGGAACAGCTTGAGGAACGTTTCGAGGCCGTGATCCGCCTTGGAGGGGATGAGGTTTGGCTGGCCGAACCCAACGAGGTCGTCGAGCATCTTCTTTCGGGGTGTAAGTACGGACAAGGAGAGGGCTAGGTACGGCGCAGCGGCCTTCGAGGGCCTAGGTGGGAGGCTGCCCAACTCTTTCCCGCGCACGATGGGGCCCAACTGCCTGAAATACCTCAAGGAAGTTGTCGACAGCGGCCTTACCGTCGATATGGTCGGGCGTTTCGAGAAGGCGTTCGCCCGGGAACTGGGCGTCAAACACTGCATTGCGACCCCCGGTTGCACGCCGGCTCTGGCGTGCTTGGCCGCTGCGCTGGAACTAGACCCGGGCGACGAAATCATCGTGAGCCCGGTGACGGACTACGGTACGATCCAGGGCATCGTGCGTGAGAACTACATCCCGGTATTTCCGGACACCGCTCCGGACAGCCTCAACGTGAGCGCCGAGACGATCGAGCCCTGCATCACAGATCGCACCAAGGCGATCCTCGTCGTCCACAAGACCGGGATCATCTGCGACATGGACCCAATAAACGCCCTTGCCAAACGTAACGACCTTGCCGTGTACGAGGATGCCTGCCAGGCCCTCTTCGGGGAATACAAAGGACGGCTTGCCGGCACGCTCTCTAGGGCGGGAGCGTTCTCGTTTGACGCAGAGAAGACGATGGGCTCCGATGTGGGGGGCTGCATAGTCACGAACGACGACGAGCTTGCGGAAAGAATTCGGTTCATGGGACAGAGCCGCGGGGCCGTGATGGAACCGCACTTCGGCCGCAAGCACGTCCGACCCGGGTATGCCTACCGGATGACGCAATGCACCGCGGCGATCTGTCTAGCCCAGCTTGAGGTCATCAGGGACCAGGTCGCCCATCGAGATAAGATGGCCAGGATGCTCACGGATCTTATCGGAGAGATCCCTGGGATAACGCCGCTTCGGATCCCTGACTACCTCAACGTCTATTCCTGCTGGATGTTCGGGTTCAGCATCGATCCTGGGCAGTTCACCTGCAGCGCCGAGGAGTTCGCACAACAGCTGTCGGATGCCGGCATCCCCGGAGCCGGCCAGGGCAAATACTACCTGATGCCAGCAGCCTGCACATTTCTCGATGACTACGCCCGCAGAAAGGTCTACCCTTATTCAGTCCCGCCGGCGAGCCACACCTACCGCTACAGCGCTGACTCCTGTCCCAGAGCCAGGGACTTCTTGGAAAACTTCATACGGTGGTCGACTTTCTGCGAGAAGTACCGGGCCGAGCACTGCAGGCTTGCTGCCGAGATCGTCCGCTCCGTCGCGGAGCGGAACAGGAAGCGGTAGAATGCTGGGGCTCAGGACTCGCTACTACCGCACGATCCCGATCACGCGGCCAGGATACGCCTATGAGGATGTCGAACTTGAGGAGCCCAAGACCGCATTGGTGGTCATGCATTGCTGGAACATCGGGTGCGAGGACGGACCTAGGATCGATCCCAACTTCTGGGTCGGCATGGGCTTCCCGATCGTTCACAGGGAGGCCTCGCGCATAATGCGAAAGAAGATTCGCCCGATGATGGATGCGGCAAGGCGCACCGGGGTGCTTGTGTGCCATGTCGAATCGGATGTGATACGGCGCAACCGAGCTATGGTGAAACCTGACGATCAGCCAGATTCCGACCCCGCCGAGCCGCGCGGTTGGCGGGAGGCAATAGCCTGGCGGTCCCATGGGGAGCGCTACGCGACGCGGTCGCCGCTTTCCCGGATGGATAGGGCGAAGATCGTGGCTCCCATGCCCGGAGAGCCTCTCGTCTTTGAAACCGACGAGCTGGACGCGGAGCTTTCCAAGCGGGGAGTCCAGAACCTCGTCTACTGCGGGTTCGCGACGGATATGTGCATCCTGCGCGCGCCAGGGGGAATCGAGGAGATGGCGCCTCGGGACTATCATCTATACCTCGTCCGGGACGCCACGGTGGGGGTTGAGTGCCCGGACACCTTCCAGGAGAGGCTTGCGACCCGGTGGGCGATCCGGTACTTCGAAACTCACTTTGGCGACACCATAACCACGCGCGACTTCATCTCCGCATGCCGTCAATCGGAAGCCCGAATCCGGCAATCCATCCGCACCGAGGCTCGCCATCCGCTGCCTTGATACGCCACCCCGAGGCAGCCAATCTTCGTGACCCAAAAGACAATATTTATGCCGTAGACGTCAGGAGTGAGACGGGGACATGGCACTATACGGCGAAGCGTCCAAAGAGGAACAGAGGTCATACTACCAGTCGGAGTGGTCGATCCATGACCTGCCCGCCTTCGTCACCGACGGCATAAGCTCCAGGGAGTTCGCCTTCGACCACGATGGTAGTGGCCCCAATGACCGGTACAATGTGATCCGCAGCCCCGACGATCTCGCGAAATACCTGCTGGTTCGAGCACCTTATTCGGCCTACTGCAGCGTGGCTTTCTACAGACACCCCGAGAGGAGGGAAGGGATGTTCAGAACCGAACTGGCCTTCGACATCGACGCGAAGGACCTGCCCGTCCGGTCCTGCCAATGCTCGCCCGGCAACGTTTGCGAGGTGTGCTTGAATGATGCCAAGCAACTGGCCCTGGACTACATCGACGCCCTGAGGGGAGATCTTGCCCTGCGGGAGATCTATCTGGTCTACTCGGGCCGTGGGTACCACATCAGAGCCTTGGACCCCAGCATAAGCGTGATAGGTTCGTCCGGGCGCAGAAAGATCTTGGACTACGTGTCCGGCGGAAGGGTTCCCGGGGACCTCTTCATGGAAGGAGGCTACAGCGCTCTGTTCAGGAGGCGGATTTCGTGGATCCTGAGAAGGGCCAGGAAAGAGAACTTGAGCCCCCTTCCCAGCACGGTTTCCAACCGTGCAATCAAGGAAAAGGAGCAGATACTGAACGCCTTGTCCGCGAGGGACAGGATCGCGCTGAACAACCTATTGGGCGAGAAGAGGTTGGGCGCGCTCCTCGGCTTCCTCTCCACCCTGGCCGCGTCCCTGACCGACGCCAAGGTAACCATGGACGAGAAGAGAATCATAAGGCTGCCGAGCAGCCTTCACTCGAAGGTCAGCATGAAGTGCATGTTGGTCAAAGACCCTAACGATTTCGAGCCCATGCGGGACGCGGTGCCGGAGTTCGTGCATCGCCGAAAGGGGACTCTTGATGGCCGAGACTAAGCAGCTTTCCCTGGCGGAAACACCGGGGCCGCCTGGACCGAACGTCTTCACGGACCTGCACCCGAAGATAAACGATGCCCTGCGGCGCAGGGGCTTCACGAAGCCCACGTCGATACAGCAGGAGGCGATCCCTGCAGTCAGGCGCGGCGGTCACGTCCTCGTCATCGGCCCCACGGGGGAGGGAAAGACTGAGGCGGCCATCCTGCCGATCCTAGATAGGATGATCCGGGACGGCAGGTCCAAGGGGATAAGCGTTCTCTACGTAGCCCCGCTCCGCGCGCTGAACAGGGACCTCCTCGACAGGCTCGAGTGGTGGGGCCAAGACCTAGGCTTCAAGGTCCAGGTAAGGCACGGAGACACCCCTGCCAAGGAACGGAGGCGGCAGGCCGTCAGGCCGCCGGATATCCTGATCACCACGCCCGAGACCCTCCAGGCAATACTTCCAGGATCGACGATGAGGAGGCATCTGAGCGGAGTCAGGTTCGTCGTGGTCGACGAGATTCACGAGCTTGCCGAGGACAAGCGAGGCGTACAGCTCGCGGTCGGACTGGAAAGGCTTGTGGAACTCGCAGGGGAGTTCCAGAGGATCGGGCTCTCCGCGACGGTCGGGTCGCCGGAGCTGGTGGCGCGCTTTCTCGGCGGAAACCGAAAGGTAGAGATTTGCAGGACGGCCTTCTTCAGGGACGTTTCCTTGACTGTCGAGTTCCCCCGGCCCAAGGCCGGGGACGAGAAGATATCCAAGAAGATAATGGTCTCCAGGAAGAGCGCTGCAAGGCTCAGGCGTGTGAGGGAACTCGTCGATGCCCACAGGTCGACCCTCGTCTTCGTCAACACGCGGGACATGGCCGAGGTGCTCTCATCCAGATTCAACCTTTGGGACAGAGGGGCAGCCGTTGATGTCCACCACAGCTCCCTTTCCTCCACGGTCAGGATCGAGGCCGAGAGGAAGTTCAAGTCCGAAGAGATCAAGGGCATCATATGTACCTCATCCATGGAGCTTGGCATCGACGTGGGGAGCGTGGACCTGGTCGTTCAGTATATGTCGCCGCGCCAAGTCTGCCGCCTTATCCAAAGAGTCGGAAGGTCAGGACACAGGACCGGACAGACCTCAAAGGGCGTGATCGTGACGGTCGATCCCGACGACGTCTTGGAGTCCATGGTCATCGCTAGGAGAGCCGCAAGTGAAGAGATAGAACGGACGCTGATGCCCGAGCGATCGCTCGACGTGCTGGCCCATCAGATCGTGGGAATGTGCCTTGAGGAGCCCCTGGTTCCAGCGTCCAAGATACTTTCGGTCGTCCGGAGGGCCCATCCCTACAGGGATCTCAGCCCCGAGGATCTCATGCGGGTCGTCAGGCAGCTGGAGAGCCAGGATATGGTGTGGATGGATCAGAGCACTCTGAGGCGCAAGCGTGCAGCATGGCAGTACTACTTCGAGAACCTTAGCACAATACCCGACGTCAAGAAGTTCAGGATCGTCAACATCGTCAACAATCAGACCATAGGCACATTGGACGAGGAGTTCGTCGCAACCAGGGCCGAACGTGGCACGGTTTTCATCACCAAGGGCGAGGCATGGTCGATCCTGGACATAGAGGAGAACAAGGTCCTCGTGTCACCGGTGGTGAACCCGGTAGGCGCGATTCCCGGTTGGATAGGGGAGATGATACCCGTGCCATACGAGGTCGCGCAAGAGGTGGGCAGGCTCCGGGCATTACTCTGCGACGGGTTTGACGAGGAGAGAATTCTCTCCGACTACCACATAGGCAAAGCAGAGCTCTCCCTGATCAGGCAGTACGTGAGGTCCCAGTTGAGGAGCAGCGTCGTCGCCACCGACACGAACCTGGTTCTGGAGGCGTACCAAGACAAGGTCATCTTCCACGGGTGCTTCGGCACGAAGGCGAACGAGACGATTGCCAGGATCGTGGCAGCGCTTCTGACTGCGAGGTTCGGCGCGGCGGTGGGAGTGAAGGTTGACCCCTACAGGATAGTGTTCACTTTCCCGGATGGATCCGGTAAGCCCGAGCTCGTGCTCCAGACCATAATGGACCTGGATCCCGAACACATAGTGCCTGTGCTGCGGATCGTGATGAAACGAACCTCCCTGTTCAAGTGGCGCCTGGTTCAAGTCGCGAAGAGGTTCGGTGCGATGCGTAGGGACGTCGACTATAGCTCCATAAGCCTGGATAGGCTAGCTTTGGTCTACGAGGACACGCCGCTCTTCGACGAAGCCTTCAACGAGATCATGTTGGAGAAGCTTGACCCAGCCACGGTCGCTTCGATCTTCGAGGACATTAGGGCCGGCCGCATAAAGGTAGAGATCGTGCGCAGCAACGAGGTCTCCCCCTTCGCCTCCCCAGCTCTCCTACAAGACGGCTTCTCGGACATAATCTCGGCCGAGAGTCCGGTGATGGAGATCATGTCGATCCTCAGGAATAGGCTCATGGCCAAGAGGATGAAGCTGGTCTGCATGAACTGCCTTGCCTCGAGAAAGCTTAGGGTTGAGGAGGCGGACGACCGTCCCCGTTGCCTGTCGTGCGGCTCAAGGGTCCTTGCGGCTCTTCGGGCGGGCGACGTGCAGACGGAGGAAGCCCTTCGCCGCAGAAGCCAGGGCGGCAGGCTCAGCCGGGCTCAGAAGGAGCTTGCGGATAGGGCAAGGCTCAGCGCCGACCTCGTCTCGGAGTATGGAAAGTGGGCGATGATGACCATGGCGGCGAGGGGCATCGGACCCCAGACCGCGGCTCGAGTCCTGTCCAAGCTCCACCGCAGCGAGGAGGATCTCCTTAGGGACATATTCTCCCAGGAGAAGTTGTACGTCAGGACAAGAAGGTTCTGGGACTGAGTCACATGAGGTTGAGTTCCCTGAGCAGCATGAGGTCCTGGAGCTCAACCTTCTGGCCGGCCCTCAGCTTCTCCAACGCCTCCTCCGCCCTCTTCCTCAGTTTCTTCTCCGAGGCCAGAGACCTTCTCTCTTCCTTCTTGCGATCCAGGTCTCGCTCCTTCTCGGTCAGTTTGGCGATCTCCTGCCTGATCGCCATTAGCTCAGCGTGCTTCTGATCGGCTTGCTGGATCAACTCCATCATTTTCCGATGATTGGCATCCGCCTCCTCTCTTCGAGGCCTTGCCTGTTCGAGGAACTCCATCATCCTCCGGTGGTGAAGCTGGGACTCGTGTGAGAGCGAGATTATCTTGGAGTGAAGCTTGTTGGAACTAATCCGCAATGCCTCTGCCTCAACCCTCTTGTCGCCCACTTCCCTGAGCCTCTCCCGCAACGCGTGGGCCTCCTGAAGCTCCTTTCTCAGCCTCTGGGCCTTCTCGACGAGCTTCCTTTCGGCCTGGACGCTGAGCACCCGCGTCTGAATCTCCCACTCTATGCGGTCAATCTTCTCCTTTATCTCCTCCTCGGAGGGAAGCCTCGGCATCTTTCTAATGTCAATGCCCATCTCTCTCATCTTCGCCCGAGCGAGCCTTGCCGCGTTGGTGACCTCGTCCCTCCTCTTCTTGTGGGCCCTTATCTGGGCGTTGATTCTGTCACGCTGCGCCCGGCACTCGTCCGCCTTCATCAACAGCTCCCTGACCTGGCTATTGAGCTCGTCCCTTCTCTCGCGGAACCTGCGGGCCTTTTCGTTCAGTTCGTCCCTTTCCATCTGGATCTGTCTGGCCGTTTCGTAAAGTGCGTCGATCTTGGCCTCAAGATCCTTGGCGCTGAGAGGCATCCTGCGCCACTGAGGCCCGCGGATATTTATTGTTTTTCGACCAGTGTTTCCGGCCTCCCGTAGGTCTCACCGTGGGCACTTCTGAGGTCTACGAAAAACATATTATAACGGTCCTGGGTCGCAGTCGCCTCGTTCGGGGAAGGCTCCATGTACATGGTGTTGGGGTGTAACGACGTCACCCTCAGGATAGCGGAGTTCATCAAGAAGACGCTGAAAGAAGACGTCACCATCGTCCATGATGACGAGGAAAAGGCTAGGGAACTCCGCGAAGCGGGCTACGGGGTCGTGGTGGGGAAGCCCAGGAACTTGACGACCCTGGCCCGCGCGAGGCTTAAGGATGAAGCGGACGTCGTCGTGGTGATGGGGGAGTCATCCAGGGATACTAGGGAGATATGTGAGACCATCAAACGTGAGTATCCCGACAAGTTCGTGGTAGCGATCGGCGAGAAGGGCATAGACGTGCCAGCGCTAAAGCGCCTGATGGTCGACAGGGTGTATGCACAGACTGAGGCCGCCGCCGACTTCGTCAACGAGGAGTTGGCGAAGATGCGACCCCTGAACAAGCTCACCAGGCTCAGATCCATCATGAGATCCGGCGACGGACGGCTGGCGATCCTGATTCACGACAATCCAGACCCCGATGCTGTGGCCAGCGCTTCGGCGCTCGCAGAACTCGCCAAGAAGGAGGGCGTCGAAACCGAGATCATGTACGCCGGGGAGATAGGCCGGGACGAGAACAGGGCGCTAGTCAACCTTCTAGGGACGAAGCTGACCCGCGTCGACGTGATAACGAAGCACATACTCAGGACCTACAAGAGCATCGCCCTTGTCGATGTCTCAAACCTGAGCTACGTGAGCGCCTTAACCGCCGACAGGACGCCGCAGATAATCATCGACCACCACCTGCACGACAGGACCTTGAACGCGGATTTCCTCGACATCAGGACGTCAACTGGGTCCACCTCCGCCATAATGACCCAGTACTTGGAGCTTGCGGGAATAACCCCGGACAAGAAGCTGGCATCTGCCCTCCTCTACGGCATCATGACAGACACCGCGGAGTTCACTCGCGGGATGAGCCCGGACGACATCATGGCGGTGAATCACCTGGTGCCCCTTTCCGATCAGGATCTCTTGGAGAAAGTCAAATCGCCAAGCGTGTCCATGGATACGGCCGATGCGCTGGCGGTGGCGATCCAGAACAGGGATTTCGTGCGGGATGTTGTGATCTCCACCGCGGGGGTGATCAAGAACCGGGACGCGATCCCTCAAGCCTGCGAGTACCTGCTGAAGCTGGAGGGCGTCTCGACCGCGTTCGTGTTCGCGATCGTCAACGAGAACATCGTGGTAAACGCTAGAACGAAGGACGTCAGAATGAACGTGGCAGATGTGATGAAGCGGGGCTTCGGCGACCTCGGATCAACGGGCGGCCATCCCACTTCGGCTGGCGCGACCGTGCCCCTGGGAGTTTTCAGCGGCACGCAGGACTCTCAGATGCTCATCTCGATGGTAAAGGAAAGCGTAACCAGAAGGCTCCTCCAAGCGATGAGGGTGGAGAAGTGACCGTTGCCTTCTCCTAGGTCTTAGTCGCCTTCACTATGACGACGTCCCCCACGGCCATGACCCTATCGAAGGGAATGCCGGTCCGCCCTTTGAGCAGGATGGCGGAGACGCGCCCCTCACGGGCCTCGATCATGACGTTCTCTATTCTCCCTATATGGTTCCCGGAACTGCTGAAGACCTCCTTATCGTAGAGGCTTGAAACCCGTATGGTCACTTTCTCACCTCGCGTCGCGGTCGGCTTCGGCGAGCCCCACTTCGGCAAAGCGCGAATGACTCCCTTCGGACGGTTTCACGGCATCCTACGGTTATCGAGCTTTGCGGGGCTCTTCGGAAAGCATATTTGAGCGCTTTTGGATAAAAGTCTTTCTGAGACGCCTCTGGCCTCGGAATCTATGCGGGTTTCTGCCATGAGAACATCAACGGGGTCATTGCTGCCGAGCGGCTGGGAGACTGCCCAGATCCTTCTTTCAGCTGCCGTCCTAGGCCTGGCCTTCACAATCTATGCCGGCCGGTTCGATCCCGCCAGGTTTTGCTGGGCCATCCTCACGGTCGGCGTCGGTTTCATCGGGCACGAGCTCGCACACAAGTACATGGCCATGAGATTCGGCTACTGGGCGGCCTACCAGATATGGCCGATTGGCCTCGTCTTGGCGCTTGTGAGCGCTCTCGTGGGGTTCATCTTCGCGGCCCTAGGAGCCGTCAGGATATACGGCATCGGAATCTCTAGGGAAGAGGAGGGAGTGATCTCCCTTTCGGGATCGGCCTTCAACATGGCACTTGCGGTGGCCTTCATGGCCCTATCCGCAGTAATTCCCGCCGCCCCGTTTCTCAGGGAGGGGGCCTACCTTAATTCGCTGATCGCGGTCTGGAACTGCCTTCCTTTCATGATCCTCGACGGACAGAAGATATTCCAATGGGACAAGCGTGTCTGGGCCCTTGCATTCGGCACGAGCATAGTCCTGCTGGCCATCAACTACTGAGTGCGAGGCGGACTGGTCAAAAAGCGAAGCTAAGTTTACGGTACTGGGAACTTTGAACTGCCTCCTAGCGTGGGCAGTTAGTGCTAAGTCTCACCATTTGGCGTGATTCCAGCGGACAAGAGCTTCAGGTCGGAGCCGAGCAGAAGAGCTCTGTGGCAAGCGTGGATAGCTATCTGGGTTTTCGCCATTCTAGAAGTCAAGAGGCCGGTCCGACTTGGCGCAGGCCATCTCTACTAGCTTGATTGCCTTCCCTTTGGTCCAACTCGACTCGCCTTCCTACTATCGAGAATCCGATCCAATGAGGAGGATCTCGAATGCCTTCATCAACCATCGAGGCTCGCCCCACCTGCTCGGTCAGGCGCTACGGATCGAGCGCAGCCTCGTAGGTGTGTCTGCGCTTCGCGCTGCCTTGTGGAGACACAAGGGTTACAAGTTTGTGGTAGCCAAGACCCCAGGATGCGTCTACGTCTGTACCAAGAAGTGGGCAAGGCAGAGAGGGCATGAAGGCAGCATGGAGCCCCCAGGAGAAGTGGAGGGGATGGGACTTGAACCAACGGCTCCATCGCATAAATCCCTCCCCGTCACGAGATCTTACCTACCCTCTTCTTTTTTCCCGCATCCTTCCCAACCTTAAAGACATAGACGAACTCTCCACCCCTAGAGATGCGGAAAGAATACTGCCCGGCCCGATTCTTCCTCAATGCAGCCCGAAGTGCTGGAATGTTGATCCCGACCCTCTGAAGCTTCAGGGCCTTGTCGTCAGGAAGCCTGATGGCCTCTTCAACGATTCTGGAATACTTCGTCCATCTCCTCCGCGGGACCTCCGAGATGTCAACTATCTCAAAAGACGGCTCCTCACCGACCATCCTTCATCATCCTCCTTCTTGCTTCGTTTTCTGTCTGTAAAACACTCCGGGAAAACGCAGTCCATATCAAAGGGGACTGCACGGTCGGACACCGTTTCCCGATACGTAAACCGAAAGTATGTGCTTCATAAATCTTTTGGTTCTGTGTATCTGTCTG
The DNA here is from genome assembly GCA_964549615.1 of uncultured Thermococci archaeon. GTDB lineage: Archaea > CAYQAE01 > CAYQAE01 > CAYVLA01 > CAYVLA01 > CAYVLA01. The sequence continues at coordinate 137 of CAZJVP010000051.1, read as the reverse complement.
TGGGGCTCTTTGCAACCTTTCACCGTGATGCTTGATCATCCCCGAGACTCCCGGGCCCCTCCACTTAGTTCGCTAAGTATGTGCTTAGCGAACCATTATCAGTATGCAGTATCAGTATGCAGTATCCGTCACCGTGA
>CAZJVP010000050.1:0-3009 GCA_964549615.1 uncultured Thermococci archaeon | reverse complement strand
CTCCTGCTTCGCGGGATCCCGAGGATGGCCTACGTAGGGACGGACTCGTGGGGAATCTGTACCTGCAATGGTGCCCTCCATGTCCGGAAGGCCCTGGGCCGTCCGATCGAGCCCTCCGTGCAGGCGGCCGGCCTGCCCGGCAAGACCGGGATGGCCCATACCCGTTGGGCGACCCACGGCGAGGTCTCCGAAGCAAACGCCCACCCCCTGACCGACTGCGGCCTTTCCCTAGCGGTCGTGCACAACGGCATCATCGAGAACCATGAGAAGCTCAGGGCCGCCCTAGAGAACAGGGGGCACAGATTCTCCACCCAGACCGACTCCGAGGTCATCCCACACCTGGTCGAGGAGATGCGGCGAGGCGGGTCCCCCCTGGCAAGCGCCGTGGCCGCCGCGTACCAGTCCCTATCCGGCTCCTTCTCCTTCGCCCTCATCTGCGCTGGCGAAAGCGGCAGGATCTATGCCTGCAGGAAGCACCAACCCCTCTACGTCGGAACGTCGGCGAACTCGTCCGTCGCAAGCTCCGAGCCCTCGTGCCTAGTGGGCGCGGCGCATCGAGCCGCGGCGCTGGGAAACGGCCAGCTTGCGATCCTAGAGACGGGATCGGTCCGCGTCATCGACATCGCCTCGGGCAAGGCGGCGGACCAATCCTGGGTCCCGGTCGAACGCCAATACTTGGCCGAAAACAGGCTGGGCTTCAGGCATTATGTAGAGAAGGAGATAAACTTCGAACCCGACCTGCTTCTGATCATGGGGTTGGGGGACCTGATGGGAATCGAACTGATGGCGGACGGCGTCGAGCGCTCCGACCGGGTCTACATCCTGAGCGACTCCGCGTCCTACAACTCGTCCCTCGCTTCCTCCTATCTCTTGGACGACATCGCCGGGATCAGAGCGAGCGTGTTCCTGGCCGAGGACTTCAGGAAATCCCGGGAACGCCTCTCAAGGAGGGACCTAGTGATAGGGATGTCATCGGCTTCGCCCCCGACATCATTCCTAGAGGCACTGCACCTCGCCAGGCAGCAAGAAGCAAAGACCGCCCTCGTGACCGGAAACGGCCTCTCCGAGATGAGGTCCGTGGACAACCTCGTCCGGCTCGGCACATGGGGACCGAAGGACCTCTCCCCCTTGGGCGTCTTCACCGGGCAGGTCGGCGTGTCCCTGGTTTTGGCCCACGCGATCAGGGGACAGGTGGACAGAGCTAGGAAGGAGCTTTCACAGCTGGGCCAGTCGCTCAAGGAGGCCATGCCCGACATCAGGAGGAGGGCGCACGTGCTGGCCACCCGGATCTACCTTTCAGAAACCGTGCTCGCCTTCGGTCGCAACGAGCTCTACCCGGTTGCGCTGGAGGCGGCCGGACGGCTGAACGAGCTCGCTGGGCTGAGGGCCGTCGGGCTGGAGAAGCCCGGCGCGGGGTCAACGCAGCTCTTCCAGCCCGGCATCAGGGACACCTGCCTCTTCTTCCTTCGCAAGGGGGATGATGCCACCGCGCGAAACCTCAAGGAGGCAAGCACGACGGGCGCGCGGGCAATAGCGATCTGCGAGGGCAAGCCCCCCACCCCCGGCGATGCCATACAGGTCCCGGAGTCCCGCCATCTCTTCCTCGTCTCGGAAATGCTTCCGGCCCACCTGCTAACCTACGAATCGTCGCTTCTGAGAGGCAGAAACCCGGACAGACTGGCCCTCCAGCCGGGCTAGAATCCGGCATCGGAAGGTTTGCATAGCGTCGGATTGCCCCGGAAGAAGGACCTCCAGGGCCGCGCATGTTGAAAGAGAAGCGCACGCGCCATCGCACTCTTAATAAGGCACCGCGCCCAACAGCCTGCCGCATGGGCAGCATCAAGAAGGCCGTCATCCCCGCGGCTGGGCTGGGCACCCGAATGCTCCCGGCCACCAAGAGCCAGCCAAAAGAGATGCTGCCCGTCGGCCGCAAGCCTTGCATCCAGTACGTCGTTGAGGAGATGCAGAGCTGCGGGATCACCGACGTCCTCATAGTCACCGGCTCCACCAAGAGGGCCATAGAAGACCACTTCGACGAGAACCTTCTACTGCGGGCCGAACTGATGGCCGGAAACAAGACGACCGAGCTTGACAAGCTCTCCGAGATCGACGCCATCAAGCTTCGCATCTGCTACGTCAGACAGAGGCTGCCGACGGGGATGGCCGATGCCGTTGAGCTCGCCAAGGGTTTTGTGGGGGACGAGCCTTTCGTGCTCGCCCTGGGAGACACGATAATCCACTCCGAGTCGAAGACGCCCATGCTCTCCCGACTGATCGCCAGCCACCTGAAGACGGCCCCGAAGGCAACCATCGCCGCGAAGAGGGTGTCGGGCAAGGATGTGTCCCGCTACGGCGTCTTGGCGGTCGAGCCCATCGGCGACGCTCTGTACAGGGTGAAGGACATCGTCGAGAAACCCGCTCCTGAGAAGGCGCCCAGCAACCTGACGATCTCGGCAAGGTACGTGCTGGAGCCCGAAATCTTCGACGCCATAGAGAAGACGCCTAAGAGGAGGGGCGAGAAGCTTTTCACGGACTGCCTGATGACCCTTTCCCGGTCCGGCCCCGTCCTCGCGCTGGAGAACCGGCCGGAGGACGCGGTCTACGACATAGGGTCTCCCGAGCTCTACGCCCGGGCCTTCGTCGCCTTCGCGCTCAAGGACCCGGCCATGGCTGCGGCCGTCAGGGACCTCATCTCGGAACTCAAAGACGCAAAGCGGTAAACCGACCCCTCGGCTGGGGCCGTTGAGACCCGTCTACACCGGCGAGTCCGGATCGACGATTCATCTCCACCGCCACCCACGTGGGGATTCCAGCCAACACATATAAGCCGTTTCACCGGGGGCCCAAGATCGAATTGTGCGGCGACGCGGTGGTCAGCCTCGTCGGGGTGAGCAAGACCTACCGGATCGGCGACCAGGTTCTGCGAGCCCTTGACAGGGTGGACCTCCAGATCCAAAGGGGCGAGACGGTCGCGCTGATGGGTCCCTCGGGATCCGGAAAGAGCACGCT
>CAZJVP010000049.1:0-9641 GCA_964549615.1 uncultured Thermococci archaeon | reverse complement strand
CGACAGCGGCGACGATCGCCAACAGGACCACGAAGTGCGTCCAGACCTCTGCCCATCCGGCCCCCATCATGCTGATCTGCATTATCGGGTAGATTATGTAGTACGTCGGGAAGAACTTGGCTACCCACTGGGGAATGCCTGGGAACAGGATGACCAAAGCGGGTGCGAAAAGAAGGAAGTTGATCCCTTTCGCCATCCCCATGAGCTCGGTCGAGTTGTCAAGCAGAACGCCGAAGATGATCCCGATCGACACCGCAAACGCCCCCCCAAGGAACAGGAAGGGCATGAGAAGCGATAGGTACCTAGGGGAGGTCACCCCGTTCATCACGAAGGTAAGCATCGTTGCGGCCAACGCCATCAGATATCCCAGCATTGCCTTCGAGCCTATGAACTCCGAAATCGCCACTGGCGTTACCGAGATGGCCGATATGGTCCTTTCCTCCCGTTCCTCGACGATTCCAAGCGACGTCAGGAAGAATCCGCTGACCATGATCACCGCAAGGAAGATGAATGGAATCACCCGCTCCCGCATCGGCAGAGCCTTCTCGCTGCCCAGAACCGTGACGTTGAACGCGACGGGGGCCTCCTGACCGGCCATCTCCCGCACCAACCTCGTCAAGGTGTTCTGGATGATCAGGCGGTTGGAGGCATAGCTCCTCCCCGAGAATCTGAGAGCCATCTGAGGCAACCTGCCCTGAAGCAGGGCTTCGTCGAAATCCGCGCCCAAGACGATTCCCGCGTCCACGGCGTTGTTCTCCAGTCCGGAGATCAGACTCGATTCTGAGGAATAGATCCGCGTCGCCAACCCCTTGGAGTTCCTGATCATCGCCACGAGCTCGGAGTCCCCCGTATCCACGATTCCCAAGCTCGGCTCATGTTGGCCGAACCCACCGAAGATCATCCCGATGACGAAGGTGTAAATGAAGGGCGACACCAAGACGAAGATGAAGATGGAGCTCCTCAGCCCCTGACGGACGTCCTTCGCCATGATCGAGCCGATGATGCGGAGTCTCATTCGAACTTCCTCCTGAGGACGTGAACGCCCGCGCCCACTATGGCGACATCAAAGATCGCGAGGATGACGAGATTCGCCCATACCCCTGCCAAGCCCATCCCCCGGTTCAGAACCTTGTCGAAGCTGTCCGCCAGGTAGTAGGAGGGCAGCAACTTGACAACCCAGGACGCCGCCTGAGGATAGATCACAGTCATGGGCGGCACCATCAGCACGACGTAAGGGATCATGAGCCACGAGAAAGAGGACTTCAGGTCCCTAGCCGGCGTCGCTACCAGGAAGGCAAACCCCGTTGCCAGCAAGGCACCGAGAAGCACGTTGATCAGCAATGCAACCGTTCCTTTCGCAATCGACCCCATTAGCGTGATGACGAGCAGGGTCTCCACGGACGCCAGGGCCGTCCCCACCATCAGCTTGGCCGCGAAGATCTGGCCAGTAGTGGCGGGCGTAACGAGGAGGGCGAATATCGCCCCGGTCTGCTTCTCCTCGATGATCAAGTAAGCCATGGCAACTATTTCGACGAGCAGCACGAGGGTTATCCAGAGGGGCTTTGCCTGATCCCGGAATGGGAGCTGTCTCCCCGCGTAGTCCTCTCCGACCACCCGCACATCGAGAAGGACCGGCAGGATCTGCCCGGTGATGATGAAGGACAGTTCCTCGAGCAGCGCCTTTATCGGTCCCCTCGACTCCTCGGGCACCACGGACGGGAAATATAGGTCGACCTGGGGTTTTTCTCCCCTGATTAGTGTCTGGACGAAATCGGCTGGCAGGACGACGCCGGCCATGATGTCTCCGTTCTCCACGTCCACCTTCAGGGCATTCGTATCGTTGTAGAGCGAGACCTGAAGGGCCTCGTCCGTCGCATTCATCCTGTCGAAGATCCGCTCCAAACCGGGGGCGTAGACCCCGAGCAACAACGTTTCCTCAACCTGGGAGGGCATGAGGCTGAACCATAGGGGTAGGATGATGACTATCAGAACCGTGACGACAAGGCTCAACCTGTTCCTGAATATCTCCCCCGCATCCTTCCTGATCAGCGTCGCCACCGGACCTAGATTCAGCGCTACAACCTCCTGCCGGTCAGCTTGATGAAAATCTCCTCTAGGGTTGCCTCGGACGTGTGGATCGTGTCGAACTCACCCTCCTGGAGTATCTTCTTGATCCTCTCCGGCGTCCCAGGGTCATCCAAAGGTATCTCGACCTCCTCTCCTTCCGCCCGACCCTTGGGTCTCACCTTCACGGATCGCTTGCCGTACTTGAGCTTAAGATTCTCGGGGGTGTCGAGCGCCACGATTCTCCCTTCGTTGATGAAGGCGACCCTGTCCGATAACTTGTCGGCCTCAAGCATATCGTGGGTCGTCAGAAGGACGGACGCGCCCCTCTCCTGTTCCTCCCGGATTACCCGCCTAATGTTCTCGGACGAAACCGGATCAAGGCCGTCGGTGGGTTCGTCCAGGAATAGGACCTCCGGTCTGTTCAAAAGGGACCTAGCTATCATCAGGCGCTGCTTCATGCCCTTGGAGAAGTTCTCGACCCGTTCGTTTCCTTTGCCTGCCAGATCAACCCTGCGCAACAGGGCCTCGGCGTCGATCTTGACGCCGAAGAGCTTCGCGAAGAACTCAAGGTTCTCCCTAGCCGTCATCCTCGGATACAGGTTCTTCTCCTCGAAGCAAACGCCTATCTTGGCAGCAGCTTTCTTTGGTTCCCGCGCCATATCGTAGCCAAGCACGAGGGCCCTGCCTTCCTTCGGTTTCAGCTGACCCGTGAGGAGCTTGACCACGGTGGTCTTGCCAGCCCCGTTGGGCCCCAGGAATCCAAGGATCTCGCCCTCTTGGACCTGGAAGCTCACGTGATCGACAGCCACCAGATCGCCGTATGCAAAAACCAGGTTGTCCGCGATTATGGAAGCTCCCATCGCCGCCATCCTCCGGTTTCTCTCTGGCCCCACGAGCCCCGTGATGAGATCCCAGCTGAATCCAAACGGAAAAAACCCTTTCGGCGTTCAAGGTCGCACGTTTAAAAATGCGAGGAAGCCCTCTACGGCCAAGGTCGGCTTCGCCCGCCAGATCAACGGACGACGTACTTGACGAAGTGCTGATCTCAACCAACCGGCAATCGGGCCTTGGCCGCGACCCGTTACGGCGCAACGGAAGGCCGAGGAACTGGTAGCCTTGCTCCACCTCCGGCCGATCGTCACATTAATATTCCGTGGGATGTTGCCTGTCCCGAGGATTGGCATGGAAGAAGGGAAAGAGGTCGGCAGGATTACGCACTACTTCTCCAAGATCGGGGTCGCGGTCGTCGAACTCAGCGACACGCTCAACCTGGGGGACACCGTGCGCATAAAGGGTGCACACACCGATTTCAAGCAGAAGGTCACCTCGATGCAAATCGAGCACAAACCCATCCAGTCGGCCAAGAAGGGCCAGTCCATAGGACTCAAACTCGACCAGAAAGCACACGAGAACGATGTCGTGTTCAAGTGCTGAGCCCGGCCTGACGATGGTCCGCTCACAATAGGTGGCTCTAGCCGCATGCATAGGGACAGGCCCGCCTCGCAGTTAGGGGACTTGCGTGGCCTCCCCCGCAGTAAGTCCCCTCGTATCGAGCTTCGCCCCCGCCAATAGGACGCCTAAGTTGGCTTTGGAGAGCGCGTTGAGGCTTTGGTCTAACCCACCTCGCGTCGGCCACACCCTGCCGAAGACCAGAGCGATCCTCGTAGCCCGCATTCACCTGACGATCGAGACGTTCATCGTCACGGTCGACGTGGGTGGGCCGTCGTAAGAGTCCGAGCCGGGTGGATAGAGCGATCCGATGCGGTCGACGGTCTCGAAGCCCTCGATGACCTTGCCGAATACCACGAAGGGGGGATCGAACTGGTCGAGGCTCGGGTTGTCCTTAAGGTTGATGTAGAACTGGCTCGACGCCGAATCGGGATCCTGGCCCCTTGCCATGGCGATTGTGTACTTGAGGTTCTTCAGCGAGGTATCCTCCCAGGGTATGGTCCTCCCCGATCCTCCCGTCCCGTTTCCCCACGGATCGCCTCCTTGTATCACGAAACCCTGCGCGACCCTGTGAAAGGTCAGTCCGTTGTAGAAGCCCCGTTCCACAAGATCGATGAAGTTGCCGGCCGTGATCGGGGCCTTTTCGGTGTTCAGCTCCACCTTGAATGACCCAAGGTCTGTGTCGAACAAGGCGACGGGCAGCCTCTCCCTAGACGGCGGATTCAGCACTACGTAGTAGACTCCCGCGCCCGCGATCAGGACGGCCAGCCCAATCATCGCCAGCTTCGTTAGATTCCTCGCCAACCTTCTGCGCCACTTGCCGGGCCGCGCTCTGGGTCGTTCCTCCGCGCTCACCAGCTCCTCCCTATGGACCTTGCTCATGTGCCGCCTAAGCCTCGACTTCCTTACGCTTGCACCGCACTTGGGGCATGAGACGGTTTCATCCCGCGCCACGACGCAAAACCTCCCCTAACCGGACCAACAAACCCTACGAGCAGAGAATCTCCAGCACCCTAGCATCCCTACCCCTCATCCGCAGTTTGATGCGCAGCCGACCGCCTTTCAACGACCACTCGCCCTCCGAGACCTCCGAGACTTCCGAGAAGCCAACCTCGGAAAGCTCCACATCGATCAGCTTGACTGTCGCCTTGGCCTCCAGGTTGAAAACGTTCATCACCAGGCGCTTCTCGTCGGGCAGTCGGTGGAGGTGCACGTCCTCCGCCACGCCCAGGAACGTCCCCTGCGTGAAGAACCTCTTCAGCCTCAGGTAGGTGCGCATCGCCGCCTTGTGAGCCTCCCAGACCCTGCCATCAGGGTGCTTGCCCCCGATGCCCAGATGCCTGCACGTTGACGCGTACCACCAGAACTCAAGCGCATTCTCGTTGTCCTTTCTGAGGTCTATGTGGATGTAGAGGGGCAGCGAGTACGCCATGTTGTAGTAGTAGAGGCTCACCGCCCTGCCCGAGATCAGGTCATCCATTGGATCCCACATGTACTCGAAGGCCCATGCCTCGTCGAAGGAAGGTCCCACCCCGTGTAGGTAGTGCATCGGCGCGTACCTTTCCGGCACGCCAGCGAGGATAGGATCGTGTAGCTCGATGATGAGGGACGGGTTCTTCTCGTGAACCGCCTGAACCAACTCAAGCAACGCCCCACAGTGCTCCGACCTTCTCAGCGGAAGCGAGTGGCCGTGCGAAGCATCCCAGCAAGGCCCCGTGAAACCCGACCCGTCGAACATGTAGAACGCGAATCCCGCCCTGGCCAACTCGAGCAGGCGTTGCTTTTTGGTCTCTAGGTACGCGGGGGAGGCGCCGCAGAGCCCCTCCAGCAGATTCCCATCTTCATCCCGCCTATGGGCGTCCATGGGGTAGGTCGTAACGTCCGACCAGGCGGCAAGCGGAACGTGGAGGGAGACCCCAAGACCGTACTTCTCCTTCATCAGCTTCACGAATCCCTCGGCATCCCCCAACCTGTAGGAGGCCCATATGGATGAGCCGAAAACCGTGTCCCATCCAGGATCCAGATAGAGGGCCTGGCAGCCGATCTCCCGCGCCTTGGCGGCTTCCTCCTCCATGTGCGCCAGGGTGTATAGCTTCCTCCTGTTCTCAAGGGTGTCGCCCCTCCACCAAAGGGGATTGTCGTAGAGCTCGTTCCAATGCACAGGGGGGTCGAAGCTGGGCGGAACCCCGTGCCCGACCGACTCCATATAGCTCCGGAAGGCGTAGTAACCCTGCTTCAGACCGCCGTCCACTAGGACGTACCTCGTGGCCGAGAAAGTCAGGCTGGAACCGGGCTCAAGCCTCGTTGCCTCCTCGGGGTCCCCGTGCCAGACCGACGCGCCCCCAAACCTCAGGACCGTTTCTCCTTCAACCTCCTCTGCAGAGAGGATGGAGAACTCGATCAACTCGGGGGCGTGCTTGGCGACCAAGAGCGAGCTCTCGCCGAAGTCCCACACCCAGCCCTCAGCCCCCATCTCCTTGGTCGCCTCCCGCCGTGGCCATTGTGGGCAGAAGAAGCCGTTATTCATTGCAATCTCCTCGGGAGAGTAGTCCTGGTACTCGCCACGGGCCCCCCGTAGGTCGCGCCTGAAGGGAATGCTCGTGATGCGCAAGTCCCCCATGGCCTCGTGGAGTTTCCGTGCGAAGCCCATCGCGAGAGCCGCGGATGCAAGCGGCTCAGAGCCCGAGTTTTCTACGGTTAGCGTCTCCTCGATGTATGGATCTGCGTCGGGAACTATGAAGCGTTGCCTGATGAGGGCTGGCCCCAGCCTTCCCCTCAGAGTGAGGGCGATTGATCCGTCCGCCTTCGCCGTGTTCGACCCCTCGAAAACCGGCGTCTCCCAGCCTCCGTGGACCCTGTACAGGTAGGGAACGTCCGCGTAGGTCAGGCCGGTTTCCCTGGAAAACAGCCTATCCGGCTGGAGCCCTCTTGCCGTGCTTATGGCAACCGAGAGGAACGGATTGCCCACCTCAAGGCCATCCGATGTCTCGACGAGGTAGCTCCTCTCCCCTGGCATGATGCCCCGGGGAAGAGTCGTGGCTGATAAACGTAATGAGGCGACTTCGGCACGGCGCTCGGCCAAGGAACGCAAGCCCGCTCGGTTACATGACCTTGCACGCTTCGAGCGGTCGATGGACAGGAAAGATCATGAAAGATTTAAATAGAGCATCAATGTCCACTTGCGTTCAGTCAAGCGGTGTCAACGATGGTGGACAGGAAGATACTGCTGGACGAAGAAGAGTTGCCGAAGCAGTGGTATAGCATACTACCAGACCTACCCAAACCCCTGCCCCCGGTCATCGATCCGAAGACCAGGGCCCCCGGCGGCGGGATAGTGCCGCAGATATTCCCCAAGCAGATCCTTGCGCAGGAATTCGGCCCTGACAGGTGGGTAAACATCCCTGATGAGGTCAGGGAGATCTACCGGCTCTGGAGGCCAACCCCGATGTTCAGGGCACTTGGCCTCGAGAAAGCCCTCAAGACCCCTGCCAAGATCTACTACAAATACGAAGGTGTCAGCCCGCCTGGAAGCCACAAACCCAACACCGCAGTGCCCCAGGCTTTCTACAACCTGAAGGAGGGCGCCGAGCGCATGGCCACCGAGACGGGCGCCGGCCAGTGGGGATCCGCCCTCGCATTCGGCTGCATGCTGTTCGGCCTGAAATGCACGGTCTACATGGTGAGGGTTAGCTATGAGCAGAAGCCGTACCGAAGGATGATGATGGAGGCCTTCGGGGCCGATGTTTATGCGAGCCCAAGCAAGCAGACCAAGTCGGGGCGAAGCATCCTCGAGCAGGACCCGAACAGCCCCGGAAGCCTCGGGATCGCGATAAGCGAGGCGGTCGAGGACGCCCTGGTCGACGAGAAAGCCAACTATGGGATAGGCAGCGTCTTCAACCATGTGCTGCTCCACCAGACGGTGGTCGGCCTAGAGGCGAGAAAGCAGATGGAGATCGCGGGCGACTACCCCGATGTTCTGTACGGATGTATCGGGGGCGGGAGCAGTTTCTCTGGGCTGTTCTGGCCCTTCTACTACGACAGGGTGTCCGGCAAGGCGCAAAAGCCGGCACGCTTCGTTGCGGTTGAGCCGACCGCATGCCCCTCCGTCACTAGGGGGGATTACACCTACGACCACGGAGATACGGCCAGGCTGACGCCGCTCGTTCCCATGCACACCCTCGGTCACGACTTCATCCCACCCCCGATCCACGCCGGCGGGCTCCGGTACCACGGCATAGCTCCAACCATAAGCCGGTTGGCATCCGAGAAGCAGATAGAGACTGTCGCCTACAATCAGGTAGAGGTATTCGATGCCGCGAAGCTCTTCATCAGGAGCGAAGGCATAATCCCCGCGCCTGAACCCGCCCATGCCATCAAGGCCGCAGTCGACGAGGCCATAAGGTGCAAGAAGACGGGCGAGGAAAAGACCATCCTCTTCCTGCTGTGCGGCCACGGATACTTCGACATGAAAGCCTACGATGAGTACTTCAGCGGCAAGCTTCTGCCGTACGAGTACCCGAGGGAGAAGGTCGAGGCCTCGATGAGAAAGCTCAGGCAATTGTATCCCTGGCTGGACGAGGTCAACAAGCTCATCTGAGCCGAAGCCATCCCGCACTTGGGCAGCGATTCCCAGGCGGGGCGCGGCGGCTTCGACGCCGTGCCTCGCCATTTCTGCGGAAAGGCCATGATGGGTTTAGCGCTTCCACCACGAAGGCGCCACCGTTGATTGTGGGAAGATGTGAAGGAAATCGAAAGGCCGGATTATTGTATCAGCCGCGGCTCGGGAAAGGCAGCTCCGAGAGGCTGATGGGATTCATAGTGAACCCCATCGCCGGAATGGGGGGAACCGTCGGCCTCAAGGGCACGGACGGCGAGGCAGTCCTGAGGAGAGCATTGGAAATTGGGGCAAGGCCCATCGCCCCGAGCAGGGCGCGGCTCTTCCTCTCGGAGCTTGCGCGGCTCACAGGGGCCGTTAGAATCACGGCCGGCGCGGGAATGATGGGCGAGCGGGAAGCGCGAGCATGCGGCTTTGAATGCGATGTCCTCGGGAGGAGAAAGAAGCACACAAGCGCCAACGACACGGCGGAGGTCGCCGCCGCAATGGCATCCAAGGGGGTAGACCTCCTCGTGTTCTGCGGCGGGGACGGAACTGCAAGGGACGTTCTACGCGGGGCCGGATCGGCCGCCCCGGTTCTGGGCGTGCCAACGGGAGTCAAGATGCACAGCGCCGTCTTCGCAGTCGATCCGAGGGCGGCTGCGAGGATTGCGGCGGGGTTCCTTCAGGCCAGCCTGCCCCTGAGGGAGGCCGAGGTGATGGACGTGGACGAGGAGGCCTTCCGGAAGGGTCGGCTCTCGGCGGCCCTTCACGGCTACATGCTGACCCCCTTCGAGGCGAACCTCATCCAAGGGATGAAGACCGCAAGTCCCATGACCGAGAGCGAGCTCCGCAACCAGGCCGCCATAGCAACCTACGTCATCGAGCGTATGAAGCCCGGAACGGTCTACATCCTTGGACCCGGGACGACGACAAGGATCATAGCGGACCTCCTCGACTTGAAGAAAACCCTCCTGGGCGTGGATCTCATCTGCGACGGGAAGATGATTGTTTCCGACGCGAACGAGCGGCAAGTCCTGAAGGCTATTGATCGAAGACCGGCCCAGATAATCGTCACCCCGATAGGTGGCCAAGGGTTCGTCTTCGGGAGGGGAAACCAGCAGATCAGCCCGAAAGTCATACGTCGGGTCGGCTTGGACAACATCCTGGTCGTTGCAACCTGGGGGAAGATTCAGGGACTCAGGAGCCTCAGGGTCGATACGGGGGACCCCGGTCTCGATGATGCGCTCCGCATGCAGGGCCTCAGGCTCGTGACGGACTACGCGGTTGAGCGCCTGATGGCTATCGAGTGAGAAGCCGCTGCCGCCTCATGGTTTTGAGCCTCGGGATCAGCTGGACAAGTTCCCGCTTTCCTGCAACCGTCTCCAATGCGTACCAGTCCTCGCCGTAGAGCCTGGAGATGGTCGGCTTTTCCATCGCGGGCACCATGGGGGCGATTTCGTCAAGTTTCCCCGCCGGCACGTTCATTCGACGATGAAGCTTTGGCTCCCAAACCCACCCTCTCCCCGGC